>CAVSGN010000002.1:0-538945 GCA_963727515.1 uncultured Thermoleophilia bacterium | reverse complement strand
GGCTCCGCGACGAGGAGCGAGGCCAGGGCCTCGTCGAGTACGCCCTGATCATCGCGATCGTCGCACTCGGCGTCATTCTCGCGATCGTGTTCCTGCGCGACCAGATCAAGGGCCTCTTCAACAGGGCAGGCAGCGAGCTCAGCACGCAGCCAAGCTAGATCGAAGAGCGTCAACGATGAACCGTCGGGCCGCCCTAGGGCGGCCCGACGTGTTTGGCAAGCCACCGGATCGCTCGGCCATGCTCGGCCGACTCGCTCCAAACGTCCAGGTACGACTAGCCCTCCGGACAGTTGCCGAAGCCAACCAACCCGAGCAACCTGTGGTCACACCAGCAGGTCTCCTGCCGGGAGATACGAATCGGGGGCTCCGCCTCCCGGAAACGAAGGAGGATTCACCATGATGGATGTCATTCTCTGGTCGGTCGTACGGGGCCAGAACACCTGGATGCGGTTCCGCGACGAGGAGCGAGGCCAGGGCCTCGTCGAGTACGCCCTGATCATCGCGATCGTCGCACTCGGCGTCATTCTCGCGATCGTGTTCCTGCGCGACCAGATCAAGAGCCTCTTCAACAAGGCAGGCAGCGAGCTCAGCACGCAGCCAAGCTAGATCGAAGAGCATCAACGCTGAACCGTCGGGCCGCCCTGGGGCGGCCCGACGTGTTTCGGCAAGCCGCCGAGATTCGCCTTCGACCCATGCTTCGGGCCGACCTCGCTCCAAACGTCCAGGCACGACTAGCCCTCCGGACAGTTGCCGAAGCCGAACCAACCCGAGCAACCTGTGGTCACACCAGCAGGTCTCCTGCCGGGAGATACGAATCGGGGGCGCCGTCTCCCGGAAACGAAGGAGGATTCACACATGATGGATGTCATTCTCTGGTCGGTCGTACGGGGCCAGAACACCTGGACGCGGTTCCGCGACGAGGAGCGAGGCCAGGGCCTCGTCGAGTACGCCCTGATCATCGCGGTCGTCGCACTCGGCGTCATTCTCGCGATCGTGTTCCTGCGCGACCAGATCAAGAGCCTCTTCAACAAGGCAGGCAGCGAGCTCAGCACGCAGCCAGGCTAGATCGAAGAGTCGACAGCGTCGGCCGCCCGTCGGGCGGTCTACAGCTGCGTCCGGGCCGGTCAGATACCCCCTCATCTGGCCGGCCCGACGTGTCTTCCGGGGCAGGGATCGCCCCGGAGCCGGCACGAACGTCAGGGTCGAGGGAGGCGTCTTCGACAATTCGAGGCTTATCCCATTCGCAACAATTGCCGATTACACTCAAGATGTGCATCGAGCCCGATGATCAAGGGGAAGCAGGAATGAAGGTTCGACAGGGGCACTCCGAGGAGCGAGAAGGGTCAGGCGTTGGTCGAGTTCGCGCTGATCCTGCCACTCTTCCTGCTCATGATCGTCGGCATCATCCAGTTCGGCATCGGCCTCAACTACTGGCTCGACCTCACCCACACCGCGAACCAGGGTGCGCGCTACGCGACGGTGAATCTCGCCCCGGTCTGCCAGGGGACGAGCCCGAACCCCTGCGTTGTCAACGGTGGGTCAACCACCTTCAACGCGTACCTGAAGAATGAGCTCTCATCAGGCCCGCTGAAGACGGGTGGGACGACGACCATCCCGAGTCCCGGTGCGACCGTCTGTTACTACTACGCGAACGAGGACGGAAACCCAGGGGCGACACCGGGAGATCCGATAACCGTCAAGGTCTCGACAACCTTCCGATGGCTGCCAATCCTCAAGCTGGCCAACATCACCCTCGTCGGGAAGGCGACAATGCGGCTCGAACAGGCCCCAACTTTGCTCAACCCGGGTACGACCCCATGCTGACGACGGGACGGTTCGCGTCGCCGCTACACGCATTCAGCCGACGACTGGGCCGCGACGAGCGCGGCCAAGTCGTCCTGATCGTGGCACTCCTCATTCCGCTCGCGATCGCTCTGGCGGCGATCGTGGTCGATCTGGGCAACTTCTTCGAGCATCGCCGCCACCTGCAGACGCAGGTAGATGCCGCGGCGCTCGCCGCAGGAAGCGAGTTTGCCTTCCCCTGCGGCCCCGATACCGACACCGACATCGAGGCCGCGGCGCGGAAGTACGTCGGCAGCCACACGACCGCCAGCGGGACCCCCGTAACGAGCAATACGTACAACAGCCAGATCGGCGGAACGTCTCCGGACGACGTGCACGTCGTCCTGAACGGCGGCTTCTGGACGGACAGTTCGTCTCCCGCTGACTTCTCCGGGGATGCACCTGACGTCGCCGCAGGGTCCGCATGCGCCGGGAAGCAAATCCAGGTGAACGCGACCGAAGACAACGTCCACCGCTTCTTCGGACTCTGGGCGCCGGATCTCAAAGCAACGGCACGCGTGCAGATCCAGGAAGTAGAGGGATTGAAGGGCTTGCTTCCGATCTCTGTCCGTGTCCCGAAGCCGCGAAGCGCGGCGGCGATCTTCTACAACGAGTCGACCGGAAACGTACTAAGCGTCGCACCGCTGACGGAGGGATCAGTTCTCGGCCTTCCGGCTGGCCTGGGTGGCTGGACGACCCCGAACAACTCCGGGGGAAACGGCGCTGCCGCGTCATTTGCCATGCCCGGGACCCCCGTGGGAGTAGTCATCGCCCTGAGCTTCGTGCCCGCCGGCTGCCCTGGCTCCTCGGCAAAAGCATGCTTCAGCTCGTCGTGGGTCGGCGGCCCGATCAACGACCTGTGCCGCCAGGGGGGTGGGATCACGATCCAGTGTTTCTACGGGACGGGCACGGGCGCGTCGCAGAGCGTTCAGTCGGGCCTGATGTTCATTCGAAGCTTCACCCCCAGCAACCCGCCCGGTAACAACGCGCCTGCGCTGAACGATGTCTGGCTGGGACCGGACGGCTGTCCGTCAGGGTCGTTCAACGTCGTCGCAGGATCCTGTCGCGTGAGTGTCAACGCGAACGTCGCGCTCGGCGGCGCCGTGAACCGTGTCCCGGCGAATGCTCAGGTCACGGTGAGCGGCGGCAGTTGCAATAACTGCGTCATGGCCGAGTATGGCGGCGTTTGGAGCACCACGCCGGGCGCCGGGCCGAGTATCACCGAACTGTCGGACGGTGTCCCGTTCTCCTTCCGGATCAGGCTGCAGAGTCCGGCGAAAGGAACGGACGGTACCACTACCTGTCCGAATAACTTCAACGGAAACAACTTCCCGGCGATCTGCGAGTTCACGTTCGCGGCCCCACAGCAACGCACGTTCATGGGGGGAGATGACGCATCTGGCCCGATCAAGTATCTCAATCTCACTGAGGTCGACACAAACGGGATCCCCGTGTCAGGCGCAGCCACGAGCAAGCAAACGGGCACGACGCACTCATTTGTGGTGGATATGGGTCTTTCGGGAGCCATTGCCCAGGAACAAGGCGAACCACCGCTTACGTTCAACCTGAAAGCGAGCCAAAGCGCCGCCCTCGATTGCGACCCGAAGCCTCCCTAACCTCAAGAGCGAAGTCCAATTCGGGTGCGATGTCTTCTACTCAGTGAACGACCTCAGCACCAGCCCACTGTGTCCGGGAGCGAGTCAGTTCTTCACCGTCCCGAAGTCGCCACCCTTCGACAATTGGCCGCCGTACCGGTGTGTTCTCACCCAGACGGGCAACCCGACCCAGCTCTTGCAGGGGTTCAACCTTCGTGTGTTCGGAACCCAAAACAACCCGTCGTGCGGCGCTGACGCGGCAGGCTACGTCAAGGGACGCAACTACTGGAGTGACGCCAACAATCCACTCTCAGGCGGCGCCTACTCATTTACGAAGCTCGACAGCGGCGGCAATGTCGTTCACGGCAACAACCTCCGCGGGGACGACCCGCGGCTGGTGAACCTCTTCATGACGGGCTACGACTCGTTTCGGTGGGTCAGGCAACGAAACGTTCCCGATCATCACCTTCGGATCGTTCTACGTCACGGGTTGGGGCCAGGGGAACGTCCACAACGCGAACAACATCGACGACCCCTGCCCGGGTAACGCACCGCCGGCGGATCTCATCACGGAATCGGGCGGCGCGTACGTGTGGGGTCATTTCGTGAACAACGTCACGCCCAGTCCCAACACGGGCGGCAACGGCAAGGTCTGCGATCCAACAGGCTTCCAGCCGTGTGTTCCGGTTCTCGTTCGATGAATGAACTTTAGCTCCAAGCTCGAATGACCGAAGTAGTTCTTGACGACCGATTTTTGTCTCGAAGATGCCTTGAGAAAGAGGAGGATTGACGTGTCGAATACATTCACCGAGAAGATGACCTCGTCGCGAGGGATCGGTGTCGCTCTGGGAATCGGCGCGGCCATTCTCGCGGGGATCCTGCTTCTCGTCTACCTGAACCAATACCGCAACAGCGTAAGTGGTGACAACGCAGCGACATCCGTGATCGTCGCGAAGGCGCTCATACCCGCCGGCACGTCGGGGACGATCATCGGTGAGAAGGCGCTCTACCAGCCGACATCGTTGCCGAAGAAGGAGGTCAAGCTCGGCGCCATCGCCGACCCGGCATACATCAACGGGCGCGTCGCGGTCAGTGACATCCTTCCTGGCCAGCAGTTGACGACGGCCGACTTCACGGAGGCGACGACGGCGGCGGTCAACACGAAGATCACCGGCATCGAGCGCGGTGTGTCAGTCCCGGTCGATGCGATCCGAATGAGCACGACGCAGGTCGTGGTTGGAGACAAGATCGACCTCTACGTCGCACTGAACGGCGTGGTCAAGTTGTTCCGGTCGCCGGTGAAGGTTCTGGCAATCCCCGATCAGGGCGCCGCCGGGGGTAGCTACATCCTCCAGATGAACACGCGAGACGTCCCCGACATGATGGTCGCGGCCGACGCGGGCACGCTCTGGGCAGCGATCCGACCGCAGGCGAATGCAAAGCCGACGAGCCGCAAGAGCGGAAGCCTCCAGTCACTGTCGAACCGGTAGGTAGAACAGACGTGAGCCGACCGATCCGCGCAATTCTCGCCGTCGACGACGGTATCGATTCGGACAATCTCGTCGCCCTGTTCGGGGGCGACGAGACGCTCCGGCTCGCCCAGGTCGTGACGCGATTCGAGGACGCCTCCCGGATCCTCGACGAGACCCAGGCCGATGTGCTCGTCATCGCGGCCCTGGGCTATTCGGAGCGCGCGCTGTCCCTGCTCGACCGCGCCGTCAAGGCCGACGCCGAACGTCCGGTGCTCGTTCTCAGCCAGGACTCTCCGAACGGCTTCGTCCGGCGCGTGTTCGAGTCGGGGGGCGAGGACATCCTCGTGATGCCGCAGTCGCCGGAGCAGTTCCAGTTCGCCGTCCAGAAGGCGATCGCGCGCCGCAGGAGCAACACCGGCGCGCTCGGCGCAGAGAAGGGACGGATCATCGCCGTCCTCGGACCGAAGGGCGGCACCGGCAAGACGCTCACGAGCTCGAACCTCACGATCGCCCTCGCGCAGGCCGGAATGCGCACGGTGATCGTCGACCTCGACCTGCAGTTCGGTGACGTCGGGCTGACGATGGGCCTCGCGCCCGACCGGACGATGTACGACCTCGCGCTCGCCGGGGGGACGATCGACTTCGACAAGCTCTCGGCCTACCTCACCCCCCATCCCACGGGCGCCCAGGCCCTCCTCGCGCCGAATCAGGCCCGACCAGGCCGGCGCGGTCACCGTCCAGATGCTCCAGGACATCTACTCGGCCCTTCGCTCCGAGTTCGACTTCATCGTCGTCGACACGCCTCCCGGGTTCACCTCCGAGGTGATCGCCACGATCGACGCCTCCAGCGATCTCGTGATGGTCGGCATGCTCGACTCGCTCTCGCTGAAGAACACGAAGCTCGGGCTGCGAGACGCTCGACCTGATGGGCTACAACCGGTCGAAGATCAGGCTCGTCCTGAATCGAGCTCACAGCCGGGTCGGCATCAGCCAGAGCGACGTGGTCGCCGTGCTCGGCCGCGAGCCCGACATCCTCATTCCGAGCGATCGCGAGATTCCCCGAGCAGTCAACGAAGGCGTCCCCATCGTGCTTGCCCGCCCCGACTCGGAATCCGCTGCCGCATTCCGCTCTCTCGCCGAACTGTACACCGGTATGCCCTCGACAGCCCTGACGCTCCCGACGCCGGAGAAGCGTGCGTCACTGTTCTCCCGCCGGGCAGGAAAGAAGGTCTAGATGGAACTCCACGAGCGATTGACAACGAATACAGGGACGAGCCCGGGCGGGAAGCCGGCGCCCGAGCGCGAGCCGTTTGCCGAGCTCAAGAACCAGGTGCACATGGCCGTCATCGGCGAGCTCGGACCACAGCTCTCCGCGAACAACGCCGACGCCGGTGCGGTTCGCGACCGCGTCATCGCAACGGTTCGCCAGCACCTGGCAGACGGAGACCGGGATCTCGCGCGAGGACCGCGAGAGGCTCTCAACCGAGCTGGCCGACGACATCCTCGGCTACGGGCCGCTCGAGCGACTGCTGTCCGACGACTCCATCACCGAGATCATGGTGAACGGGCCGACCGACATCTGGATCGAGCGCCAGGGCCGGCTCTTCGAGACGACCGTCCGCTTCACCGACGACTCGCACCTCCGGCGAATCATCAACAAGATCGTCGCCCAGATCGGTCGCCGGATCGACGAAGCATCGCCGATGGTCGACGCACGCCTCCCGGACGGGTCACGCGTGAACGCGATCATCCCCCCACTCTCGCTCTCGGGCGCGCTCCTGACGATCCGGAAGTTCTCGAAGAAGCGGCTGACGCTCGACGACATGGTGAACCTCGGCACGCTGTCGGCCGGAGCGGTCGAGTTCCTTCGCATGTGTGTGAATGCCGAGCTCAACATCATGGTGAGCGGCGGTACCGGCTCCGGAAAGACGACGCTCCTGAATGCGCTCTCGTCGGCGATTCCGGACCGCGACCGGATCGTCACGATCGAGGACGCAGCCGAGTTGCAGCTGCACCAGAGGCACGTGCTCCGCCTCGAGTCGCGACCGCCGAACATCGAAGGCGAGGGTGCGATCCCGATCCGCGAGCTCGTGCGGAACTCGCTGCGCATGCGTCCCGACCGGATCATCGTCGGTGAGATTCGCGGCGCCGAGGCACTCGACATGCTTCAGGCGATGAACACCGGCCATGAAGGCTCGCTCTCGACCGTCCACTCCAACACGCCGCGCGACGCGCTGAGCAGGATCGAGACGATGGTGCTCATGGCGGGCTACGACCTGCCCGTGAAGGCCATCCGCCAGCAGGTTGCCTCCGCGCTCGACATGGTCGTTCACCTTGCGCGACTGCAGGACGGAACGCGCCGTGTCACCTCCGTCACCGAGATCCAGGGGATGGAGTCCGACGTCATCACGATGCAGGAGCTGTTCGAGTTCAAGATCGACTCGTTCGCGCCCGACGGGACGATCAACGGCGCACTGCGCTCGACCGGCCTACGGCCCGTGTTCGTCAAGAAATTCGAGCGGCACGGCATCGAGTTGCCGACCTCACTCTTCCGCGAGGGTGCAGACATCGACCTGGCTGCACGGATCGCTCAGGGGGCCGAGCTCAGGTGAGACGGGTCGGGATCGTGGCCGGCGTCCTCGTCGGGGCGGCGATCTTCGCCGCACAGGCGATCGCCGCCGAGAGCCCGACGATCGTCGAAGCGAATCCCGGGGTCTTCCCGGACCGCGGTTACGTCCTCACGCTGCCTGCTCGCCAGGCGCTCTCCGCGGGTCAGGTGAAGGTGACCGAGAACGGCAATCCGGTCGACGGGCTGACCGTCATCCCGGCCGGCGCCGCGAACGGTGGATTCGCGACCATCCTGTTGATCGACGCGTCCAACAGCATGAAGGGCGCCCCGATCAAAGATGCGATGGCAGCCGGCAGGGCCTTCGCCGCCAAGCAACCTCCCAACGCGTCGGTCGGCGTGATCGTCTTCAACAAGAACGCCGACGTCCGCGTCGCCCCCACCCGCGACAAGGCGGCGGTTCAATCCGCACTCGCGACCCTGCCCGCTCTCGCGAGAGGGAACCCATCTCAACGACGCCCTCGAAGCCGCACGCATCCAGCTCCTCGCAAGCGGCGCCAAGGCAGGGTCGATCGTCCTCCTCTCCGACGGCGCCGACGTCGGGAGCGGCACGACCCAGGACGCCGTCGTCGAGAGGCTGAAGAACGACAAGGTGCGCGTCTTCACCGTCGGGCTCGAGTCTCCCGGCGTTCCGCGAGGACGCGCTCGGCCAGATCGCCGCGGACACGGGCGGAACGGCTGCGATCGCGCGGACATCGAAGGATCTGCAGCCGCTGTTCGCAGACCTCGGCTTTCGGCTCGGGAACGAGTACCTCGTTCTCTACCGCTCACTCGAGAAGTCGAACCGCGACGTGAACGTCTCGTTCGACGTCGCGGGCTACCCG
This sequence comes from uncultured Thermoleophilia bacterium, assembly GCA_963727515.1. Lineage (GTDB taxonomy): Bacteria > Actinomycetota > Thermoleophilia > Gaiellales > Gaiellaceae > Gaiella. Next base: position 530,586 of record CAVSGN010000002.1, on the reverse strand, counting down.
CCGCAGGACATCAGCTACCACTCACCGGAGATCGGGTTCACGACCATCGTCGAGCCCTCGCTCTGGGAGCGCATCTGGCGCTCGCCGATAACGCTCGTCGCGCTCGTGATCGGGATCGTCGCCCTCCTCTGGTACGCCGTCTCGAGCCTCCTCTCGCTCCGCCGCGGCTCGTTCCGCAACCGGATGAGCTCCTTCGTGAGCGTCGGTAGCGACGACGGCGAATCAGGCATCCGACGCGAGGACATCAAGGCGATGATGGAGGACGCCGATCGGTCGTTCCGCCGCAGGCGGATCGTGCGGTCGTTCTCGGAGGACTGCGAGCTCGCCGACATCGAGACCACCCCGCTCACGCTCGCGCTGTACGCAGTTGTCGGCGGGTTGTTGCTGGGCGTCATCGTCGCCGTTGCCGTCGGCTCCGTCTGGCTCTTCTTCGTCGGGCTCGCCGTGCCGTTCGGCGTCCGTGCGTACGTGACGAACAGGGTAGAGCGCAAGCGCCGCAAGTTCGCCGACGATCTGCCCGACAATCTCGACGTGCTCGCACAGTCGCTTCGTGCCGGCCACAGCCTCGTCGGCGCCCTGGCCGTCGTCTCCGAGACAGCCACGGAGCCGACGAAGAGCGAGTTCGCGCGCATCGTCGCAGACGAGCAACTCGGCGTCCCGCTCGACGACGCACTCGCCGTCTGCGTGACCCGGATGAACAACAAGGACCTCGACCAGGTCGCGGTCGTGGCACTCATTCAGCGTGACGCCGGCGGGAACGCAGCCGAGGTGATCGACCAGGTCGCCTTCAACGTGCGCGTCCGGCAGGAGCTTCGTCGCCTGGCCCGCACGATGACCGCGCAGGGCCGGATGGCACGGTGGATCCTGACCATGCTCCCGGTCGGGCTGTTCATTTTGTTGCTCCTGATCAACAAGGAATATCTCAGCCCACTCTGGGAGACGACGTACGGGATCCTGGCGATGATCATGTCCGTGATCATGGTCACGATCGGCTCCCAGATCATCAAGCGCATCGTGGACATCAAGGTCTAGCCGTGGTGTTCGTCCTGATACTCGGCCTGACCCTTCTCGTCGCGGCTGTCTACATGATCGTCCGCGCCGTTCTCGGCCCGGAGCAAACGACCGGCACGACCGGTGCGACGCTGCAGCAGATCGGCGCCTACGGGTTCAGCGGCACCGCGGTCGCCTCCGACGAGCGCCGCGACCGGCGATCGCTGAGCGAGCTCGCGAGCCGAATCGGCGCCCGATTCCGGAATACCCGGCTTTCGAGCGGTGAGGAAAAGACGCGGGCCATGCTCGTCTCGGCGGGCATGTACGGCACCACGCCCGACCGTTTCCTCGGCGCCCGCGTCCTGAGCGCCGTCGGCACCGGCATCCTGCTCCTGTGGCTCCTCGGCATCTCGGGCATGGCGTTCGGCTGGGTGCTCGTGCTCACGATCTTCGGGATCTTCTTGGGCTGGATGCTCCCGTACGTCGCGGTGACGCGCAAGATCAGGCTCCGATACGAGCAGATCGAGAACGAGCTGCCCGACCTGATCGATCTCCTGGTCGTCACGATCGAGGCCGGCCTCAGCTTCCCCGGGGCCATGCGACTCGCCTCGGACCGGATCACGGGCCCGCTCGGGCAGGAGTTGCGGCTGACCCTGCAGGAGCAGAACATGGGCCTCACGACCGAGGAGGCGCTCGGCCACCTCTACGCCCGCGCCGAGACGCCGGGAGTCGGCATCTTCACCCGATCGATCATCCAGGGCCAGGCGCTCGGCGTCTCGATGGGCCAGATCATGCGCACGATCGCAGAAGAGATGCGAAAGCGACGCAAGGCGGCGGCGGAGGAACGCGCCCAGAAGGCACCGATCAAGATGCTGTTCCCGCTCGTGTTCCTGATCTTCCCCACGATGTTCGTCGTCATCCTGCTGCCGGCGATCATCGCCATTGCCAAGGGCCTCTGATGCGGACCCGCACGCGGGGACGCTGCACCCCTCGCGGTGAGACGTCCGGGCATCCCTCACCGGCGCCGAGCGTCGACCGCGCACCGTCCCACCAGGCACTCTGAGACATGCCCATCGGACGTCGTGGATTCCTGACTCTCAGGCGCGAGGACGGCCGGATCGTCTGCGAAACCGTTCAGGTAGCCGACACGATCCTGCGCCGGATGCGCGGGCTGCTCGGCCGCAGGAGCCTCGAGCCGGGCGACGGCCTCCTTCTCCGTCCCGCGTGGTCGATCCACACCATGTTCATGCGGTTCCCCATCGATGTGGTGTTCGTCGACCACGACCTGATCGTGCTCCGCATCGCTCACTCCCTGCGTCCGTTCAAGACAGCGTCGTGCCGCGGCGCCCGCGAGGTCGTGGAGCTCGCCGCCGGAGAGTGCGAGCGGCGCGGCCTCGAGGTCGGAGACCGGGTCGCGTGGGCTTCGCGGACGGAGGCCGACGCGGGCGGTGGTTCGACGACGTCTCTCCAGAAACACGAGGCCCGGGGAGAGGTGGTCGTCGCGAGCGGCGACCAGCGGTTCGTGAAGCTGGCACAGTTCCTGCTCGACGGTCGCGGCTTCGGCGCGAACCGCGTGCAGCCGAGCGGGCTCTCGGACGCACTGGAGGACGACGACGTCGACGCGGTGCTCCTCGACGCGGGGGACGGTGTCGCGGACGCCCTCAAGCTCGCGAACGCGATCCGGGCAAGCCGGCCGGACGTGCCCGTCGTGATCGTCGGCGACGGTGCCGCAGCGCGTGCGCCCGACGGTGTCGCGATCTACGACAAGTGGGAGCAGATGGACGAGGCGATCGACGCTCTCGCTGCGGGGCTTCTCGGGAAACCGGAATAGGAGATCCACGCTCAACCCCTAGCGCGATCGAGCCGATGACCCCATACTAGGAGCAGGAAACGCTGGCACACGAGGGAGGGGACCTCGTGCAGGGGAGGAAGAAGGCGGTTCTGATGTCGAAGACGAAGACCGGGTCTGACGAGCGGTGACGTCGCTCGGTCGAGACTCCGTGGAGACCGGAGCGAGCATCGGGCTCGTCCGTTCCGTCGTGCCCTCGCCTGCCGGCCTCGATGCGGGCCCCGACCGGCTTGCACGGCTTCACGCGAGACTCGCCGATGGTGCACCCGATCGGGTCGCTCCGATCCTGACCGCGGCTCACCGACGCGCCGCCGCGATCGTCCGACCCGCGGGAGGGAGCGACGCTGCCGACGCTCTCGCAGCATCCGTGTACGCCGCCGACGTCGTCGTGGCCCTTGCTGCGGAAGGAGAGCTGGAGCCCGCAGATACGCGCGTTGCCGCCTCGGCTCTCTCGCAGGTTCGTGACGAGCCGTTCGCAACGGCCGCTTTCGATCTCTACCTCCGTGCTGTTTCGAGCCCGGTCGTGCTCGAGTTGCCCCCGGTCGTCGCAGCCGAGATCCAGCTCAGGCTCCTTCTGCATCTCGACATCGCGCTGGAGGCCTCGGTCTGGCGGCGCGTCGGGGGGGCGAAGGTCGAATGCGTGATCTCCCTCGGAGCAGACGCCGGCTCACGACAGGTGCGCGCGACGGCCAAGGCGGCGATGACCGGACGGTCTGGCCTCTCGCTGACGGGGCGCTCGAGCCTTCGGTCCGCACAGGTTCGCCGATTCGGCCAGCCGGCCGGCGCGATCGTGATTCGGGTCTTCGGCGATCCACTCAGGGACGTGGACGCATACCTCCACGCGGCAGCATCGGCTCTCTCGCCCGTGCTCGAGCGCGAGCTCCTGCTCGAACGTGAGGCCTCGCGGGAGCACACGCTCGTCGCCGCAGCCGAGAAACGACAGATGCGACTCGGATTCGACCTCCACGACGGCCCGATCCAGGACGTCCTCGCGCTCTCCGGCGAAACGCGGTATCTCCGCGACCAGATCCACCCGTTCATACTCGAGAGCCACCAAGAGCTCGCATACGGTCGCTTCGACGACATCCTCGGACGGCTGGCCGAGATCGACGGGGCGTTGCGCGACCTCGCTCACTCGCTCGAGACCAAGAGCATCGTCTCGCGCCCGCTGGCGGAGATCATCCACCGCGATGTCAATGCGTTCACCGCACGGTCGGGGATCGCGGCCACGGTGGACGTTCGCGGCGATCCGGACTCGCTCAGCTCGGCCCAGAGGATCGCGGTCTTCCGCGCGGTGCAGGAGTCGCTCGCGAACGTGCGAGAGCACAGCGGTGCGACCGCGGTCGAGGTGAGCGTCCGCGCACGCCGATCTTCGGTCGACCTCCGCGTTACCGACAACGGCCAGGGATTCGAGGTGTCGCGCGCGCTCGCGAAGGCAGCGCAGCGCGGCCGGCTCGGTCTCGTCGGCATCGGGGAACGCGTTCGCATGCTCGGCGGAACCTTCGAGATCGACAGCCGCCCGGGCGGCCCGACGACGCTTCGCTTCTCGTTGCCACGGTGGGAGCCGTTCACCGCCGTCGAGCGGACCCGCACCTAGGACGCCCGGCCGCGCGGTTCTCAACGCGCGCCCGCCACGCCGATCCGTGCGTTGAAAGCCAAAATGCAGTGGAGGAGAGCTTGCGCCCTCCTCCACTCTCCCCCGTTCCCCCTCGAGCGGAGGAAGCCGCGCCGGTCGAGCCGGCGCTTCCGTTCGCGCGCATCGCCGCCGCACCACAAGCTCGCGACCGTTTTGTTGCCTACACCCGGGAAGATGCGGTGAGCGCAACCAACTTGCGCGCCCAGATGTAAGAAGTTCGTAAAGGGGTTGTCACCGACACGCCAGATCGCTCACCGTGTGAAGATGTCTGCCGCGGAAACCGGCGTGGCCGCCTCGCGCGCGCTCGACGACCTCTACCGAGCGCACGTCACCGAGGTGTACCGCTACGCCTACGCCGTTTTGGGCAACCACGCCGACGCGGAGGACGTGACGCAGACGACGTTCGTCAACGCGCTTCGTGCCCTCGAACGCGGCGAGCGACCCCGCAAGCCATCGAACTGGCTGATCACGATCACCCACAACATCGTGCGCCAACGGTTCCGTCAGCAGCAGGCTCGCCCGACCGAGGTCGAGCTCGACCGTGACGTCGCGCAGGAAGCGGCCGACAACACCGGGCCTTCGATGGACGAGCTCGTCCGTGGGTTGCAGCGGATCCCGCAGAGCCAACGCGAGGCGCTCGTGATGCGCGAGCTCGAGGGGCGCTCGTACAAGGAGATCGCGGAGATCCTCGGGCTCTCGACGAGCGCGCTCGAGACGCTGCTCTTCCGTGCCCGGCGCTCTCTTGCGGACGAGCTCGAGAATGCAGCCACGTGCGATCGAGTGGAGCAAGGCCTCTCGAAGCAGCTCGACGGGCGTCTCTCCCGCAAGGAGCGAAAGCGCCTCGACGACCATGTCGCCGCCTGCCCTTCGTGCGCACGCCTGCAGCGGACGCAGCACAAGCAGCGGCGCAGCATTCAAGGGTCTCGCATTGCTCCCACTGCCCGTCTCCGCTGACGCTGTTCAAGGGCACGCCGAGCGCGACCGCCGCGATCGGGATCCCGACGATCGGCGCCGCCGGGACGGCAGCAGCGGTGAGCGGCGGCGGAGCCACCGGAGGAGGTTTCGCCTTCGGAGGGTTCGCGCTCGGCGGAGTCGCCGTCAAGGCGGCCGCCGTCGTGACAGCGGTCTCCGTCGCGGGGAGCGTCGGCTACGTGGGCACGAAGGAAGTTCGACACCATCGCGCGCCCGCAACCAGGACGCCCGTGACGGCTGTTGCACCGTCACAGGCGAAGCCCCGGCCCGCGAGTGCGGGCGGCGCGCAGCGTTCAGCGGCAGCAACTGCCAAGGGCAAGGCGCTCGCCAAGGGATCGGCACGCGCGACCTCTCCGACCGGGTCGAGTCGGGGCAAGACAGCGCCCGGACGCGTCGGCAAGGTCTCCGCCAAGCTCACCCATTCGAAGGCAGTGACGACGAAACCGACACATCCCGCAAAATCGGCAAAAACGGCCGCCAAGCCACGCCCGACGAAGCCCGGCGTCGTGCGGAGCAACCAGGGTCAGGCGAAACCAGCGCCACGGCCGGTGAAGGCGCCGCAGAAGAAGAACCCCGTCGCGGTGACGCCGAAACCAAAGGTCGTGCCGGCCACAAAGCACGTGGAACCTGCAACGACGAAGGCCCGGCCGGCCAGCGCCACGAGCCCAAAGGGCGGGAACGGCAAGAAGCCCTGAGCGTTCTCCCTGCTCGTGGCCGGGGACGCTGACAGAACGCTTACATTTCGAATGCGCAAGGTACGGTCGGGGGGCGCATCTACTCAGGTGACAACCCGAAATTTCAGGAGGCGCTGAAATGAAGAAGATTCTTCTCGCACTGCTCGTCCCGCTCGTGATCTCGGCGACCGCGGTTGCGGCCCCGAATCCCGCGAGCGCGAACGCGCACTGCAAGAACCTCATGCGGAAGTCACCCGCGATGTTCTCACCGGCCACCGGCTTCCAGTACGCAAACCTCGCAGCGTGCGTGGCGGCAAAGACGTCGCAGGCGGCAAAGAACACGACGAACGCAGCCAAGACCTGCAAGGCGGCGCAGGCGGCCGATGCGAAGGCGTTCTCCGAGAAGTACGCCCCGGCGACCGGGAACGGCAAGAGCAACGGCAAGAGCGCCGCCAAGAGCAACAACGGCAAGGCGATGGGGGCGTGCGTCTCGGCGACGGCGAAGGCCAACACCGTGAAGCAGCAGAAGGCCGAACTGAACGCTGCCAAGCAGTGCAAGGCGGAGCGTGCCGCATGCCACCTTCTCGGACGAATCACGACGGCAAGACGTTCAATCAGTTCTACGGCAAGAACAAGAACGGGAAGAACGCGTTCGGCAAGTGCGTCTCGGCGCACGCGAAGGCGATGCACAGCTAGGTCGACCACTATCGAGACCGTTCCGAGGGGAGGGCCTGTGCCCTCCCCTCTCTCGTTCGTGAGGCGGGTGCGACAACTCCCTGACTGGCGCCGCACTGTTCGTGCATCCCCGGCGTTCCCGGCGCGCTCGCCGCGTCCCGGCCGGTCGCAATCCACTTCGAGGAGCTCGTCGCCGGCCGACTGCCGCTACCCACCCGGTGGGAGCCTGCTGCCCGACGGGCTCGATTGCTGCCTCATTCGAGTGAATTTTCGAGGGAAAGCGTGGAGTACCACTCCGACATGCCGATTCATGAGCGACCGCTTCCACAATGAACGAGGGGGAAAGACAACGTGAGGAAATCGATACTGCTCCTTGCCGCTACGGCAGCCATGGTGTTCGCCGGAGTCGCGACCGCGGCGCTCGTGCCCGGGGTTTACGATCCCGGCGCGACGGGCTGTCCGATCGCCTCCTACGCCGGTGGCGTTCTCCACCTGGAGAAGAACTGCGTCGACGCGACGAACGCCGCCGCCGGCGCTGACATCACCGGCCTCGATGGTCAGTCGTTCACGTCGGCCACGTTCACGCTGGCTGATGCTGCGCAGTGCCAGGGAGGCTCGCCGCGCTTCAACGTCTACACGTCGGACGGCACGTTCTTCCTCGGCTGCAACAACGTCACGCCGACGCTGAACGGCGACGGCACGTCAACGTACCTCTTCGACGCCACCACGATCGCCGACGCCGGCAACCAGGTGCCGGTCCCGACGGGCACGATCACCGGCGCCGAGGTCCTCATCGACATCGAGGGCATGGCCGACCTCTCGGACATCGCGGTCAACGGTATCGCGCAGGTGCCGGAGCCGACGACCGGCGGTGGGCCGACGTCGAAGGCCGACTGCAAGCACGGAGGCTGGAAGACGTTCACCGATCCGTCGTTCAAGAACCAGGGTCGCTGCGTCTCCTACTACAACCATCATCGGGCGGCTGCGAAGCACAAGAAGTCGGGCAAGCTCGAGAAGCACGGCAAACGCGAGAGCCACGGCAAGCTCGAGAAGAGCCACGATGTCGCGGCGAAGTCCGAGCACGCGAACGAGCACGGCAAGTCCAAGAGCAATCACGAGTCGTAGCCGTCGAATCAGGTCCGCCTCGGGGATCCCCGGGGCGGATCTGATGGTGCCGCCGGTACCGCCGGTGTAGGAGAGCTTCCAGTCTCTCCCCCGGGTCTCCGCTGCCGCCCGCAACCCTCGCGGTCGGCTTCGTAGCGGGAGGATCACGAGCGGGGCTCGCGAAGCCACTCCTATGCTCAGCAGCCGGTATGCGTCTGCGCTCCGGACGACCGTCGCCGCGAGCGCGGCGCCCTACGGGTACACGCTGACGATCTGGACGACGGGCGCTGTACTCACGCACGCGCGCGGGATCCCCGATACCGCAGAGGCCATCCTGCTCCTGGTCGGGGCCGTAGCGGGGTATGCGCTCGTCGGAGGACTCGCCTTCGGCGGACTCACGGAGCACGTCGCGCCTGCACCCGCCCGAGCCGTCGTCTGGGGCGGGCTGCACTTCTTCTCCGTCGGCCTCGCGATCGTCGCCGCCACGCTGGTCGCCCACGGCGTCCGGGGCACCGCCGCCTGGCCGATCGACGGATTCGTCGTCACGGCCACGTATCTCGTCGCCTCCGCCTCCCAGCTCACGCTGGCGAGCACGACGCGCAAGGGAGCGTGAGACAAGGGCGGGGTGGCTCCAGCAGCGTCACAACGCCTCCTGGCGCGGTGAGGGAGCGCCTGAAGGTGAGTGCCCGAAATGCGACGTAGCGGCTCTGAGGAGCTCCTGTGGTCTCCTGGAACGCGGTATCACGGAGCAGCCCGGCGACCGGCTGAAGCCGGCCACCTGCGCGGCGCGGTGGCCGCTTCAGCCGGTCCAACCCCCAAAGACCGGCGCTTGTCTCGCATCCCGAGGAGCGATATCCTCGAGGCAATCGACGCAAGGAGGTTCTCATGGCCGACCCGACCAAGGTCGTAGCCGAGGCAACCAACGCGTTCAATGCGCACGACGAGGCGCGTCTCCGCGGGTTCTACAGCGACGACGCGACGTTGGAGGCGCCGGGCGACGTGCGGATCGAGGGCGGTGACGAGTGCGTCGGCTACGCGACGGCGTGGCTGACTGCGTTCCCCGATGCAGGCATCACCGTTCACGACGTGGTCGCAGCCGGTGACTGGGTCGTGCAGCGATTCACGTTCGCGGGAACGCACGAGGAGACGATGCAAGGGCCCGACGGCGAGATCCCCGCGACGCATCGCAAGCTGAACGGCCGCGCGCTGCAGATGCAGCGCGTCAGCGGCGACAAGATCGTCGAGGAGCACCTCTACTTCGACCAGGTGCAGGTGATGACCCAACTCGGGCTCATGCCCGAGTCGGCCGCAGCACACGCTTGATTCACACTCAGGCTCCGTGAGCGGGAGCGTGGGCGCGTCGCGCCACGCTCCCGCTCCCGGCCCAGGGGAGCGGTGGCCGGCTTCAGCCGGTCGCCAGGGCTTCACCCCGCTCCCTCAACACCCGGAACCACTTCGCGAGAGAGCCCCACCGTGACCGGCGGGATCGACGCGAAACACCCCCACGTCCGCCCCATCCCGCGTCGTCGACGAACAGACGACCGGCTACCAGAGTGCAACAGGTCGCGGGTGGCGGTGAGACCGGAGCCGCTTGTCCTTGGTCACCAGCCGCCAGCCGTGCTCGACGGCGGTTGCATATACGAGGCGCTCGGCTCCTCGGGCGGCGAGCGAGCAACCGGTGTCAGGTCTTGCAATCACACACACCGTGATGCAAGCGCACTCCCGAATCGGGCCGCGCGGGAACCAGGTGTCGGAATGCAGGACCTGACACCGATGGCTCGGCTACTTCGTGATGTTCACCGTTGCCTGCGCGTAGCCGCTCGACGTCGCCGTGATGACGTCCGTCGTCCAGTTGTTCGCGCCACGGGTCGTGTAGGTGCCGGCCACGGTCGTCGCCGGCCCGGTTGCCGGGAGCGCCAGTGCGGCGTCACTCCACGATCCGCCTGCTGTCTCGCCGAAGGCAACAGTATGACCGGTGCCGATGTTGCTGACGATGTTGCCGTAGGCGTCCGTGACGCTCACCGTCGCGGTGAAGGTGCTACGTCGGCCCGCTGATGTCCAGGTGCACGTGAAGATGCATCCGGCCGCGAGAGTCCCGTTGTCGACGACCGGTGTCCCTGTCCAGGCAAGGTTCACAGCCGCCCCTGCCGTCACGGTCACGGAGAGCCCGACGCCGTTGCTGATCGAGCCGTCGCTGACGACGATGCTGGCCGTCCCCGCCTTGAAGAGCGTCATCACGCCGTTGCCGGCGCCCGAGACCGTCGCCTGGCCGCTGCTGAACGTGATCGCGGTGGCGGAACCGAAGCCGACGGCCGTCCCGGAACTGCTCGACACGGTCGACAGAGTGCCAGCGGGTGCGAGCGAAGCGCCGCTGAAGACGAGGCTCTTCGTGCCGGTGTAGCCCGCAGCCGTGTTGCCGAAGGCGTCCTTCGCCGTGATCGTCAGGTTGTTGGCGGCGCCGGCGACCGGCGTGGTCGTCGCGGCCACGAGAGTCAGGCTGGTGGCGGTCGCCGCAACGACGTTGAACGTCAGGGCACTCGAGGACGTCAGCCCCGGCCCCGACAACGTCGCCGACGCCTGCACCGACACCGACCCCGCCAACAGCCCCGTCACACTCCTCGTCGCCACCCCACCGACCGCAGCCACAGAACCCAACCCCGACAGCGACCCCGCACCCGACGACTGCCCAAAGCTCACACTCACCGACCCATCAGGACCCGACGTCACCGTGTTCCCGAACGCATCCTTCACCGTCGCCGTCAACGACCGCGCCGAACCCGCCGTCAGATCCGTCACCGCTCCCGACAGCACAACCTGCGACGCAGCACCAGGCACCACGTTGAACGTCAGGGCACTCGAGGACGTCAGCCCCGGCCCCGACAACGTCGCCGACGCCTGCACCGACACCGACCCCGCCAACAGCCCCGTCACACTCCTCGTCGCCACCCCACCGACCGCAGCCACAGAACCCAACCCCGACAGCGACCCCGCACCCGACGACTGCCCAAAGCTCACACTCACCGACCCATCAGGACCCGACGTCACCGTGTTCCCGAACGCATCCTTCACCGTCGCCGTCAACGACCGCGCCGAACCCGCCGTCAGATCCGTCACCGCTCCCGACAGCACAACCTGCGACGCAGCACCAGGCACCACGTTGAACGTCAGGGCACTCGAGGACGTCAGCCCCGGCCCCGACAACGTCGCCGACGCCTGCACCGACACCGACCCCGCCAACAGCCCCGTCACACTCCTCGTCGCCACCCCACCGACCGCAGCCACAGAACCCAACCCCGACAGCGACCCCGCACCCGACGACTGCCCAAAGCTCACACTCACCGACCCATCAGGACCCGACGTCACCGTGTTCCCGAACGCATCCTTCACCGTCGCCGTCAACGACCGCGCCGAACCCGCCGTCAGATCCGTCACCGCTCCGGCGAGCGAGATCTGGCTCGCAGCGCCCGGATTGACGGTGTACGCCGCGGAGCCGGTCTTGCCGCCCGTGTCCTCGACCTCGACGGTCATGCCTGTACCCGCCGTCTTCAGCGTCACGCCACCGACGAACGTCTGGACCCCTGCGTTTGCTCCGGTGAACGTGTAGTCCGCGGGCAGCACCGCCTGCGCGTCGTTGCTCGTGAAGTGGATCGTGCCGACGTAGCCGCTCGCTGTGGAACCCGAAGCGCTCTTCGCCGTGACCGTCACGTTGAACGGTGTCCCCGCCGTGCGCGTACTACTCGCCGGGGTGATGGTGAAGTGGTCGACCACCGAGTCCGCCACCGAGAGCACCGCACTCTCGGGCCCTACTGCCGTCCACGAGGCGGAGATCGCGGTCACCCTGTAGCGATAGTTGCCCGCTGCCGGGGAGTCCGTGCACGAGGTCGACACCGTCGGCGCAGGGGCGCTCGTTCCACAGGCGCTCGTCCAGCTGGACCCTGGGTTGGGCGTGCGCTCGACGTGATAGCCGATCGCGCCGCCGCCGCTCACGATCGAGGGCGTCCAACTCAGGTCGACGGTGGCGCCCGACCCCGTCCGCGTGGGCTGGCCCGGTGGGGTGAGCGTCCCGACCGTTGCGGTGCCACTTCCCGTCCCGGATGCGGCAAAGAAGGCGCTTGCTCCGAGAGCGGTCACGAGAAAGAGTACGGAGACCGCTGTCAGCGGCAAGACCGAGCCTGCGACCGTTTCGGACGCGGAACCGGTGTCTCGGAGGGGCGTACGACCCGCATCACGATGCGCCGACGTTCGCGACGTGGACGATCGCTCCCCGGCATCCGTCGTGGTTCGGAGGACGATCGATCGGCAGCAGTGCCGGCGCCGTCCCCGCGCCGAAGTCGAGGACGAGATGCCGTCGATCCGTGAAGCACGTTGACCGGAGAGACGCCGCAGAGCTGCGTCAACGCGACGTCCGCTCCGGTCGGCGAGGACCAATCCTCCCCACCTCCGCCTGACGCTCTCGTTGGGGTCGCTCTCTGTCATCCGGGGCTCTGCCTCCTGCTGAAGATGGCTGCTGTCGGCTCGGTGCCGAAGAGCGGGTGGAGGAGCGGCCACTGCCGCTCCTCCACCCCGGTGCGATGTGCCTAGTTGCTCGCCCAGGTGATGACCATGGTCTTGCCCTTGCAGACGTCCTGGTTCGTGCCCGGATCGAGCATCCGCACGCTGGTGCCCGACGTGTCGGAGGCGCCGGCCGCCAGCGTGGTCTGGTAGGTGATCGAGTCGACCTGGAACCACGAGCCGAGGCAGAGTCCGTTGTCCTGGACGCTGCCGCTGACCGTATCGACGTACTGACTGCCGGTGCCCGGATTCTGGATCGTGACGGTCACGGGGACGTCGGCACCGCCAGGGTAGAGCGTGCCGACCAACGGGCTGCTCAACTGGATCGCGCTCGACGTTCCGACCGTCGCCGTACCGGAGCCGGACCCGGCCTGGGTGAAGTACGCGTACGCACCGAACGCCGCAAGCGAGCAAACGGAAATGGCGAGGAGGGCCGAGAAGCCCTTCTTCTTCCTGATCTTCATGGGTTCTTCCTTTCGGGAGGGAGCACAACGGGGAGAGGCCGCAAGCGGCCTGCTCGAACAACTCGATGTGCGATCGCCCCGGGAGAGACGAACGCAGACTCGCTGCGGAACTTGTCGGCACTTTGTGGCACCAGCTTTAGCGACGATCCGCACGTCTGTTCGTCCCTCGAACGAGGGCAATGCCTCGAAGCGGGAACAGCCCTTGTCCCGTCCCGCAGGCGCTTCCCGACGCATGCCGTGCCTCGAGACGCTCGGCCCTCATCGGGTACCGCAGGCGAGGTTTGTGACACCCGCGGACGGTCGGAAGGCTCGACGCCCGGAGGAGAAACCTGCTCTCGCGACCGAGCCGGGGGCTTCTACGCTGACCCGGCGAGCAGGCCCTGCACGTGCCGACACGCTCAGCGCGGCCGGCGTCGGGTCGGCACGGCCACGCGCCCGCGCGTCGGGTCGTCCGAGGCTCGGCGAGCTCCGCGAGCCGCATCAGCGACCCCGGCGAGCTCGTGGAACCGGGTCTCCACGAGACGGCACCGCGCGCAGGCGAGAGTCAACCGCCGCGTCGAGCCCAGCGAGCGCCGCCGCGGCCATCAGAAGCCGCCAGGAAGTGGCGCGACACGAGATGATCGAGCGCGGCGAGCTCGCATACGACGGCGGGCAGGCCGGGCAGTGCCCGTCGCAGGGTCGTCCTCGATCACCGTGCGGCGGAATTGCCGGGCGATCCCCGACGACCGCATCTCGTGCAACAGCGATTGCACCGACCGCAGCAAGCAGCCGAGCAGCACGGTCCGTCCGCGCGCCAGCGATTCGCGGCTCGGGAGTACTCGCGTCCCGAGGTGCGCGGCATGGTAGGCGACGCTCAATGCAGCCACCTCGACCTCGCAGCCACGACTCAGTCGACGACTCGTCGTCGCAACTCGATCCCTGCGCGTGACCCCGTCAGCATCGAGCACGACCGCACGGTCACGCCGACGCTCGGCGGACTCAGCCCCGCGGTTCGACGTTGCTCGACGCACCCGCAGTCAAGCGGGTGCGGCGCGCGCATCGGGATCACGTCAGCCCGCACGGTGGCGATCGAGCAAGACCGCTCCTCGAGCTGATAGCGCCACGGGCGAGCGGACGCTGCGGCCGACGGAGTCGCGCGAGCAGATCCGGCATCGAGCCGGCCGACAACGGCCGCGGCGTTCGCACCCGCGCCGCACATCTTGTACTACATTGGCTTACCGAGACGTGCCTCGGTCGTAAAGCCGGCTCACCACGAGGGCCGGCCACACGGGCGCCACCACGCCGACGAGCCGCTCCAGCTCCTCCTCGACGTTGTAGTAGTGCACCGAGGCACGCACGACCGCGTCGAGGCCACGGGCGCCGAAGTCGAGACGGCTGTACGACGCCGGCGTGAGCGAGACGTTGATGCCCGCCGCCGAGAGAGCGGCAACCACTGCGGATGCCTCGACTCCGTCGACCGTGAACGTGACGATGCCGCACTTCTCGACACCCAGGTCGCGCACCTCGACGCCCGGCAGCGCCTGTAACCGGTCGCGCAGCGAAGCAGCGAGCCCTTGCACGCGCTCGGCGATCGCGTCGAGCCCCCACCCGAGCGCGTAGTCGACCGCGGCGCCGAGGCCGAGCTTCGTCGCGTAGCTCGTCTCCCAGGTCTCGAAGCGTCGGGCGTCGGGCCGGATCGCGTAGGTCTCGCGACCCGTCCACTCGGCCGCGTGCAGATCGAGGAACGGCGGCTCGAGCTGCCCGATCAGCTCCTCCCTGACGTAGAGGAACCCCGTCCCGCGTGGCCCCCGGAGGAACTTGCGGCCGGTGGCCGAGAGCATGTCGCAGCCGAGCGTCTCGACGTCGGTCGGCATCTGGCCGACGGACTGGCAGGCGTCGAGGAGGAGCGGCACACCGGCTGCCCGGCAGAGACGACCGACCTCGGCCGCGGGTTGCACGAGCCCGCCCTGCGACGGCACGTGGACGAGCGAGACGAGACGCGCGCCGCGGGCCAGGGCCGCCTCGAGCGCGGCAAGCGAGATCTGGCCGCGCTCGTCGTCCGGCACCACCTCGACGACGGCTCCCGTGTTCTTCGCCACCTGCAACAGCGCGATGTAGTTGGATGCGTACTCGGCGCTGCAGGTGAGAATCCTGTCCCCCGGCTGGAAGCCGAAGGAGTAAAAGGCCATGTCCCACGCGCGGGTCGCGTTCTCGACGATCGCCACCTCGTCGCGCGAGCAGCCGAGCAGGCGGGCGACGGAGTCGTACACCGCCTCGACGCGGTCGTGCTCTCTCGCCGCCGCCTCGTAGCCGCCGATCCGCGCTTCCAGCTCGAGGTGCTCTATCACCGTGCGCAGCACGACCTCGGGCATCAGGCCCGCGCCCGCGTTGTTCAGGTGGACGACCTCTTCACAACCCGGCGTCTCGGCACGGGCGCGCCTCGACGTCGATCGCGCTCACTCCTCGCCCGCGGCGGCCGGCTCCTCGTCCTCTGCCAGGCGCCGCTGCAGGACGCTGCGCGACAGGACGCCGACGAGTCGGCCGCGCTCGACGACGGGCACGCGCTCGGCGTCGTGCTCCTCGAGGAAGCGGAACGCGTCGTCGAGCGGCGCGTCGGCGTCGATCGTGTAGTACGGCTCCTCCGCGAGCTCCCCGATCGTCGTCCGGCCGGGGTCGAGGCCGGTTGCGACGACCTTCGAGACAAGCGTCTTGCGCGTGAGCACGCCGGTGAGGGCGCCGTCGTCGTCGACGACGTACACGGCCCGCACCTCGGGGGTGTCAGCACGTGCCCGGCCTCCTGGGCGGACGCGGTCCCGGGCAAGGCGCGCGGATCGGAGATCATCGCGTCGCGGACGCGGTCGGTCGTCACGGGTAGAGCCCGCGCGCCTCGAGCGCCGCTCCGACGTCCTTGATCCCGGCGACGAGCGCCGACGTCCGCAGCGTCAGGTTCTTCTCGGTCGAGACGTCCCAGACGCGATCGAACGCGTCGTTGAGCTTCTCCGCGAGCTTGGCGCGGATCTCGTCACGCCCCCAGAAGAGACGCCCGAGATCCTGCACCCACTCGAAGTACGAGACGGTGACGCCGCCGGCGTTCGTGAGCACGTCGGGCAGGATCGGGATCCCACGGTCGCTGAGGATCGCGTCGGCCGTCGAGCGAGATCGGGCCGTTCGCGCCCTCCGCGATGAGCTTGCACTGCAGCCGCGGCGCGTTGTCGAGCGTCACCTGGTTCTCGCGCGCCGCCAGCACGAGGATGTCGCACTCCAGCTCGAGCAGCGCCTCGTTCGTGATCCGGACGCCCGTCTCCCAGCCCTCGAGCGATCCGTGCTCGCGCGCATAGGCGCTCATCGTCGCGATGTCGAGCCCGGCCGGGTCGTAGACCCCGCCGGAAACGTCCGAGACGGCCATCACGGTTGCGCCCCGCTCGACGAGCTCGAGCGACGCGATCCCGCCGACGTTGCCGAACCCCTGCACGACGCACCGCTGGTCGTTGAGCTTCCAGCCGAGCCGCTCGCAGGCCCGTGCGATCGTCATCACGACGCCCGCACCCGTCGCCTCGTGCCGGAAGACGGAGCCGCCGACGGAGATCGGCTTGCCGGTCACGATCTCCGGCACCGCGTGGCCCACCTGCATCGAGTACGTGTCCATCATCCAGGCCATCGTCTGCTCGTTCGTCGCCATGTCGGGCGCCGGAATGTCCTCCTTCGGGCCGATGATGGGCAGGAGCTCCGAGGTGAACCGCCGCGTCAGCCGCTCGAGCTCGCCCGGCGACATGAACCGCGGATTGCAGCGGACGCCGCCCTTGGCGCCACCGTAGGGGAGGCGCAGGAGCGCGCACTTCCACGTCATCCAGACGGCGAGCGCGGCGCACTCACCGAGGGTCACCTCGGGGTCGTAGCGAATCCCGCCCTTCGTCGGGCCGAGGACGCTCGAGTGCTGCACGCGGTAGCCGGGGAAGACGACGCGGCGGCCGTCGTCGAGGCGCACCGGGCAGCTGACGATGAACGCACGCTCCGGGAAGCGCAGCCGCTCGGCCACGTCGGGGTCGATGTCCGCGTGGGGCACGGCCTGGTCGTACTGGGCGATCGCAGTGCGGTAGAGCGGGGAATCCCACTCCAGGGGCTCGTGGAGCTCCTCCTCGTGAATGCTCGCCATCGCGCGGGAGTGTACTCTGGCGCGCCACCGGAGGTCTCTCTCAGCTCTGCGGGCAGGCGGCGAGCGGCTCCGTCTCGTCTGCAAGGGCGATTGCGCGCACGAGGACGCCGACCGGGCGATCCGTCTCTCCCGTCAGGGGTGCGACGGTCGGGTCCCGGTACACGTCCGAGACGTACGGGGTCTCGATCTCGACGTCGGCATGCCCGCCCGGCGGCACGCACACGGTCATGGACTGGTCGATCGACTTGTCGGGAGGGATGAGGCCTCGCCAGAGATCGAGGTTCGAGCGGATCGTGAGCGGACGGGGCTCGGTGGGCGACGGCGAGGCGACGGAGATCGTGAGGAACCGCCTCAGCGGTGTCCGCTGACCCGGCTCGGCGTAGACGTGGATCCTGGCGGGGACGTGCGGCTTCGTCCAGCCGTCGTTGTAGATCTGGTCGGTGATCCACTCCGCCCGCCACGGAACGCTCGCCTCCCGCAGGTAGGCGCCCCGCTCGAACGCGACCTGGCTCCCGGCGATCTTGAACCGGACGTCGGAACCGTGAGAGACGACGTATCGGGTCGTGCCGGGCTCCAGGACGGCACCCGTCTCCAGATCGAACATGTCCGTCCACGGTGCATCTCGCTCACCATCCGACGGGAAGTCGCGGAAGGCGACGGCGCTCTCGTTCCAGAACTCGGCGTCCCACCAGTACGCGACGCCCGCCCAGTAGTCGGGGCTGTTGACCGGGTACGGGAAGACGGTCGCGGTGCCGCCGCTCGACCCGATCCCGCGATCGACCCAGTTGAACACGACGCCCTGGTCGAGCGTGATCGGCAGCGAGTTCGTGCCGTTGACCGCGAACAGGCGATCGAACGCGTAGACGCTCCCGCCGGGGAGAGCGAGCGTGACGAGCACGACGACCGCCACCTGCCCCACGCGTCTCGGAAAGAAGACGCTCAGCTCGACGAGGACGCCGACGAGAACGACGGCCGCCAGCGGCAGCAGGACGTGAGCCCAGTGAATCGAGCCCGTGATGCGAAGGATCGTGTCGTCGAGGGTGGTGACGGGAGAGTCGACGTTCAGCTTCTCGTACACGGGGAGCGGCAGCGAGGCGAGGCCGGCGACGACGATCAGAAGCGGCGCGGCCCACGCCCACCACGCCGGCCAGGAGCGGGCGACGACCGCCGCGCCGAGGCCGACGAGGACGATGGGGAGCAGATAGAAGAGGTAGCGATCCTTCACCTCGCCCGCTCCGAAGCGCTGGTTGAACGACGCGACCTCGAGACCGAGCAGGACGACGCTCGCGCACCCCACCGACGCGAAGGCGCGCGCGGCAGCCGGCGCCGACGGACGCAGGTGGTCGAGGAGCCAGGCCGCGCCGACGACGAACGGCAGGATGCCGGTCGCGAGGGCGAGCGAGCCGAGGTGCCTCACCGTCAACCGGACGAGGTCGCCGTCGAGGTGGATCCCGCTCGCGGTGACCGCAGTACGTCCCGAGAAGCGCCGAGGCGCCTCCGAGGAAGTGGGTCGCGACGAGCACGACCGCGCCGGCTGCGTAGAGGGAGAGGAGCACCCGCCTCGTCCTGACGAGGGCCCGAGCCGCCGATCGAAGCACGTCGGCACCGCGGTCTCCGGCGTCGATGCGCTCGAGCAGCGCCTCCGCCGTCACGGCGACGGCGAAGACGATCAGGAGCACCGCGAACTGCGTCCGGGCGAGGATCGCGAGCCCGATCGAGCCGAGAGCAACCGCATCCCACCGGGTCGACTTCCGCTGCACCGCAATGCTCAGCGCCAGGATCGACCAGCAGAAGGCGGGATAGGCGACGACCTCCGTGAGCAGGAACGACGACAGCACGATCCAGGGCATCGCGATCGAGAGGCCTGCAACCCACAGGCTCGCGAGCCGCCCGACGTCGATCTGCCGCGCGAGGAGATACACCGGAACGGCCGCCGAGACCATCACGAACGCGTTCAGCCGGTGCGCCGTGACCAGGCTGGCCGGAACGTTGCCGTGCCCGTAGACGAAGCTCAGGAGGATGGGATAGAGCTGGTTGACGTTGTCGATCGACTCACCGCGCAGCCGCGGGAGCAGCGAGCCCGTCTGGGCGATGGAGATCCCGAGCCGCTCGTAGAAGAGCTCGTCCGTCATCACGTACCAGTTGACGACGCGCGTCGTTGCCTGCGACAGCACCCACCCCGCCCCGACGACCAGCGCGCAGAGCGTCGCCGCGGCCCCGATTCGGCGCCATCCGGGCGAAAGCCGCGAAATGGGGTCGCGCACGCCGCTCATCGTACCCGGCAGCGCCTCTGCTGGTGCCTGATACGACAACAGACGCGCCTCGGCGCGGCCCTTCGGGCGCTCGCGAAAGCGAGCGGTCCCATCATGCCGGGGCTGGGAGTCGAACCCAGACGTCCCGAGGGACACCCGATTTTAAGTCGGGCGCGTATGACCAGTTTCGCCACCCCGGCAGTACCGATCGAGTGTAGGCGACGGGTGGTCGCAGCATCGCCGCGATCCCCGCGTCGTGGAGGGCGCTACGCGCCGGGCAGAAGGGAGCTCATCGGGAACCGCTCGGGCCCGTGGAACTGGTTCGCCGCGAAGAACGTGGCGTAGGCGGCTTCGTCGAAGGTGGTGCACTTGACGAGGTACGCCGTGCCGTCGTTCGGAGAGCTCGGGCCCTTGGTCGTCCACGCGCCGAGCGCGATGTCCGAGCCGAGGCTCGGGAGCGGCGCGAGCAACGTCCCGTTCCGGTGCTGATCGTAGAAGCCCTGGAGTTGGTCGATCGTCGCCTTGGGGACATCCGGGCCGTACTGGATGAAGATGCCGCCGTGCTCGAGGTTGTGCACGACCTGCGCCTGGAGGAGCGGCTCCTTGTAGGAGCCCCAGATCGCCGGTTGCGCGTAGTGCGGCCCGCTCGTCGGCGGAACGGTGTTCCACTTCGGCGACGTGCCCTCGGGTGTCGTAACGGAGTGATCGTTCGAGGGGAGCGACTTGACCGACTTGACCGTGCAGCCGGCGGCCTCGAGTTGCTTCGTCGCCTCTGCCGGGCTCGCGCCACCACCGGCGCTGCTGCTCCCGCCGCCGAACAGCGCGTAGCCGAGGACGGCCGCGATCACGACGATCGCGGCGGCGCCGCCGATCATGATCAGGCGCCGGTTCCCGTCGTCTCCGGCGGACGGGACTCCGACGGACGGCTTCTTCTTCGGGCCGGAAGGTCTCGGAGTCGGTGGCATCGCCGGGATCGTAGCCGGAGCACCGGCCGTGAGGCTCCGTCCGGTCACGGGTCTACCCTTCGTTGCCCTCATGGCAATCGTCGCACTTCTCCTCGGGCTCGCCATCGGCGCCGTCGGCGTCTATCTCGTCGCGGTCCGCCGGGCGCTGTCCGACCGCGACCAGGCAGCGCGCGAAGCGCGCGAGGCGCAGCAGGCGCTCTCCGAGGCCCAGGGCGCGCTCGCGGCCGAGCGCGGGGCGTTCGACACGCGCGTCGAGACCGCTCTCAAGGCGATCTCGACCGAGGCGCTCCGCGACAACGCGAACGCCTTCACCGAGCAGGCGATGGGCCGCCTCGGCGAGTACGTCGAGCCGTTGAAGAAATCGCTCGAGAAGGTCGAGACGAACGTCAACCTGATGGAGCAGCAGCGGCAGCGCGCGTACGGCGAGATCCACAAGGAGCTCGAGATCGTCCGTCAGAACAACGAGGGGCTACGGACACAGACGGGCAACCTCGTCAATGCGCTCCGGGGCGAGTCGCACACCCGTGGGCGGTGGGGCGAGATCCAGCTGAAGCGCGTGATCGAGATGGCCGGCATGCTCCCGTACTGCGATTTCGACGAGCAGCACTCGGTCGAGGGCGACGACGGCCGCGTGCTGCGGCCCGACGTGATCGTGAAGCTCCCGGGCGGCAAGTCGATCGTGATCGACTCCAAGGTGTCGCTCGTCGGGTACCTCAAGGCCCACGAGGAGGGTGCCGACGCGACCGCGCGTCAGGCCGGGATGGCCGATCACGCCCGCCAGGTGCGAACGCACATCCAGACGCTCGGTCAGAAGGCGTACTGGCGTCAGCTGCCGGCGACACCCGAGTTCGTCGTCATGTTTCTCCACGACGAGTCGTCGTGGCTCGCAGCGCTCGACGTCGACCCTTCGCTCCACGAGCTCGCGCTCGCGAACAACGTGATCCCGGCATCGCCGACGAACCTGATCGGCCTGCTTCGCGCCGTGCACTACGGGTGGCAGCAGGAGACGATCGCGGAAGGCGCCCGGCAGATCAGCGACCTCGGGCGGGAGCTGTACAAGCGGCTCTCGACCATGGGTGCGCACATGTCGAAGCTCGGTCGCACGCTCGACGGGGCAGTGAAGTCGTACAACGAGACGGTGGGGTCGCTCGAGCGGCAGGTCCTGCCGCAGGCGCGGCGGTTCGAGCAGCTCGGGATCACCGGGGTCGAGCCACCCGAGCTCGCGCCGGTCGAGCGCCAGACGCGAACGCTGAGCGCACAGGAGCTCGTCACCGAGCTCCCGGCTCCGCTCGAGATCCGGTCGGGCGGCGCGAGCGCGGCCTGACGGCAGCGCGCGGCCCTGGAGAGAGACTTCCGCCTCCTCCGGGTTCTCCCGAGGGCTCACCAGCGCTCGGAACACCCCACACGTCGGATTCGTTGACTACCGTAGGAGCGCGACATTCCTGCGTGTGTAACGAATTGCCGGACTGCCGGCACTGAAGGAGCGAGAGAGATATGAGCGACGTACGCAACGTGATCATCATCGGAGGCGGTCCGGCCGGCTACACGGCGGCGCTGTACTCCGCGCGCGCCAACCTGAAGCCGCTCGTGATCGAGGGGTTCAACTGGGGCGGCCAGCTGATGATCACGTCCGACGTCGAGAACTACCCCGGCTATGCGGACGGCGTCATGGGGCCGACGATGATGCAGGACTTCCGTCGCCAGGCCGAGCGCTTCGGCGCGGAGTTCCTCACCGACGACGTCACGCGCGTCGACTTCTCCGAACGCCCCTTCAAGGTGTTCGTGGGAAATGACGAGTACGTCGCCGACAGCGTCATCGTCGCGACCGGCGCGAGCGCCCGGCAGATCGGCCTCGATTCGGAGCTGCGACTCCAGGGCCGCGGCGTCTCGTACTGCGCCACGTGCGACGCCTCGTTCTTCCGGGACATGGTCGTCACGGTCGTCGGCGGCGGAGACTCGGCGCTCGAGGAGGCAACCTTCATCAGCCGCTTCGCGAGCAAGGTCTACCTCGTGCACCGCCGCGAGGAGTTCCGCGCCTCGCCGATCATGGTCGACCGCGCGCAAGCGGACGAGAAGATCGAGTTCGTGCTCAACAAGACCGTCGAGGAGGTGCTCGGCGACACCAAGGTGACCGGCGTCCGCCTGCGCGACACGGTCACGGACGAGCTGAGCGAGATCGAGACCTCCGGCTTCTTCGTCGCGATCGGCCACGATCCGAACACGGCGCTCTTCCTCGACCAGCTCGACCACGAGGAAGACTCGGGCTACCTCGTCACGAAGGGCAAGTCGACCGAGACGAACATCCCCGGCGTCTTCGCGGCCGGCGACGTCCAGGATCACACGTACCGGCAGGCCGTCACCGCCGCCGGCTCCGGATGCGCGGCCGCGCTCGACGCCGAGCGCTTCCTGAGCGACCTGCGCCATTCCGAGCTCAGCGCGTCGGCCACGGCGTAACCCGCCCGGTCGGCCTACCGCCCACCTGCGGCGCAGCGCCGTGTAGCCTCATATCGTGACCGAGGGCACTGTCGGTTCTGGCGCCCCCGGCGAGCGAGCCCGTTGGGACATCGCATGGAGCCTCGCACCCTTTGCGGTCGCGCTCGGCTCGTTGCTGCTCGGCGTTGTCGCGCTCGGCCACCGGTCGCTCACGAGCGACGAAGCGGCGTCGTTCGCGCGTGCCGACACCTCGATCGGTGATCTGGTCTCGACGATCGTGCACGATGCACCGGGGGAGGCGGGTCACCTGCTCGCGCTCGAGCTGGCCACGCTCGCTGGATCCGACGAGCTGACGCTGCGTGTGCCGTCGGCGATCGCGGTTGCCCTCGCCGCGGGGCTCGTGGTCGTCCTCGGCAGGATGATGCTCGGCCGCGTCGGAGGCCTGGTTGCCGGCATCGCTCTGGCGGTCAACGCGGGCGTCGTCGACGCGTCCCGCGAGGCGCGACCCTACGCGCTCGGCATCCTCGGGATCGCTCTCGCGACGCTGCTCCTCGTCGTCGCTCTCGAGCACGGCGGCGGCTGGCGCTGGGCGCCGTACGCCGTCGCGGCGGCGGCGCTGCCGCTGTTCCACCCGCTCGCCGCATCGGTTCTCGCGGCGCACGGAGCCGCGCTCATCGCCTGCCGCGACCGGGCCGGCCTCCGCAGCGCCGGGAATCGCGCTGCTCACGGGCACCGCGATCGCCGCGTGCCTGCTCGCCTGGATGGCCGTGGATCGGTTCGACCGGCCCGCCGGCGTGGATGCCCTCGACCTCCCGCGTCTGGGCAGGGGCCTCGCGGCCGCCGGCGGCTGGAATCTCGCGCTCGCCGCCGGGGCGATCGCCGGGCTCGTGTTCCTGTTCCACGCCGCGCACGCCGCATCACCGGACCGGTGGGTCGGCGTTCTCGTGGCGGGCCTGATCGCCGCACCCGTCGTTGCGACGCTCCTCGCCGCCGTCGCGATGCCTGTCCACGCCGGGGCGCTCGTCCTGACGGCTCCGGGCATTGCGCTCGCCGTTGGTGCGGCCGCGCTCCTCGCTCTCCCCCACCCGCGGGCTCGTCGCGGCAGGCGTTGCCCTGCTCCTCCTCGCGTCCGCGGTCACGATCACGGCACGCCTCACGCGACCGGTCGACGAGGACTGGCGCGCGCTCGCCGCGGCGCTCAAGCGCGTGCGCGGCGCGAAGGAGACCGTGGTGGTCGTCCCCGAGCGCTCGCGCGCGGCACTCGCGTACTACGCCCCGTACGAGCAAACCGTGCTGGTCGTGCGCGGCGAGGGTGCCTGGGTCGCCGTCCGAGCCGGAACGGCGGAGAAGGCGATCGAAGCCTCGCGACCGCAGGTAGTGACCCCTCGCTATGCCCTGCTGCGGCAGTTCGCCTACGGAAAGCGGCTGCGGCTACAGCACTGGGTGCGTCCGTAGGGGTCGACGCGGAGCCCTGGCGACCGGCTAAAGACGGCCACCAACCGCCCGCACAACCCCGGCGACCGGCTCCCGCCACGCCGGGCAGATGTCCGCCAGCACGCACTCCGCGCAGCGCGGCTTGCGCGCGTCGCACACGCGCCGGCCGTGCCAGATGAGGAGGTGCGGGAAGCGGTGCCAGTCGGCGCGCGGCACGAGCCCGACGAGATCGCGCTCGATCTTGACCGGATCGTCCTCGCGGGTGAGGCCGAGGCGCTGCGAGATCCGGCGCACGTGCGTGTCGACGACGATGCCCTGCGCCTCGCCGAGCTCGGCCGCGACGACGTTGGCCGTCTTGCGGGCAACGCCAGGGAGCCGCAGCAGCTCGGGGATCGTGCGAGGCACCTGGCCGTCGAACTCCTCTAGCAACACCTTCATCGCGCCGCGGATCGACTTCGCCTTCTGCCGGTAGAACCCGGTCTGGAACACATCCTGCTCGAGCTCCTCGAGTGGTACCGCGAGGTAGTCCTCCGGCCGGCGGTACTTGACGAAGAGCTTCTCGGTCACCCGGTTGACGTTCACGTCCGTCGTCTGCGCAGACAACATAACGGAGATGAGGAGCTCGACGTCGCTGCCGAAGTTGAGCGCGATCTCGGCGTCACCGTGCTCAGCGGCCAGGCGCTCGATGATCGGCCCGATTCGCTCGCGGCGCCTGCCCAGGCCTCGCCGACGCGCCTCGGAGACGTAGCTCGGGGCCATCGAACGCCTAGTCGGCCGACGCGTACGCAGGCTCGCGCTCGGACACGCCGCCGAGACGCGGCCCGGCGCACACGAGATCGAGGGCCGGGCACCCCGAGCAGGCAAACGCGCTCGGGGTCGGCGTGAAGACGCCGTCGCGGATGCGCGCGATCGAGGCCGAGAGGGCGGCTTCGAGCCGCTCCGCATCTGCGGACGTGTACGTCGTCGAGACGACGGCATCGGTCTCCTCGAGGAAGTGGTAGACGACCTCGACCCGCTCGGCCCCGGCCCGGAGGCAGGCGATCGCGTAGACGATCTGCTGCGTCGAGTACTCGCGCTCGACGATCTCCGCCGGGTCGCGCCCGTGCAGCGCATTCGTCTTGTAGTCGAGAACGAGCGCGTCCGTCCCGTCGAGCCAGAGGACGTCGAGCCGGCCGTTGACGAGCACGCCGTCGAGCTCGAATGCGAACGGGCGCTCGGGAAGCACCCCGTTGAGCGCCGCAATGCGCGTCGCAAGCGCCGAGCCGGTGTACGCGCCGACGAGCCCGGCGATGCGCGCGAGCTCGTCGTCGGACACCGTCGGATACCACGCCCGGACGTGCCCCTCGATCGTCGTCGCGTCGAGCGGCGTGGGATGCGCGAGATCGACGAGCTCGAGCAGCCGATGGGCCGCGTCACCGATCTCGGTCGGATGAAGCCCGATCTGTCCTGCCTTGCCGGCGTCCGCGCTCCACGGCACCGGGCGCATGCCGACGACCCGCTCCGCGTAATAGCGGTACCCGCAGCGGTCGAACAGGGAGATGGCGCTGTACGAGAGCCGCGCGACATGCTGATCGGGGGGAGTCGGGATCGAGACGAGCTCGCGCAGGCGCGGTGCGGCGGGTGGCACATCCTCCCCCGCTCCCTCGAACAGGAGGAGCTGGCCGGCCTCCTCGCTCTCCTCGGGGGCTGCTGCGCCTGCGACGACACCGGCCTCCTCGGCGGCGGGATCGAAGCGGTCGATGCGAAGGACGACGCCGGCAGCTCCACGTTCCGCCTCGACGGGACCCGAGAGCTCGGCTCGGTCGAGCTCGTCCCCGAGCTGGAGCCGGTCGATGACCCACCCGATCGGCGTTCGCTCGTCGCGCTCCTTCGTGCGGTCGACCGACCCCGAGACGATCAGCCGCTCCATGGCGCGGGTCATCGCGACGTAGTAGAGACGGAGCCGCTCGTCCTCCTCCTGACGGTCGCGCTCCCCCTTGACGTGCTCGAACGAGCTGGTCGCCACGCGCGTTCCCGTGTCGGGATGCGCCACCTTGAAGCCGAAACGGCCGTCCGAGAGACAGAGGATCTCGTCGTTGCTCGTCCGGTCGCGTCCGGCGTCCGCGACCACGACGACCTTGAACTCGAGCCCCTTGGCCGCGTGGATCGTGAGGAGCCGGACCGCGTCGGCACCCTCCTCCTCCGAGACCGCGTCCCGCTCCGGCGCCCCGGCCGCATCCTGCTCCGCGACGAAGCGAATGAACCCCTCGATGTCCGGCCCTCGCAGCTCCTCGAACGAGCGCGCCAGGCGTGCGAGCTTCCGCAGGTTCGCGTAGCGCCGCTGGCCGTCTGGGCGGGTCAGGACGGCCAGGTCGTAGTCGTGCTCGACCAGGATCCGCTCGCAGAGGAGCTCGAGCGACAGCCGGGACGAGCTCTCGACGAGGCGCTCGTAGCGCTGCAGGAACGCACGGACGAGCCGGCGGTCGTCCTCCGGCAGGTCGGGCGGCAGCGTCCGCTCGAGGCCCTTGAAGATCGGCCGGCGCTCGGCCGTCGAGCGAATCAGGACGAGCGCGTCGTTCGAAACGCCGACGAACGGGGACGCGAGGACGGTGAGCAGCGCCTCGTCGTCGTACCGGTTCTGCAGCAGCCGCAGGTACGAGAGCAGGTCGACGACCTGCTGCTGCCCGAAGTAGCGGCGTCCGGTCATCCGGATCGTGGGGATATCGACCGCCCGCAGCTCTTCCTCGAACCACTCCGCGTCGGTTCCCGCCGCGAACAGGAGGACGATCTCTCCCGCCGTCGCAACGCCCGCGTCGACGAGGGCGCGCACACGCCGCGCGACGTGCCTGGCTTCCGCCCGGCGCCAGTGGAGGCCCGAGCCGCTGTACGACGCCTTGTCGGTGACGAGAAGCTCGACCGGTGTCCCGAAGACGGGGTCGCCGTAGCCCTCGGCCGGCTCGAGTGGCTGGAAGCCCTCCCCGAACGCGCCGGCGAAGAGCTCGTTGACGGCGGCGAGCACCTCGGGCCGCGAGCGGTAGTTGAGCGTCAGCGGGAGGACATGCGGTGCCGCGTCGCGCCTGTCCCGGAACACGGCGACGTCCGCGTGCCGGAAGCCGTAGATCGACTGGAACTCGTCGCCGACGAAGAACATCTCCTTGGCCGGCCCGGCGCAGACGAGGTCGACGAGCTCCGTCTGGAGCCGGTTCGTGTCCTGGAACTCGTCGACCATCACCGACCGGAACCGGAGCTGCTCCACCTCGCGGATCGCCTCGTTGTCACGGAGGAGGTCCCGCGCACGCAACTGCAGGTCCTCGAAGTCGAGCGCCGACTCACGATCCTTCGCCGCCGCGTAGGCATCCGCGAACCCGTTCAGGAGCTCCTGGAGCAGCTCGCGGTCACGCGAGGCGAGCTCCTCGAGGGCGAGAGCGCGAACGCTCCTGCGGGCATCGCTGAATGCAGCCGCGCGGGCGCCCCGTGCCGTCGTTGGCGGAAGGTCGATCAGGCGCTCGGGCAGCTGCGTCGTCTGGAGGAGGTCGTGCGCGTCGACGGCTGCATCGCGCTGCGGGTTCGTTGCCTTCTCGTCGCGCAG
Organism: uncultured Thermoleophilia bacterium; assembly: GCA_963727515.1. Classification (GTDB taxonomy): domain Bacteria; phylum Actinomycetota; class Thermoleophilia; order Gaiellales; family Gaiellaceae; genus Gaiella. The sequence continues at coordinate 502,887 of CAVSGN010000002.1, read as the reverse complement.
GAGCGCGTCGATCTCGACGCGGAGCTCGGCAATCGCGTCTGCCAGGCTGGCGCGCTCGGCGGACTGGAGCTCGAAACGTGCCTCGCCGCTGTCGTCGTCGCTCTGCGGGAATCCCGCCGACCGAAGCGTGTCGTACACGCTGACGAGCATCTTCCGCAGGCCGGCCGCCTTGTAGGTGGCGAGGAGCTGCCAGCGGTCCGGCTCATCGGCGGCGCAGAACTCGTCGAGCGCAGCCGCGAACGCCTCGCCCTGGATCACACGCGCCTGCGCCTCGTCGAGGACGCGGAATCGAGGATCGATTCCGGCGGCGAGCGGGTAGGCGGTCAGGAGCCGTCGGCAGAACCCGTGAATGGTCGAGATCCAGGCGCTGTCGAGGTCGCGGGCGAGGTCGGGCAGTCCGAGGCCCTGCAGGTGGGCGCGGATCCGCGCGCGCAGCTCTCCGGCAGCGCGATCGGTGTAGGTGATCACGAGCAAAGAGTCGACGTCGAGACCGTCCTCGACGACGGCGCGGGCGAAGCGCTCGACGAGCACCGTCGTCTTGCCCGTGCCGGCCCCGGCCGAGACGAACGTCTCGCCGCGCGCGGCGACCGCGGCGCGCTGTTGGGGATTGAGCGTCGGCGGCGGCTCGGTGGCCGGCTTCAGCCGGTCACCCGGGTCCCGACCTGTGTCCAACCCTGGCGACCGGCTGAAACGGGCCACCTGCCTCTCCTCGGTCACGGGCGCTCCTTGCGGCACATGCGCCAGAGGGTGCACCACGCCGGGCACTCGCCGCCCTGCGGGTCGTGGGCGACGTCGCCGACCCGGATGCGCTCCGCCAGGGCAACGGCCGTGTCGCGTGCGTGGTCGATCTCGGCGTCGAACGCAGGCCCGTCGAGATAGTCGGCGGCCGCGAAACCCGGCACCTGCTCGGCCCCCGCGCGCAGCATCCCACGCGCGCGCCGGCCGCCCCCGACGGGCATGTACACGCCCCCCATCGGCTCGAGCCCGAGCCGGTCCCGGAGAACGAGGAGGTAGAGCGGGATCTGCAGGCGCGCCTCGTCGTGGATCTGGGTTGCCGAGGGAGCAGCGCCGGACTTGTAGTCGACGACGATCCCACGCGCGCTGATCGGGTCGGCGTCGACACGGTCGATCTTCCCGCTGACCGCGACGCCCGGAGCGAGCTGGTAGGACTTGAACGAGACCTCGAGCTCGCGGGGCACGAACGTGGACGCTGCGGCGGCGTCGGCACGCACGAGCTGCTCGAGATCTCGGCGGAGACCCTGGCCGAGCTCCCGTCGCTCGAGATCGTTGGCGTCGATCCGGAGCCCGGAGTCGAGCGCCTCCTCGACGCACTCGTGCATCAGCTCGACCGCCATCTCGACGTTCGCGGGCGTCACGCGCTCGGCGCCCGGGAGCCGCGAGGGTAACCCTTTGTAGAACCGCTGCAGGGCAACGTGGGCGATCGAGCCCTTCATCTTCGGACCGATCACCTGGTCGATCTCGCCCGGCCGGAGGTGGCGCTCGACGAACCAGGCGGACGAGCACGTCGCCATCCGCTCCAGGTCGGTGACGCGGAACGTCTCGCGGCTCGTCAGCAGCGCGACGGCGCGAGGGTGCCTGATCGCCGTCGGGCGCGAGAAGGCCCGCCGGGCGCGGCCGAGCTTGCGCTGCCAGCCGTTCGCGTACGCGAGCGCCTCCGCCTCGCGGGCATCGTCGGCGGCGAGGCGGGCGAGCGCCCGCAGCCGCTCACGCTCGGTCGGAGCGGCCTCGATCGGCCAGGTCAGCCGCGCGAGCGGCCGCCGCGTCGTGTGACGCCGGACGTCGCCCGCGTCGAAGAGGTCGCAGACCGCCTCCCAGAACGGGCTCGGCTCGCGCGGTGAGCCATCGTCCGTCGCCGCCTCCCGGACGAGCGTGAGCAGCGATCGAGGTCGCGTGCAGGTGGTGTAGAACAGGTAGCGGTCGCGGCTCGCCGCATCGGGTCGCTCGAGCCGGGCAGCACGCGACGCGTCGAGTCGCCGCCGTTCGTCGTCGTCGAAGAAGGGAGAGGTCGCAGCCCGGCGCGGGAGCGAGCCCTGCTCGAGACCGATCACGAACACCGCCTCGAACGTGCGGGTCCGCGCGCGGGCGAGATCGAGCACCGCGACCCGGCCGGGGGCGCCCGCGCCGTCCCCTCGGGCCGTGGCCCGATCGAGCGACGTGAGGATGTCGTCCGTCGAGACCGTCACGCCCGCCTCCCTCAGCTGCCCGAGCTCGTCGAGCACGGTTCGCGCCGCGTCGGCCGCCCGCAGGTCTCGCCTCGCCGCCGGAGTCGTGGGCGGGGCGCCGAGCCCGTAGGCATTGCGCAGCATCGTCTCGACGACGTTCGTGGCGGCTTCGAGCGGCCCTTCCTCGGCCTCCAGCGCCTCGAGGATCGGCAACGGGCGTCCCGTTCGAAGCCTCGTCGCCTCCTCGATCGTCCGGTCTCCCCTGAGCACGGCGCGACCACGGAGCCGGCCCTCGAGGAAATCGACGTCCGCTCGCGCAATCCCTCCGTACGGCGTGCGGAGGAAGGCGAAGAGATCCCGACGCGTGCCGTTGCTCCAGGCGAAGCGGAGCAGGGAGAGGAGCGACTGTCCGAAGGCGGTCGTTCCCAGCCGTGTCCGGCCCTCGATCGCAAACGGCACGCCGAGCGTGCCGAACGCCGTCTCGATCGACGCACGCGAGCGCTCCACCGAGGGGCAGACAACGGCGATCTGCTCCGGACCGATGCCGTCCCGAACGAGGTCGAGAATCCTCTCGGCCAGCAGCTCGAGCGTTGCGCGCCGCCCCGCTCCCTCGAGAAAGCGAATCGATCCGTCGAGCGCAACCGGCGCCGGCACGTCGTCGAAGAGATGGCGTTCGAGATGAGCGATGCTTGCCGGGAGATAGGTGCGAGAGCCCGCCGGGAGCTCGACGATGGAGCCGGACGCGAGCGAGGCGAGGTCCCTGGACGTCCGCTCGAGCGATGCAAAGACGGCGCGCCCGGGCTCGTACGGAAGGGAGACGTGAACCTCGCCACGGGCCGCGAGCGCCTCGATCAAGCGCCACTCGGCCCCCGTGAGGTCCTCGAAGCCGTAGGCGAACACGGGCGCCCCGGTCCACGCGCCGAGATCGGTCGTCAACCGTGAGACGGCACGCCGGCGGACGAGGCCGCGATCGTGCAAGCCGAGCCGGTCGAGCTCGGCGACGTACCTTCGCGCGAGCGCCCCGAGATCGCTTCCGAGGTCGTCGGGAGCGAGCAGGTTCGCGTCGACCTCGGCCAGCGCGCCGACGAGCGAGTCGGCGAAGCCCGCGAAGCGTGACGACGGCCCGAACGCGTCCCTCGACGAGTCGTCGAGCAGGCGTCGAACGATGATGCTGCGACCTGCATCCCCGAGGAGCCGGCCCGGCTGATCGGCACCTGCGAGCCGTCCGAAGAGCGTGTCGAACGTGCCGACCGTGCCCGCGAGAAGCGCTCCCCGCCGTTCAGCGAGCTCCCGCTCGACGCGATCGACGTCGACCCGGTTCGGGACGATGAGCCACGGATCGCGATCGAGAGCAGCGACGAAACGGTCGAGCAGGAGCGCGACCTTGCCGGCATGTGCCGGGCCGGAAACCAGCGAGAGGCCCATCAGTCCATCGTAGTCGGGGGCTTCCTGCCGTCCTTCTTACCGCGTCTGCGGCGTCCGCAAAGAGCGGAAGTCGAGACCCTAGGCGAGCGACTTCGGCTTCCGTCCCCGCCTCGCGACAGCCGTTCCGGGCATCGTGCCCGCGCATCCGTCGCACAGGTCTGCCGCCTTGGCGCCGCGGCGCGCGTCGGTGAACGTGACGCGAAGCGTCGCACCCTTGCCGTCCTCAACCTCCGCACCGCAGTTGTCGCACACGAGAACCGTCTTTCGGGCCATCGGTATTCCTCTCAATCGATGTACGTGTCGTCGCTCGGATCAGCGAATATCCGATCGAATTGGTCGCTCTCCATTTTAACGATCTATTGCCGTTTCGGCGATCAACGGAGCACGGGTACTGCCGAGCGTTTCTGCGGCCGGTCGATTTCGGGTAGCCGCCACGTCCTCGACGATCTCGTCCAGAGCGGCGAGATGCGTGAGGAGCGTGTGACGCTCGCGGTAGACCTCGCGCGCCCGCGCGCCCGTGGCCGCGCAACGCACCCGATCAGCCACGTAGTCGCGCAGGATCCCAACGAGCTCGTCGTTCGTGTCGTAGAGGTCTCCGCCGCCATGCGCGAGCGCTTCGGCGATCCCGTCGATGCGGCGGCCGACGACGGGCGTGCCGTGGGCGAATGCCTCGCCGACGACGAGCGGGCCGGTCTCGGAGCCGGCGGACGGAACGACGAGTGCCGTCGTCGGTATCGCTAGACGGCGAGTGCGATGGTTCGCTCGGTGGCGATCTCACCCGCCGAGTGAGCCTCGACGAAGATCTCCGCGAGCTCCGGATCGAACTGTGTGCCCGCGCACCGGTCGACCTCGAGAGCCGCCTCCGTGGTCGAGAGGGAGTCGCGATACGGGCGCAGAGACGTCATCGCGTCGAACGCGTCTGCGACGGCGAGAATCCGGCCCTCGAGCGGTATCTCGGTGCCACGGCGCCCGGTGGGATAGCCGCCGCCGTCCCAGCGCTCGTGGTGGAAGAGCACGTACGGCAGCGCCGGCTCGAACGCCTGCACGCCTGCGATAAGCCATGCTCCTTCGACCGGGTGCGCCCGAACGGCCGCGAGCTCCGCGCTGTCCAGGCGGCCGGGCTTCTGGAGCACTCCGGGACGGATGCTGGTCTTCCCGACATCGTGAAGGGCCGCGCCGATGCGGAGGGCCGCCAGCCGGTCGTCCGACCAGCCGAGCCTCCGAGCAATCGCCTCTGCGTGGCACGCGACGCGCACGCTGTGCCCCTCGAGCGAGGAGTCGCAGGCACGCATTGCTGCAGTGAGCGAGGTGAGATGGTGCACGAAGAGTGAGGTTCCTCCCGCGAGCGGAAATCCCTTCACGTACATTCGACGCATGCGAATTGCAGTTCCCCGAGAGGCTGCGGCGGGCGAAGGGCGCGTCGCACTCGTTCCCGATGCGGTCGGGCGCCTCGCGGCGGCCGGCTTCGAGATCGCGATCCAGCGTGGGGCCGGTGCGGTGGCCGGTTTTCCCGACGAGGACTACGCGACGGCCGGGGCGACGCTGACCGAGCCCGGCGTCCTGCTCGACGGCGCCGAGGCGGTCGTCCGCGTGGGCCGGCCGAGCGCGGACGAGGTGGCGGCGATAGCGCCCGGGACGGTCCTGATCGGGTTCCTGGCGCCGCTGACCGATCCCGATGGGATCGAGCGCCTCCGCCGTCAGGGTGTCGTCGCATTCGCAATGGAGTCCGTGCCCCGGATCACGCGCGCCCAGTCGATGGACGCTCTCTCGTCGCAGGCGACGGTCGCCGGCTACAAGGCCGTCCTGATCGCGGCAGAGCGCGTCCAAAAGATGTTTCCGCTCCTGATGACGGCCGCCGGCACGATCGCACCCGCACGCGTGCTCGTGATGGGGGCCGGCGTCGCCGGCCTGCAGGCGATCGCGACGGCCCGGCGGCTCGGCGCCGTCGTCTCGGCCTTCGACGTGCGGCCCGCGGTAAAGGAGCAGGTCGAGTCACTCGGCGCGAAGTTCCTCGAGCTCGGCGTGCAGGGCGAGGAGACCGAGGGTGGCTACGCCAAGGAGCTGACCCCGGAGCAGCAGGCGGCTCAGCAGGCGGCGCTCGAGGAGCGCGTGCCCGATTTCGACATCGTGATCACGACTGCGCTCGTTCCCGGGCGGCCGGCTCCGAGGCTGATCGCCGCATCGACGGTGGGCGAGATGCGGCCGGGAAGCTGCATCGTCGACCTCGCCGCCGAGGCCGGAGGCAACTGCGAGCTCACGAACCCGGGTCAGGAGATCGTGCGGGAGGGCGTCACGATCGTCGGCTTCACCAATCTTCCGTCGCTGATGGCAGCCGATGCGAGCCGCCTCTACGCGCGCAACGTGAGCGCACTGCTCCAGCATCTCGCGCCGGGCGGCGAGCTCGCGCTCGATTTCGACGACGACATCACCGGCGGCGCCTGCGTTGCCCGCCCGACCGAAGAGGTGACGGCATAGAGACCTCGTTCATCCTCGAGCTGACGATCCTCGTGCTCGCGATCTTCCTCGGGATCGAGGTGATCTCGAAGGTCCCGACGATGCTGCACACACCGTTGATGTCGGGGACGAACGCGATCCACGGGATCGTGATCGTGGGCGCAATCCTGATTGCCGGAACGGCCGACGACACGTTCTCGAAGGCGGTCGGGTTCGTCGCGGTCGTCCTCGCGTCGGCGAACGTCGTCGGTGGCTTCGTGGTCACCGACCGGATGCTGCAGATGTTCAGGAGAAGGGAGCCGCGGCGTGAGTCGAACGACGACTGACGCGCTCTACCTGGTCACGATCGTGACCTTCATCCTCGCGCTCCGCTTCCTCTCGTCTCCGAAGCACGCTCGGAAGGGGAACTGGATCGGGGCAGCCGGCATGCTGCTCGCGATCGTCGTCGCCCTCGCCCAGGACGGCCTCGACAACTACGCGATGATCGGGATCGGCATGGTCGCCGGCGGCGCCGTGGGCCTCATCGGTGCGCGCACGGTGAAGATGACCGCGATGCCGCAGATGGTCGCCCTCTTCAACGGGGTCGGCGGGGGCGCGGCAGCGCTCGTCGCGCTGGACGAGTTCCACCGCTTCGCGGGCAACCTGAGCACGGTCGAGGCGACCTCGACAGCGCTCTCGGCGCTCATCGGCGCCGTCTCGTTCTCCGGCTCGCTGATCGCGTTCGGGAAGCTGCAGGAGCTGATCTCGGGCCGCCCGATCGTGTTCCGCGGCCAGCAGGTGATCAACGCGCTGATCATCGGCACCGCAGCCGTGCTCGGGGTCTGGATCGCTTCGGGCGGCGATCAGCAGTGGCTGATCTACGGCCTGATCGTCGCCGCGCTCGTCTTCGGCGTCATGTTCGTGCTCCCGATCGGCGGCGCCGACATGCCGGTCGTGATCTCGCTCCTCAACGCCTTCACGGGCCTTGCAGCCTCGGCCACCGGCTTCGTCCTCGGCAACAACCTCCTCATCGTGGCCGGCGCGCTCGTCGGCGCGTCGGGCACGCTGCTCACGATCCTGATGGGCCGGGCGATGAATCGCTCGATCACGAACGTCCTCTTCGGTGCCTTCGGTCAGGTGCAGGCCGGCGTGGGCACCGCCCGCGCCGACGACGGCCGCACCGTGCGGGCCACCTCCCCCGAGGACGTCGCCGTGATGCTCTCGTACGCGCGCAAGGTGATCATCGTGCCCGGCTACGGCCTCGCAGTCGCGCAGGCGCAGCACGACGTCCGCCAGCTCGGCGAGCTGCTCGAGGAGAAGGGCGTCGACGTCGTCTACGCGATCCACCCGGTCGCGGGGCGAATGCCGGGGCACATGAACGTGCTCCTCGCGGAGGCGAACGTCCCCTACGACGTGCTCAAGGAGATGGACGAGGTCAACCCCGAGTTCCCGCAGGCCGACGTCGCACTCGTGATCGGCGCGAACGACGTCACGAACCCCGCAGCACGCAACGACACGGCTTCGCCGATCTACGGCATGCCGATCCTCGACGTCGACAAGGCCGCAGCCGTCGTCGTGATGAAGCGCTCCATGGCTCCGGGCTTCGCCGGCATCGACAACGAGCTCTACCTCGACCCGCGTACGACGATGCTCTTCGGCGATGCGAAGGACTCGATCGTGAAGCTCATCGGCGCCGTCAAGGCGTCGTAGGGCGCGTTCTCCGGTGGTCAGGCCGTCCGGCGCCGCAGTGTCGCCGCGCCAAGGACGAGCGCGAGGAACGTCGCGCCGACGATGATGACCACGTCGGCGTAGAAGCGCGCCCCGAGGGTCGGGTCGTGAGCCGCCCGGTCGAGCGCGTCGAACGCGTACGTCAGCGGCAGGACGGCCGAGATCCACTGCAACCACTCGGCCATCTGGTCCTGCGCCACGAACAGCCCGCAGAGGAGGATCTGGGGCAGCACGAACGCGGGCATGAACTGCACCGCCTGGAACTCGGTCTGGGCGAAGGCGCTCACGAACAGGCCGAAGGCCATCCCGAGGATCGCGTTCGCGACCGCGAGCAGGACGACGAGCACCTCGGAGTGGACGACCTCCAGCCCGAGCAGCCCGAAGCCGACGATCGACACGATGACCGCCTGCACGATCGCGACGGCTGCGAACGCGATCCCGTAGCCGAGCAGGAGCTCGAGCTTCGTCAGGGGCGTCGTCAGCAGTCGCTCGAGCGTGCCCGTCGTCCGCTCGCGCAGCATCGTGATCGACGTGACGAGAAACATGCTGATGAGCGGGAAGAGGCCGAGCATCGGCACGCCGACGCTCTGGAACACCTGCTCCTTTCCGGCGAAGAGCTGATCGATGAGGATCATGAGGACGCACGGGACGACGAGGAGCAGCGCCAGCGTCCGCGGGTCACGGCGAAGCTGGCCGAGGACGCGGGAGGCGGTCGCTGCCGTGCGCGACATGCTCACGGCGTCTCACCGCCCTCGACGAGCCTCAGGAACGCGCTGTCGAGATCGGGCGCGCCGGTTCGCGCGAGCAGCTCCTCCGGCGTCAGGTCGGCGAGAATCGCGCCGTCGCGGAGCAGCAGCAGGCGCCGGCAGCGCGCCGCCTCGTCCATGACGTGGCTCGAGACGAGCAGCGTCGTGCCCCCGTCGGCGAGCTCCTTGAAGAAATCCCACAGATCGCGCCGCAGCACCGGATCGAGGCCGACCGTCGGCTCGTCGAGCACGAGCACCTCCGGGTCGTTGAGGAGCGCCGTTGCGAGGGAGACACGAGCCTTCTGACCGCCCGAGAGCCTGCCGACGAGGCGCCAGGCCATATCGCCGAGGCCGACGCGCTCGATCACCTCTGCGACGCGCGGGCGCGGAACGCCGAGCACGTGCGCGAAGTACGCCAGGTTCTCCCGCACCGAGAGATCCGCGTACACGGAAGGAGCCTGGGTGACGTAACCCACACGGCTTCGGAGCGCAGAGCTGCCGGCCGGCAAGCCGAGAACGCGCACGTCGCCCGCGGCGACGATCTGGACGCCGACGATCGCGCGGATCAGCGTCGACTTGCCGCTCCCGCTCGGCCCGAGCAGGCCGGTGACCACACCACCGCCGATCTCGAGCGTCAGGTCGTCGAGCACGGTGCTTCCGCCCCGGTCGACGCGAAGCCCGTCGATCACGATCGTCGCTCCCACGGCGCGATTCAATCACGTCGCGTTAGATTGCTGTGGATGACCGTCCCCGTCTTCTCCGGCGCAGACGTCGAGCGTGCAGTCTCGCCGCACGAGGCGTACGACGCGGTCCAGGAGGCGTTCATCGCACACGCGAACGGCACCTGGACGATGCACCCGAAGCTCTACGTCACGAACTATCCCGCCGGCGACTTCCGCGCGATGCCCGCACTCGGCGGCGGTCACGCCCTCCTGAAGTGGGTGACGTCGTTCCCCGGGAATCCCGCGCAGGGCCTTCCAACGGTCTCGGGGCTCGTGCTGCTCTCCGACGCGGAGACGGGACTGCTGCTCGCGCTCCTCGACGCGTCGGCCGTGACTGCGCTGCGCACGGCCGCGGCTGCCGTCATCGCCGCGGAGTCGCTCTGCCGAACCGGAGCCGAGACGACAGCGGTGATCGGGTGCGGCGTCAACGGTGCCGAGACCGTGCGGATGTTCCGCGCGCTCGGCAGCGAGGTCAGCGTGTGGGATATCGACCCTGCCCGCGCGGCGGTCGTCGCCGACCGTCTCGGAGCGACGGTCGCACGCTCCCGGGAGGACGCGCTCGCGTGCGACATCGTCGTCACGGTCACCCCCGGCCAGGAGCTCCTCTTTCCGGAAGGATCGCTCCGCGACGGACAGCACGTCTCGATGATGGGTGCCGACGGGCCGGGGAAGGCGGAGGTCGCGGTCGCCGAGCTGGCGCGGGCCGACCTCTACTGCGACGACTGGGAGCAGGCGAGCCACGGCGGCGAGCTCGCAGCGGGGGTCGAGGCCGGCGTCGTCACGCGGGACCGCGTGACCGACATCGGCCGGGTCCTGACGGGCGAAGCCGAGGGCCGCCGCAACGCGCGCGACATCACGCTGTTCGACTCCACGGGCCTCGCGATCCAGGATCTCGCGATCGCCAGGCTCGCGGCCTCGAAGGCCGGCGGGATGGAGCTCCAGCGGCTCGAGCTCTGAGTCGCCCGGAACAAACCGGACTTCCGCACCGTTCTATCCACGATGGCTCTTTTCACGCCCTTCCCGCAGCGCTCGCTGACGCTGCGGAACCGAATCGTCGTCTCCCCGATGTGCCAGTACTCCTCCGACGAGGGCATGCCGAACGACTGGCATCGCGTTCACCTCGGAAGTCGCGCCATCGGTGGCGCCGCGCTCGTGTTCACCGAAGGCACCGCGGTGCTCCGGGACGGTCGGATCTCTCCCTGGGACGCGGGGATCTGGAACGACGAGCAGGCGGATGCGTGGGCGCCGCTCGCCGCCTTCATCGAGCAACACGGCGCCGTTCCGGGAATGCAGCTGGCCCACGCGGGCCGCAAGGCCGGGGTCGATGTTCCGTGGCGAGGCGGCCGTCGGCTCGCCGTTGCGGACGGCGGCTGGCAGCCCGTCGCGCCGAGCGCTATCCCGCTCGAGCCGGACGGCGAGCCGCCGACGCCGCTCGACGAGCAGGGGATCCGCGACGTCGTCGACGGCTTCCGCGCCGGAGCCACGCGCGCGGCCGAAGCCGGCTTCCGCATCATCGAGATCCACGCCGCGCACGGGTATCTCCTCCACGAGTTCCTCTCCCCCCTCGCGAACGAGCGCACCGACGCGTACGGCGGCGACTTCCGCAACCGGGTGCGGCTGCTGATCGAGGTCGTCGAGGGTATTCGCGGCGTGTGGCCCGAGGAGCTGCCGCTGTGGGTGCGGATCTCCGCGACCGACTGGGCCGAGGGCGGCTGGGACATCGACGAGAGCGTCGAGCTCGCGCGGCTGCTCGCTCCACTCGGCGTCGATCTGATCGACGTCTCCTCGGGCGGCGCTGTTCGACACCAGCAGGTTGCCGCAGGGCCGGGCTACCAGGTGCCGTTCGCGGAGCGGATCCGGCGCGAGGCGGGCATCGCGACCGGCGCCGTCGGGCTCATCACGGATCCCCACCAGGCCGAGGAGATCATCGCGTCGGGACAGGCCGACGTCGTCCTCCTCGCGCGTGAGATGCTGCGCGACCCGTACTTCCCCCGCCGCGCAGCCCGCGCGTTCGAGCTCGAGCCCGAGCCACCGGATCAGTACCGGCGCGCCTGGTAAGCGTCGCCGGGCGCACCGACACTCATAGGTAGTCGAGGACAGGCATCCCCTCCCAGCCGTCGAGGCAGCCCGAGAGGTAGAGCGCGACCCCGACGTCACCCGTCCAGAGCGAGTGACGCGACTCCGCGCTCTCGAGCTGCTCGAGAGCGTGCATTGCGAACGCCCGCGCCCGGTCGAGCCAGTAGTCGTCGCCCGACCGGGCGTGGAGTGCGAGGAAGGCGCAGCCGTTACCTGCTGTGCCGTGGCAGAGACCGGCGCCCTTCACGAGCGGCCCCGCAACCCACGTAAGCTCGCCCGCCGCCGAGAGTAGGTCGTCCGTCCGCTCATCGGCGGGGAGCGTTGCGAGGCTCGTGATCAGGCCCGGGGCGCCGTGGCACCACTGCACACGCGTCGGAAAGTCCTCCGCCCAGAACGGGTCGGCAGCGGTCGGCCAGTTGACGAGGCCGCCGTCGTGCATCGCGAGCATCGACGCGGTCTCGGCGATCGCGTTCGCGAGCTCGCTCTGCCACCGTCGCGTCGAGCAGCCCCACACCGCGGAGCAGAGAGTGCGCATTCGACGCGAAGCCGTGTCCGGCTCCGACGCTCCTGATCAGGCGTCCGTGGCGATGCTGAGCCCAGATCCGGCAGCCCAGCTCGGATCCGGTCGAAGCAGCTCCCGCAACCGCTCTGCACAGGCGAGCCACGCAGCGAGCCACCGCTCCTCACCCGTCGCCTCGTGGAGGTGAAGGGCCGCGAGCATCGTTCCCGGCACGCCGTCGAACAGCTCGTTGCCGCTCCCCAGGTTATCCAGCACGAGCTCGTGCAGGCGCTCCTCCTTCGCCGGACTCGGCTCGCGACGCCAGGAGCCGAGAAGGACGCCCGTCTCGCCGTTCATCAAGCCCGACCGACCCCGAACATCGGGCTGCCACGAGGAAGCTCGCGTTGATTCCACACTCTCCGAGACCCGCGCCGAGGCGATCGAGCGCCCAGAGCACCCCCGCGGCGCCGATCAACACAACGCGCACTCACCGCTCGGCAGCTGTGTCGTGAGGGCGCGCCTCGGCCGACGCCCCGCTCGATAACGGACGCGCCCGTCACGATCAGCGCGATTCCGCGCCGAGCGCGCCTTCGTCCCAGGGCGAGGCCGTCACCGTTGCGTGCTCGGCGGGATCGAACACGGCACCCGTGAGCGGCCCGCGGAGCCCGGCCATCGGCCGTCGCGCGATCCGTGGGCCTCAGGCGTCGGGGTTCAGCAGCCGCGCCGGGTCGAAGACATCGAGGAACGGAACGTCCCCACCCGAGACGGCGTCGGCGACAAGCTCGCCGCACGCGAAGCCGAGCACGTTGCCGTGGCCGGAATACCCGCCCGCGACCCACACGTTGTCGAGTCCCGGCACCCGGCCGACGACCGGGAGGAAGTCCATCACCAGGCCGAAGATGCCCGCCCATGCGTAGTCGACGCGGAGGTCACGCCCGACCAGGCTATTGACAAATGTATGCAGGGCTTCCTGAACGGGCTTCGTCAGCGCTTCGTCGGCGGTGAACTCCGACTCGAAGGAGACGTCCCGAAAGCCCCCGGCCACCAGGCGCCCGGCCCCGTCCTGGTGCCAGTAGTCATACCCGTGACGACCGTAGTGCGGGACGTCGAAGAGGCGCTCCGGGATCGGCTCGGTCGCGATCACCTGGCCGCGGGTGGGGATGACGAGCCCCTCGATCGGGCCGAGCAGCCCGCTCGGGTAGCCGTCGACGCAGACGACGACAGTGGCTCCGCCCACCTCGTCGAGCGACGTCAGTCGCGTGTGCTCCCGGATCTCGACGCCCGCGTCCGCTGCGAGACCCGCCAGGCGCCGCACCCAGCGGGCAGGCTGGAGCACGCCGTCAGGCACATGGCGGAGTGCGGCGACGAAGCGCTCCGGATCGTAGAGCTCGGGTGCGTCGACCCATTCCGCCGCGAACCCGGCGGCGACCAGTGCCTCGTACTCGGCGCGGAGCTCGTCGCGCTCCTCCGCGTCGAATGCGATCCGGAGCGAGCCGACACGCCGAAAGGCATCGCCGGCGAGGCTCTCGATCGTGTCGATCGCCCGCTCGGTCCACGCCATCAGGTCCCGTGCAGTCTCCTCTCCGACGGAGGCTGCCGTCACGTCGAACGCGGCCGGCATGCCGCGCAGCGCGAAGCCACCGTTTCGGCCGCTCGCGCCACCCGCGACCTCGCGAGAGTCGACTACGCGGACGCGCCTGCCTGCCTGCGCGAGCCGCAGAGCGGCCGCACAGCCGGTCACGCCCGCCCCGACGATCACGACGTCCGGATCCTCGACGGAGAGGGAGGGACGCGGGGGGAACGTTTCGCTGAGCCAGTACGACGAGGTCACGGCCGAGATCCTATGCGGCCGGCTCGTCGTGGAGGTCGGCCTGCCGCGTGCCGACGACGATCGCGCGCCGCATCGCGCCGACCTGCGGTAGCGTCCACGCCGAGATGACCCGATTCGTCGTCGACTGCAGCGTCGTCCTCGAGCTCGCGCGCCGGGGGATCGAGCCCCCGGCGGGCCACGAGCTGCTCGCGCCGACGCTCCTCCGTTCCCAGACGCTCTCGGCGCTCCACGAGACCGTCCACGCGGGGGGCCTCCCTTCCGAGATCGCGCGCGAGCGCCTCGCGTGGATCTGGGCGCTGCCGATGCGGCTTCTCGGTGACGCCACGCTCCGGCGCAGGGCGTGGAAGATCGCGGACGAGCTCGGCTGGGCAGACACGTACACGGCCGAGTACATCGCGCTGACGCAGCTCCAGGGAGACGCCTTCGTCACCCTCGACGCGGAGCTGGCACGCCGGGTGGACGGCATCGTTGCCGTGGCGACGATCGACGCGCTGCTGACGGGTTGATCGGCGCCCGCGAGGTGTCTCCGTGGCACTCGAGCGCGGCCGGCTACACTCCCGCGGATGCAGGAGGCGCGACTCGACGACACCGGCTCCGGCCTTGCGCCGACGGGCGAGGGGTGGTTCGTCGTCAACGTCAGGGACACCGAGTGGGTCTCCTCGGACGACTTCGGGGCGGGGTGCGCCTTCGAGAGCAGCGCGGCGTGGTTCCCGCAGGTCGGCATCAACATCAGCGTCCTCGAGCCGGGCAAGCCGAATTGCCTCTACCACTCCGAGTCGCTGCAGGAGGCATTCCTCGTGTTGTCCGGCGAATGCACGCTGCTCGTCGAGGGAGAGGAGCGGCTCATGCGGCCGTGGGACTTCTTCCATTGCCCGGCCGGGACCGAGCACGTCTTCGTCGGAGCGGGTGACGGGCCCTGCGTCGTGCTGATGGTGGGCGCGCGGTCGGAGGACGAGAAGTTGCTCTATCCGGTTTCCGAGCTCGCCGCGCGCTACGGCGCGAGCGCCGAGACGGAGACGGCGGACGCACGGCAGGCATACGCGGCGTTCGAGCGTCCGCAGCCTGGACGGCCCGCCACCTGGGACGCGCTCCCCTGGGCGTAGTGCCGCCTGTGTCGAGCCGAGCGCTCCTGCTCTAGGGGCTCCCGGCGCGCTCGTAGGTGAAGTGCGCCGCGGCGGGTGAGCTGACGAGAGAGGTACAGGTGTAGCCGAGAGGGCCGCCGTCGAGGTCTGCGAACAGGCGCTCGCCGGCGCCGAGGAGCACCGGGACGACGTGGATCTCCATCACGTCGACGAGCCGCGCCCGGAGGTACTGCTGCACGGTCATCGCGCCACCGCCGAGCGCGACGTCCCGACCGGATGCGGCGGCGGCTGCCTGCTCGAGCGCCGCTTCGATGCCGTCGGTGACGAAGTGGAACGTCGTGCCGCCGTCCATCGCGAGCGGCTCGCGTGGGTGGTGCGTGAGGACGAACACCGGAGAGTGGTAGGGCGGATCGTCTCCCCACCAGCCGCGCCACAGCTCGTCGCCCCAGTCGCCACGCACGGGGCCGAACATGTTTCGACCCATGATCGTCGCCCCGATACCCGTCATCGCGGCTGCAACCTGAGCTTCGCCACGGACCCTCCCACGGAAGGCGACCGGGCCCCAATCTACAGGGAGGAGGGTCAGGGAACCTCTGGGGCGGGACGGACTCGGGCCCGGTGTCGCGCCGGCGCTACAGCCATTTCTTCAGGATCTTGATCACGAGCACGGCAAACAGAGCGATCGTGACGAGGCTCCACACCCAGTCGTACGGATGATCGGGCACGAACAGACCCCACGTGGGTGCCCCGACGGGCCAGTGGCTCACGCCCGTCGATGCCCCTGCGGGGCCGACGAGGACGACGAAGGACGCCGCGAGCGCGGCGACCACGGCGATGCGGCTCCTCGCCCTCATCCAGCTGCGTCGCCGTGGCGCCGGCGCAACTCCTCCTCGACCCGCTCGGGATCGAGGCCGCGAGCGGCGAGCAGGACGTAGCTGTGGAACCAGAGATCGGCGAGCTCCTCGACGAGGCGCTCGTCGGGCTCGCCGACAGCTGCGAGCGCGACCTCGACGCCCTCCTCCCCCACCTTCTGTGCGGCGGCGGCGACACCCTGCTCGAGCAGCGAGACGACGTATGAGCCCTGCGGGACGCTCGGCAGCCGCTGCTCGGCGACGATCCGCCACAGCCACGGCGCGAAGCACGACTCGGCACCCGTGTGACAGGCAGGCCCCGCGGGGTCGACACGGAGCAGGATCGCGTCCCCGTCACAGTCGTCGCGGATCTCGACGACCGCCATCGTGTTGCCCGACGTCGCGCCCTTGTGCCAGTACTCCTGACGCGAGCGGCTCCAGAACCAGGCCTCGCCCGACTCGCGGGTGCGTCGGAGCGCCTCGTCGTCCATCCAGGCGAGCATGAGGACGCGGCCGCTCGAGGCATCCTGCACGATTGCCGCCGTCAGCTCGGTCGGGCTCATGTCCGGACGCTCCATCCCGCCTCCCTCAGCTCTCGTTTCAGCTCGGGCAGCCTCTCGGGCCGCTCGTGGACGATCGACGCGATGATCGCTGCCTCTGCTCCGACGGCGAAGGCCTCGGCGAGGTGACGCGCTTCACCCGCACCACCGGATGCGACGACCGGCACCTCCACGGCCGCGGCGACGGCTTCCGTCAGCGGAAGGTCGTATCCCTCCCGCGTGCCGTCGGCGTCGATCGAGGTGACGAGCAACTCCCCCGCACCGCGATCCACCGCCTCGACGGCCCAGTCGACTGCACCGCGCTGCCGGGGCCTCTTGCCCGCGTGCGTGACGACCTCGCCCGCGCGCGCGTCGATCGCGCAGACGACGGCCTGGGAGCCGAACTCGTCGGCGAGCCTGGTCAGGATCGAGGGATCGTCGAACGCGGCGCGATTGACCGCGACCTTGTCGGCTCCGGCGCGGAGGAGCGACCGCGCGTCCTCGAGGTCCGTGATGCCGCCGCCCACCGTGAACGGGATCGTCAGCTGGGACGCCGCCCGCTCGATCAGCTCGAGAATCGGCCCTCGACCCTCGAACGTCGCGGTGATGTCGAGGAAGACGAGCTCGTCGGCACCGAGCTCCGAGTACCGGGTCGCGAGCTCGATCGGCTCCCCCATCTCGCGCAGGTCGACGAAGTTGACGCCCTTGACGACGCGGCCGCCCGCGACGTCGAGGCAGGGGATCACGCGCTTCTTGACCATGCCAACGCGTTCTCGAGCAGCCGGGCGCCGGCCCAGGCGCTGCGCTCCGGGTGGAACTGAACGCCGGCGACCGAGCTCCGATGGACGGCGGCGACGATCGGGCCGCCGTGGTCGGCGACGGCGACGACGACGGCGGCGTCGGCCGGCTCGACGGCGTAGCTGTGCGCGAAGTAGACGTCGGCCCCCTCGAGGCCGTCGACGAGCGGCGACGAGCGCGGCACCGCGAGCTCGTTCCAGCCCATGTGCGGCACGCGCGCTGCGCGAACCCGCCGAACCGACCCGGCGAGGAGCTCGAGCCCCGATCCGCCCTCCTCACTGGCGCTCGAACAGCAGCTGCATCCCGACGCAGATGCCGAGCACGGGCCGTCCGGCGGCGACCCGCTCGCGGATCGCCTCGTCGAGGCCGTGCGCCGCAAGGCCGCGTGCGGCGCTCTCGACATGACCGACGCCGGCGATGACGGCGAGCGGGGCATCGCGAACGACATCGCCGATCGACGGTGATGGACGGCTCGGCTCCCGCGCGCGCGAACGCCGATGCAGACGGAGCTGAGGTTGCCGGCGCCGTAGTCGGCGAGCACGACTCTCACGCGATCGCCCTTCGTCGAGCGGATGCCGCCGTCTCCCGGAGCAACGGCCTGTCGGAGCGCCTGCCCGAGCGCCTTGAACGCGGCCTCGGCGACGTGGTGATCGTCGTCGCCCGTCGACTCGACGTGAACCGTGCAGCCGGCCTGCATCGCGAAGCGCTCGAGTGCGTGCGGCAGCAGCGAGTCGGCGAGGCCGCCGACGCGTTCGCCACCGAACGACAGCGAGATCTCGGCGTGGGGCCGTCGCACGAGATCGACGGCCGCAGTCGCCCGCGCCTCGTCCATGGGCACGACGGCAGACCCGTATCGCGTCACGCCCTCGCGCGTCGCCGAGCGCCTCGCCGGAGTGCGTCCCCGAGCGCCGCGAGCACGTCCTCGACGGTGTGATGCTCGTCGACCTCGAGGTCGCCGCCTGCGACGCAGTCGAGGTCGAAGCCCGCGTGGAAGGCGAGCAGCGTGAGCAGGTGGTCGAGGAAGCCGATGCCCGTCGTCGACGTGCGCAGCGCCCGCTGCCGTCGAGGCTCGAGCGTGATCGCGCAGCGCCGTCTCGGTGCGTCGTGCGGATGACGGTCGCCTCGCGCCCTCGGCGCCGGGCCGGGCTCGGCGCCGAGCGCTCGCGAGGAGGATGTCGTTCTCCGACGGCCGTCGCAGCGTGACGCGGATCCCGTTCGGGAACCGGCGGACGACGATGCCCTGCTTCTCGAGGCCCGCTCGGCGATCGGCTCCCGACCGAATCCAGACGAAGTTGCCGGCGGCAGGCGGTGCATCGAGACCGGCGGCGACGAGCGCCGCGCGGACGCGCTCGCGCTCCTCGATCGTCCGACGCGACGTCGGATGCGCGGGTCGCGGAGGGCGGCCGCAGCGATCCGCGCAGCGGGTGCGGCGATCGGGGCCGGCGCCCTCCGCGCCTCGAGCACCGCGGCCGTCGGCGCCGCGGCGACCGCGTAGCCGACGCGCAGGGCGGCGAGCCCGAACGCCTTCGACAGCGTGCGCAGCACGACGAGGTTGGGGCAGCTCGTCGACCCAGGGGACGACGGACTCGGCCGCCGAACTCGACGTACGCCTCGTCGACGACGACCGCGGCACTCGGATTCGCGCGGGCGAGCGTCGACGAGCTCGGCCGCCGGATCGACAGCGCCGGTCGGGTTGTCCGGGTTGCAGCGCCAGATCAGGCTCGCCCCGTCCGTCTCGTCGGCCGGGCACGGCGCCGCTCAGTAACGTCGCGATGCGGTAGAGGGAGTACGTCGGCGGGAGGATCGCGGCCGTTCGTGCCGGCGCCGAGGTACGTCCTGGCGCAGAGCAGGATCAGGTCGTCGGCGCCCGCGCCGACGACGACCTGCTCCCAGCCGATCTCCGCGCCCGAGCCTCGGCTGACATACGCCGGCCGCCGCCTCGCGAAGCTCGCGGTAGCTGCCCGTCGGGTACCGTTGAGCGTGGCGAAGCTCTCGCCGAGCGGCACCTGCGGCACGCCGGGGAGCGGCGGCGTGTTCTGATCGAACTTCAGAACCTCGGCCGGTGAGAGCCCATGACGCGCCGCGACCTCGTCGATCGTCGCCGCCCACTGGTACGGCGCGAACGCGTCCGGCAGCGGGCACCGCCTCCGGTCCTGGCCACGCCGCCTGAGTCGGATCGCGTGCTCACGCGGCGCTCCAGAGCTCGCGCGGCGGCCGCCGCGTGAAGCGGCAGGCCCTCCACCCGGGCGATCGGTCCGACGACGCGCGCCGCAGTCTGCCGCACCCGCCGGGGTCGTCCGCACGATCTGCAGCGGCTTCATGAACATCTCGAGGCCGAGGCCGCCGGAGGAGCGCGCGAGGCCACCCGTCGGCAGGACGTGCGTCGCGCCCGCTGCGTAGTCGCCGAGCGACGGCCGAATCGCCGACGAAGACCGAGCCCGCGTTCCGGACGTCGCGGAGCAGCGCCTCGGGATCGGCGACGTGCAACTCGAGGTGCTCGGGCGCGAACGCCTCCGAGCGAGCGAGCGCGTCAGCCAGCGAAGCGAACCGTCTCGATCGTGATGTTGTCATATTGAGCAACAAGCGTAGCGACGGCTGCGGACAGCGCCGGATCGGTCGCTGAGGAGGAGCGCCTCGCTGTCGCGCCCGTGCTCGGCCTGGGCGAGGAGGTCGGCGGCGCAGCCCTCGGCGTCGCGCCGTCTCGTCGGCAATCACGACGACCTCGCTCGGGCCGGCCGGGATGTCGATCCCGACACGCGTGGAGACGAGCAGCTTGGCGGCCGTCACGTAGGCATTGCCCGGGCCGACGATGCGATCGACCGGATCGACCGACGCCGTTCCGTACGCGAGCGCCGCGACGGCCTGGGCGCCGCCGATCGCGTACACCTCGTCCAGGCCGAGCTCTCGCGCCACGACGAGCGTCGCTGCGACGGGGTTGGGCGTCACGACCGCGATGCGCTCGCACGCCGGCGACGAGCGCGGGCACCGCCGTCATCACGAGCGACGAGGGCAGGGGGAACCTCCCGCTCGGAACGCAGATCCCGACGGCGTCGAGCGGCAGCCACCGCCGCTCGGAGACGATCCCGGGTGCCGCCTCGACGGACGTGTCCTGCGGCCGCTGCGCCTCGCTGAACGTCCGAACGGCCGTGATCATCGAGCGCAACGCGGCGAGAACGTCATCGTCGACGCGAGCCGACTCGATCGCCGCTGCCGTCACGCGTATCCCGTCGGGCCGTGGCCCGTCGAATCGCTCGGTCCACTCGAGCACCGCCGCGTCGCCTCGCGCCCGCACATCGGCGACGATCGGGGAGACGACCTGGATCGCGTCGTCGAGACCTGCCCCTCTCACGGGACGAGACGCTCGATCGGGAGGACGAGAATGGACGTGGCCCCGGCGTCGCGAAGCGCGGGGAGCAGCGACCAGACGTCATCGGCCGCCACGGCGGCGTGGACGGCGATGTCACCCTCGCTCGCGAGGGTGAGCACCGTCGGCGCCCCCATGCTCGGAAGCACGGCCCGAATCGCCGGCAGGGTCTCGCTCGTCGCGTTCATCATCACGTAGCGTCGCCTCCGCGCCGCGACCACCCCGGACAGCATGAGCTCGAGTCGCTCGACGAGGTCGCGCTGCTCGTCGACCGCGGCTCGACCACCGATCAGCACCGCCTCCGACGAGAGCAGCGTCCCGATCAGCCTGAGGCCGTTGGCGCTCGCGGTGGAGCCCGTCGAGACGAGGTCGACGATCGCATCGGCGAGACCGAGGCGCGGGGTTGCCTCGACGGAGCCGGAGACGGTCACGATCTCGGCGTCGATCCCGCGCTCGCCGAGCAGCATCCGGGTCGACACGGGGTACGCCGTCGCGATGCGGAGGCCGCCGAGGTCCCCGATCTCCGTCGGCGGGGCGTCGTTCGGCACCGCCGCCTGGAGGGTGCAGCGGGCGAAGCCGAGCTCTGCGAGCGTGACGACGTCGGCCTGCGCTTCCACGACCAGGTTCGCGCCCGTGACGCCGAGGTGGACGACCCCGTCCTGCACGTACTCCGGAATGTCACTCGGGCGCACGAGAAGGAGGTCGACCGGGGCGTTCGCACACGGGACGACGAGCGAGCGCTCCGTGACCTCGAACGAGAGACCAGCGTCGGCGCACAGTCGAAGCGTCGTCTCGGCCATGCGTCCCTTGGCCGGCACGGCCAACGTCAGCCGCCCGTTCTGCCCCGCGCGGGTGAACGTGCTCATCTCCGCTTCCCCCGGTCGAGCGCGATCCGATACCCGCCGACCCCGTGACGCACCCACTGCGCGACGCGGGTGACGGTGGCGGTCGAGGTGGGGACCCGTACGGCGATCTCGACGTACGGGACTCCCTGATCGACGAGGCGAGCGGTCTGCCAGCGATGCGCCAGCGCCTCGAGCTCGGCGCGGGTGCAGAGATCGCGCAGGAACGCCGTCACCTCGTCAACCGTCCTGAGCGTGCGGATTGCCTCGGCGAGCTCGGCGATACCCTCCGCCCCAGCCGGCGTGGTGACGGGCGGCGGAGAATCAATCGCGGGCGGCGGAGTCGTCCGCGAGAGGCCTTCTCGTGGTGCTGTGCTCTGTCGTGTACGTGCCATCTCCGCTCATGATAGCATGATAACGTGTTAGCACAAGAATTCGAAGTGATCCCCGCCATCGACGTGCTCGAAGGGCGCGCTGTCCGGCTCTCACAGGGGCGGCGCGAGGCGGTGACGATCGAAGGCGGAGACCCCGTCGAGCTCGCACGCCGGTTCCGCGACGAGGGAGCGACGCGACTCCACCTCGTCGATCTCGACGGCGCCTTCAGCGGCTCGCCGACCCCCGGGCTCGTCGAGCGAGTCGCAACCGCGGGAGGGCTCCCGCTCCAGGTCGGCGGCGGCTACCGCAACGCCGAGCTCATCGACTTCGCAATCGCAGCGGGCGCCGATCGGGTCATGGTCGGAACGGCGGCGCTGTCCCCCGCCTTCCTTGCCGACGCGGCCGCCCGGTTCGGCGAGCGCCTCGTGATCGCAATCGACGCACGCGACGGGAAGGTCGCCGTCGACGGCTGGACGCGAGAGTCGGAGACGACACCCGGCGCCCTGGCCGTGGACTGCGCTTCGGCCGGCATCGAGCGGCTGCTCGTGACGAGCACGGTACGAGACGGATCGCTCGCCGGGCCGGACGTCGACCTTTTGCAAGCCGTTCTCGGCGCCGGGTTGCACGTGATCGCCGCCGGAGGCGTCTCGTCGCTCGACGATGTGATCTCGGTCCGCGACCTCGGCTGCGAGGCCGCGATCGCGGGAAGCGCACTCCTCGCGGGCCGGTTCACGCTGGCAGAGGCCCGCGAGCGGCTCGCGCGCTGAAGGAGCGCTCCGCGGGCGAGACCGACGTCTCTCCCCGCCGCCGCACGCGGTGGCCGGCTTCAGCCGGTTGCCGGAGTCTCGGCGGCCCGCTCGGCTGTAGCCCATGCCGGAAGGAACCCAGAGGACAAACCAACGTCTCTCCCCGCCGCCGCACGCGGTGGCCGGCTTCAGCCGGTCGCGGGGGCTTCGGCGGCTCGCGTGTGGGCCTGTCGGAAGGAGCCCGGAGGAGAGACTGACGTCACTCCTCCACCCCGACCCCGCGTCGGAGCGCTCCAGTCAACCCTGAGGAGAGACCGAGCTCTCACCCCGGCCAGACCTCCGCTCACCCCGAGGCGCAGACCTCTTCCGACTCGGGCCGCCGTGCTACAGCCGGAGCACCATCGCCAGCTCGGAGGCACCCTCGTGCACCGCGCTCGCGGCCACGCACCCCTCCTCGACGAACCCGAGCGAGAGGTAGAGGGCGATGGCCGGGCCGCTTGCCTCCATCACACAGAGAGTCAGCCGTTCACGACCCGACGCCCGAGCCCACTCGATCACCTCGTGCATGAGCTGTCTCGCGATGCCGTGGCCGCGCACGGACGGATCGGCCCAGACGCCGTAGACCCGTGCGTCGAGGTGGGGTCGTTCACGGAGCACGACGCCCGCCATCCCGATCGCTCGTCCCGGATCGGCACCGAACGCGGCGAACAGCACCTCGCCCGCATCGGGACGTGCGAGGCGCGACGACCACGCCACCCACTCCTCGTCAGGTCGCCGTTCGACCTCCGCAAGGCTCACCGTGAACGACTCGGGATCCTCGCGCAACGCACGAAGCCGCACGTCCTTCAGGATCATCCCGTCTGCAGACGAGAGGCGGCGGACGAGCACGACGTCGCCCCGTGTGGGCCGCTCCCTCGTCACGAGACGCGACCGGCTCGACTCGCCCACCCCGTCCCGCGCTCTACGAGCCGGGCGGGTCGGACTTCCAGCTCTCCGTGAGCCCGGCCTCGAGCTGTTGCCGCTCGGTGCCGGTCAGGCGCGCGTCGGCGTGGATCGCGCGGTACTGGAGCGGCGGCATCTCCTTCGAGCGGATCACGTCGATCACCTCCTGGAGGTCGGCTTCCTGCGACCGCTGCCACTCGGAGAAGTTCAGCTTCGCACGGCCGTCTTCGACGTCCCGGGTCGTCAGCCAGGAGATCGGCGCGATGCTCGTGTACCACGGCCATACCGTGAGGTTCGAGTGGCAGTCCATGCACGAGCGCTCGGCCAGCGCTCGGGTGGCGGGCGAATTCCACTTGATCTCCTGCACCGTCCTTGAGTTCTGGTGGTCGCGCCCGTACGGCACGGCCTGGATGATCAGCCCGACGAGGACGACGAGCAGCAGGATGCGGAAGAGCCAGCGCACCGGTCAAGCATGACGCATCCGACGGACGTCCGAACCGTGCCGTGCCGCCCTCATCCCGAGACCGCGACGAGGCCGGGGCGCACGAGCCTCGCCGGGCGCTCCAGGCCCGCGTCCCTGACCGGGGGGTTCAGCGGCTCGCTCAGGGGAGCGGCGCCGAACGAGCGGGCCACCTGCTCGCCGGGCGGCATTCCGTAGATCGTCGTTCGCTGGCGCGGAAGACGCCCCGCAGACCGGATCACCTCCTCCATCTGCTCGGGCGGGAGCTCCTGCCCCCACTCCGATCCGGCGGCCCGTGAGATCGATTCGTTCATCAGCGTTCCTCCGAGATCGTTGACGCCCGCGGCGAGTGCCTGACGCACTCCCTCCGGTCCGATCTTGACCCACGACACCTGGATGTTGGTGATCAGCGGGTGGAGGGCGAGACGCGCAACGGCATGCACGAGGAGGGCCTCTCCGAACGTCGGGCCGCGGCGTGCGAGGCCCTTGAGGAACATGGGCGCCTCCATCGGCACGAACGGAAGGGGGACGAACTCCGTGAACCCACCACTCCGCTCCTGCAGCTCCCGCGCGCGCAGGAGGTGGTTCGCCCAATGCCGCGGCCGTTCGACATGTCCCATCATCATCGTCACGTTCGAGCGCAAACCGACGCGATGTGCTGCCTCGTGCACCTCGAGCCACTGGGTGGTCGAGACCTTGTCCGGGCAGATGATTGCCCTGACCTCGTCGTCGAGGATCTCGGCCGCCGTTCCCGGCAGCGATCCGAGCCCGAGATCACGAAGTCGCGCCAGATAGTCGTCGAGCGAGACGCCGAGCGTCGCCGCGCCCTGCCAGATCTCGAGCGCCGAAAACGCATGGATGTGGATCTCCGGCAGCGCGGAGCGGATCGCCGCGACGACCTCGGCGTAGTAGTCGCCCGTGAAGGAGGGATGGATACCGCCCTGGAGGCAGACCTCGGTCGCCCCACGCTCCCACGCCTCCTTCGATCGTCGCACGATCTCCTCGAGCGGGACGAGGAACGCCGGGCCGCGCAGGTTCTCGGCGAGCTTGCCCTTCGAGAACGCGCAGAAGCCACACCGGAAATAGCAGACGTTCGTGTACTGGATGTTCCGCGTCACGACGTAGGTCACCTCGTCTCCGCACACCTCACGTCGGAGGCGATCGGCGGTGGCGAGGACGCGCTCGCGCTCGGTTCCCCTCGTGCTGAGAAGGCGCTCGAGCTCGGCCGGCCCGAGCTCCGCTCCGGTCAGCCCGAGTGGAGGGGACATCCCTGCGAACGATGAACGGCACCGTCACCGGCTCCCCGGGGGCCCATCGGTCCTCGCGGGCGAGCCCCAGCGCGTCCGCGGCGCGGCGCACCGACGGACGGACGGCGGGGTCGGCCCAGCGGTCGAGGTCGGCAACGAACTCCGGGTAGAGGGGCAGTCGAGGCGCGAGCGCCAGGCCACGTGACTCGACGGCCTCACGAAGCCGCTCGACCTCCGGCCATGGAGCCTCGGGGTTGACGTGGTCGATCGTCACCGGCGAGACCCCACCCCAGTCGTCGATACCGGCGTCGAGCAGCAGCGGGAAGTCGTCGTAGGCGAGATTCGGAGGTGCCTGAATGTGCCAATCCGCGCCGAGCAGGATGCGGGCAGCGGCGATCGTCCACCGTTGCTCCTCGAGCGGTGCGTCGGGTCGGTCGGCCATCCTGGTGCCCGGCTTCGCGCGGAAGTTCTGCACGATCACCTCGCCGATGTGCCCGTGCTCGTCGTCGAGCTCCGCGAGCGCGACAAGCGCCTCCAGGCGCTCCGCGCGCGTCTCGCCGATGCCGATCAGGATCCCGCTCGTGAACGGGATCGCGAGCTCGCCGGCCAGGCGGATGGTCTCGAGGCGCACCGCAGGCACCTTGTCGGGCGAGGCCCAGTGCGGGCCGCCCTTCGCCGACAGTCGATCGGAGAGCGTCTCGAGCATGATCCCCATCGAGGCCGACACGGGGCGGAGCAGCTCGAGGTCGGCGCGACTCATCACGCCGGGGTTCAGGTGCGGAAGGAGGCCCGTCTCCTCGAGGACGAGGCCGGCGCAGTGCGCGAGGTACTCGATCGTGCTCGCAAACCCGAGCGCCGAAAGCTCGTCCCGCGCGACCCGGTATCGCAGCTCGGGCTTGTCCCCGAGGGTGAAGAGTGCCTCGGTGCACCCTGCGGCCGCGCCTGCCCGCGCGATCGCGAGGACGTCGTCGACCGGCAGGTAGGCGCGCTCACCACGTCGCGGCGGCCGGGCAAACGTGCAATAGCCACAGACGTCGCGACAGAGGGTCGTCAGCGGGATGAAGACCTTCGGTGAGTAGGTGATGCGATCGGCGCGTCGGACAGCCCGCGCCTCCGCCAGGAGGTCGTCGAGCGATGCAGCGAGTATCTCGGAGACGAGGTGGGCCATCGGCGCAATGTGAACTGTCGCCGGGCGGTCTCCTCGCGCCGGTCTCCAGGAGCGTACCCGAGCGGGATTATCGGCGCGTTGCAGCCGACGGGGTCGCGCGATGACGCGGGCAAGCGGTTCCGCGGGACAAGGCGGTCTGCCCGCTACGACGCGCGGTAGCTCCAGAGCCCTCCGAATGAGCGCCAGGAGCTCTTCTGCCAGCGCCGCAGGAGTATCTGCTCGACGGGAGAGTGATCCTTGCCGTTCGTCTTCACGACGATGCCCGGAATCATGAACGGATTCCCTGCGGCCGTGAACGTGTCGAGCGTCTTGCGGAGCGACTCACGGGTGAGATCCTTGCCGGCTTTCCGGATGGCCTCGACAGCCGTCCAGGCAGCCGCCATGCCGTAGACGTGGAGCGAATCGGTGGCGTCCGCAGCCGCGGCGTACTGCTTCATGATCTTGCGGTAGAGCTTCATCGCCGCGTCCTTCTTCCAGGCCACATCCGAGGGGTCCTTGAGGAACTGGATCGAGATCGTTCCGTTCACGAGCTTGTTCTGGCCCCCTGCCGCCGCAATCTGCATCGCCGTCGCCGAGGCCGCTGCGGCGTTGTTGATCACGTGCCTGGGCTTCCAGCCGAGCTTGTTCGCGACCTGGTACGCCTGGATCGCGAGCTCCTGCGTCGCAAAGATCGCGAGCGTGTCGGCGCCGGAAGCCTTCAGCCTGGCAATCTGCGCCGACACATCCTGCGAGCCGACGTCGTACGGCTGAGCGGCGATGACCTTCGCCTTGGAGCGCTGCAGGCCCCGCTTGAGGCCGGCGAGGAGATCCTTGCCGTAGTCGTCGTTCTGGAAGAGCACCGCGACCCGTGTGCTGCCCGCCGTCCGCGCCAGGAACTTGCCGTAGACCCACGCTTCCGCCTGATAGCTCGGCTGCAGCCCGATGCTGTACGGGTACTGGGCGTAGTCGCGCCCGAGCGTCGTCGCGCCCGACGAGACGAACATCTGCGGGACCTTCATCGCGTTCAGATAGGGGCGCACAGCCAGGCTCTGTGCCGTGCCGACAGAGCCGAAGATGGCGAATACCCTGTCCTGCTCGACGAGCTGCCGCGTCGCAACAGCGGTTTGTGCCGGGTTGTAGGCGTCGTCGACGACCTTGTAGACGATCTTGCGGCCGTTGACCCCGCCGCGGGCGTTCACGTACTTGAAGTACGCCTCGGCACCGCGCGCGACGGCGGCGTACTGCGACGACGGGCCGGTCAGCGGTGCCGTTCCCCCGAGGAAGATCGTGCCGTCCGTCACTCCCGGGCCGTTCGCAGCGCCTCCGGTTCCTGCGATCGCGACCGTGACCCCGAGGGTGAGCGCCGCAACGAGCCCAGCGCATATCGGGATCAACGTGCGATTCATCGGGGAACAACTCCTTCGTCGTCGGGCGGGAGCGGCTTGCGCTCGTGACGATGGTAGCCCCCGAGTGTTAGGGCTTCGGAAAGTCTTGTCGCCGCCGCACGAGCAGGAGCAAACGGGAGATGAGGCCCGATGCGCCGCCGGGGAGCGCGAGCACGAGGAGAATCAGGATCACGCCGTAGATGACCGCGGGCGCACCCGGCGACTTCGAGATGTTCTGAGCCCATAGCGGCATGAACTGGATGAAGATCGCGCCCACGATGAGCCCCTTGAGCGAGCCCAGCCCTGCGACGACGACGCCGACGAGCAGGATGATCGAGAGGGCGACCGGGAACGAGTCGGGATTCACGAACGTCGTCGCGATCGCGAACAGCGAGCCCGCTGCGCCGGCGTACGCTGCGCTGATCCCGAATGCGAGAACCTTCGTCCGTGTCAGATCGACCCCCGAGGAGACCGCAGCCGTCTCGCTGTCCCGCACCGCCCGGAACGCGCGGCCCGTGCGCCCCCTCAGGATCAGCCACGCGATCACGTAGCCGATCAACCCCACGGTCCACGAGAGGTAGTAGAGCCAGTTGTTGAAGTTGAGCTCGAAGCCGGCAAGCCGAACGGGCGTCAACGAGGCCGTCAACTCGGGGATCCCGAAGAGGTTGATTCCGCCGCCGCCGCCGGTGAAGTCCTCGAACCGCTTGAGGATGGAGGGCATCGCGACGGCGATCGCGAAGGTGGCCAACGCGAGATACAGGCCCGTGAGGCGGGCGGCCGGAAGGCCGAAGAGGACTCCTGCCGTCCCGGCGACGATGATCGCGGCCGGAATCGTGACGACGTCCTTGACCCCGTGATCGACCATCAGGATCGCCGTGGTGTATCCACCGAGGGCCATGAATGCGCCGTGACCGAGGGAAATCTGCCCCGTGTAGCCCGTCAGGATGTTCAGGCCCGTCAACGCGACGAGATAGATCCCGACGTAGGCGAACTGCTGGGCCCTGAAGTCGTTCACGAACGCCGGTAGCGCGTACACGGCGACGGTCAGCACGGCGAATGCGAGCAGGGCGCGGACGGTGGCACGGCTCATCACGACTAGACCTTCTTCACCGTCGGTCGACCGAAGAGACCCGCCGGACGGACGAGGAGAACGACGAGAATGACGAGCAGCGCCGCCGGGAGCAGCAGCTCGGCGCTGACGAAGTCGACGTACGTGCCGAGCAAGTTGAGCCCGACGCCGAGCATCAGCCCTCCGACGACGGCGCCGATCGGGGAATCGATTCCACCCAGCACGGCGGCCGCGAAGGCGTAGATCAGGACCGACTGCATCATGTTGGGATCGAGGAAATGGGTCGGCGCGGTGAGCATCCCGGCGATCGCCCCGAGCACCGCCGCGAGGCCCCAGCCGAGCCCGAGCATCCACGGCACGCGCACGCCCACGAGTCGGGCCTCGGCGGGGTTCACCGCGGAGGCTCGGAGCGCGAGCCCGACCTTCGTGAACTGGAAAAAGGCCCACAGGGCGACGACGGTGACGACGACGACGACGATCGTGCCGATGTCCAGCACGGAGACGGCGACACCGCCGATATCGACCGTCCCCCGGCCGAACGGGCTGTCGACCGCACGAACCTCCCCGGTCCAGATCCATGTCATCAACCCGTTGAGACCGAGGAGCAACCCGATCGTGACGATCACGACGCGGATCTGGGAGCCTCGCTCGACGGGCCGGATCACGGTCTGGTGGATCCCGACGCCGCCGACGAACGAGACGAGGAGGGTGATCGCGAACGCGGGCCAGTACGAGACCCCGTGGTTCGTCGTCAGCGTCCACAGGATGTAGGTCGAGAACGTCGCCATCTCGCCCTGTGCGAAGTTGATCACGCCCGTCGCACGGTGGATGAGGACGAGGGCGAGCGCGAGCGCCCCGTAGATGCCGCCGGCAGCGAGACCCGAGACGACCTGTTGGAAGAAGTTGGCCATCAGTATCCGAGGTAGCTCCGTCGGATCGCATCGTCGGCCTTCAACTCGGCACTCGCGCCCGAGACGGCGACCGTCCCCACCTCGAGGACGTAGGCCATCGACGCCGCATTGAGCGCGACCCGCGCATCCTGCTCGACGACGAGAACCGTCAGGCCCTCCTTCTCGTTGAGGTCTCGCACGATGCGGAAGATCTCACGGACGATCAGCGGCGCGAGGCCGAGCGACGGCTCGTCCAGCATCAGGAGCCGCGGTCGGGCCATCAGCGCCCGGGCGATCGCAAGCATCTGCTGCTCTCCGCCCGACAGCGTGCCTCCCGGCTGATCGCCGCGCTCGCTGATCCAGGGGAAGTACTCCGCCATCCTGGCGATGTCCGCCTTCACCGAGCGATCACGGCGCGTGTACGCCCCGAGCCGGAGGTTCTCGACGACCGAGAGCTCGGTGAACGTGCCACGACCCTCCGGCACGTGGGCGATGCCGGCCTTCGCCGCCGCCTCCGGGCCTCCGCGCAGGAGCTTGCCGTCGAGCCGGATCTCGCCGCTGCGCTTGACCGTGCCGGAGACCGCGCGGAGAGTCGTCGTCTTGCCGGCGCCGTTTGCTCCCAGTACCGCGACGACGGCCCCGTCGGGGACGTCGATCGAGACGCCGCGGAGCGCCTGCACCGGCCCGTAGCGGGCCTCGACGTCGCGAAGCTCGAGCAGGGAGCTCATTGATCGTCGTCGCTTCCGAGGTAGGCCTCGATCACATCCGGGTTCGCGCGCACTTCCTCGGGTGTCCCGTCGGCGATCTTGCGGCCGAAGCTGAGGACGTTGACGTGGTCGGAGATGCGCATCACGAGGCTCATGTGGTGCTCGACGAGCAGGACGGTCAGCTCGTGATCGTCGCGCACCCGCAGGATGAAGTTGCCGAGCTCCTCGACCTCCTCGTGATTGAGCCCGCCGGCCGGTTCGTCGAGCAGCAGCAGGCGCGGCTTCGCAGCGAGCGCACGCGCGAGCTCGACGCGCTTCTGGATCCCGTAGGGCAGCTCGGCTGCTGCATGATGCGCACGATCGCCGAGGCCGACGTAGTCGAGCATGGCGAGAGCGTCCGCCTCTCCGCCGCCGCGGCCGAGCGCGTGGGCGCCGACGAGCACGTTCTCGAGGACCGACATCGACCGGAAGAGGTTGATGTTCTGGAACGTGCGCGCGATCCCGCGGCGCACGATGCGGTGCGGTGCGGTCTGAAGGAGCGACTGTCCGTCCAGCTCGAGCCGACCATCGTCCGGCGTGTAGAGGCGCGTGATGACGTTGAAGGCAGTCGTCTTGCCCGCGCCGTTCGGGCCGATCAGGCCGGAGATCTGCCCCGACTCGACCTCGAACGAGACGCCGTCGAGGGCGACGATTCCCCCGAATCGCAGGGTGATACCTTCAACCGCGAGCAACGTAGCCACTGAAGCAGGGAGCCTACTGCTCTGCGCGGGCGAAAGCAGCCCCTATCGGCCCTCGACGGCTCACGGCAGCCGGGGCGCCCACAACCCGGCGAGGCCGATCGCGGCCGCGAGGAAGGTCGCTGCTGCGACGACGAAGCCGGCGGTCACCTCGCGCGGCTTTTCCTTGGTCGCGACGATGCTGCCGAGCTTCTCGTAGACGGCCGCGAGTCGTTCCGCATCGGTCGCCTCGAACGTCGTCCCGCCCGTCGCCTCGGCGATCCGCTCGAGCGTCAGTCGATCCGGCGGAACGGGGACGACGATGTCGGCGCTGCCACGCTTGACGGTCACCGTCCCGTCCAGCGTCCCGAGCGCGATCGTGTGGACAGGGATGCCGGCTTGCCGGGCCAAATCAGCGCCCTGCAACGGATCGAGAAGACCGCGGGTCTGGGCACCGTCGGAGAGCAGGACGATCGCCCCCGCCTTCGTCGGCGCTCCGGTCGTGGCGCCGCCCTCGCCGGTCGAGAGCTGAACGAGGTCGACGCCTCGTGCGACGGCATCGCCGATCGCCGTCCCGTACCCGGGCGACAGAGTCGCGATCGCTGCGCGAACCTGCTCCCGGTCGGTCGTTGGAGACGCGAGCACGGCGGGATCGTCGGAGAACGCGACGATGCCGATCCTGACCTGCGACGGGACACGGCCGACGAACGAGCTGATAGCCTTTCGCGCTGCCTCGAGCCTGCTCGGCGCGACGTCGACGGCGTTCATCGAGACCGAGACGTCCACGACGAGGACGACCGTCGCGCGATCGACCGGTGCGGCGGTAACGACGCGCGGGCGGGCGACCGCGATACACAGGAGCACGAGCGTGCTGAGGAGGAGGGCCGCGACGAGGTGTCGTCTCCAGCTCGACCTGCCGGCAACGCTCGCGAGGACCGCCAGGTTCGGGAACGAGATCGCTCCACCGGGTGGCTTCCGCTCGAGCCAGAGATACGTCAGAAACGCGGCAACGGGAACAGCGAGCGCGACGAGGAGGAGCGGCGAGGCGAAGCTCACGGCACCCTCGCGCACAAAGCGCGCACCTGGACCTCGGCGCGCGATCCGGCGGCGGATGTCGACCTGACGCTGGCCACGAGTGCCCGGTCGACGACGGCGCGCGTGACGCGGACGGCGGTGAGCATCGCGCCCGAAGGCGACAGCTGCTGCCGGAACGCGACGGCGTGAGAGGAGCCGACGAGCCGCGTTCCGGACGGGCAGACCACGCGGACGACGAACGAGCGACGTCGCACCTTTCGCGAGACGAGCACGCTCCGAACCGGTTGGGACGGCTTCACCCCCGGTGATGCGGCGGAGAAGGAGGTCAGCGCCCGCCCGCCGCCCCCCTGAGTGGGAATGCAGCCGATGAACGGCCTGAAGCTCGACGGCCCCGCTCCGGGACGCGTCCGGACGGCCTCGAAGACGACGCTCTCCCTCGTCGTGACGCCGGGCCCGACAGGGCTCCCGGATTCGCCGCGGAACCACACGTCGACGTCACGGGTAGCCACGCGTGCGTCCGTGCCGCCGACGACGTATCCGTCTGCGGGACAGGCCAGCTCGTACTCGACGCCACCCGCCGGAACGACGACCCACGGCCCCGCGAGCGGGAGGCAGACGCGCAGCCCCTTGCACTCGTCGGCTGCACCCGCGGCGGGCGTCGCGATCGCCGCGAAAACGGCCACGATTGCGATCGCGAGCGGCGCACAGGCGAGGCGGGCTCTCACAGCGGCCGCCTCGTCCAGGCCACGGAGAGCCCCGACGCGATCAGGAGCAACACCGCACCGGCGCCCGCGAACGCGGCCGTGACCTCGCGCTGCTCGCGCTTCTTGCCAAGCCTCCCGCCGAGGTCGCGATAGATCTCCTCGAGACGCGCGGCGGTCGGCGCCGCGGTGTAGCGACCTCCGGTGATCCGCGCGACCTCCTCGAGCGTCTTCGTATCCGGAGTGACCGTGACCTGCTCCTCGAGGCCGTTCGGCAACGGCACCTTGACGACGGCGTCGGACGTGCCGAGCGCCACCGTGTTGACGGGGACGAGGAGCTTCTTCGCGTCCTCCGCCGCTTGCTGCGGCGTCCGCGTGCCCGACGTCTGCTCGCCGTCCGAGAGCAGCACCACGGTTGCCGGGGGCGCATCCGCCGGCAGCGGCTGCCCGGGCGCGAGGCCGGTGCGCGCGGATGCGACCGAGCGATCGATCGCATCGCCGATCGCCGTTCCCGAGCCCAGCCGGATCTGGTCGAGCGCCTCGCGGGCGGCATCGCGATCGGTCGTCGGCGTGAGCACCACCGAGGCCGAGGTCGAGAACGTGACGATCCCGACCGCGTAGTCGCTCGGCGCCACGTCGAGGAATGCGCGGGCGGCGGTGAGGGCGGCATCGAGGCGGGAAGGCTGGACGTCCGTCGCCGACATCGAGCGGGACACGTCGAGCGCAAGCACGACCGTCGCCGAGCGGTCGGGGACGGAGAGTGTCGCCCGCGGCCGCGCAACGCCGACGATGAGGGTCGCGAGCGCGAAGATCGCGATTGCGAAGGGCAGCAGGCGTCGAATCCGTCGCGGCGCCGGCAGCGAGCCTGCGAGGAGCGCCGGCGTCCCGAATACCGCAGCCTGTGATCTCCTACGCCGCTCGCCCACGACGAGCATCACGACCAGGAAGGGGACGATCAGCAGCGCGAGGAGCGCAAGTGGCGTTCCGAACGTCATCGGCTCCTGCCTCCGAGATGCGCTGCGAGCGTGCGAAGCCAGTCGCCCGCGGTGGACAGGACGACGTGCGAGGCGCGGGCAGCAGCGAGATCGGCGGCAACATCGCGACGGTCGAGGGCCGCAGCCTCCGCGAAGCGTGACCGCAGGTTGGAATCGCCGGTGTCGACGCGCAGTCGCGCCCCGGACTCGGGATCCGAGAACCAGACCTCTCCAACGTCGACGAGGTGATCCTCGCGCGGATCGCGGATCTCGACGGCAAGCACATCGTGGTGGCCGGCGAGATCCACGAGTTGCGGCCGCCAGTCGCGTGGGCCGCGGAAGTCCGAGACGACCGCCACCAGCGACCGCTGCCGTGCGACCGCAGCGAGCGTCGTCAGCGCCGGGCGCAGATCCGCCGCAACGCCGGCTGCGGAACTCTCGTCGCCGAGCGCGAGCAGCAGGCCGACGAGCCCCGCACGGCCCTGCCGCGGGGGCATGGGCACGGCGCTTCCGGCTCCGAACGGCACGAGCCCGACACGGTTCCCGCGCGCGCTCGCCGCGTGCCCGAGCGCGAGGGCGGCGCCGAGGGCGACGTCGGCCTTGCGCCGGTCGGCCGTCCCGAAATCCATCGACGGGGTCCGGTCGAGCACCACCCAGGTGACGAGCACGCGCTCGGCGAGCTGCACGCGGATGTGCGGCTCGCGGGTTCGCGCCGTCACGTTCCAGTCGATCAGGCGCACGTCGTCGCCGGGAACGTACGGCCGCACCTGGGCGAG
Source organism: uncultured Thermoleophilia bacterium (assembly GCA_963727515.1). Taxonomy (GTDB): domain Bacteria; phylum Actinomycetota; class Thermoleophilia; order Gaiellales; family Gaiellaceae; genus Gaiella. Next base: position 468,598 of record CAVSGN010000002.1, on the reverse strand, counting down.
CTCGCTCCCGCGACCGAGCAGGCTCGAGCGATGATCACCGGCCAGGAGGCCGTCGACGCGACGGCCGATGGAGAGCTCGAGCGCCCGGAGCAGCGGCTCCGGCATCGGCCCGGGGCCGGGGCGCTCCGGCGTCTCGACGACTCCGAATGCCCGCAGCGGGGTCACGCGGCGACCGGCCTCCCGAGCTCGAGCGGCGGCGCCGCGACCGCCTCGAGGACGGCCCCGAGGACGTCGTCCGCCGTCCGCTGCTCGGCGAGCGCGCGGTAGGTCAGCACGAGGCGATGACGGAGCGCATCCGGGGCCAGCGAGCGAACGTCGGTGCCGAGGACGTAGTCGCGGCCGTGGATCAGGGCGAGAGCGCGGGCGCTCTGCACGAGCGAGATCGGCCCACGAGGGCTGGCACCGTACTCGACGAGCCCTGCGATCTCGCTCAACCCGAAGGCGGCCGGGTTCCGGGTCGCCTCGGCGAGCGAGACGGCATAGGCGACGATCGACGGGTCGACGTAGACATCGAGCGCCGCTCGTTGCAGCTGCTTCAACGACGCGATCTCGAGCACCTGTCGGACCGCGACCGCGTCGACGAGCGATCGCTGCACGACCGTCAGCTCCTCGTCCCGGCTCGGATAGCCGACGATCACCTTGAGCATGAAGCGGTCGACCTGCGCCTCGGGCAACGGGTAGGTGCCCTCGGACTCGATCGGGTTCTGCGTCGCCATGACGAGGAAGGGATCGGGAACGAGGAGCGTGTCGTGGCCGATCGTCACCTGCCGCTCCTGCATCACCTCGAGCAGCGCCGATTGCACCTTTGCGGGAGCGCGGTTGATCTCGTCCGCGAGGAGGAAGTTGCAGAACACCGGGCCCTCCTCCGTGTCGAAGCTGCCCGAATCCGGCCGGTAGATCCTCGTCCCGACGAGATCGCTCGGGACGAGGTCGGGCGTGAACTGGACGCGGCGGAAGCTGCCGCCGAGAACGGCGGCCGTGGTCTTGATCGTGAGCGTCTTCGCGAGGCCCGGTACGCCTTCGATCAGGAGATGACCCCCGGCGACGAGGCAGACGAGGACGCGCTCGAGCATCTCGTCCTGACCCGCGATCACCCGCTTGATCTCGACGAGGGCCTCTTCGAGCAGGCCACGCTGATCGACGGGCGCGGCGGCCGAGGGGATCTCGGGGGTGGACATCGGGCTCCTCCTTTGCGATGGCTTCGGGCCTTCGAGTCAGCGTAGACAGACGGCCCACGGCCAGAGTGAACGCACGGTTAAGCGCGGATGCGTTGGTCGGGAGAGCGCGAACCCTCTAGGATCACTCGCAATGGACCTGCGCGACACCCCGGACGAAGCGACCTTCCGCGCGGAGCTCAGCGCCTGGCTCGAGGCGAACGTACCGTCCGACCTGCGGGGCCACCGCGGCGGCGAGGAGCGCTACTCCGACAGCTCGATCCGTGACTGGAGCCGCGCGCTCTACGACGCCGGCTACATCGGCCTCACGTGGCCGAAGGAGTACGGAGGCGGCGGCAAGCCCTACAGCTACCAGGCGATCTACCTCGAGGAGACGGCGCGGGCCGAGGCACCGCCCCACCTCGGCGTGATCGGCCTCGGGATGGCCGGCCCGACGATCATCGCCCTCGGCAGCGAGGAGCAGAAGGCGCGCCACCTCCAGCGCATCCTCTCGGCGGAGGAGATCTGGTGCCAGGGCTTCTCCGAGCCCGATGCCGGGTCCGACCTCTCCGCCGTCCGCACGAGCGCGCGACTCGAGGGATCCCACTTCGTCGTCGACGGGCAGAAGGTGTGGTCGTCGTATGCGCACATTGCCGACTGGTGCATCCTCGTCACGCGCAGCGACCCCGACTCGGAGCGGCACGCGGGGTTGACGTACCTCATCGTCGACATGAAGGCCGCCGGGCGTCGAGGTGCGGCCGCTGCGCCAGATCACGGGCGAGGCGGAGTTCAACGAGATCTTCTTCACCGGCGTCGAGGTACCCGTCGAGAACGTGATCGGTGAGATCGGCGGGGGCTGGCAGGTCGCGATGACGACGCTCCTGCACGAGCGCGGGACGCTCGGCTTCGCGTTGACCGCGGCACTCGAGGTCATGGTGGGAAAGCTGATCGAGCTCGCCCGTGACCGCGGCGCGACACCGTTGCAGCGCGACGCGATCGCCCGCGAGTGGATCGAGCTGCAGGGCCTCCGCTACACCGCGTACCGGTCGCTGTCGGCGCTGATGAAGACAGGCGTTCCCGGCCCCGAAGGCTCGATCCTGAAGCAGCAGTGGTCCGAGGCGGCGCAACGACTCACGAAGCTCGCGCTCGAGCTCCTCGGCCCCGACGCTCAGCTCCTCGCCGGCAACGCGCCGTACGCCGGCTACTGGCAGTACTCGCAGCTCCGCAGCCGCGGAAACACGATCGAAGCGGGCACGTCGGAGATCCTCCGCAACATCATCGCCGAGCGGGTGCTCGGCCTTCCGAGGTCGCGGTAGTGGATTTCTCGTTCACCGCCGAGCAGGAGGAGCTCCGCGCCCAGGCTCGGGCGTTTCTCGCGACTCATCCGGAGCCGTCCTGGCAGGAGCTGGCAGAGCTCGGCTGGACAGGTGTCTCGATCGGCGAGGCCGACGGAGGTGCCGGTCTCGGGTTCCTCGAGGAGGCAATCCTGTTCGAGGAGATGGGCCGCGCGCTCACGCACGCGCCGTACTGGTCGACCGTCGGCGTCGTGTTGCCCGCCTTGCCACCGGAGCTGCAGAGCGAGGTGGCGCGGGGTGAAGCGAGCTGGACGCTGGCGACCGGGCCGCTCGTCGCCGACCTCGACACCGCGACCCGCGTAGCGTGCATCGGGGGCGACTCGATCTGGGAGCTCGAGGGCGCCGATCGCGAGGTGCTGTCGACGAACGACGAGACGCGCCCTCTCGGCGTCGTCTCGGGCGGCGAGCCGGGACGCAGGCTCGCGAGCTCCGACCTCGTGCCGGAGATCCGCACCCGCTCGCTGACCGCGTTGTCGCTCGAGGCGTGCGGCGTCGGCTCGCGGGCGCTCGAGCTCGCGGTCGGCTACGCCAGGGAGCGCGAGCAGTTCGGCAAGCCGATCGGCACCTATCAGGCGATCTCGCACCCGCTCGCGACCACGCTCATGGAGCTCGAGCTCGGCCGGTCGCTCGCCCTCTTCGCCGCGTGGTGTATCGCCGAGGGCGACGGTCGCGCAACGATCGCGGCGGCGGCGGCGAAGTCGCACTGCGCCGACGCTGCGGTCGCAGCGTGCGAGCGGTCGATCCAGGTCCACGGAGGGATCGGCTTCACGTGGGAGCACGTCCTCCACCGGCTCTACAAGCGCGCGCTCTGGATTCAGGCCTGGGAGGCCTCGGGCGCACAGCTCCGGGCCGAGATCGCTGCCCATCTACTCGACGACGGGAAGTGAGATGCAGGGACTGACAATGGACTACGAGCTCGACGTCGCCGCGATCCTCCGTCGCGGCGAAGAGCTGTTCGGTCACAAGAAGATCTCGAGCCGGCTCCCGGACAAGAGCTGGCACACGTACACGTACGCCGACTTCACCCGCCGTGCCAAGCAGCTCGCCCTTGCCCTCCGGAACGAGCTGGGCCTCGTCGACGGGGATCGGGTGGCCACGTTCGCGTGGAACCATCACGAGCACATGGAGACGTACCTCGGGGCGCCGATCGGCGGGTTCGTCACGCATACGCTCAACCTGAGGCTCCACCCCGACGATCTCACGTACATCGCGACGCACGCGGGCGATCGCGTGTTGATCGCCGACAAGACGCTGTGGCCGCTCGTGGAGGCGTTTCGCGATCGCGTCGGCTTCGAGCACGTGGTCGCGGTCGGGGCAGGAGAGACGCCTCCCGGGGCAATCGACTTCGAGGAGCTGCTCGCGACCGCCGACCCGGAGGCGTTCTCGTACCGGAGCATCGACGAGCGCTCCGCCGCGGCCATGTGTTATACGAGCGGTACGACCGGGCAGCCGAAGGGCGTGGTGTACTCGCACCGCGCGATCGTCCTCCACTCGCTCGCGTCGACGCAGTCGAGCTCGCTCGGGATCGCCGAATCCGACATCGTGCTGCCGGTGGTGCCGATGTTCCACGCGAACGCGTGGGGCTTCCCGTTCACGTGCACCCTCGTCGGCTCGGATCAGGTCTTCCCGGGGCCCCACATGGATCCCGCCTCGTTGCTCGACGCCTTCGCGGAGCAGAAGGTGACCGTCACCGCCGGAGTGCCGACGATCTGGATGGGCATCCTCCAGCTCCTCGACGCTCACCCGGGCGCATGGGACGTCTCCCGGCTGCGGTCGATGATCGTCGGCGGCTCGGCTGCCCCGAAGGCGATGATCGAGGGGTTCGAGAAGCGCCACGGGCTGCACATCGTGCACGCCTGGGGGATGACCGAGATGGCTCCGATGGGAACGATCTCCGCGCTCTCGAGCCGCGAGCTCGCCCTCTCCGAGGACGAGCAGTACGCCTACCGTGCGAAGCAGGGCCTTCCCGCACCGCTCGTCGAGATCCGCGCCCGCGCCGGGGACGGGCTGGTGCCCTGGGACGGCGCCACGATGGGCGAGCTCGAGGTGCGCGGCCCCTGGATCTCCTCGTCGTACTACGAGGCACCCGAGGCGGGCGACCGCTGGACCGATGACGGGTGGTTCAAGACCGGGGACATCGTCACGATCGAGCCGAACGGCTACATCGAGATCCAGGACCGCACGAAGGACCTCGTCAAGTCGGGAGGTGAGTGGATCTCGACCGTCGCGCTCGAGAACGCGCTGATGGGCCATCCGGCTGTCTCGGAGGCGGCCGTGATCGCGGTGCCCGACGAGAAATGGTCCGAGCGCCCGCTCGCCGTGATCGTCTTCCGCGAGGGCCAGACGGCCGACGCCGACGAGCTCCGCGCGTTTCTCGCGCCGCACTTCGCGAAGTGGTGGCTGCCGGAGCGGTTCGAGGCCGTCGACGAGATCCCGAAGACGGCGGTCGGCAAGTTCCGCAAGACCGCCCTTCGAGAGCAGTTTGCCTAGACGGGTCTTGCCACACCGAGGAGGAGCAGTGGGAACGTTCATCAGGACCGAGCACGAGGGCGCCGTCGCGCTCGTCACCATCGACAACCCTCCCATGAACGCGCTCGCAGCCGCGCTCCTCGAGGAGCTCGAAGCCGAGGTCGACCGGCTCGACGCCGATCCCGAGACGCGCGCGGTCGTTCTCCGGGGTGCCGGTGAGCGCGCCTTCGTCGCGGGGGCGGACATCAAGGAGTTCCCGGCGCTCCGCGAAAGCGGCGCCGCAGAGGGCGGCGCGGCCCGTGGCCTCCATTCGCTCGGCCACCGGATGGACGCGGCCCGGATCCCGTTCGTTGCCGCGATCCAGGGCTTCTGCCTCGGCGGCGGCCTCGAGCTCGCGATGTGCTGCGACGTACGCATCTGCGCCCAGGACGCGAAGCTCGGCCAGCCGGAGATCAAGCTCGGCCTGATTCCGGGCGGCGGCGGCACACAACGCCTGCCACGGCTGATCGGCATCGGCCGGGCCAACCTGCTGAACCTCGGTGGGGACTTCATCGACGCCGAGACCGCGTACGCCTGGGGGCTCGTCGAGCGCGTCGTCCCGGTCGACGAGCTGATCTCGGCAGCGACCGCGATCGCCGCGGGGTTCGCCGCCCAGTCACCGCATGCGATCGCGGTCGTTCGCGAGCTCGCCCGCACGACCCGGGATCTCTCGCTCGAGGAGGGCCTGCGACGGGAGGCGGACGCGTTCCGCCGCTGTCTCCTGAGCGAGGACGGGCAAGAGGGCGTGGCGGCGTTCGTGGAGAAGCGCGCGCCCACGTTCTCCGGGCGCTGATGAAGGCCGTCGTCCTCGAGGGGATCGGAGGCCCGGAGCGGCTCGTCGTGCGCGACGTCCCGGCGCCCGTCGCGGCAACGGGGCAGAGCATCGTCGACGTCAAGGCCTCTGCGATCAACTTCCTCGAGATCCTCGTCCGTCGCGGCCTCTACCCGCAAATGCCCGACCTGCCGTGGGTTCCGGGCACCGAGGTGGCCGGCACGACAACGGACGGCCGTCGCGTGCTCGGCCTCGTCCGCTCGTCCGGTGGCGGCTACGCCGAGCAGGTTGCGCTCGACGACCAGTGGACCTTCGACCTGCCCGAGGGCGCCTCGTTCGAGGAGGGCGCCGGCTTCCTGATGGCGTACCTGACCGCCTGGATCCCGCTCACGAGGCAGGTCCGGGTGGGCCCCGGCACGCGCGTTCTCGTCCATGCGGCTGCCGGAGGGGTCGGGAGCGCCGCGGTCGTCGCCGCTGCCCACCTCGGCGCCGAGGTCGTCGCGACCGTGGGCTCGACGGCGAAAGCCTCGTTGCCGCTCTCCCTCGGAGCAGTCCAGGCCGTCACCTACGAGCAACTGGCGGAGGTCGAGCCCGTCGACGTCGTCGTCGACCCCGTCGGTGGGCAGATCTTCGCGGATTCGATACGGCTGCTGCGTCCCCTCGGGTCGGTCATCGCGATCGGCTTCGCCGCCGGCCCCTGGCCCGCCGTCGACCCGACGCTCCTCGTCGGGCGAAACGTCGGGGTGCAGGGCTTCTACCTCGGTCGCCTGATGCAACGGGAGCCCGCGCTCGTCCGGGACGCCGCCCTCGAGCTCCTCGACCTCTGGGGCGCCGGGGAGGTGCACCCGATCGTCGGTGCGAGCTTTCCGCTCGCCGACGCGGCCGGCGCGCACCGCCTGATCGAGGAACGGCGCTCGACGGGCAAGGTCGTGCTCGTCCCGTGAAGGCGATCGTCACCGGCGGAGCGTCCGGGCTCGGCGCCGCGATCGCGTCCCGCCTGACGAGCGAGGGCTTCGACGTGGACGTCCTCGACCTGACGACCGGCTTCGACGTCACCGACCCCAAGCAGTGGGAGACGATCGGCCCTGTCGATGTCGCGTGCCTCAACGCCGGCGTCCTCGGCGGCGGCACGGACCCGGCTGCGATACCCGTCGAGAGCTACCGCCGGACGATGGCGGTCAACGTCGACGGCGTCTTCCTCGGGATCCGGCATCTGGCCGGGGTGATGCCGAACGGTGGCCGGATCGTCGCCACCGCCTCGCTCGCCGGTCTGACCGCGATGCCTTCCGACCCGGTGTACGCCGCCAGCAAGCACGCGGTCGTCGGTCTCGTGCGCAGCGTCGCCCCCGCGCTCGCGGGACGCGGGATCTCGATCAACGCCGTCTGCCCGGGCATCGCCGACACTCCCATGCTGACCGACGCGGCGCGTGACGCCATCGCGAACGCGCGGTTCCCGCTCGTCGAGGCGAGCGACGTTGCCGCCGCCGTCTGGCTGGCCCTCTCGTCGGGGCAGACGGGGCACGCGTGGGCGGTGCAGCCCGGACGAGACCCGGTCGACTTCCGGTTCGCGAACGTTCCCGGTGCCAAGACGCCCGACGGCGTCGTCGTGCCGCCGCCCGACCTCGAGCACTGAGGCGCGCGGCCGTAGCTCGCTAGGAGAACTCCCAGCTCTCGCCGGCGGCGTAGCCCTTGAGGATCCGGCGGGACACCACCATGCGGTGCACCTCGTCCGGCCCGTCGTAGATCCGTCCGGCGCGCGCCTGCATCGCCATCTCGGCGAGAGGCGTTGCGTCGGTGAGGCCGCGGGCGCCGTGCACCTGGATCGCCCGGTCGATCACCTCGTTCAGGACGCGGGCGGCGTAGAACTTGAGCAGCGACACGTCGACGCGCGCCTCGGAGCCCTCGTCGATCTTCCGGGCCGCGTCCATCGTCAGCAGGCGGCAGGCCTGGATCTCCGCGGCGGAGTCCGCGATCCAGTTCTGCACCGTCTGCTTCTCGGCCAGCGGGCCGCCGAACGCCTCCCGTTCGAGCGCGTACGAGCACATCAGGTCGAAGGCGCGCTGCATCTGCCCGAGCCAGCGCATGACATGGTGGATGCGCCCGGGCCCGAGGCGCTTCTGCGCGAGCCGAAACGCCTCACCGCGCTCGCCGAGCGTGTTCGCAACCGGGACGCGAACGCCGCTGTAGCGCACCTCGCAATGCGTGTTCCAGCCGCGGCCGCGATGGCCCATCACGGCGGTCGGCGTGACCTCGACTCCCGGCGTCTCCGTCGGCACGAGGATCATCGTGCCCCGGGCGTACGTGCTCGCCTCCGGATCCGTGATCGCGAACACGATCCCGAACGTCGACCGGTCGGCGCCGCTCGAGAACCACTTGTGCCCGTCGATCACCCACTCGTCGCCGTCGAGCACCGCGCGTGTCTGCAACAGGGTCGGGTCGGAGCCCGCAACGTCGGGCTCGGTCATCGAGAAGAACGAACGGGCGCGACCGGAGACGAGCGGCTCGAGGAAGCGCACCTTCTGGTCGGGCGAGCCGAAGTGATGCAGGATCTCGGCATTCCCGGCATCGGGCGCCTGGCAGCCGAAGACGAGCTGAGCCCACCGTGAGCGGCCGATCTCCTCGTTCAGGCACGCGTAGTAGAGGAACCCCGCTCCCGTCCCGCCCGCCTCGGGAGGGACGTGCGGCGCCCAGAGCCCCGTCGTCCTCGCCCTCTCCTGCAGGCTCGCGATCAGCTGCTCGGCCTCGTCGTCCTCCCGGTCGAGCACGCGCTCGTTCGGGAGCACGTGCTTCTGCATGAACTCGCGGTAGTGGGAGCGTCTCTCGACGAAGGCTGGAGGAAAGAGGGACGTCACACGAGTAGGATCGTTCATATGCGCCTCGGCTTGCAACTCGGGTACGACGACCCGGTCGCCGGCATGGCGCTCGCGCAGGAGGCGGACCGGCTCGGATTCCACTCGGTCTGGACGTCCGAAGCCTACGGCACGGACGCCGTGACGCCGATGGCGTGGATCGCTGCGACGACGGAGCGCATCGCGGTCGGGAGCGCGATCATGCAGATGCCTGCCCGCTCGCCGGCGGCGACGGCCACGACCGTCGCGACGCTCGACATCCTCTCGGGCGGCCGCGTCCTCCTCGGCCTCGGCACGTCGGGACCGCAGGTCGCCGAGGGATGGCACGGCCAGGCCTGGGGCAAGCCGCTGACGCGGACGCGCGAGTACGTCGAGATCGTCCGTACGATCCTGCGTCGAGAGGAGCCGCTCGAGCACCACGGGGAGCACTACGACATCCCGTATGCCGGCCCGGGCTCAACAGGGCTCGGCAAGCCGCTGAAGATCATCGTGCACCCGCTGAGGAACGAGGTGCCGATCTATCTGGCCGCGATCGGGCCGAAGAACGTCGCGCTGACCGCCGAGATCGCCGACGGCTGGCTGCCGATCTTCTTCTCGCCCGAGCGCGCTCCTCGCGTCCACGGACCGGCCCTCGAGGAGGGTTTCGCGCGGCGCGGCGGACGGCCGGCAGACTGGGACCTCGCTCCGCTCGTGCCCGTCGTCATGGCCGACGACGTGCAGGCATGCCGCGACTTCCTCAAGCCGATGGTCGCCCTGTACGTCGGTGGGATGGGCGCCCGCGGCCAGAACTTCTACACGCGGCTCGCGGCGCGGTACGGCTTCGAAGCCGAGGCCGAGTCGATCCAGGAGCACTACCTCTCCGGGAGGCGCAACGAGGCGATAGCGGCCGTCCCCGACGCGCTCGTCGACGAGATCGCCCTCGTGGGTGACCGGGCGCGTATCGCCGACCGTCTTGCGGCCTGGCGCGAGAGCGACGTCACGACGCTCGTCCTGCAGGCACGACAGCCGGAGGCGCTGCAGGCGCTCGCGGAGCTGATCGGTTGACGCAGGGAGCCGCGGAGACTCATCGCCGCAGGATCTACCTCATGCGCCACGGCGCGGTCGCGTACTTCGATGACGCGGGCCGTCCCGTCGACCCGGACTCCGTGCCGTTGACCGACGAGGGCCGCGCGCAGGCGGAGGCGGCCCGCGAGCTCCTGAAAGGGATCGCCTTTGACCGCGTGATCGCGAGCGGGCTTCCCCGAACGATGGAGACCGCCGGGCTCGTCGCACCGGAGAGCGCCGTCGAGGCATGGCCCGAGCTCCGCGAGATCCGCGGCGCGCGACTGTCGTCCATCCCCCAGCACGAGCTCGAGGAGACCTTCGTCCACGCGTTCCGTGGCGTCGTCCCGAACGAGAAGCGGTTCCTCGGAGGGGAGACGATCGGCGGGCTCTTCGACCGTGTCATCCCCGGGCTGGAGCGGCTGCTGGGGGACGAGACCTGGGACACCGTGCTGCTCGTCTTGCACGGAGCGGTCAACCGCGCCATCCTCTCGTACGCGCTCACCGGCGAGCGAATGTTCCTCGGCCACTTCGAGCAGGCGCCGGGGTGCGTCAACATCCTGGACGTCGGCGACGCCTGGATCGTCCGCGCCGTCAACGTGAGCCCGCCGGACCTCGCCCATCGCACCACCCGGATGACGACGATGGAGGGGTACTGGCAGCGCTATCGGCTGCATGCAACCGCCGGTGGAGACCCGTCCGACGACGCAGACGGGGCCGGCGATGCCGGCCCCGTCGGTCGTGCGTGATTCGCCCGAGCCGGCTCAGGCGGCTACTGGCACTTGACCCCCGAGACCGGGGTGAACGTCCCGTTCACGAACTTGATCAACCGCTCGCACTTGATCGGGAACTGACTCGACTGGTTCGTCCTCTGCTTGATTCCGGGGAGGAGGAACGGGTTCGGCTGGTTCCAGACGCGGAACGCGGCCATGAGCGAGGCGCGCGTCGGGTTCTTGCCTGCCTTGTAGAGAAGCTCGACGAACGCTTCCGCGGTGCCGAAGCCGTACAGGTTGAGCGAGTCCGTGACCCGACCCTTCGGGTAGTACTTCGCCATGATCTTCTTGTAGAGCTTCATCCCGGCGTCGTTGTCCCAGGCGGGACTGGCCGGATCCTTCGCGTACTGCGTGGTGAACGTCCGGTCGACCAGAGCGCCGCCGCCGTTCGCCTTCGCGAGGGTCAGGAACGTATCGGTCGCCGAGACGGAGTTCGTGTAGACGACGTCGGGCGTCCACTTGAGGGCGCCGGCGGTCGCATACGCCTGGATCGTCTTCGTCGGCGTTGCGAGGAGGACGAACACGGTCGCACCACTCGCCTTCAGCTTTGCGATCTGCGACGCGACGCTGGGCGAGGTGACCTCGAACGGCTCCTTGTCGACGATGTTGGACGTCTTCGCGCCAAGGCCCTCCTCGAGCCCTGCGATGTAGTCCTTGCCGTAGTCGTCGTTCTGGTAGAGAACGCCGATCTTGGCTTTCGGGCTGTTGCGGGCGATCGCCTGGCCGTAGATCTTGCCCTCGAACTGGTAGGAGGGCTGCCAGCCGGTCGTCCAGGGGTACTTCTTCCAGTCCGCGCCCCACGTCGTCGCACCGGTGGAGACGAGCATCTGTGGGACCTTCTTCGAGTTCAGGTACGGCCGGATCGCCGTGTTGACCTCGGTGCCGAGCGAGCCGACGATCGCGAACACCTTGTCCTGCTCGACGAGCCCACGCGTGAGCTGCACGGCCTGCGGCGGCGAGTACTGGTCATCCTTGTAGTTCCAGATGATCTGGCGGCCGTAGACGCCGCGCTTGCCGTCCGGGCCGCGGCGGGCGTTGATGTACGAGAAGTACGCCTTCATTGCGACCGGGATCGTCGCGTACAACGACGCCGGGCCCGACAGCGGGAACGTGCCGCCGATCTTGATGTTCTTGGGGGTAACGCCCGTCTCGGTCGGCGCCGTCGTCGCGGCCGATGCCGTGACCCCGAGCGCCGTAACGACGAGGAGAGCGAGAATCGTGATTCTGCGCATGAACACTCCTTGAGTGAATGAAACGTGGCTGAGCGTCGATGGGAGGTTGCCGGGACGACCCTAACTGTCCCAACACGTAGACGCTAGTGCGGGACGATTTGTTTGCTCAGCCGAGCCCGATCTCCTTTGCAAGAGCCTCGGCCTCGTCGAGATCGTCGGAGATCGCGTCGATGCCACTCGCCCAGATCGACGGGTCCGTCAGATCGAGGCCGACCATGCGGGCGAGATCCTCTGGCGACTTCGAGCCGCCCGTGCGGAGAAGGTCGAGATACGGAGCGACCATGGCGTCTCCCTCACGCTGATACGAGCGGAAGATCGAGAGCGCGAAGAGGTAGCCGTACGCGTACGCGTACACGTACCCGGGAACGTTCGTGAAGTGTGGCACGTAGCTCCACCAGGTCTCATACCCGTCGACGCCGACCGAATCGCCGAACAGCGCGGACTGGCATCCGATCCAGAGCTCGTTGATCCGCTCCGGCGACAGCTCGCCCTGCTCCCGGCGCTCGGTGTGGGTGACGTGCTCGAAGCGGTTCATCGCGATCTGCCTGAACGTCGTCGCGATCGCGTCCTCGAGCTGGCCCGTGAGCAGGTCGAGCCGCTTGCGCGGGTCGTCCTCGGATTCGAGCATCCGCTTGAACGTCAGCGCCTCACCGAACACCGAGGCGGTCTCCGCGGTCGTCAGCGGCGTCGACGCGTTGAAGTACCCGAGCGGCTGGGCCATCGATCCGTGGAGGGCGTGGCCCATCTCGTGCGCGAGGGTGAGGATCGAGCGGCGGTCACCCGTGTAGTTCATGAACACGTAGGGGTGCACGCCGGGGACGTTCGTGGCGCAAAAGGCGCCGTGGCGCTTGTCGGGGCGCACCGGGGCGTCGATCCAGCCCTCGTCGAAGAACCGCTCTACTGCGTCGCCCGCCTCGCTCGAGAAGTCCGCGTACGCCTCGACGACGACGCTCCGCGCCTCTCCCCAGGACGTCTTCGAGGCATCCTCGGCGACGGGGGCGAACCGGTCGTAGTACTCGAGGCGGTCGAGGCCGAGCAGCTTTGCCTTGAGCCGGTAGTAGCGCTGCGGGACGTCGTAGCGTGACGTGGCCGCGTCGATGAGCGCCTGCACTGCCTCATCCGTCGTCTCGTTCGAGAGGTTTCGGGACGTGATCCACGTGGGGTAGCCGCGCAGCCGGTCGTCGATCCACTTGTCGACGAGGATCGTGTTGAAGATCGAGGTGCGCGTGCGGAGGCCGGGCTCGAGCGCCTCGGTGACCGCTTCCGCGGCTCCACGCCTGACGGCGCGATCGGTCGCGTAGAGCTTCGCCATCGCCGTCTCGAGCGAGACGGGCTCATCGGCGCCCGGGAGGTCGACGCGCATCGCGCCGAGCACCTCCTCGTAGAGGCGCGACCAGGCAGTGACACCCGATACGGACTTCTCGGTGAGGATCTTCTCCTCCGGCTCGCTGAGAACGTACGGCCGGAACACGCGCTGAGAGGCGAGCCAGTGGCGCCAGTGATCGAGCGCAGGATCGGCGAGAATCGCAGTCGCCGGCTCGTCCTCGATCGCAGCCCACTCGAGCCCGAAGAAGAGGAGCTGTGTCTCGAGCCCCGCTGCCTTCTCACCGAGCTTCGAGACGAGGGCTCCGCGGGCGGTATCCGCCATGTTCGTGGAGAACTCGAGATGCGCGAAGTAGAGCGCGCGCGTCGCGATCGACTCGATCCGCTCACGCTCGTCGATCGCCGCTGCGAGCTCTGTTGCCGAGAGGTCTGCGACCTTGCCGTAGTAGCGGTCGCGGAATGCCGCCGTCGCCGCCTCGGCCTCGGCAACGTCTGATTCGATGCGCGGGTCGTCGCCTGATGCGTAGAGGTCGGAGAGGTCCCACGCGACGTCTTCCGCACCTGTCTGCTCGATAGTTGTCATGCGCAGGAGACTAGCGTAGGGGCGACGCGTAGCCCGGTGTCAGCCGGGCGGAGCGTCGCCCGCGTCGCAGCGTCGCCCGCCGCCATCAGGAAGCCAGCTCCCCCGCCTCCGTCACGGGAGCGCTGCAGACGAACCTCTCGCAGGCGTACACCGCGGGCTTGCCCTCGACGAGGCTCTTGCCCTCGAGGAGCGGAACGGCGTCCGCGGGGCCGACGGCAACGACCGCCCGCGGCGCGAACGGGGCGAGCGCGGCCCGCGCCACGGGGCTGTCGACCGAGCCGGCGATCGCTATCTCGTGCGACGGGGCGAGCCAGAGATCGAGCGCACACAGCGCCCAGCCGAATGCTCCGGGCGCCCGGCCCAGCATCGGCTCGACGAGCCGCAGCACCGATACCGCGCGGCGCTCGAGCTCGTCGTCACCCCAGATCCGGGCAAGCCGGAGCAGGACGTGCGAGAGCATCGAGTTACCCGAGGGAATTGGATTGTCGTCCAGATCCTTCGTGCGCGCGACGAGCTCCTCCCCGCCGGTGGGGGCGAGGAAGAAACCCCCGTTCTCCGGGTCGCCGAAGCGCTCGACGGCGAGCAGCGCGAGACGGCGGGCCTCGACCAGCCAGCGCAGCTCCCCGGTCGCAACGTGGAGCTCGAGCAGCCCGTGTGCCACGTTCGCGTAGTCGTCGAGGAAGCCCTCGCCGCTCACCTTGCCCTCGCGCCAGGAGCGGAACAACCTGCCGTCTTCTCCGGACAGCGAGCCGAGCAGGAAGTCGCCGACGCCGCGGGCGGCCGCGAGCCAGTCGTCGCGCTCGAAGCGCCGCGCGCCCTCGGCGAGCGCTGCGAGCGCGAGCCCGTTCCAGGAGGCGAGCACCTTGTCGTCGAGCCCGGGTTGCGGCCTCGCGTCCCTGACCTCGTGCAGCCGGGCGCGGAGCTCGGCAGGGAGCTCGCCCCGGATGATCGAGCGGCCGTGCTCGAACGGGAGGAGGAGCTCGGCCGGGACGCCCTCCGCTTCCGTCCACGTGAACGTGAGACCCTCGACGCCGTGCGTGTCCGCATCCTGCGCCGACGCGAGCCCCCCGCCGGGGAGCGTCAGCTCCCGGATCAGGTAGTCGAGCGTCTCCTCGGCGACGATCCGGTAACGGCTCTCGCCGGTCACGACCCACGCGTGGAGGTAGGTCGGCGCGAGCAGGGCGTTGTCGTAGAGCATCTTCTCGAAATGGGGCACGAGCCAGCGGTCGTCGACGGAATATCGGTGGAACCCGCCGCCGACGAGGTCGTACATTCCCCCCGCCGCCATCCCGTCGAGGGTCTTCGTGACCATCTCGCGCGCCTCCGCCGAGTCCCGACGGAGGAGAAACTCGAGCGTCGATGCGGGTGGGAACTTCGGCGCGCGCCCGAAGCCGCCGTTTGCGCGATCGAACGTTCGGCCGATCGCGCGCTCCGCCTCGTCGAGCAGCGAGGGTGTCAGCGGCTCCGTCGACGGCTCCATCCGCGACGAGCGACCAACGGCCTCGACGAGTCGCTGCGCCTGCGCGACGATGTCGTCCCGCTGCGTGTGCCACGCCTCGCTGACCGCGAGCAATAGCTGCGTGAACGACGGCATGCCGTGGCGTGGCTCGGGCGGGAAGTACGTGCCGGCGTAGAACGGCTCTCCCGCCGGGGTGAGGAAGACCGTCATCGGCCACCCGCCCTGGCCCGTCATCGACACCGTCGCCTCCATGTAGAGAGCGTCGACATCCGGGCGCTCCTCGCGATCGACCTTGATGTTGACGAAGTGCTCGTTCATCACCGCGGCCGTCGAGGCGCTCTCGAACGACTCGTGCGCCATCACGTGGCACCAGTGGCACGCGCTGTAGCCGATCGAGAGCAGAATCGGCCGGTCATCGTTCCGCGCACGCTCGAATGCCTCACTCCCCCACGGGTGCCAATCGACGGGATTCTCCGCGTGCTGGAGGAGGTACGGGCTCGTCTCGGAGGAGAGGTGGTTCACGATCTCAGCCTACGTGGGGCGGCCCCGGAGCCGGTGTGACGTCCCGGTGCCGCAGTTACGATCCTCCCCATGTCGACGTTCCCGACCGGAACCGTCACGTTCGTCTTCACGGACATCGAGGGATCGACCCGCTTGCTGCAGGAGCTCGGTGACGCCTACGCGGACGTGACGCGCGACCACCGGCGGATCGTGAGGGAGTCGTTCGGAAGCAACGGCGGCTCGGAGATCGATACGCAGGGCGACGCCTTCTTCTACTCGTTCCCCCGAGCCCGCGATGCCGTGCGCGCCGCAGTCGATGCCCAGCGCCGTCTCGCGGATCACCCGTGGCCCGCCGCGGCGACGGTGCGCGTGCGAATGGGGCTCCACACGGGGGAGCCCGCCGTCGGCGAGGAGGGCTATCTCGGTCTGGACGTCGTCCGGGCGTCGCGCATCTGCGGAGCGGGTCACGGTGGGCAGATCCTGCTCTCCGAGACGACGCGATCGCTGATCGGGAACGACCTGCCGAACGGTGCGAGCGTCGTCGACCTCGGCGAGGCGAAGCTGAAGGACATTCAGCACGAGCGGCTGTTCGAGCTCTCGCTCGACGACACCCGCACGTTCCCGCCACTCAAGACAGAGACGCCGAAGAGCGTCGACGAGCGACTGGAAGAGCGCATCGAGCAGTTCGTCGAACGGCAGCTCGACGACGCGAGCGCCAACCCCGTCAGAGGCGCCCTCGGAGGGCTTGCGATCACCGCTGTCACTCTCCTGTTGCTCGTCCTCTTCGTCCTCGCGATCATCCTCCTCGTCAAGCTCGTGATCTGACGTCGCGAACCGGCCTCACGGCTGCGATGCGGGACGCTTCGACCGCCGGTGCCTGATCCACTCGACGGTGAACGCCACGCTGAACGCGATCGCGAGCCCGAGCAGGATGCCCTTCCACGGCTGCTGCTCGAACTGCCTCCCGCCGATATACCCGAGCATGGTCGCGTACGTCGCCCAGATTCCGCCGGCGACGACGTCGTAGCGGAAGAACCGGTGCCACGGGAGGCCGTGCGTGTACCCCGACGTGAACGTGACCGCCGTGCGCCCGAACGGGATGAACCGGGCGATGATGATGATGTAGCTCCCCCGCTCCTCGAGTTGCTGCTCGGCCCAGTCGAAGCCCTTGTGGGCCTTCTCGTGCCGGAAGAGCCGCTTGACCGTGCGCTCGCCGACGACCTTGCCGATGCCATAGGAGATGTTGTCGCCGGTCACCGCCCCGCCCCAGGCCGCAAGGATCACGAGGAAGACGTTGAGGTCGCCGGCGCCCGCCAGCGTGCCGGCGACGATGACCATCGTCTCGCTCGGGACGACGGGAAAGAACGCATCGAGCACGGCGACGGCGAACACCGCGACGTAGCTCCAGTTCGAGCCCGAGACCCAGTCGACCATCATCTGAAACATGACTGCATCCTCGCAGAGAGCCGAACGGCCATGATGGGTGCCATGGCGCACACACCGCTTTCGGGGACGGTCGTGCTCGACGTGACGACATCGATCGCGGGACCGTACTGCGCGCAGATCCTCTCGGCGCTCGGTGCAGACGTGATCAAGGTCGAGCGCCCGGACACGGGCGACGACGGCCGAGCCTGGGGGCCACCGTTCTGGAACGGCGAGGGAACGATGTTCCTGTCGGCCAATGCGGGCAAGCGGTCGCTCGGGCTCTCACTGCGGGATCCGCGGGGTCGCGAGGCGCTGCTGCGACTCGTCGACGATGCCGACATCTTCCTCCAGAGCCTGCGGCCCGGCCTCGCCGACGAGCTCGGTCTCGGGGCCGATGCCCTTCGCGCGCGCAACCCACGGCTCGTCTACTGCTCGGTCGGTGCCTACGGCCACGTGGGGCCAATGAAGGACGAGCCGGGGTACGACGCGCTCATGCAGGCGGCAGGCGGCCTCATCTCGATGACCGGTGAGCCCGGTCACCCGGGCGTGCGCGTCGGCTCCTCGCTGATCGACCAGGGCACGGGCACGTGGGCCGCACTCGGCATCCTCGCCGCGCTGCTCGACCGCGACCGGAGCGGTGAGGGGTCGGTGGTCGACGTCTCGCTCTACGAAACCGCCCTCGGCTACATCGGCTATCACCTCGTGGGCTACCTCGCTGACGGCACCGTACCGCACGGCCAGGGGACGAGGTTCCCGATGGTGGCGCCCTACCAGGTGTTTCCGACCCGAGACGGCGAGCTCATGATCGCCGGTGGCAACGATCGCCTGTTCGCGGCGATCTGCTCCGTCGTGGGGCTCCCGGCCCTCGTGGACGATCCGCGTTTCAGAACGAACCGCGACCGCGTCGCAAACCGCGACGAGCTGTGCTCGATTCTCGAGGTCCCGCTCCAGGAACGCGACTCCGGCGAGTGGCAACAGCGCCTCTCCGAGGCGGGCGTGCCGGCCGCCCCGGTGGCTGACGTCGAGGATGTCGTCCGGGCCCCGCAGACGGAAGCGCTCGGGATCCTCCAATCTCTGCCGCACTCATCGATCCCCGACCTCCGGCTGACGGCGCTCCCGGTGTCGTTCGACGGGGAACGGGCACTTCACCGGAGCGGTCCCCCCGCCGTGGGCGAGCACTCTGCAGAGATACTGGGTGCGGCCGGGTACGAGCCCGAGGAGATCGCGGCGCTCGCCGCGGAAGGAGTGATTCGAACATGAGCCATCTGTCAGCATCGTTCAGCGCAACCATCCGCGTCAGGCTCTCCGACGCACCCGGCTCGTTCGCGCGCCTCGCCAAGGCGATCGGCGATGCGGGCGGCTCGATGGGCGCCATCGACCTCGTGCGTGTCGACAAGGGAACGAAGCTGCGCGATGTGACCGTCGATGCGGCCGATTCCGAGCACCTGGCGCGCATCGTCGAGAGCGTCCGTGGGACTGAAGGCGTCGAGGTCGAGCGCGTCTCCGACCGGACCTTCCTGATGCACCTCGGCGGCAAGATCGAGGTGCAGTCGAAGGTCCCCGTCAAGACACGAGACGACCTCTCGATGGCGTACACGCCCGGTGTCGCGCGCATCTGCATGGCGATCGCGGACGATCCCGACCTGGCCTGGAACCTGACGATCAAGCAGAACACCGTCGCCGTCATCTCCGACGGCACGGCAGTTCTGGGGCTCGGCGACATCGGTCCGCGGGCAGCGATGCCGGTGATGGAGGGCAAGGCGCTCCTCTTCAAGGAGTTCGGCGGCGTGGACGCCTGGCCGCTCTGCCTCGATACGACGGACGCGGACGAGATCGTCGCGATCGTGAAGGGCATCGCCCCGGGCTTCGGCGGCATCAACCTCGAGGACATCTCGGCCCCACGGTGCTTCGAGATCGAGCAGCGGCTTCGCGCCGAGCTCGATATTCCGGTCTTCCACGACGACCAGCACGGCACGGCGATCGTCGTGCTGGCGGCGCTCCTGAACGCGCTGAAGGTCGTGGGCAAGGAGATCGGCGACGTGAGGGTCGTGCTCACCGGGGTCGGAGCTGCGGGCATCGCCGTGACCGACATCCTCCTCAACGCAGGTGTCCGGACGGTGATCGGCTGCGACCGGGGAGGCGCGATCTACGCGGGTCGCGACGGCCTCGACGCGACCAAGGAGGCGTACGCGAGCCGGACGAATCCCGACCGCGTAACGGGCTCCGCCGACGACGTCCTCGAGGGCGCCGATGTCTACATCGGCCTCTCGATGCCGGGAGCGGTCTCGAGGGACGGAGTCGCTCGGATGGCGGACGACGC
This sequence comes from uncultured Thermoleophilia bacterium, assembly GCA_963727515.1. Taxonomy (GTDB): domain Bacteria; phylum Actinomycetota; class Thermoleophilia; order Gaiellales; family Gaiellaceae; genus Gaiella. The sequence goes on along the minus strand of CAVSGN010000002.1, from coordinate 449,303 downwards.
GATCGTGTTCGCGATGGCGAACCCGACGCCCGAGATCGCGCCGGAGGACCTTCCGCCCGGCAAGGTCGCGGTCGTCGCAACCGGCCGGTCCGACTACCCGAACCAGATCAACAACGTGCTCGCGTTCCCGGGCGTGTTCCGCGGAGCGCTGGACGTGCGTGCAAGCACGATCACCGAGGGCATGAAGGTCGCCGCGGGCCACGCGATCGCGTCGGTGATCGCCGACGACGAGCTCGGGCCGGAGTACGTGATCCCGAGCGTTTTCAACCGCGACGTGACCCAGGTCGTCGCGGTAGCAGTCGCCGAGGCGGCCGAGCGCGACGGCGTCGCGCGACGCACGCTGAGCTAGAGCCGTGTCGAGGAGAGGCTGAAGCCTCTCCCCTCCCTACTCATAATGCAGCGCTTCGAGCGGGTTGAGCTTCGCAGCCCGGCGCGCCGGGAAGATCGCCGCGACGACGCCGACGATCACCGCGGCGACGGCGAACACGATCACCTGCGTCGTCGGGAACGAGAAGTCGATCAGGTCGATCTTGAGGATCAAGAGCCCGGCGAGGATCACCCCGAGGACGATGCCGATGAGCGCGCCGATCATCGACGTGATCACGCTCTCGTGCCGGATCATCCGTCGCGTCTGACGCCGCGTCATTCCGATCGCGCGCAGCATCCCGATCTCACGCGTCCGCTCGAAGACGCTCAGTACGAGCGTGTTGACGATCCCGAAGAGGCTGACGATGATCGACAGCCCGAGCAGGACGTAGAGGACGTTGAGGACCGACTTCAGCCCCGAGATCTGGTTGTCGACGAACTGGCTCCTCGTCGCCACCTTGGCGTTCGGGAACGGCTCGAGCGCGCTCTCCAGTGCGGCGGCGTTCGCCTCCGTCTCCCCACCACTCATGAGCACGAACGAGTAGACGTTCTTCGGGTGTCGGGTTCTCCGCGTCCCAGGCCTCGGTCGAGATGGTCACGACGCCGAACGGAGAGCCGCCCGACGGCGGGTCGAAGATGCCCTTGACCACGAACGTGCCGGTCGTTCCGTTCGCGAAGGTGATCGCGACCGGCGACCCGACCGTGAGGTCGTGCTTCTTCGCGTAGTCCTTGTCGACGAAGGCGCCGTCCTTGCCGAGCTCTCCGAAGACGTCGCTCGACCCCTCGACCCAGTCGAGCTTGATCACGTCCTTCGCGCCTGCATCGACCGCCGTCGAGAACTCGGTCGAGCCGAAGACGAGCGTCTCGCCCGTTCGGACGTTCCCGACCGAGATCACGCCCGGCGACGCTGCCGCGGCGTTGGCCGCATCCACGGGGATGGGCGAGAAGTTGTTCTGCGCGGTGATGGCGTAGTCCCCGATGAAGATCTCGTTGACTGCCCCGGTGAACGTCTGCACGACGCTTCCGGCAAGCGTCGCGACGAGCGTGACGAGGGCCAGGCCGATCATGAGCGCGGCCGCTGTCGAGGCCGTCCTCTGCGGGTTCCGCCGGGCGTTGTCGCGCGCGAGGGCTCCCGCTGCGCCACCGACTCGCGCACCGGGCCAACCGAGGATGCCCGTGAGGCCCGGTATCAGCGGCGCCGAGAGCATCGCGACGCCGATGAAGACGAGCACCATCCCGAGGATCATGAAGAGGAGGATCTTGGTCGTATCGAGGTTGGGCCCGAAGAGCCCCCAGAGGAGCCCCGCGAACCCGAGCAACGTGATCACGGCGGCGATCGGCGTCCGGAAGCGGGCGAAGCGGCCCGGCGCAATCGAGGCGCCCTCGCGCACGGCCGCGATCGGCGGCACTCTGGTCGCCTTGAACGCCGGCATGATGCTCGCGATCAGGGTGACGATGATCCCGAGCAGCAGCGAGACGATGATGGTGCGCGTGCTGAAGATCAGCCCGCTGTTCGGCAACGTGAATCCGACCGCATCGAAGAGATTGAAGAGCCCTGTTGCGAGCGCGAGGCCGAGGAACAGCCCGATGATCGACGCGATCGTCCCCATGACGAGCGCTTCGACGATCACCGAGAAGCGCACCTGCCGTCGCGAGGCTCCGAGCGTCCGCAGCGTGGCGAGCTCACGCGTGCGCTGCGCGATCGTGATCGAGAGCGAGTTGAAGATGACGAAGGCGCCGACGAAGAGAGCGATCACGCCGAACGCGAGCAGGAAGTAGCGGAGGAAGGAGATGAAGGCGTCCGTGTCCTTCGCGTCCTCGGCCGCCTGTTGAGCTCCGGTCCGCACCTGCGTCCCTTCGGGGAGGATCGCGTCGATCTCGGAGACGAGCTGGGCCGGCGAGACGCCCGTCTTGCCGGCGACCCGGATCTGATCGAGCTTGCCGACCTTGCGGAACAGCTGCTGCGCCGTCGGGAGATTGAAGCCGGCGAGCGTTGCTCCACCGATCGTGTCGACCGAGCCGAACTTCACGAGACCGGAGATCGTGAACTGCTCGACGGGGCCCTCGGCCTGGACGCCGATCGAGTCGCCTACCTCCAGGCTCTTCTTCGACGCGGTCGCGACATCGATCACGACCTCGCGGTCGGCCGGCCAGGCACCCTCTTCGAGCGTGAGCGTGTTGAACTGAGGCTGCGTCGGATCGACGCTGAAGCCGAGGTTGGGCGCCCCGCCGAAGACGATCGCCTTTCCGTTCTTGCCGATCAGCTGTGCCTCTCCGCCGACGCCACCGATCGCTGCGGCGACACCCGGAAGGGCGGCCACCTCCGGCTGGAGCGACTCGTCGAACGACGGCGCGGTCGTCCCCGAGCCGTCGGAGAGATCGAAAGCCGACTTGCCGGTGATCGTCGCGTCGGTGCCCTCGTAGACACTCGAGAAGATCGCACTGAACGCCTTGTCGATGGAGTCGGTAAGGACGAATGTGCCGCTGACCATCGTCACGCCGAGGATCACCGCGAGGGCGGTGAGGGCCGTACGGAGCTTCCGTCCTGCCATGCCCTTGAGCGCGAACCTGATCATTGACTGCTGATCTCCTCCATCGACGCAGTGATGTCGTGCACGGAAGCGCCCGACAGCTCGCGAACGATGTTGCCGTCGGCGAGGAAGAGGACCCTGTCCGCGATCGCCGCGGCACGCGCCTCGTGGGTGACCATCACGACCGTCTGGTGCATGTCCTCGACGGCGTGCCGGAGCAACTCGAGGATCTCACCGCCGGTCTTCGAGTCGAGGTTCCCGGTCGGCTCGTCGGCGAAGACGACGTCCGGACGGGAGACGAGCGCGCGAGCGATCGCAACCCGCTGCTGCTGCCCGCCGGAGAGCTCCGAGGGACGATGGTCGAGCCTGTCTCCGAGCCCGACGGAGCCGATCAGATCGGTCATCCAGGCGTCGTCCGCCTTCTCGCCGGCGATCGTCAGCGGGAGCAGGATGTTCTCTTTCGCGTTCAGCATCGGCAACAGGTTGAAGAACTGGAAGACGAAGCCGATGTGCTCGCGGCGCAGCTTCGTGAGCTCGCTGTCGCCGAGCGTCGTGATCTCCTTGCCGGCGACGACGACCGACCCCGAGGTGGGCTTGTCGAGCCCCGCGAGGATGTGCATCAGGGTCGACTTGCCGGACCCGGACGGCCCCATCACCGCGGTCAGTCTTCCGGCCGGCACCTCGACCGAGACGCCCCGCAGGGCGTCGACAGCCGTATCGCCCGCGCCGTACCGTCGTGTCACGTCCTGCGCGACGACGACCGCCGATCCGCTTCCGTTTTCCACGTGCGCCTCCTCGTCGGGTCGGACTGGATACTGCCCGAGCCGAACGGTCGACGCAGTAGGGGTAACCGTACCCTCCGCGCCGCTACCCCCGAGATCCATGCGCTTCGATGCCTCGGCAAGAACGGTGCCGAGCGTGCCCACGATCTCGTCCATCTCGCTCTCGCCCGCGATCAGGGGTGGCGAGATCTGCACGACCGGGTCGCCGCGGTCGTCCTGACGGCAGATGAGGCCGGCGTCGAAGAGCGCGGGTGAGAGATACCCACGCAGGAGCGACTCGCACTCGGCGTCGTCGAACGTCGTCCTCTTCTCCTTGTCCTTGACGAGCTCGACGGCGTAGAAGAACCCCGTCCCGCGCACGTCCCCGACGATCGGCAGATCGAGCAGGGTCTCGAGCTTGGCGCGGAAGGCATCCTGGGTGTCGCGGACGTGCTCGACGATGCCCTCGCGCTTCATGATCTCGATGTTCTTGAGTGCGATCGCGCACATCACGGGATGGCCGCCGAACGTGACGCCGTGCGAGTACACCGACGTCGCGTCGAGGAACGGCTCCATCACCCGGTCGGTCGCGATCACGGCACCGATCGGGCCGTACGACGACGAGAGCCCCTTGGCGCACGTGACGATGTCCGGCCTGATGTCGTAGCGCTCCGACCCGAACCAGTGCCCGAGCCGGCCGAAGGCGGTGATCACCTCGTCCGCCGAGAGCAGGATGTCGTACTCGTCGCAGATCGCCCGCACGCCGGCCCAGTACCCCTCGGGCGGCGTGAAGGCGCCGCCGGCGTTCTGGACGGGCTCCATGTGGACGAGGCAGACCGTCTCCGGCCCCATGGCGAGGATCGCCTGCTCGAGGTCGTCGAGCAGAAATTGGGTGAACTCCGGCTCGGTCTCGCCATCGGGGCGGTGATAGCGGTTCGTGTTGTGGACGTGCCGCACCTCGGGGACGAGCGGCTCGAAGGTCTCGCGCAGCGCCGGGATCCCGTTGATCGACAGCGCCCCCATCGTCGTCCCGTGATACGCGATGTGACGGGCGATCGCCTTGTACCGGTGTGGGCCGCGGTGGGCGCTCGCCACGATCGCATCGTGCCGCGTCTCCGGCTCGTGGAGCGCGTGGCGAAGCTGCTTCTCGCCGCGAGCAGCGTAATACTGCCGTGCGAGCTTCCACGCCGACTCGACCGCCTCGGAGCCCCCCGACACGAAGAAGACGCGATTCAGGTCGCCGGGCGCGAGCGAGGCGAGCTCGGTCGCGAGCTCGATCGCCTTCGGGTGCGCGTACGACCAGTTGGTGTAGAACGGCAGCTCGCGCATCTGCTCGAGGGCCGCCTGGCCGATCTCCTCGCCGTAGCCGTAGCCGATGTTGACGGAGAACAGCCCCGCCAGCGCGTCGAGGTACCGCTTGCCGTTTGCGTCCCACAGGTAACAGCCGTCGCCCTTGACGATGATCGGCACCTCGTGGCCGGCGCCGAACCCACCCATGCGCGTGAAGTGCATCCAGAGGTGGTCTCGCGCGTTCTGCTGAAGGTCGTGGGAGCCCAAATCAGCCTTCTCTCGGAGCCATCGCCGCAGGGATCGCAGGCTCGGCAACCTCGCGCCCGCGCCGGTTGCCGATCAGGATGTTGCCGACCATGAACCCGACCGCGACGAGGAAGATCGCGCTCGCGACGACGTTGATCTGCGGTGGCACGGACACGCGAGCGGCACCCCACACGAGCAGCGGGAACGTCGTCGTCGAGCCTGCGTTGAAGTAGGTGATCACGAAGTCGTCGATCGAGAGCGCGAAGCCGAGGAGCGCCGCGCTCAGGATGGCGGGTGCGAGCAGGGGCAGCGTGATCTTCCGGAACGTCGTCCACTCGTTCGCGCCGAGATCCATCGCCGCCTCCTCGAGGTACCGGTCGAACCCGATCAACCGTGCCTTCACGGTGACGACGACGTAGCTGACGATGAACATCACGTGGGCGATGAAGATCGTGGCGAAGCCGAGCGTGACCTGGAGGTTGATGAAGAGCGTCAGGAGCGAGGCACCGAGGACGATCTCCGGTGTCGACATCGGCAGGAAGATCAGCACGTTGGTGGCGCCGCGCCCGCGGAAGTCGTGACGGACGAGTGCGAGCGCGATGAACGTGCCGAGAATGGTCGCGACGAGCGTCGAGATGAGCCCGATCTCGAGCGACGTGATGAGGGCGTCCTTCAACCCGGGCATCGCGTCCCAGTGGATCCAGTTCTGGAACGTGAAGCCCTGCCAGATGTAGTTGAAGCGACCCTTGGGACTGTTGAACGAGAATAGGATGACGACCGCGATCGGCAGCATGAGGTACGCGAATGCGAGCATCGCGTACACGGTCAGCAGGTGGTGGCGGGCCCGCCTGATCATCCGGTCAGCTTCTCCGTTCCGACGACCTTGGCGTAGAAACCGAGCGCGACGAGGATCATCGCCATGAGGATGAACGAGAGCGCGGCCGCGGACGGATAGTTGATCCGCTCCAGGTACTGCGACTGGATGACGTTGCCGATCATCTTCTGCTGCGGTGTCCCGAGGAGTTGCGCGTTGATGAAGTCGCCCGCCGCGGGGATGAACGTGAGCAACGTGCCGGCGACGATGCCCGGTGCCGACAGCGGCAGCGTGACGCGCAGGAACGCCGCGCGCTTGCTCGCGTAGAGGTCTCCGGCCGCCTCGAGGAGCCGCACGTCCAGCTGCTCGAGCGAGACGTAGAGCGGGAGCGCCATGAACGGCAGGAAGTTGTAGGTGATCCCCGCTACGACCGCGACGCCCGTGGCCAGGAGGCGGCCGTCCGGCGCGAGGATGTGGAGCCAGCGGAGGATGCCGACCACCGGGCCCTCGTCGGCGAGGATGTTGAGCCACGCGAGCGTCCGGACGAGGTACGAGACGAAGAACGGAGCGACGATGACGACGAGGAAGAGGTTCTTCCAGCGCCCGCCACGGAACGCGATCCAGTAGACGAGTGGATACGCGATCAGGAGGCAGAGGATCGTCGCGATGCCGGCGTAGAGGAACGACCGGATGAACTGGTCGCGGTACTCGGTGATCGCGTCGGAGTAGTTGCTGAACGACCAGGTGAACGAGTATCCGCTGAGGAACGAGCCGGACTGCAGCGACTGGTAGCCGAGGAACCCGAGCGGGACGGCGAAGAACACCGCAAGCCACGCGAGCCCCGGGAGGAGCAGCAGCATCGGAGCGAGCCAGCGGTGTCGATGGAAGATCGTCATCGGGGTGCGACCGGCCCGGGCGGAGAGCTCCCCCACCCGGGCCGTCTCCTTATCAGGCGCCGAGCACCTTCTGCCAGGTGGCCTGGAACTCCTCGTCCTGCAGCGCCTCCGAGCTGAACTGGTGCACCGACGAGAGCATGTCGTCGGTGGGGAAGATCAGCGTGTTGTTCGCGGTCTCGGGGTCGGTCTTCGCGAGCTCCTCTTTCGCTCCCTTGACCGGCGTCACGTAGTTGACGTAGGCGGCGATCTGCGCAGCGACAGCCGGGTCGTACACGGAGTTCATGTACGTCGAGGCGGTCGGCGAGCTTCCACCCTGCGGGATCAGCATGTTGTCGGTCCAGATCATGCCGCCCGCCTCGGGAATCGCCCACTTGAGCTTCGGGTTGTCGGCGAGCAGCTGCACGATGTCGCCCGACCACGCGACTGCGGCGGCGATGTCGCCCTTGGTCAACGGCTGCGCGTAGTCGTTGCCCGTGAACTGGCGGATCTGGCCGCTGTCGACGGCCCCCTGGATCGTCTTGATCGCCGCAGTGAACTCGTCGGCGGTGAAGTCGGACGGGTTGCCGCCGTTCGAGAGGATCGTCAGCCCCACGGAGTCGGAGAACTCCGACAGCATGGTGACCTTGCCCTTCAGCTTGGCGTCGTTCAGGAGCTGGTCGATCGAGGTGACAGGCCCGGTCACGTCCTCGTTCCACGCAATGCCCGTCATGCCGGACTGCCAGGGCAACGAGTACGTCCGGTCGGGGTCGAACGGCGGGCTCGCCTGCGCGTCGACGAGGTTCGTGATGTTCGGGATCTTCTCCTTGTCGAGCGGCTCGAGCCAGTCCTTTGCGACGAGGAGCGCCGGGAACCGCGAGCTGTCGGTCATGACGATGATGTCGCGCCCGACACCCTTCCCCTGGCTGAGAGGCCCCTGGATCTTCGCGAAGAAGGTCGCGTTGTCGTTGATGTCCTCGAAGTAGTTGACCTTGATCCCGGTGTCGGCCGTGAAGGCGTCGAGCGTTGGATGCTGCTTTGTCTTCTCGTCGACGTCGATGTACAGCGGCCAGTTCGAGAAGTTCAGGACGTCGTTGACCTGGCCGTTCGAGCTCCCGCCTCCACCGCCGCCGCAGGCCGCGAGCAGTCCCGGTAGCGAAAGGATCGTGACGCCGGCGGCGCCGCGTTGAACGATCTCTCTGCGTGTGTAGCGCGATGTCATGTGGGTGTCTCCCCCCGTTTCACGACGAAGCCGGAATCGGCTCGCCAGCTCACGTTGACGGTGTCGCCCGGCGCAGGCACGAGGCCGCCGGCTTCACTGTTCTGGTGATACACGGACACGTCGCCGACAGCAGTCGTCACGACCACCTGCGTCGCGACGCCGATGTACGCCGATTCCTTCACCCTGCCGGCGAGCGTGTTGGCGTGCTCATTGCCGAGCGTCACCTTCTCGGGCCGAACTCCCACGGAGATCGGCCCGCTCGCACCACCCGTCTCGACCGAGACGAGGGTGCCGTCGTCGAGGCGTACCGTGCCCTGACCCTCGACGGTGCCGTCGAGCAGGTTCGACGTCCCGAGGAAGTTCGCGACGAAAGCCGTCTGCGGCCGCTCGTACAGCTCGGTCGGTGAGCCGAGCTGCTCGATCTTGCCCGCGTTCATCACGGCGATCGTGTCGGCCATCGTCATCGCCTCTTCCTGGTCGTGCGTGACGTGCACGAACGTGATCCCGACCTCCGCCTGGATCCGCTTCAGCTCGAGCTGCATCTGCTTGCGGAGCTTCATGTCGAGGGCGCCGAGCGGCTCGTCGAGGAGGAGCACGCGCGGCGTGTTGACGAGCGCGCGCGCGAGTGCGACCCGCTGCTGCTGCCCGCCCGAGAGCTGCTTCGGTTTCCCGTTCTCCCTCCCCTTCAGGTCGACGAGCTCGAGGATCTCGAGCACGCGCCCCTTGATCTCCTTCTTGTCGACCCCGCGCCGCTCGAGCCCGAAGGCGACGTTGTCGTAGATCGTCATGTGCGGGAACAGGGCGTAGCTCTGGAAGACCGTGTTGACGTCGCGCTTGTAGGGCGGCAGACCGACGACGTCGTTGTCACCGAGATAGATAGAGCCCTCCGTCGGCTCCTCGAAGCCGCCGATCATCCGCAGGGTGGTCGTCTTCCCGCATCCCGACGGGCCGAGCATCGCGAAGAACGAGCCGTGTGGAATCTCCACGCTGACGCCATCGACCGCCACGACCGTCTCGCCGAACCGCTTGACGACGTTCTCCAGCCGGACGTCGATCGGGACGGATGTCGCCGCGCCGGACGCTGAACCGGCAGGAGCGCCGGGCTCGACCGTGCCCATCAGATGGTGCTCCCCAACGGAACGCTCATGACGCCTCCTTCGCGGCTGACTCCTGAACCCTAGCCCCCCAGTCGTAGAGCTGCTTCCACAGCTCGAGGTAGAGGAAGCTCTCAGTCGAGATCACATCCGGAAGGGCACGAATCCGGTTCGTGACATCGAGCAGGGAGCGGCGGTCCCGACACAGGACCTCCGCGAGCACGTCGAACTGGCCGGCGGTGACGACCACGTAGTCGGCCTCGTCCCAGCGTGCGATCTCGTCGGCCACCTTCTCGGGAGGCCCCGCCGTCCTGATCCCGACCATTGCCTGGGCCTCGTACCCGAGCCCGAGCGGGTTCGTGATCCCGGCGACCTGCAGGATGTTGTCGGCGCAGAGCCGTCGATAGCGCGCGCGAATCGTTGCCTCGGACACGCCGACCGTCGCGGCGATGCGCCGAAACGACCGGCGGCCGTCGAGCTGCAGCGCCTCGATGATGCCGCTGTCGACCGCATCGAGCCTCCGAGCGCGACCGACAGGGCCCCGATCACCGATCTCGGTCTTGTCGCCGCTCGGGAGAGGAGTACCACGCAATGCGAGGAGTTTCATATCACTAACGACGCGTTTGGTCAATGCACGGCGCGGTTTGCTCTGCAACGAGCGGCCCGGGAGAGCAGCCCGGGCGACCGGCTAAAGCCGGCCACCAGCCAGACCGGCTCGCCGACCAGGAGCGACCCGGGCGACCGGCTGAAGCCGGCCACCGGCCAGAGCGGCTCGCGGGCGAGCCCCTTCAGGATCGCGCGCAGCGCGCAAGAACATCGGAAGCTCGGGAAGCCCGGGTTTCAGCGGTATGCTCTTCCACCGCGGCTCGCGGGCGAGCCCCTTCAGGATCGCGCGCAGCGCGCAAGAACATCGGAAGCTCGGGGAGCCCGGGTTTCAGCGGTATGCTCTCCACCGCGGCTCGCGGGCGAGCCCCTTCAGGATCGCGCGCAGCGCGCAAAAACATCGGAAGCTCGGGGAGCCCGGGTTTCAGCGGTATGCTCTTCCACCGCGGAAACCCGGGCTACCCGGAGCTTCACGCAGACGTGCTTGACCCGCGTGTACTCCTCCATCGAGTACGCGGACATGTCCTTGCCGTAGCCCGACTCCTTGAAGCCACCGTGCGGCATCTCGGGAGTCAGCGGGAAGAGGTGCTCGTTGATCCAGACGCACCCGAAGTCGAGCCCTGCGGCGACCTTCAGCGCCCGCCCGACGTTCTCGGAGAAGACCGAGGACGCGAGCCCGTAGCGAACGTCGTTCGCCATGGCGACCGCGGCGTCGTCCGACGAGAACCGCTGCATCGTGATGACCGGCCCGAAGACCTCGCTCTGGACGATCTCGGCGTCCTGTTGCACGTCCGCGACGATCGTCGGCTTGACGAAGTAGCCGCGATCGCCGACCGACTCCCCGCCCGTGAGGACGGATGCCTTCGCGTCGACTGCGCGCTCGAGGAAGCCGAGCACGCGCTCCTGCTGCTCGGCGGAGATCACCGGCCCCATCCCGATCGCGTCGTCGCTGCCCGGATCCCCGACCGTCAGCGACCCGACCGCGTCGACGGTGCGGGCCACGACGTCGTCGTAGATCCGCTCGTCGATGAGGATCCGCGACGATGCAGTGCAGTCCTGTCCCGAGTTGAAGAAGCCCCCGATCTTGATCGCCTCGGCCACCGCCGCGGGATCGGCATCGTCGAGGACGACCATCGGCGCCTTCCCGCCGAGCTCGAGGTGGACGTGCTTGACCGTGTCGGCAGCGTTCTTCGCAATCAGCTTGCCCGTCGCCGTGTCACCGGTGAGCGAGACGAGCGAGATCGCGGGATGACGCACGAGGGCGTCACCGACCGGCACGCCGTCGCCCGTGACCACCTGGAGGACGCCGGGCGGAAGCACCTCCTGAGCGAGCTCGACGAAGCGAAGCGTCGTCAACGGCGTCTGCTCTGCCGGCTTGAGGATCTGGACGTTGCCGGCGGCGAGCGCGGGGCCCATCTTCCACACCGCCATGAAGAGCGGGTAGTTCCACGGGCAGATCCCCGCGACGATGCCGAGCGGCTCCCGGCGCACCATCGAGGTGTAGCCCTCGACGTACTCGGCGGCCGCCTTGCCCTCGAGGTTCCGTGCGGCGCCGGCGAAGAAGCGCAGGTTGTCGACCATGATCCCGGGCTCGTCGACCGCAACCCACCACGGCTTGCCGACGTTCAGCGACTCGAGTCGCGCGAGCTCCTCGGCGTTCTCCTCGATCACGTCGGCCAGCGCGAGGAGCAGCTCCATCCGGTCCTTGGGAGTCTTGAAGCGCCACTCGTCCCACGCTGCCTTGGCTGCCGAGACGGCGCGGTCGACGTCGTCGGCGCTCCCGCGCGGTACCTCGGCGATCACCTCGCCCGTCGCCGGATTGAGCACCTCCATGGTCTCACCCGTCGACGAATCGACGAACTCACCGCCGATGAACATCTTGTGCTGGCTCGCGGCAACGCTCATTTCTGGCTCCTCCCGGGACGAACATCTCTGGTCGCGCGAGCGTATCAGCGGGATCCGTGCGTCCCGTCCGGCCCCTCGCGCACCCCCGAACTGCACGATCAGGTAGAACCACCTCATGAGAATCCTCGTCGTCGGGACGGGTGGCGTCGGCGCCGCTTTCGCCCGCATCATCGAGCGGCGCTCGTTCTTCGAGCGCTGCGCACTCGCCGACTACGACCCCGGTCGCTCCGAAGCCGTCGTCTCGTCGCTCGGCGACGCTCGCTTCAGCGCCCACCACGTCGACGCCTCGGCGCAGGGCTCCGTCGCCGATCTGATCGGCGCCACCGCAGCCACGCACGTCCTGAACGCCGTCGACCCGGTCTTCAACGCCCCGATCTTCGACGCCTGCTTCGAGGCGGGCGTCACCTACCTGGACATGGCGATGACCCTGTCCGAGCCCCACCCGACGCATCCGTTCGAGAAGAGCGGCGTCAAGCTCGGTGACTACCAGTTCGAGCGTGCGGGCGCCTGGGAGGCGAAGGGCCAGCTCGCGCTCGTCGGGATCGGGATCGAGCCGGGTGCTGCCGATGTCTTCGCGCGCCACGCGGCCGACGAGCTCTTCTCCGAGATCGACGAGGTGGGGATCCGCGACGGCGCCAATCTCGTCGTCGAGGGATACGAGTTCGCTCCCACGTTCTCGATCTGGACCACGATCGAGGAGTGCCTCAATCCCCCCGCGATCTGGGAGAAGGACCGCGGCTGGTTCACGACGGACCCGTTCTCCGAGCCGGAGACATTCGACTTCCCCGAGGGGATCGGGCCCGTCGAATGCGTCAACGTGGAGCACGAGGAGGTGCTGCTCGTGCCGCGCTGGGTCGACTGCAAGCGGGTCACGTTCAAGTACGGGCTCGGGAACGAGTTCATCGACATCCTCAAGACGATCCACCTTCTCGGGCTCGACTCGAAGGAGAAGGTCCGGGTCAAGGGAGTGGAGGTCGCCCCCCGCGACGTGATCGCCGCGATCCTCCCCGACCCTGCGACGCTCGGTGACCGAATGAGCGGCAAGACGTGCGCCGGAACGCTCGTCACCGGGATCGGCAAGGACGGGAAGCCGAGAAAGACCTACCTCTACCACGTCGTCGACAACGAGTGGTCGATGCGCGAGTACGGTTCGCAGGCCGTCGTCTGGCAGACCGCCCTCAACCCCGCCTGCGCTCTCGAGCTCCTCGTCGACGGAGCGTGGAGCGGCGCCGGAGTCCTCGGGCCGGAGGCATTCCCCGCGCAGCCGTTCCTCGACAAGCTCGCCGACTACGGCGCGCCGCACGGGGTGCTCGAGCTCACCCCGTAGGAGCCGGCTACCCCGAGAGACCGATCCCGTCGACCTTCTCGACCATGACCCTGACGGTGACGCGCTGCTCCTCGGCGTTTCGGAACGGGTAGCTGTCGGCCCCAAGGTACTTCTTCGCCAGGCTGTCGATGTGCGCGTCGGCACCGTCGTCCACCAGCTCGGCGGTTCCGGTGACTCCGACCCAGCGATACTGATCCTGCGGGTCGATCACGGTTACCGAAACGCGAGGGTCGAGGAGAAGGTGCTTCGCCTTCGCACGATCGCGAGCGGTGTTGAACCGCAGCGTCTCGCCCTCCATGTCGACCCAGACGACGGTCGAGTGCGGTGACCCGTCGGGTCGCAGCGTCGTCACGATGCCGACGAACGGGTTGTCCCGGATGAATGCACACTGGGCGTCTGATAGTCGGGCCACGGGTCTCCTCCCGGTCGAAGCTATGTCCAATGATGACTAACGAATCGCCTGCCCCTTCTCATCCCGGCCAGGAGAAAATAGGATGCCGCCATGGCGCTCGTCCTGCTTCGCGCACCCCTCTCCGAGCTCGCCGGAGCCCGCGAGCTCGACCTCGAGGGCGCCACCGTGAAGGAGGCTCTGATCGCCCTGGAGGCTCGCTCGCCTGCGGTCTCGGGGTGGGTGCTCGACGAGCGCCGGATGATCCGCGAGCACGTCAACGTCTATGTCAACGGTCAACTCGCACAGGGAGAGACGGAGGTCGGCGCCACCGACCGGATCCACGTCTTGCCGGCGATCACAGGAGGATGAGATGACGGAGATCCTGGTCGGGACGAAGAAAGGGCTCTTCGTTCTCGACGGCGACGTCGGGAGCGGCTTCGAGGTCAGGGCGCGCGCGTTCCCGGGACAGTCGGTCGAGTACGCCATGCGCGATCCCCGCTCGGGCCGCTACCTGGCCTCGGTGACCTCGTGGTTCTACGGCGGCCGGATCTGGGTCGCCGACGACCCGGCCGGGGAGTGGCAGGAGACGTCGGGTGTCGCACTGCCCGAGGAAGGGGACGCGTCGCTCGCCCGGATCTGGGTGATCGGCGCAGGTGAGGCCGACGGGACGCTGTACGCGGGGGGTGACCCCGGCTGCCTGTTCGAGAGCCACGACGGCGGGCTGACATGGGAGCTGAACCGTGGGCTGTGGGATCACCCGACGCGACCCGACTGGACGCCCGGCGGAGGAGGGCTCTGCCTGCACACGATCGTTCCCTGGCCGGGCGACCCCGACCGGCTGATGGTCTGCATCTCGGCCGTCGGAGTATGGCTCTCGGACGACCGCGGCGCGACGTGGCGCCATTCCAACACCGGCATCAATCCGGAGTACCTGCCCGAGGACGCGGCCGACGACCCACTCGGGCGTTGCGTGCACAACGTGCGCCGCTCACCGGCGCGGCCGGAGCGACTGTTCATGCAGTTCCACGGCGGCGTCTACCGCTCGGACGACGCGGGCGCATCCTGGCTGGACATCGGCGACGACACCGACCTTCCGTCGGACTTCGGCTTCCCGATCGTCGTCGACCCCGCAGATCCCGACAGCGCCTACGTGATCCCGCTCATCGGCGCCGAGGATCGGACGACGCCCGGAGGAACGGTGCAGGTCTGGGAGACGCGCGATGCCGGAGCAACGTGGGCACCGAGGGGCGACGGCCTCCCCCCACGCGATGCGTACCTGACCGTGCTTCGCGAGGCGTTCGACTCGGCCGGTGCCGGAGGCGATCTCGAGCTCTACTTCGGTGCCACGTCGGGTGACGTCTTCGGCTCGGCGGACGCGGGCGCGAGCTGGGCTCCGGTCGCCGACCACCTACCACCCGTCTACTCGGTGCGCACCGCCTGACGGAACGGCGACGGGGTGCGGGCCCGAGGCGCCCGCACCCCACGCTGCGGCTGTTACCCGACGGTCGTCGGGATGCCGTCGATCGTCCCGTCGGCGACCTTCTGCTCGACCTCCTTGGTCTTTGCGATGTCGTCGGCGTTCGCGTTCGGACTGAACGTCCCCAGTCCGACCCCCTCCTCGTTGAGGCCGAAGACGGCGTTTCCACCGCCCGCGAACGTCCCGTCCTCGACGGCCTTGGCGGTCAGGAAGACCGCAGTGTCGACGCCCTTGAGCCCGCTCGTCAGCACGTGCGGGCCGAGAAACGACTGATCGGCATCGACGCCGATACCCCAGACCTTGTTCTGCTTCGCCGCAAGGAGCGACCCGAGGCCGCAGCCGCCCGCAACCTGGAAGACGACCTTCGAGCCCGCGGCGATCTGGTCGAGAGCGAGCTCCTTGCACTTCGCCTGATCGTCCCAGTCCTGCGAGTAGCCCCACTTGACGGTGATCCCGGGGACTGCCGCCGTGGCACCGGCCTTGTACCCGGCGATGTAGCGATCGACGGGAGGCTCCTTGAACCCGCCGACGGCGCTGATCGTGTTGCCTCCGGCTCGCTTGGCCGAGAGCGCCGCCAGGTACCCGACGAGGTAGCCGACCTGCTCCTCGCGGAACAGGAGGCCCTGGACGTTCGCCGGCGTGCCCTTGAGCGTCGCCTGGTCGACATCCACGATCGCGAACTTCGTGTCGGGGAAGGCCTTTGCGGCACTGGCAATCGCGTCGCCCTGTGCGTAGCCGACGCCGATGATCAGGTCATAGCCCTGGCGCGCGAGCGAGGCCATGTTGGGGATGTAGTCCGCGGCCGACTTCGACTCGAACACGCGACCCTGGACCCCCAGCTCCCTCTCGGAGCGCTTGAGTCCCTTGTAGGCGAGCTCGTTGAAGCCGTTGTCGTTGAGCTGCCCGAGGTCGGTGATCAGCCCCACCTTGATGCCGGTGGGTGTGCTGTCCGTCGCCCCGGACGCTCCCTTGTCGCTCGAGCCACAGCTCGCGGCGAGCAGTGCGACAGCGACCACGACCCCTCCAGCGATCGCCCAGCGCGCCCTTCGCATTGTCATCGTCCGAGCCTTTCGCTAGTTTTTGCCTATGAGTCGTAAACCTGCGGGCGAGTTTATCAGACCGGCGCAGGAGACCCTCGCCGCGGTGATGCAGGTCCGCGACGGCGTTCTCCAGGCGCTGCTCTGGCAACGGGCCCGCGACCCGTTCCGCAATGCCTGGGCATTGCCAGGAGGCGTGCTCGCGGCCGACGAGACGCTCGAAGCGTCGATCAGGCGGCACCTGGCGGCGAAGGTCGACCTGGCCGAGGTGGCGCATCTCGAGCAGGTTGCGACGTACGGAGATCCCGGGCGAAATCCCGTCGAGTGGGAGATCGCCACGGCCTACCTCGGTCTCGTGCGGCTCGGAGTCGACCCCTCGGTTCCGGAGGACACGAGCTGGCACCCGGTCGACGATCTTCCGTCCACCGCCTTCGATCACGGCGCGATCATCCACTCGGCGCACGACCGCCTGCGGGGCAAGCTGTCGTACTCGAACATCGGGTTCGCACTCGCTCCAGCCACCTTCACGCTGACGGAGCTCCGCGATGTCTACGCGGCCGCGCTCGGATATGACGTCTCGGCGACCAACCTGAAGCGCGTCCTCCTCCGTCGCGGTGCGATCGAGCCGACAGGAGGGCGGCGAGACCCGGGACGTGCCGGCGGTCGTCCCGCGGAGGAGTTCTCCTTCGCGCGGCAGTCGCTCGAGATCACGGACCCGTTCGTCGCCTTTCGCCCGCCCGACGCGTAGCGGTGCGAGCGCCTTACGCGGAACGGGCTACTGGTCTCCGCGGAGGAGCGACTCGACGACCAGAGCTGTCCGGTCGCCGCGGTAGCGATCGCGGGCGAACTCGACCGGCGTTCCGTCGGCGGCGTAGCCGACGCGCTCGACGAGGAGGACGGGAACGTCGCGCTTGGCGGCGATCGTGCGGGAGTCCGACGGTCGCGCGGCCGCCGTCTCGACGCGCTCGACGGCGCGGACGGGCCGCAGGCCGAACCGAACGTCCATCAGGTCGTACAGCGAGCCCGTGAGATCCATGTCCTCGATATCGGGGAACAGGCTCGCAGGGAGCGAGGAGCGCTCGACACCGAGTGGCTTCCCGCCCGCCAGCCGGAGGCGCGTGATGACGACGACCCTGTCGTTGCGCGGGAGACCGAGCGCCGCAGCCGTCCGCTTGCCCGCGGGCTGGACATCGACCGAGACCAGCTCGGCATGCCCGGCACCGGCCTGACGCCTCAGCGCCGCGGACACCCCGCTCACGCCCGCGACGGCGTCCGTCGCCTCCCGGACGAATGTCCCCCCCGTGCGACCGACGACGCGGCGCAGAAGCCCGGCGCGCTCGAGCTCACCGAGCGCCTGCCGGACGGTCATCCGACTGACGCCGAGCGACGCGGCGAGCTGCCGCTCGGGCGACAGGCGCGTGCCGGCGGCGAGGCGGCCGTCCATGATCGCAGCAGCGAGCTGATCGGCGATCGCCGTGTGCAGCGGCTTTGATCCGCGAGCGACCTCCGGATTGATCATGCCATCCATGCGACTCAGCGTACTGCGGTTGCAGTGGAATTGTCTCGACCGTTGCGGACTGAATGGCCGGAGACGCGCGCGGGGCCGCCGACGGCCTCAAGGCGAGCCGCGAAGCAGCCGATATCGAGCACATGCGGAAGCGCTCCGACGTCCTCAAGATCGTGGCGATGCTGAGCCTCGCCGCTGAGGCGGCCGCGGTCGCCGCGGTCCTCTGGCCGACGCGCTAGATCTCGTCGCCGAGCGCGGCGGCGAAGGCAGGCGAGGCGGCGGTCGCCTCGAGCCGTTCGAAGTGCTCGTGCGCGTATGAGGCAAAGTCGAAGTCGAGCTCGGAGACCGCACCCTGGACGACGCCCCACATCGCGTCACGGAAGTCCGACATGAACAGCATCAGCTCGAGCGCGCGCTCGTCCCCCGGTCGCACGTCGCCGGCATAGGCGGCGAGGAGCGAGCGCCGCGCCTCGCCGTCGAGCCCGTGGTTGGAGGCGAAGCTCGCGAGGTCGAAGAAGACATCGCCCATGCCGGCGTACTCCCAGTCGACGATGCGGATCCTGCGACCGTCGTCGAGCAGGTTGTCGTTGAACAGGTCGTTGTGGCAGGGCCGCTCGGCGAAGACGCCGCGCGCGCGCTCGACCCGACGCGCCATCTGCCGGGCCCAGACGTAGACCGGCGGCACCTCCGCACCGTGGGCGAACGCGGTCGAGCGGTACTCCTCGACGACCCTGAAGGCGTTGAACCGTCGTGACAGCGACGGCCCTCGATGGATCGCCCGAAGTGCTCCGGCGACCCGCACGATGGAGGCCGGCTCTCGCATCCGCTCGACCGGGACGATCTCGCCGTCGATGTAGCGGGTGACGAGGTACCCCTCGGGCTCGACGAACCCGACCACATCGGGGCCGATTCCGACGGCAGCGGCCGCGAGCGACGCCTCGTGCTCGACGCGGCGGTCGATGCCGAGGAGGGCTGCGTCGGACCCGGCGACGCGAAGCACGAAGGACTCGCCTCCGACGTCGACCTTGAAATTGTGATGCGTGAAGCCGCGGCCGAGCACGTCGGCGCTCGCGTGCTGGCCGGGCCAGACGCGCTCGATGATGGCTGCGATGTCCACGCTTCGATCTTCGCACGACCCACCCGCCGTCGCATCGGTCCAGGTTTTGTATATGTTTCAGTCATGAAGATCGCGCTCACCGGGTCGACGGGCCTGATCGGAACGGCGCTCTCTTCCGCGCTCGTCGATGCCGGCCACGACCTCGTTCGGCTCGTTCGCCGGGCCTCGGCCGGCCCCGGTGAAGCACAGTGGGACATCGCCGCGGGCACGATCGACGAGGAGGCGCTCACCGACGTCGGCGCGATCATCCATCTCGCCGGAGAGAACATCGGGCAGCGCTGGAGCGAATCCGTCCGGCGGCGCGTCCTCGAGTCGCGCGTCGAGGGCACGCGCCTGATCGCGGAGACGGCGGCCGGGTTGCCCGGCCGGCCGATCCTCCTGTGCGCGTCCGCGACGGGCTACTACGGGAGTCGCGGCGCCGAGGAGCTCGACGAGAGCGCGCCACGCGGCGAGGGATTCCTTGCCGACGTCGTCGAGCAATGGGAGGCCGCTGCGGAACCTGCACGGGCTGCCGGTCTCCGGGTCGTGCACCTACGGCAGGGGATCGTCCTCGCGAAGGGCGGCGGCGCGTTGCAGCGCATGCTGCTTCCGTTCAAGCTCGGGGTCGGCGGAAAGCTCGGCGGCGGGGCGCAGTGGTGGAGCTGGATCTCCCTCGACGATGCGGTAGCCGCCTACCTCTTCGCACTCGAGCAGCCGCTCGAGGGGCCGGTCAACGTGACGGCGCCGGGGGCGGAAACGAACGCCGACTTCACCCAGGCGCTCGGACGGGCGCTCCACCGGCCCACGATCTTGCCGGCGCCCGCGCTCGCGATCAGGCTCGCGTTCGGGGAGATGGGGAAGTCGATGCTCCTCGAAGGGCAAAACGTCGTTCCGGCCAAGCTTCTGCGCGCGGGCTTCGCGTTCGGGTACCCGGATCTCGACTCCGCACTCGCGCACGCTCTCTCGAGCCCCTCCTGAGGGGGAGTCGCACTGGATGTGGCATCGCCGGTAGGCGTGCCGCGGTACGCTCGCGGTCGTGAGTGACGAACACGATGTCATCGTCGTCGGCGGCGGCGTCGCCGGCCTCGCCTGCGCCCGCGCGCTCGTCGCCGCGGGGCGGGCACCGCTCGTGCTCGAGCGGTCGCACGCGGTCGGGGGACGGGTGCGCACCGACGTCTGCGACGGCTTCCTCCTGGATCATGGGTTCCAGGTTCTCCCCACGTCGTATCCCGAAGCCCGCTCCGCGCTCGACTACGGGCGGCTCGAGCTCGGAGAGCTCTCGCGCGGAGCGATCATCCGTGCCGACGGGCGGTTTCGCCGGCTCGCAGATCCGCGCCAGTCGCCGGTCCGTAGCATTCGGGCTCTCGCCGGCGGAATCGTCGGCGTGCGAGACGGCGCGGCGATCCTGAAGCTGTTGCGGGGCTCGGGCGACGAGACCACGACGGCCGATGCGCTGCGGCGCTCCGGTCTCTCGCGCGCGACGACCGAGCGCTTTTTCGCACCGTT
This sequence comes from uncultured Thermoleophilia bacterium, assembly GCA_963727515.1. Classification (GTDB taxonomy): domain Bacteria; phylum Actinomycetota; class Thermoleophilia; order Gaiellales; family Gaiellaceae; genus Gaiella. The sequence continues at coordinate 429,258 of CAVSGN010000002.1, read as the reverse complement.
TCTCCGCGGCATCTTCCTCGAGCAGAGCCTGACGACGTCCAGCCGCTTTCTCGATTTCGTCTTGAAGGCATTCGCCGACGGGCCTGCGGCGCTCCCTGCGCGCGGGATGGGGTCGATCGCGAGCCAACTCGCCGAGGGAATCGACGTTCGCACCGGTGCATCGGTGGCGACTGTCGGCCCACACGCCGTCTCTCTCGAGACGGGCGAGCAACTCCGGGCCGGAGCGGTCGTCTTGGCAACGGCGGGCATCGTCGACGAGCCGTCCCACGGCTGGAACGGCGTCACGTGCATCTACTACGACGCCCCGGCGACGCCGGTGCCGGGGCCTTGGCTCGTGGTCAACGGCGAGGGCGGGCCGATCAACAACCTCTGCGTGCCGAGTGAGGCTGCATCCGGTTATGCCCCGCCGGGGCGCTCGCTCGTCTCCGTGACGGTTCTCGGCGCCCGCGAGCCCGATCTCGATGCGGTCGGCAGGCAGCTTCGCGGCTGGTTCGGCACCCGCGTGGACGACTGGCGCCACCTGCGGTCGTACCGGATCCCGCGAGCGCTCCCCGCCTTTCCCGTCGGCGGCTTCGCCCCGCAGTCGGTTCGCCTCGCCGACGGCCTCTATGCGTGCGGGGACCATCGCGAGCATCCGTCGCTGAACGGCGCGCTCCGCTCGGGCCGCCGCGCCGCGGAAGCGGTGCTCGCCGACAGCGGCTAGCCAGATGCGTCGGCTGAACGGGTCGCCCTTCACGGTCGCGAGCGATCGTGCGATATGCTCCCCGGCGGAGAATCGTCCCGACCGAGGGAGGTAATTCGATGACTGCCATTGCTTCGACAACACCCCGCGTCGCGCGGTCCGTCGGTTAGCCGGAACCAACTCCGAACTTCCGAACAGACCTCGTCGACTGGCGCGCCGTCGCGCGCGCCGCTTTCATTGTCCCGAGGACGAAAGGAAGTTTTCGCTTGCCCGAGCTCGAATCACTCGGCTGGAACGACCGGCTGAGCACTCTGTACGAACCGTTCGCCGACGACGAAGGCGTCGTCGCCGGACGCGTGTCGATTCAACATCGAGGTGCCTACGACGTGCTCACCGTCCACGGCGAGCTGCGCTGTGACGTCCCTCGCCGCCTCGTCCACGAGGCGGCGACGACGGCCGATCTCCCCGTCGTCGGGGACTGGGTGGTCGTCGCACCTCGGCCCGAGGACGCCTCGGGGACGATCACGGCGGTGTTGCCCCGCTTCACGAAGTTCTCCCGCAAGACGGCGTGGCAGGCAACCGAGGAGCAGGTGCTCGCGACGAACATCGACGTCGCGTTCCTCCTTGCCTCGATGAACGAGGATCTCAACCTGCGACGCCTCGAGCGCTACCTGATCCTCGCCTGGGAGAGCGGAGCCAGGCCGGTCATCGTGCTGACGAAGACCGACCTCCATGCATCGCCGGAGGCAGTGATCGCAGAGGTCGAGGCCATTGCGGGCGGCGTGCCCGTGATCCCGATCTCGAGCAAGACCGGCGTCGGGCTCGACGACGTCAGAGCGCAACTCTCGACCGGCCTGACGGCCGTCCTTCTCGGTTCGTCCGGGGTCGGCAAGTCGACACTCGTCAACACCCTCGCGGACGAGGAGCTCCTCGCGACGCAGGAGATTCGCGAAGACGGCAAGGGCCGCCACACGACCACGCGCCGGGAGCTCATCCTCCTGCCGGGTGGCGCGCTCGTCATCGACACACCCGGAATCCGCGAGCTCCAGCTCTGGGTTGCCGACGACGGCATCGACGAGGCGTTCGACGACGTCACCGCACTGTTCGCGTCGTGCAAGTTCTCCGACTGCGCTCACGATCGCGAGCCGGGGTGTGCGGTGCATGCCGCGCTCGACGACGGCACGCTCTCGGCCGAGCGCTGGGAGAGCTACCTCAAGCTCCAGGCCGAGCTCGAGCACCTCGACCGGAAGCTCGACAAGCGGGCTGCGGCCGCGGCCCGCAAGAAGTGGGTCGCGATCTCCAGGCAGGCGCGGGAGAACATGCGGCTGAAGGGGAACCGGTAGGAGCCCCGCCGTGACGCGGTCGGGGTGGGGCCGCTCGTGGCCCCACCCCGACCGCGTCACGCGGCCCGACTCATGGCGTGCTCACGTTCGCCGCGCCGGGCGTCGGCGTGGTCGTGAACGCCCAGTCGGAGGCTGCGTCGTCGGTGTCCTTCCCGTCCGGGATCCGGGCGAGCGATCCGTCGACCGTGCTCGAGTCGGCCACGTCGACGGGAAGCATCGTCCCCTCGACGAGGTCGAACACCTTCGAGCCGATCGTCGCGGCCGTGATCGCACCCTCGTAGCTGAGCGCGTCGAGCAACACGCCCTTGCCGGTGTCGACGAGCGCGAGGCCGTCGGGAGCGCCGTTCTGGGGGTCGACGTCGATCACGAACCTCGCTCCTGCGGCAAGGCTGCCCGTCAGCACCTTGCGCCCGTACTCCGCACCGTCTCCGCCGTTGACGAGCACGAGGGCCACGCCGTCGAGCGAAGCCGCAGCAGTGCCGGTGTTCTCGATCTCGACGAACCCACCCGTGTCGGCGCCGACCTGGTCGTAGTCGACCTCGTTGATGACGAGCCTGGAGCTGCCCGTGGGCGACGGGGGTGCTCCGCCCGTCTCACAGGTCAGCGTGATCAGATCCGTCGCCGTCGAGCCGACGTCGATCTGCCCCGGCTCACCGTCGAACGTCGTGCAGGCCGTGCCGGCGAGCGCGGCGACGGAGACGAGGCCTCCACCCGGCTCGCCCTTCGGTCCCGCAGGCCCGGCAGGTCCGGCAGGCCCCGCAGGTCCCGCAGGTCCGGCCGGGCCCGGGGTGCCCTGCATGTCCCACGCGAGCGGAACCTCGTTGCTCTTGCAGCCACCCGAGTCGAGCACGATGCGGACGAGGCCGTGCCGGAGGTTCCGGCATGCCTCGATCTTGCTCGGCGTGTCGCCCGCCGCGGTCGCGTACGCCACGACGCCCGCGAAGGCCACCATCACGGCGCCGACGACAGCCATCATCTGCCTGTTCACATCCATCCTCCTTCGGTCGTGTTTCGTAGACCGGAAGGAGTACGACGAATGCGGGCCGGTGGCTAGTGTCCCTCGGGGACACCTGCGACGGGAACCGCTATTTCAAGCGGCTGTGTGGAACGATTGGCGCGGTTCCGACACGAAACGAGGAGTGCACGAGTGTCCAACCGACCGGCAGCCCCGCAGGTCGCAGGCCCTCCATCAATCGGAAGAAGCTCCGAGAATCTTCAGCGCCGCTTCGGGCTGCTTGAACGGTGGGATGACATAGATGCCTGCGACGCTCTCGCGGACGGCGTCGACGAGCTCGCGGGCGAGTGCGAGGCCGAGCGCCGGTGCGTCCGGTCCGGCGTCGTGCAGCAGGTCGAGGATGTTCGAGGGGACAGAGATGCCGGGCACTTCGTTGTGGAGGCGGAGCGCGAGGGCATGACTCGAGAGGGGCCAGATGCCGGCGAGGATGGGGATCGGTAGCTCGCCGGCGTAGTGGTCGAGGAGTGGTTGAAGCTGGGCGGCGTCGAAAAGCGCCTGGGTCATGCCGAACTGGGCGCCCGCCTCGATCTTTTGCTCGAACCGGTCGAGCTCGAGCGGAAGGTCGTCGGCGGTCGGGTTGACCGCAACGCCGATGTGGAAGGAGGTGGGTTGGTCGATCGCCTTGCCGATGTAGTCGACGCCCTGGTTGAGGCGGGAGAGCATGTGGACGAGCCCGATGGAATCGACCTCGTAGACACCCCGGTTCCCGGGGTAGTCGCCGACTTGGGGTGGGTCGCCGGTGACGGCGAGGATGTTGCGAACTCCTTCAGCATGGGCGCCGAGCAAGACGCCTTCGAGACCCATGACGGTCGTGTCCCGCGGTGTCACGTGAGGGATCGTCTCGATCCCTGCTTCGCGTTGGATCGCGACGGACACCATCAGCGCGTTCATGCGGGCGCGTGCCATCGGATTGTCGTTGACGTCGACGAAGCCGACCTGCCCGGAAGCCTTCAGGGCACGGGCGACGTCGATCATCGCGGTGCTCGTGCCGCCCTTGGGTGGGTCGAGCTCGACGCTCACGGCCCACTCTCGCCGCCGCAGGGCCCGCTCGAGCTCTGTCTCCCCCACCGTCGTCGAGACCGATGACGCCACGGCGGGCTCGCGCGGCTCGAAGGTCATGCGGGGTCGTCGGTGCTCGTCGAACGCGGTTCTGATCGCTTCGATCTGAGCGGGCGTGGTGCCACAGCAACCGCCGACGATGCGTGCTCCGAGCTGTGCTGCTTGGGCGGCGAACTCGGCGAAGTAGTCGGGTGTCGAGTGGGGGTAGGTGACCCGGCCGCGGGAGATGCTGGCCAGGCCGACATTCGGCATAGCCGCGAGCGGGAGCGACGATCCGGTCATGGAGGCGAGCGCGACGAGGGCGCTGTGCGGTCCCGCTCCGTGGTTCGCGCCGACGGCGGCAACGTTCAGGCGGGCGAGGCGCGCTGCTGCCTCGGCGGCGGTGACGCCTCCGGAGGTCTCCGCGTCCTCGTCGAACGTGAGGAGGGCCACGATCGGGAGCGAGGAGACCGCCGCAACTGCCTGGACGGCGGCTTCGAGCTCGTCGAGGTCGAAGAACGTCTCGAGCATGAAGAGGTCGACTCCGCGACCCTCGAGAATCTGCGCCTGCTCCGCGTAGAGCCGGCCGTGCTCGGCCACGTCGAACATCTCGAGCTCGCCGAGGGGCCCGATCGCACCGGCGATGAACACGTCTGTGCCGGCGACTTCACGGGCCTCACGGGCGAGGCGGACGCCCGCGGAGTTGATCTGCTCGAATTCACCTTCGAGAAGGTGCCTGCCGAGCTTGCGGCGACTGGCGCCGAACGTGTTGGTCTCGATCAGCTCGGCGCCGGCACGGATGTAGCTCGCATGGACGGCCACCACGCTCTCGGGCGCGCGCACGTTGGCTTCCTCGGGACAGCGGAGACCGGCCACGGCGTCGACGAGGATCGCGCCCAGGCCGCCGTCTGCCACGATCGGCGGCCCGCTGTGAAGGCGCGCGAGGAAGTCAGCCACGGCACACGGCTAGCGGTGCCAGGGAGCGTCGGAGTCGGTGTCGATCCCGTAGCGCTCGATGGCATCCTGCACGATCGTCGGAGCGATCACACCGTCGTCTGCGAGCCCTTTCAGCGCCGCCACCGCGACGTGGAATCGGTCGACCTCGAAGAACTGGCGTAGCTTGACGCGGTAGTCGCTACGCCCGAAGCCGTCGGTGCCGAGCACCGAGTAGCGGCCCTTCACGAAGGGACGGATCTGGTCGGCGAACGTGCGCAGGTAGTCCGTGGCTGCGACGTACGGCCCCTCCCGGCCGGCGAATGCCTGCTCCACGAACGGGAGCTTCTGCTCCTCGGTCGGATGGAGCCGATTCCACCGCTCGACCTCGAGCCCGTCGCGCCGGAGCTCGGTGAAGCTGGTCACGCTCCAGATGTCCGAGGCGATGCCGAAGTCTGCCTCGAGCAGGTCGGCGCCGGCGATGACCTCACGCAGGATCGCTCCCGACCCGAGCAGCTGCACGCGCCGACCGTCGCCGGCACCTTCCCGAAGGAGGTAGATGCCACGGAGGATGCCGTCTTCCGCGCCCTCGGGCAGCGCCGGCTGGACGTAGTTCTCGTTCATCACGGTCAGGTAGTAGAAGACGTCTTCCTGCTCCTCGCACATGCGCCGAAGGCCGTCGCGCACGATCACCGCGAGCTCGTAGCCGTAGGTGGGGTCGTAGGCGCGGCAGTTCGGGACAACGGATGCAAGGAGGTGCGAGTGCCCGTCCTCGTGCTGGAGCCCCTCGCCGTTGAGCGTCGTCCGCCCGGCCGTCGCGCCGATCAGGAAGCCGCGCGCGCGACTGTCGCCGGCAGCCCAGGCGAGATCGCCGATTCGCTGGAAGCCGAACATCGAGTAGAAGATGTAGAAGGGGACCATCGTGACGCCGTGGTTCGCATACGAGGTCGCGGCCGCGATCCAGGACGAGAATGCCCCGGCTTCGTTGATCCCCTCCTGCAGGATCTGGCCGTGCTCGTCCTCGCGGTAGAACATGAAGTCCTCGGAGTCCTCGGGCTGGTAGAGCTGTCCGACCTGCGAGAAGATGCCGAGCTGACGGAACATCCCCTCCATCCCGAACGTGCGTGACTCGTCGGGGACGATCGGCACGATCCGCTCGCCTATTGCGGGATCGCGCACGAGCGTGTTGAGGATCCGAACGAACGCCATCGTCGTCGAGTTCTCGCGCTCGCCGCTGCCCTCGAGCACGGTCTCGAACGGCCCCGGGGTCGGCAGAGGCTCGGCGTCGGTATGGCGCTCCGGCAGGCTGCCGCCGAGCGTGGCGCGGCGCTCGAGGAGGTAGCGCAGCTCCGGGTTGTCCTCGGGTGGCCGGTGGAAGAACGCGCCCGTCGCCTGCTCGTCGGTGAGCGGGAGGCCGAGCCGGTCGCGAATCGCGAGCCGGGCCTCCTCGTTCATCGCCTTCTGCTGGTGGGTGATGTTGCGCCCCTCACCCGCCTCCCCCATGCCGTAGCCCTTGATCGTCTTCGCGAGGATCACCGTCGGTTGCCCGTTCGCCTGCATTGCGCGGGCGTACGCGGCATGGACCTTCTGTGGGTCGTGGCCGCCGCGCCGAAGCTCCCAGATCTGCTCGTCGGTCCAGTCCTCGACCATCGCGCGCGTCTCGGGGTACTTGCCGAAGAAGTGCTCGCGCACGTAGGCGCCGTCCTTCGACTTGAAGGTCTGGTACTCCCCGTCGACTGCCTCCTCCATGCGGAAGTGGAGCCAGCCCTCCGTGTCGGCCTCGAGAAGGGAATCCCAGCCGGAGCCCCAGATCACCTTGATCACGTTCCAGCCGGCGCCCGTGAAGTTCGTCTCGAGCTCCTGGATGATCTTGCCGTTGCCGCGCACGGGGCCGTCGAGCCGCTGCAGGTTGCAGTTGATCACGAAGACGAGGTTGTCGAGCTTCTCGCGACCGGCGAGCGAGATCGCGCCCATCGACTCCGGCTCGTCCATCTCACCGTCGCCCATGAAGGCCCACACCTTGCGGTCGCCGGGATCGACGACGCCACGGGCCGCGAGGTACTTCATGAACCGCGCCTGGTAGATGGCCATCAGCGGGCCGAGCCCCATCGAGACCGTCGGGAACTGCCAGAACTCGGGCATCAGCCAGGGATGCGGGTACGACGAGAGGCCGCCGCCGTCTACCTCACGCCGGAAGCGGTGGAGCTGCTCCTCGCTCAGTCGTCCCTCGAGGTACGCGCGGGCGTAAATCCCCGGAGAGGAGTGACCCTGCATGTAGACGAGATCGCCCCCGTGATCCTCCGACCGTGCGCGCCAGAAGTGGTTGAAGCCGACCTCGTAGAGCGTCTCGGCAGACTGGTAGCTCGCGATGTGCCCGCCGAGCTCGGTGGATTCCGCGTTCGCCTGCAGCACGATCGCGATCGCGTTCCAGCGGACGAGCGCAGTCGCGAGCGCCTCGAGCTCGGGGTCTCCCGGGAACGGCGGCTCCTCGTCGACGCGAATCGTGTTGACGTACGGCGTGCTCAGCCCCGCCGAGACCTTGACTCCGTACTCCTGTGCGTGGTCGATCGCGTGGTCGAGGAGGAAGCCCATCCGCTCCCGGCCGTCCGTCTCGACGACCGCGTCGACGGAGTCGAGCCACTCCCGGGTCTCGACGGGATCGCTGTCGGGGATCTCTGTTGCCACTGCCGTGCAGCGTAGTCGAGCCGTTCCCCGCCCTGCCGCCAGATACCCTGCCCGGCGATGTCGATGCCAGAGAACGACGAGAAGCCCCTGGAGGGAGCGGCGGGCGCCGAGCGGTTGCGCACGGCGACGGAGATCCTCGAGTCGGTTGTCGATGACCGGGGGCTGCTCAGCACGCTCTCGGTCGAGGAGCGCACGCGCCTCCTCACGGCCGCCGCGAACGTCTTCAATCCGGACGCCGCGCAGCGGCGCCGCTACACGAAGGCGAAGCGCAAGGAGGAGCGCGATGCGGGCATCAGGGCAGACGAGGCGCTGCTCGCCGACACGGGGATCCGCGTGCTGCGGGAGAAGCCGGTGTTCACGACGCCGAACGTCTACCCGCCGACGGGCCTCGTCGGGGCGGACGAGGGCTCCGGCTCCCGCGAGACCGCCGACGAGCAGCATTGCTACATCTGCAAGGGGCCTTACCGAGAGCTCCACCACTTCTACGACCAGATGTGCCCGCCGTGCGCCGCGTTCAACTTCGCGAAGCGCTTCGAGACGACCGACCTCTCGGGGCGCGTCGCGGTGCTCACCGGCGGGCGGGTCAAGATCGGCTACCAGGCCGGGATCAAGCTGCTCCGGGCCGGGGCGTCGGTCGTCGTGACGACGCGATTTCCGCGTGACTCCGCGTCACGCTACGCGGAGGAGGCGGACTTCGACGACTGGAGCGACCGCCTCGAGATCTACGGCCTCGACCTCCGGCACACGCCGAGCGTCGAGGCGTTCTGCCAGCACCTGTTCCAGACGCACGACCGCCTCGACTACATCATCAACAACGCCTGCCAGACCGTCCGACGGCCACCGGACTTCTATCGCCACATGATGGACGCCGAGCTCGCGTCCGAGGGAGCCCTGCCCGCCGAGGTGCAGCGCCTGCTCGGCGACTACTCGGGGCTCCGCCGCTACGACATGCTCGAAGGCGGGGTGCCCGTCGTCGCCGACGCCGCGCCGGCAGTCCTCGAGAACGCGGCCTCGGCGGCGCTCTCGCAGGTACGACTGCTTCCGGAAGAGGCGAATGACCAGGGCCATCTCTTTCCCGAGGGGCGGCTCGACCAGGACCTGCAGCAGGTCGACCTCCGCGACCGCAACTCGTGGCGGTTCCTCCTCGCCGAGGTGTCCACGGTCGAGCTCCTCGAGACGCAGCTCGTCAATGCGGTCGCGCCGTTCGTGCTCAACGCACGCCTCAAGCCCCTGATGCTGCGCACGTCGAACCGCGACAAGCACATCGTCAACGTCTCGGCCGTCGAGGGGCAGTTCTACCGACGGTTCAAGACGACGCGTCACCCCCACACGAACATGGCGAAGGCGGCGCTGAACATGATGACGCGCACCTCCGCCACCGATTACCACGGCGACGGCATCCACATGAACAGCGTCGACACGGGCTGGGTGACCGACGAGGATCCGCTCCACATCGCCGAGCAGAAGACGGCCGAGCATCGGTTCCGGCCGCCGCTCGACATCGTCGACGGTGCTGCGCGGATCGTCGACCCGATCGTCGACGGCATGAACACGGGCGAGCACATGTGGGGCAAGTTCCTGAAGGACTACCGTCCGACCGACTGGTAACCGGCGGCGCTACCGTTGCAGCCATGAGCCCACGAACATCGACAGGCGCTCTCACCGACGCGGTCGGGAGCCTCGTGGACGCCGCGATCGACCGCGTCGTCATGACCGGCGAGCGCGTGACCTCGGCCGCCGAGGGACGCAGGCTCCTCGCCGGCGAGGCCGAGACGGAAGCACTGGCGGACAACATCCAGCGAGTCGTCGTGCTCGCCGTTCCCGTCATTCGCACCGTCGCCCAGGGGGCGCGGTTCACGCGCGTGCCGTGGGTGATGATCGCCTCGACGTCGGTCGCCGTCGGCCTCGCCGTCCGCACCGGCGTCCGCGAGCTCCAGGTTCTCACCGCACTCGTCGCGTACCGCCTCGAGACGGCAGGTCGCGTCCCGGCCGACGCGGCGCTCGTGCGGAGAGTCGCGGTCGAGCTGTATCTCGATCCGAAGCGCGAGCCCGACCTCGGCGAGCAGTTCCGCCTTCCGCGCGTGACCCGGAGGTGGGTGCTGAGCGGCGCCCTCGGCCGGAACACGTCGAAGCAGACCGCGAAGGCGCTCGCCGCGGCCGAGAAGCTCGACGCGCGGGCCGTGCTCGAGCGTTACGCGACGCGCTCGGCCCAGTCGCCGTAGAGCCCGCGGTACACGCCTCCGCGCTGCATCAGCTCGGAGTGCGTCCCCTGCTCGACGATCTGCCCGTGCGCGAGGACGACGATCAGGTCGGCGCCCTGGATCGTCGAGAGCCGGTGCGCGATCACGAATGCCGTCCGCCCGGCGAGCAGCTTCTGGAGCGCGCGCTCGATCACGCGCTCGGTGCCGATATCGACCGACGAGGTCGCCTCGTCGAGGATCAGGATGCGCGGATCGGCGAGCAGCGCCCGCGCGAACGCGATCAGCTGACGCTGCCCGAGGGAGAGCCGGAAGCCGCGCTCACCGAGCTCCGTCTCGTACCCGTGCTCGAGCTCGCGGATCCACCCGTCGGCGCCGACGGCGACGGCAGCCTCCGTGATCTCCTCGCGCGTCGCATCGGGCCGCGCGAAGGCGATGTTCTCGGCCACCGTGCCGGCAAAGAGAAACCCCTCCTGGGGAACGACGCCGAGCTGGCGACGCAGCGACCGCTGCTCGACCTCGCGAACGTCGTGCCCGTCGATCGTGATCCGGCCCTCACGGACGTCGTAGAAGCGGGCGATCAGCTTTGCGATCGTCGACTTCCCGGCACCCGTCTGCCCGACGAGCGCGACCGACGTTCCCGCGGGGACGTCGAGGCTGATGCCGTGTAGCACCTCGGGGAGCGAGCCGTACCCGAATCGCACGTCCTCGAACCGGACGTGCCCGTCGATGCGCGGCAGTGCGATCGCGGCGGGCCCGTCGACGATCTCGGGCTCCTCGTCGAGCACCTCGATGATCTTGTCGAGCGCCGCGGTGGCCGAGAGAAACGTGTTGTAGAGCTGCGACAGCTGCTGCACCGGGTCGAAGAAGTTGGCGAGGTAGAGGAAGAACGCGAGTAGCGTCCCGACGGTGACCTGGTCGTTGACGAGCAGGTAGCCGCCGTAGCCGAGCACGATCGCGGTCGCCAGCGAGGCGAGGAAGTCGACAGCGGGGAAGTAGAGTCCGTTGAGGACGATCGTCTCGTAGTTCGCGTCCCGGTAGAGGCTGTTGATCCCGCGGAAGCTCGACTGGTTGCGTGGCTCGCGGGCGTACGACTGCACGACGCGCATGCCGGCGATGTCCTCGGCGAGCGTCGCCGTCACGAGGCCGATGCGCTCGCGCACCCGACGGTAGGCACGGTTCGAGCGGATCCGGAACCAGACGGTCGCGAGCGCCATCAGCGGGATCACCGAGAGCGTCGCGAGGGCGAGCCGCCAGTCGAGGACGAAGAGGACGACCGCCGTTCCGACGAGCAGCATCACGTTCTGGACGAGCGACGTGACGCCGTCGGTGATCAGGGTGTCGAGCGCCTCGACGTCGTTGGTGATCCTGCTGATGATGGCGCCCGTGCGGTTGCGCTCGAAGTACCCGAGCGAGAGGCGCTGCAGGTGCTCGAACAGGCGAATCCGGAGGTCGGCGAGCGCGCGCTCCCCCACCCAGCCGGTCAGATACGTCTGGAGCGACGAGAGGCCGAACGTTGCGAGACCGACGATCACGAACGCCACCACGATCCAGACGAGCCGGTGCAGGTTGCCCGCCTTGATCCCCTGGTCGACCGCGAGCTTGGCGAGGAGCGGTGGGAGGAGAGCGACGAGCGTGAACGCGATCAGCGAGACGATCGCCCCGGCGGTGCGAGCCCGATACGGCGTCACGAGGCCGACCAGCATCCGGATCCGGCGCCGTGACTGCTTCCACGACCAGTCGCCGACGTTGCCGCCGCGCTCCTCCGAGAGGTGCGCTCCCGCCTGCCATACCTTCATGCCGACACCCCGATCTCCTGGAGGAGACCGTAGTCGTGGATCTCCCGAAAGACCGCGCTCTTCTCGAGCACCTCCGCGCGTGTCCCCTTCGCGGCGATCGTGCCGTGCTCGAGGACGACGATCGTGTCGGCGAGCGCGATCGTGGAGAGCCGGTGCGCGATGACGATCGTCGTCCGGCCGCGCATCGCCTCGGTGAGCCCGGCGCGAATCAGGGCCTCCGTGGTCGCGTCGACGGAGGCAGTGGCATCGTCGAGGATCAGGATCCTCGGGTCGATCACGAGCGCCCTCGCGATCGCGAGGCGCTGCCGCTGGCCACCCGAGAGCGTGATGCCGCGCTCGCCGATCACCGTCTCGTAGCCGTTCGGAAGCTCCTCGATGAAGGCGTGCGCCTGCGCGGCACGGGCTGCGGCCTCGACGAGGTCGGGGGAGACGTCGGGCACCCCGAACGCGATGTTGTCGCGGACGCTGGCCGAGAAGAGGAACGGATCCTGAGAGATGACGCCGACCTCGCGGCGGAGCGAGCGCCGGGTCACGTCCCGCACGTCGACGCCGTCGATCAGGACCTTGCCCGCCACGGGGTCGTAGAAGCGCGGCACGAGTGACGCGAGGGTCGTCTTGCCCGATCCCGACGCACCGATCAGCGCGATGGTCGTACCCGCCTCGATCTCGAGGTCGATCCCCTCCAGCACGGGCCGATCCGGGTCGTAGCCGAACGTGACTCCCCCGAAGACGATGCGACCCGGACCGGGCGCGAGGTCGATCGCAGTGGCCGTATCGAAGATCTCCTCCGGCTCGTCGATCACCTCGAAGAAGCGCTCACCCGAAGCCGTTGCCCGCTGCGCCTGCCCGACCCACATCCCGAGCATCCGCAGCGGCATCACGAGCATCATCAGGAGCAGGTTGAAGGCGAAGAACCCGCCGATCGTGAGATCGCCCTTGACGACGAAGTGACCGGCGGCGAGAAGCACGCCTGCCTGAGCCAGCATCGGCAGGAACGTGAGGAGCGGCACGTAGAGCGACCGCTGCGTGTTGGCGCGAACCGACGCCTCGAAGACGTCGTCCGAGGCTCGTCGGAAGCGCCGCTCGGCCTGCTCCTCCTGCGCGAACGACTTGACGATGTGGACGCCGACGATCGACTCCTCGGACACGGTCGCGACCTCCCCGAGCCTCTGCTGCACGTCGCGGAGCACGGGGTGGGAGACGTGGCTGTAGCGATACGCGACCCCGACGAGCAACGGCGTGATCGCGAGGGCGATCAGCGCGAGGCGCCACTCGTAGAAGAAGAGGACGACCGTCACACACACGATCGTGATCACGTGCTGGGCGAAGAAGATGAGGCCGTAGCCGAGGAAGAAGCGGATCGTCTGCAGATCGACGGTTGCCCGCGACATCAACTGGCCGGTCTGGTGCCGATCGTAGTAGCCGAACGAGAGCCGAAGCAGCCGCGAGTAGAGCGCGTCGCGCATGTCCCACTCGACGGCGAGCGCCTGCTTGCCGGAGATGAATCGGCGGCCGAGCATCAGGAGCGAGCGCAGCAGGCCGACGGCCAGGATCGAGAGGATCAGGAAGGCGAGGTAGTGCCCGTCCTGCCCTCCGCGCAACTCGTTGATCACGAAGCCGGTGAGGATGATCACCGCGATCGCCGCAGCCTGCGAGAGGATCGCGAGCAGCGTCGAGATGATCAGGGACGAGCGGTACGGCCGCAGGAATTGCAGCAGTCGGACGAAGGTGCGGAGGTTCGAGGTCGCGATCAGGTCATGGTAGGCACAGCACCTCGGCCTCCCGGGCGACGACCCGGCTGAGCGCGTACCGGGCGAGCGCGTGGGCGGCGGTCGTCGCGCACTCCTCGTCGTCCGCCTCGACGAGAGCGCAGGCGGACTCGACCGCGGCGCTCGCCCACGGAGGCCCCGCGAGGGGGAGTTGCATCGCGATCCGCGCAGCACGCCTGCGCACCCGCGTCAGGTGGGCCGCGTCGACGCGGCCGCGGGCGTGCCCCACGAGCCACGTGAGCGGCATGCGCTCGAGGGGCTCCTCGCGCCCGAGGAGGCGGGCCGCGGCGACGGCCTCCCCGAGCGGCCAGACCGTGGGCGGCCGGACGAGCGACGCAAGGCACGACGTGGACAGCTCCTCGCCGCCGCCGAGCGCGTGAGGGGCGAGCTCCGCCGGCGACAGCGGCAGCCACTCGAGCAGGGCGACACGCACGAGATCCGCGTGGGGGCCACCGCGGAGGCACACGTCGCAGCCGCCGTCGCCAACGAGCGGTCGCGCGCTGCGGAGACGCCGTTCGCGCCGGTCGTCCGCGCCGCGAGAGGGCGAGTGAGCGAGCGGCGCCGGGAGCTCTGCGATCGACATGGCATCGACGCTAGAGCGAGACCGCGCGCCGCACAAGTCGCCCTTTCGGACGTGTCCCGAGAGGCGGGCTCAGGCGCTCTCGATGCGCTCTCTCAGGAGCGGCAGGACGTCCTCCGGGTCCGGGTACCGGCCCAGCATCGACTTCGTGAAGACGAGCTCGCCGTCGACGTGCACGTCGAAGATCCCACCGCTGCCGGGGATGACCTCGAGCGCCCCGAGCAGTCCCTCCCACTCCTCCAGCACCCGCACCGCCAGACCGGCGGCGTTCGGTAGCGCGCTTCAGGGGACGCAGTACTCGATCCGGATGATCGGTCGGGAAGCCACGGGTGCATTCAATCACCTACGGGACAGGTCCCGGGGGACGAGCCCGAGCGTCCGACCGGGGAATCACCGCCGAAAACATTTGTCCGCAACGAGCGGATTTTCCGTTTCGATGACCATTGACGTCACGCTCGGCAGAGACGTATGTTGGTCGAGCACCGAGCACGGAGTCTCCAGGCACAGCAGGCGACGCAAGTCAACTGAAGCGCCAGAGAGTCGGCCAATCGGCAGGTCGTTTCGGCGGCAGGTCAGTCGGCCCTGACACTCGCGGGGAACACCGACTCGGTGCGTTTTCGTTCTCCCCTGGAGTCCGAGTCAGGGTCGTTTCGGGGTCATTCCGGATAGACGCGCGAGGCGCGGTCAGCCACGCTGCAGCCATGACTGAACATGCGATCGACCACACAGCAGTAAAGCGCCTCGAGCGGAGTCGCTCGGACCGCATGCTCGCCGGTGTCTGTGAAGGACTGGCGCGCTACTTCGACCTCAACCCTGCGTTCTATCGGGTCGGCTTCGTCGTCCTGACGCTCCTCGGCGGCGCGGGGATCCTCATCTACCTGGCCGCGGTGCTCGTGATCCCCGAGGAGGGAAAGCCCGATTCGATCGCGGCCGACGCCCTGCGAGGGCGACGCGAACGACCATGGTCGTTGATCGGCGTCGGCCTGATCGCGGTGGCGGCAGCGGTGCTGCTCTCCCGGGCGACGCTCTGGCCGCAGGGCGACGCAGCCTGGGTGCTCGTCCTCCTGGCCGGTGCCGTGATCCTGTGGACGCAACGACCCTCGTCACGGAGCACGTCCACCGACCTCGTGCTCGCGGAGGACGGTACCCCCGTCGAGGCCTCGTCCCGTGGCGGCCGGGCGATCGCCGTGATCTCCGTCGTCCTCGCCGTCATCGTGGTCGCGATCCTGGCCTCTGCCGCCGCGGTCGCGACGATCTTCCACGTCGACGTGCGCGACGGCATCGGCGAGCGGACGTATCAGCCGGCGAGCGCGGCGGGCGTGCAACGCGAATACAACCTCGGGATCGGAGACCTCCGCATCGACCTCGCGGGCACCCGCTTCCCCGTCGGCGAGACGCACATCGACGCTCGCGTCGGCCTCGGCGCCCTCAGGGTGATCGTGCCGGCCGACGTCGCGCTGCGCGGTACCGCAACCGCCCAGGCCGGAGAGGTGAAGATGCTCGGCCGCTCGGACGACGGGCGGCACGCAGACGTCTCGGTCGCCGGAACGGGCCCGCGCGTGCTCGTGCTCGACGCGGGCGTGGGCGCCGGGTTGGTCGAGGTCACACGCTCCCTACCATGATCGTCGATGGCGATCCGCTCCTTCGCTCGTAGCTCGGACGACCGGGTCGTCGCGGGGGTCTGCGCGGGCATCGCGCAGACCCTCGGCGTCGATCCGACCCTGATCCGCCTGATCTTCGCGCTGCTCGCACTCGCCGGTGGAGCCGGCGTGCTGCTCTACCTCGCACTCTGGGCCTACAGCGATTCCCGCAGCGTCTGGGCCGTCGCGCTGCTCGGCCTGCTCGGGATCTCGGCCGTCCTCCACGCGCTCGGCCTGAACGATCGCGTCGTCGTCGGAATCGCCCTCGTGGCCGGAGGGCTGACGCTGATCTGGCGCCGCGGCGGGACGTTTGCGAGAAACGCGCCCCTGTCTGCCCTCGGAGTCACGCTCGCCGCGGCGGGAGCGGTGCTCGTCCTCTCCCGCGGAGGCGTCGACCAGTCCGTCCTCGCGCCCGGCGCGGTCGCCGGCTCGCTGCTCCTGATCGCCGGACCCTGGCTGTGGCGCCTCGCCGTCGATCGCGACGCCGAGCGCGCCGCCCGGATCCGGAGCGAGGAGCGAGACGAGGTCGCGGCGCGCGTCCACGACTCCGTGCTGCAGACGCTGGCCCTGATCCAGCGCCATGCCGGAGAGCCGCGCAAGGTCGCCGCGTACGCGAGACGGCAGGAGCGGGAGCTCCGCTCGTGGCTCTACGGCGAGGGCTCGTCCGGCGGAGCCGAGTCGCTCGTCTCCCTCCTGTCGTCGACGGCCGCGGACGTCGAGGAGCGCTACGGCGTGCGGGTCGAGCTTGCGAGCTCGGGCGACTGCCCGCTCGACGAAGGGATCGAGGCGCTCGGCCTCGCAGCGCGGGAGGCGATGACGAACAGCGCCAAGTACGCACTGGCCGACCTCGTGGACGCCTACTCCGAGGTGAGCGCCGACGCCGTGTCGGTCTTCGTTCGCGACCGTGGCGTCGGCTTCGAGCCGGCGTCCGTCCCGTCGGATCGCAGGGGCGTCTCCGAGTCGATCCTCGGCCGGATGCACCGCGCGGGCGGAAGCGCGAAGATCACGAGCGCACCGGGCGAGGGAACGGAGATCGAGTTGACCCTTCCGAGGACAGGATCGTGAGACGCCGCGTCGTCCTCGTCGACGACCACCACCTGTTCCGCTCGGGCGTCCGGGCCGAGCTGGGCGATGCGGTCGAGGTGATCGGTGAGGCGGCGACCGTCGCGGAAGCCGTGCCGCTCATTCGCGAGCTCGACCCCGATGTCGTCCTCCTCGACGTCCACCTCCCGGACGGTGGCGGCGACACCGTGATCAACGCGGTCGCGCCCGATCGACCCGGCGTGCGCTTCCTCGCGCTGTCGGTCTCGGACGCCGCCGAGGACGTGATGGCCGTGATCCGGGCCGGCGCGCGTGGGTACGTGACGAAGACGATCTCGGGCGAGGAGCTGACGAGCGCGATCGAGCGTGTCGCGGAAGGGGACGCGGTGTTCTCGCCCCGGCTCGCGGGATTCGCGCTCGACGCGTTCCGGGCCGGCGAGCAGGTGGGCGGCAACACGGAGCTCGACGAGCTCACGCCGAGGGAGCGCGAGGTGCTGCAGCTGATCGCCCGCGGCTACATGTACAAGGAGATCGCGGCCCGCCTCAGCCTCTCCGTGAAGACGGTCGAGAGCCACGTCTCGAGCGTCCTCCGCAAGCTGCAACTCTCGAGCCGCCACGAGCTGACGCGCTGGGCGACCCAGAACCGGCTCGTGTGACTGTCTAAGTTTTGTCCTAAATACTGCTACCGTGTCGGCGTGGACAGCTTCCCGTCGTTCCAACTCGAAGACGCAGACGGCCGGGCGGTCACCGAGCACGATCTGGTCGGGCAGCCGTCGGTCGTGTACCTCGGCCGCCATCCCGGCTGAAACGTCTGCCGCTCCTACCTCCGCCGTGTCGTGGAGGCCGTTCCCGAGATCGAGAGGGCCGGCGGCCGGCTCGTCGTCGTCACGCCTCAGAGCGCGGAGCGGGCTTCCGCCTGGCGCGCCGAGCTCGAGCTCGCGGAGATCCTCGTCATCGCCGATCCGAGGCGCACCCTCTACCGCGCGCTCGGCGCCCTCCGACCCCGTCCCACCTGGATCCTGCGCCCTCGCGTGCTTGCCGCGGGCGCACGCGCGTTCCTCTCTCGCGAGCAGGTCAGCGTGACGAAGGGCGACGACACCCTGCTCCTCGGCATCGACCTCGTCGTCGACGCAGGCGGCCGCATCGCGTTCGTCCACCGAGCAACGGACGCTGCCGACCGCTCGACGCCGGCCGAGCTGATCGAGGTCATGCTGAGCCTCACATCTCCCCTGCCCTCCGCGACGTAGTCCGCCGCGAGCGGGCGCAGGATGCGGCCATGACGGCGAACGCGCCCGGCATGCCCGTCGGCGAGGCATCCCGATCGAATGCGTCCAGCGACGATCTCGTCGCTCGCAACCGATCTCGGCACCGGCCAGCCGCTCGAGCACGCGCTCCGCACGGCGGTGCTCGCGGGCCTCGAGCTCCGTGTCGCACGCGGCCTCGTCAGTGCTCTCGGACGGCCCCCGTGCCCCCAGGCTGTTGGAACCGTGGAGATTGGGGCATGGACGACGCGACCGACGACCCTGTTCGCGACGGCTGGAAGGCGCTGGCGGACGCCGATTGGGACAACGCGCGTGCCTCCTTCGAGAGTGCGGGCGCGATTCGAGAGACCGGAGAGACGCTCGACGGGCTCGGCCGGGCGCTCCACTTCCTGCACGACTACCAGCGCGCGATCGACGTGACCGAGCGCGCGTTCGCCGCCTACCGCCAGGAGAACGACCCGGTCGCCGCGGCCGATCGCGCCCGGTGGCTCGCATTCCTGCACGGAACGATCAACGGCAACATGACCGTTGCGAGCGGTTGGATGGCGCGCGCAGGGTCGTTGCTGGAGAACGAGGACGAGTGCGCCGGCCACGGCTGGCTCGTCCTCGACGGTGCTCCGTTCGCCGACGATGCCGACGAGCGCCAGAAGCTCGCGACCGCGGCGCTCGCGATCGCACGGCGCTTCGGCGATGTCGACCTCGAGTTCGACGCGCTCTCGCTCCTCGGCGAGTCGCACGTCGCAGCAGGTCGCGTGCGGGAGGGGATGCAGCTGCTCGACGAGGCGATGACTGCCGTGTCCGCCGGAGAGGTCGTCGGCGTGGTCCCCGTCGGCGATATCTACTGCCGGTTGCTGAGCGCGTGCGAGAGAGCGCTCGACGTGACACGGGCGGAGCAATGGCTCGCCGTTGCCGGCGCCTTCGGCGCCTGGAGCGACTTCGTCTCCCCCGTCTGCCGGACACACTACGGCGGCCTTCTGGTCGCGGTCGGCCGCTGGGCCGAAGCCGAGGAGCAGCTCCTCGGGGCCGCACGCGTCTTCGAGGGAGGCTACCGCGGGCTCGGCGGCTGGCCGCTTGCCCGGCTCGGTGACCTGCGAGCCCGCCAAGGGCGCTTCGAGGAGGCGCGCCGCCTGATCGAGGGTCACGAGTCGCACCCAATCGCCCGTCGTGTTCTCGCTGCGATTGCGCTCGGCCGTGGAGAGCTCGTCCTCGCGGACGAGCTCGCCCGCCTCTGCCTCGACGGCGAGGAACGCACCGCTCCCGCATGCGCCCCCGTCCTCGAGCTACTCGTGCAGATCCGCATCTCGCGGAGCGATCTGCCGGCCGCACGCGCCACGCTCGACGAGCTCGCGGCGATCGCGCGCGAGAGCGAGGACGACGCCGCGGTCGCCTTTGCCGAGATGGCGGAAGGACGTGTGCGGGCCGCGTCGAGCGACGCGAGCGCGACCGGGGCATCTCCAGGCGGCGCTGCGACGGTTCACCCGGCTGCAGCTCCCGCTCGAGGCAGCGCGAGCGCAGCGAGAGCTCGCCCGGGCGCTTGCGGCGAGCGCGCCCGCGGCCGCCGTCGAGGAGGCTCGGCTTGCGCTCGCAGCATTCGAGCGGATCGGGGCGCTCGCCGACGCGGACAACACCGCAGCTCTGCTTCGTGACCTCGGGGCAACGGGACGGACGTCCCCGAGGCAGACCGGCGACCTGACCCGGCGCGAGACCGAGGTACTCACACTGCTCGGCGATGGCTGCACGAACGAGGAGATCGCGCAGCGGCTCGTGATCAGCCGCCGTACCGCCGAGCACCACGTGGCCCACATCCTCTCGAAGCTCGGGCTGCGCAGTCGCTCCGAGGCCGCGACGTACGCCGTGCGCCGCCGGTCCGAAGATCGGTAGCGGCGTAGGTAGTCGTACCGATGCATCCCCACCCCGCCGACGCGATCCTCCAGAGCGTCAGGTCAAACGACGCAAGGAGGCACGGAATGGGCAGCAACGACGAGAACAAGGCAGCGGTGCGGGCATGCTTCGAGAACGCATCCCAGGGGAACTTCGACGCGCTCGACGACATCGTCTCGGCGGACTACACGCTCCATCCCGACGAGGTTCGAGGCGCCGACGGTCTCAAGGAGCGCGTGCAGATGTTCCGCGCCGCGCTCAGCGGGCTGAGCGTCGCGATCGAGCAGCAATTCGCCGACGGCGACTACGTGACGACGCGCTACACGATCAGCGGCACGCACGACGGCGACCTGATGGGGACGCCGCCGAGCGGTCGGCACGTCGCCTTCAGCGGGATCACGATCAGCCGCTGCGCGGGGGGACGGATCGCGGAAGAGTGGGAGATCGTCGACACGATCTCGCTTCTCGGCCAGATCGGCGCGTTGCCGGCGATGGCCGAAGCCTGAGACATGGCGGGAGGAGCCGGCGGCGGGATCAGCCCCCGCCGCCGGTTGCGGTGCCGGTCGCTAGTAGGGCGCATCCATCGCCGCGCACACGAAACGGGCAAGCGGCGCAGCAGAGCCGAACAACCTCTCGAGCTCGTCCGCGAAGCCCTTCGAGACGACGGCCTTCTCGGTGAGCGTGCTGACCGCGATGAAGTCCTTGCGCTTGAGATCCTCGATCAGCGGATGCGCCGCGTCGTAGCCTGCCGGCGGCCGCTTCAAGGAGTCGCCGCGGAGCTCGAAGGCCCGGCCGAGCCCGGCCTCCGACCGGACGGCCGTCCACTCCTCCGGCTTCTCGACGATCGCCGTGCGGATCTTCGCGAGCGTCGCCGAATCCGGCCGCCAGATGCCGACGCCGACGAACACCGAGCGTGGCTCGAGGTGAAGGTAGAAGCCGGGAGCGTGCGCGCTCTTCGCGAGCTCGTGACGGAACTGGATCCCGGTGGCCGTCTTGTACGGCGTCTTGTCCTTGCTGAAGCGCGTGTCGCGGTAGATCCGGAAGAGCGACCCGCCGACGGGGCGGGGATCGGCGACGAAGTGCGGGCTGAGCCGGTGCAGGCGCGGCCCGAAGTCGGCGATGAACTCGAGCGCGGGCTCGAGCACCGCCGCCTCGTACCGCTGCTTGTTGGCCTTGAACCACTCGCGGTCGTTGTTCTGGCGCAGGTCGCGGAGGAACGCGAAGAGCGCCGGCGAGAACGAGCGGTTCTCACGATGTTCCGAGCCTATTGGGACGTCCCTCCTCCCTCGCCGTCTCGAGGTCACCAGAAACCGTATACCGCCCGGGACGCGCTCGTCCGAGCCGGCCTCGATCGTGGTGGATTACGTGCGCCTTACGCCGACGTCACCGATCGGATACACGTCTCGACGACGATGATGTAGGCCGAGCCCGCCCCGCCGTCCCAACACCCGGAGGCCCAACATGGAGAGTCATCGACGTCGCGGAGACCGACGCTTCCAGCCGGGCAGAATCGCTCTCCTCGCGCTCACGCTCGGGTCGGTAGTCGTTCCGTTGGCAATGGCCGCTGTCGGAGGGCATCCGGCGGCGACCGACGTCACCCGCCTCCCTCTCGGTGACGGTCGCGTGTCGACGGCAGCAAAGCGCGGCTACGTCTATGCCTGCCAGAGCACGCCCGGAAGACCCGGGGGCGCCGACCACGCGGGGGCGTGGATCTCCGGCTCGAGCTTCGATCTGACGGCGAAAGCGGTCGTCGACGGTCGCGTGCGCTGGAAGGGAACCACCACCTTCTCCCGGCGTTCGACGGGCCTCGAGGTCGTCGGCAACGGACTGCCGCGCTCAACCCCCACCGGGCGGTTCCCGATCGCAGCGGACGACGACGCGTATGCCTTCGACCGCAACCCGAACACCATCCTCGCCCAGACCGTATCGCTGACGCTTCCCGGCCGACCCAAGATCGCCACGAAGCCCTCGTGCCTGCCGATGGGGATGATCGGCATCGCACTCAACGGCGTCGCGATCTTCAACGCGCTCGACGACTCGCACCGCGATGCCGTTGCGCACGAGGCCCAGGATCTCTGCGACGGCCACCCGCAGAGGCGCGGCATCTACCACTATCACTCGATACCGGACTGCCTGACCGGCTCCGGTGCCGGCCAGAAGAAGCTCGTCGGCTACGCACTCGACGGCTTCCCGCTCCTCGGCCCACGGGGCGAGAACGGGAAACTGCTCACGAACGCCGACCTCGACGCCTGCCACGGCCACACCGGCTGGATCATCCTCGCCGGCAAACGCGTCCGTATCTACCACTACCACGCGACGCTCGAATACCCCTACACGCTCGGGTGCTTCCGCGGCAAGCCCGTCCGATCCCCACTCGCCGGGCCCGGGAACTAGCGCCGAACCACCACGCGCGGGCCGGGGTCGCGGGAGAGTCGGGAGAACCCCGTCGTCGGACTACGGATGATCACCGATGGCTGCGCGTCGCGGGCTTGCAACGCTCCAGGCGATGGCGCCCGAGAACCTGACTGCAAAGGCAGCTCGATGGAGTGCCGGCCATCGTTGGCTGGCGGTGCTCGGCTGGCTGTGCTTCGTGGTCGTGGCGTTCGTGATCGGTCAGGCCGCCGGTCTCGTGCTCATGAAGGACGAGGATTTCGCGATCGGTGACTCGCACGCGGCCGAGCAGCTGCTGGCGCGGGAGTTTCCGACCGAGCGGGCGCGTGAGCTCGTGCTGATCCAGAGCCGCGACGGCCGGCTCGGTCAGGAGGACCTGGCGGCGGCCGTCGGCGACCTCATCGAGCGTCTTTCCCGTGTGCCCTCGGTGGCGTCGATCACGTCACCTCTGGATGCCCGCAACGTCGGGCAGATCTCGGCGGACGGGCGCTCGGCGCTCGTCACGTTCCAGATCACGGGGGACCCGAACACCGCCGGGGATCGCGTCGGCCCCACGCTGGCGGCCACAGCCGCCGTGCAGCAGGCCCACCCGACGCTCTATGTCGGGCAGGTCGGTGACGGCAGCGCGAACAAGGCGATCAGCAAGCGGATCGCCGACGACTTCCGACGTGCCGAGTTCACGTCGCTACCGGTGACCTTCCTGATCCTCTTCCTCGCATTCGGGGCGCTCGTCGCGGCCGGCGTCCCGTTGCTGCTCGGATTCACGGCCGTGCTGGCAGCGCTCGGCTTGACCGCCGTGCTCAGCCACCTCCTCGCCGTCGACGAGTCGATCAACTCGGTGATTCTCCTCATCGGCCTCGCCGTTGGCATCGACTACTCGCTCTTCTACCTCCGTCGTGTTCGAG
The DNA here is from genome assembly GCA_963727515.1 of uncultured Thermoleophilia bacterium. GTDB lineage: Bacteria > Actinomycetota > Thermoleophilia > Gaiellales > Gaiellaceae > Gaiella. The sequence continues at coordinate 406,096 of CAVSGN010000002.1, read as the reverse complement.
AGGAGCGCGGCCGTGGCCGCTCACCGGAGGAGGCCCTCCTCACCGCTGCGGCCACGTCGGGTCGTGCGGTGCTCGTCTCGGGCGTGACGGTGATGGCAGCGATGTCCGGCATGTTCCTGATGGGCACGGGCGTCTTCCAGTCGTTCGGCATGGGATCGGTACTCGTCGTCGCGATCGCGCTCGTCGGATCGCTGACGGTGCTGCCTGCCGTCCTCTCGCTGCTCGGCGATCGCGTCGATCGGGGACGCATCCCACTCCCCAGGAGGATGCGACGTGCCGGCGGCGGCTCGCGGCTCTGGACGACGGTCGTCGGAGCCGTTCTTCGCCGTCCGCTGCTCTATGGCGGGCTCGCGACGGCGCTCCTCCTAGCCCTCTGCATCCCGGCCTTCCGCTTGCACACCGCTTCCTCCGGCGTGCAGGGGCTTCCGCACGACCTGCCGGTGATGAAGGTCTACGACCGCCTCGAGGCGGCGTTTCCCGGCGGGCCCGTTCCGGCGCTCGTCGTCGTCAGCGCCCCCGACGTGACTGCGCCGGCGGTCAGCGCCGGAATCGACGCTCTGAAGCGGGCGGCGCTCGCGACCGGTCTGATGAAGGAGCCGATCAGCGTCGAGATCAGCAACTCGGGTCGAGCGGCCAGGGTCCAGATCCCGCTTGCCGGCACCGGCACGGACGCCGCATCGAACCGCGCACTCGACGTGCTGCGCGACACGCGTGATCCCCACCACCATCGGTCGAGTGAGCGGCGCGGAAGCCCACACCACGGGGCTGACCGCCAGCTCGCGCGACTTCAACGATTCGATGAAGTCGCATGCGCCGCTCGTGTTCGCGTTCGTGCTCGGCATGACCTTCATCCTGCTCCTGCTCACCTTCCGCTCGATCGTGATCCCGCTGAAGGCGATCGTCCTCAACCTGCTCTCGGTCGGCGCCGCCTACGGCGTTCTCGTGCTCATCTTCCAGGACGGCCGCTTCGAGTCGGCTGCTCGGCTTCCGGTCGATCGGCGGCGTGACCTCCTGGCTGCCGCTCTTCCTCTTCGTCATCCTCTTCGGCCTCTCGATGGACTACCACGTGCTCATCCTCAGCCGGGTGCGCGAAGCCTACGACAGCGGCATGCCGACGGATCAGGCGGTCGCCCACGGGATCCAGGCGACGGCGAGCGTCGTCACGAGCGCGGCGGTCGTGATGGTTGCCGTCTTCGCGATCTTCGCCACCCTGGGCCTGATCGACCTCAAGATGATGGGCGTCGGCCTCGCCGTCGCCGTTCTGATCGACGCGACGATCGTGCGCGCCATCCTCCTGCCCGCGACGATGACGCTCCTCGGCGACTGGAACTGGTACCTCCCCCGCTGGCTCGAATGGCTCCCCCGGACCGGCCCGCAACGGAGCGAGGGCACGGCAAGCAGCGGCTCCAGCGGCGCGACGGCAGCGCGCCCCCCACGCGCATCGACGCGGTCGTAGCGCCACGGAAAACGGAGGACGCTCGGGGTCAAGGGTCGCCGCAATCCTTCGGGGACGAACTGTTAGGTACACTAACGTTCTATGTCCGATCCCTCCCTCCCGGCGATCAATCGCAACGTCTGGCCGCTTGCGGTCGTCGTCGTGGCGGGAGCGATCATGTCGATCCTCGACACCACGATCGTCAATGTCGCGCTCGAGACCCTTTCGGTCGACCTCGGGAGCCCGATCGGCTCGGTGCAATGGGTCGTTACGGGATACATGCTCGCGCTCGCCGCCGTGATCCCGGTCACCGGATGGGCGGCCCGGCGCCTCGGGACGAGGCGGCTCTATCTCATCTCACTCGTCCTGTTCACGCTCGGATCGTTGCTCTGCGGCTTTGCCTGGTCGACGAGCTCACTGATCGCCTTCCGCGTCCTCCAGGGCCTCGGTGGTGGGATGCTGATGCCGACCGGGATGATCATCCTGGCGCGCGCGGCCGGCCCACATCGAATGGGGCGGATCCTGAGCATCATCGGCGTGCCGATGGTCCTCGCACCCGTCTTCGGGCCGGTCACGGGCGGGCTCCTCGTCGAGCACCTCGGCTGGCGCTGGATCTTCTTCGTCAACATCCCCGTCGGTATCGCGGCCGTCGCGCTGGCCTGGATCCTGCTCCCGGTCGGACGCGCCGAGGCCCCCGGAAAGCTCGATGTTCCGGGACTGATCCTGCTCGCGACCGGGTTGCCTGCCCTCACCTACGGCCTCGCCAAGGCCGGGAGCGGCGCCGGCTTCGGGTCGCTCCAGGCGCTCGCGCCGATGACGATCGGGGTTCTGCTCACCGCCGTCTTCGTCATCCACTCGCTGCGGGCGGACAACCCGCTCCTCAACGTCCGACTCTACGCCAACCGGGCATTTGCCGCCGCCTCGGCCACCACCTTCTTTCTGGGCGCATCGCTCTTCGGCGCGATGATCCTCTTGCCGCTCTACTTCCAGGTCGTCCGCGGTGACTCGGTCGTGCGCACCGGCCTGCTGCTCGTTCCGCAAAGCCTCGGTGCGGCGTTCGCCATGCCGCTCGCCGGCAGGCTTGCCGACCGCTACGGCGGCGGCCCGGTCGCACTGGCGGGTGTCATCGTCTCGGCACTGTCGACGCTCCCGCTCGCCTTCGTCAGCGCCACCACCCCTCTGTGGGAGATCGAGACGTCACTTCTCGTCCGTGGCCTCGGGATCGGCCTCGCAATGATGCCCGCCATGAGCGCCGCCTACGCCGTTCTGCAGCCGGAGCAGATCGCCGATGCCACGCCACAGCTCACGGTCGTGCAGCGCGTTGGCGGTTCGATCGGCACGGCCGTCCTCGCCGTCGTGCTCGGCACCGCGCTCGCGGGCGCCACCGGCCCCACCGCTACCTCGGCGGCCTTCGCATCGGCCTACTGGTGGGCGTTCGGGATCTCACTCGTCGCCGTGATCCCGGCGATCATTCTGCTGCAGGCAGAGCGCCACAGCAGGAGGTTCCAGTCCGAACAGCGCTCCCGGGCCGCTACGGAGACCGTGCTGGAGGCAGCATGACCGCCTGCTCTCCCCCGAAGACCCGCCCGGCCGCGCTCGAGGAGCTCCGGCTCGTACTCCAGGAAATGCTCGGCGCCCATCGCAGGCTCCGGAGCCGGGACAGCCGCCTCACGGGAGCCGTCGGGTTCGCCCATTACCGGCTGCTCTCGGAGCTGCGCAACGAGGAAGCGCTGACAGCCTCCCACCTCGCCCAGGCCGCCGATCTCGCCCCCGCGACCGTTACCGAGATGATCGACACGCTCCTCACCGCCGGACTCGTCGAGAGACAACGCGACGCCGACGACCGGCGCGTCGTCCTCGTCTCGCTGACACCGCTCGGACGCCGCGAGTTCGACGCGACACGAGCCCGGTTCGTGAACGCCTGGGAGCGGGAGCTCTCCGATCTCGACCCGGCCGCGCTGACAGGCGCGACCGTCGTCCTCCAGAGAGTCGCACAGTTCTTCGACGGGCTCTAGCTAGGACGCCGCCGCTGCCGGAGCTCTCCCGGCGCCAGCGAACCGAATGCGCCACGCCAACCCACCGCACTGCCTCACGCAGGCCCACATCCTCACCGAGAACTACAGTTGACCAGACATCAATCCGTCGAACCACGACCAGGGTGGAGTGAGAGTGCAACGTAGACCCGCGGTTCGCGGACGCCGGACAGCCGCGCCCGCGAGGTCGGCGGGGTGACCACGACGGACACGATCGGCTCGCCCGCCGCCGCCGCAGCGGTGCCGCGATTCCGCGGCTGGTGGATGCTCGCCTGGTGCACGTTGGTGCTGGGACTGACGGCACCGGGCCAGACGGTGGGCGTCTCGGTGTTCATCGACCATTTCATCGGCGGCCTCGGGCTTTCACGTTCGGTCGTGTCGGGGGCGTATCTCGTCGGGACCATCACCGGGGCGTTCGCGCTACCGTCGATCGGCCGCTGGATCGATCGGGCCGGCATCAGTCGCGCGATGCTCGTCGTCGGCCTGGCGTTCGGGCTCGCTCTGATCGCTACCGGCGCGGTTCAGGGGATCCTCACCCTCACGGTCGCGTTCTGCGGCATCCGGATGCTCGGCCAGGGCGCGCTCAGCCTCACCGGGCAGACGGGGATCGCCCTGTGGTTCAACCGACGGCGCGGGCTCGCGATCGGGCTCTCGATGACGCTGTCGGCCGGGATGATGGCGCTGGCGCCGATTCTCCTCACCGGTGTCATCGACGCAGTCGGGTGGCGGGCCGCGTGGGTCGTCGCCGGCATCACGATCTGGGCGACGGTCGTCCCGATCGCCCTGTTCGCGATCGTGGATCGGCCGTCCGACATCGGCCAGGAGCCCGACGGCGCGCCGCGGCAGGAATCAGGCGTCGCCCACCACGCTCGCGTCTCTCTCACCGCCCGTGATGCGATCCGCACGACGAGCTTCTGGGCCGTCGCCTCGATCGCAGCACTCAGCTCGAGCCTCGGGACGGGGCTCATCTTCCACCAGTTCTCGATCCTCACGGCGCAGGGACTAACCCGCGTCCAGGCCGCCGCCGTCTTCCTGCCCCAGGTGCTCGGCACCGTCGGCGCCGGATTCGCGTTCGGCTGGCTCAGCGACAGGATCTCGGCTCGAATCCTCCTTCCGGTTGCCGCCGGCACGCTCGCTGCCGCGCTCATCCTCGCGACGCTCGTCAGCCCCGGCCCCGTGGCTCTGCTCTACGGCCTCGTCTTCGGGATGGGCATGGGCCAGATACGCGCCATCAGCGCCGCCACCTACCCGCGCTGGTTCGGAACGACGCATATCGCGGCGATCATGGGAATAGCGGCGAGCATCATGGTCGGGGCCTCCGCGACCGGCCCTCTGCTGCTCTCGATCGGAAACGACATCTCCGGCTCCTACACGCCCGTCCTGTTGTTCGGCGCCTCGGTCACGATCGCCGTCGGAGCGTTGACAGGATTCGTCAAGCCCCCGCGCGCGGCGCGCAGTTGAGGTGGTCTCCCGGCACTGAAAGAGGCAGAAAGCCCCGCCTTGGCAGGGCTTTCATGCGATGGAGCCAAGTGGGCTCGAACCGCTGACCTCCTGGGTGCGATGAGCCATCCTCCTGCCCGCAACGATGACCCGGCCCTCGACAGAGCGATGCCGAGGCGAGCACGGGCTCCAGGAGCGCGACTGCCGGGCGGCGGTCCGGCACAGCAGCGCCGTAGCAGTGGCAGTCGGCGCGCTAGGAAAACGACCTGTGCGCGGCGATCTCGTACACCCGCGTGGCGGGTGGCGGCGCGCCGGCCTCCATCATCGGCTGCACGACCGGAAGCAGTCGCTCCTGGAAGAAGGTGTTCCAGGCGTCGGCCGACTCCCAGATGTCGAAGACACGGAAGACGCCGGCTTCCTCGTCGAAGCCTGCGGTGTGAACCAGTCCGCCTGCAGGCGGATTCTCGTCGAGGCCGAGCGCCTCGTTCACACGCTCGTAATTGGTGGTGCTTCGATCGTCGCCTTGAATGGGGAACTCCTGGATCACGGCTACAGCCATGACACGCTCTCCTCTCGTTGTTCGCGTTGCCGGTGCCGTCTTCGGCCAGAGGCTAACCGGGTCGGCCCGTGCGTTCCTGAACAGCACCTGAAAGCTCCGACCGTCGCCTCTGCCGCGAGTGGGGGCACCGCATGCGTTCGTCGATCGGCGGTGGCGCCGTGGTCAGGCGTGCGTCGTGACGAGCTCCGGGAGCGGTCGAGTCCCGAGCGGCGGGTCGAGCGCTCTCGTCTGTGCTGCGACCAGGTCGTACCAGTACACCGCCAGGGGCACGACGGCTCCGGTCGACTCGGCCCAGGCTCGTTCGCACGCCTCGGCGAGCCTGTCACCAAGGGTGATTCTCTGTCAGTCGAGCCACACCTCCGCGCCCTGTCGGCTACCCAGGCGGTCGCAGTTCAATGCAACCACTCCGCGGTAGGAATGTGTTCTCGCGAACGTCCGCGGTGCCATCACGGAAAGCGCCCCCGTCGGCCCAGGAGGTCATTGGCTCGGGCAGCCGGCCCGGGAGCATGAGTGCGCCACCCCGCCACTCCACCGGCTGGGATCTCGATGACCGTGACCCTCTACCGCAGGGTGGACGCGAAGAGCAGCGTCGGCTGCAGCTGCTCACTCGTTCTTGCCGGCCGCTTCACCCATCCGGACCATGGTTTGGGGTTACGGCGCGCCCTAGCCTGGTAACCGGTCTTCGGCTGGCTCGAAGATCCAATACTGCCTGAGGAGGAGGAGACGCATGAGCCGCCGAAAGCTGCTCGTCGGAGTGGCTGTCGCTTCAGTGATCGCCGCGACGGCTGGAATCGCGCTGGCCGTTCCAGGGGATGGTGGCGCCATCCAGGGCTGCTACCAGAAGAACAACGGGCAACTCCGCGTCGTCGACGCGGCAACCGATTGCAGATCGAGTGAGTCGTCGCTGAGTTGGAGCCAGACCGGCCCAGCCGGGGCGATCGGCCTGCCGGGCCACAGGGGCCGACCGGTTTGACAGGCCCACAGGGGCCGGCCGGTGACACCGGGGCGACCGGAGCCCAGGGGCCGGCGGGCGCTACAGGGCCGCCCGGCCCTGCCGGCCCGAAAGGCGACACAGGCGCGGAGGGGCCGGTCGGCCCTCAGGGCGCAAGAGGCCCAGCCGGGGCCGACGCAACGATCACACCACACGAAGAGTCTCGTGTCCTGACGCTGGTGTTGCGACCGCACTCCTCGCAGACCACCATGCCTCAGGACCGGATGGAGCAAGGGTTTCACGCCGGTCGAAGGTCGACCTCCACGAGCCCGTCCTTCACCACGAACGCGATCGCGGCCTGATCTGTGAGGATGGCGATGTTCGCGAGGGGGTCGCCGTCGACGACGACGCAGTCCGCCACCTTGCCCGCCTCGAGCGTCCCAAGACGGTCGCCGATACCCAGTGCCTCGGCCGAGTTCCGTGTCGCTGCGACGATCGCCTCGTGCGGTGTCAGGCCGCACTCGACGAGCTCGCAGAGCTCGTGCACGAGGGCGCCGGGGCGCGGCATCCCGTCTGTCCCGGTCGCGATCGTGATCCCGAGCTGGCGCGCCCGCGCCACCGCGGCCCGGTGCGGCCCGTGGGCGGCGCGAAGCCGATCGGTGATGTGCGCCGGCCGCTCGGTCCGGCCCCACGAGTGCTCGCTCGTGATGTAGAGCGTCGGCATGAAGACGAGGCTCTGATCCGCGATCTCCTCGAGGGCTGCCTCGTCGGCGTACGTCCCGTGGAGGATCACGTCGCAACCTGCGCCGACAGCGTTCTGGATCCCCGGCTGGGCGTGTGCGTGGCAGTGCACGAGGCGACCCCGCAGGCGCGCCTCGGCGACGAGCGCCTCGAGCTCCTCGAGCGTGTAGTCGGGCATTCCGAGCCCCTCGTGTGCCCACTGGAACCCGCCTGTCGCCGTCGTCTTGTAGAAGTCGAAGCCCTCGAGCGCCATCCTCCGGGCGACCTTCCGGATCTCCCAGGGCCCGTCGACGCCCTCGCCCCGCACGTGCCCGCCCGTTGCAGTGACGACGCCGCTCACGAGCAGGCGCGCCCGGCCGGGTAGCCGGCCGAGATCGATCATGTCGCGGAGGACGAGGTTCTCGCGACACCCGCCGGCATGGCCGACGGTGGTAGTACCCCATTGCAGGCATTCGCGCAGGATCTCGGAAGCCTCAAGCTGGGCCTCGAGCATCGCGCGCTCGTCGAGCAGCCCCGGCATCCCGGTGACATGCATGTGCGCGTCGACGAGACCTGGAAGCACCGTCTGCCCCTCGACGTCGATGACCCGGCAACCGGCTGGCACGACGACCTCTGCTCGCGGCCCGACCGCAGTGACGAGCGTTCCGCTCATCACGACCGTAGAGTCGCCGACCGGGGGGCGGCCGGTACCGTCGACCAGTCGCGCGTTCGTGAGGGCAAGGGATTCCATCGTCGGACGGCCGGACACAAGCTATCGCAGCTGTTGCCAGGCGAGCCAGAGGACATGCGGCCCGCCCGAGCGGCACGGCTGTATTGTCGGGCTGTGAGCATCGGCCGGGACGACCCATCGGCGTACGTCGCGGTGTCGACATGACCGACAGGTGGGCGCGGGGCATCGCCGCCTACGCGAGCCAGTTCGCCATCCCGGAGGAGGACGTGTGGGATCACATGTGCGGGCTGGTCGGCGAGCGCATGGCGGAGGAGGCGATCGTCACAGCCGGTGCCGCCTGGGTCGACGACTGTCTCAGCCTCCGCGACCGCAGCCTGCTTGTGCTCGCTGCGCTCATCGCGCAGGGAGGCGCGGAGGCCCGGATGCGCCCTCACGTTCGCTGGGCTCTCGAGCACGGAGCCACAGCCGAGGAGTTCGAGTCGCTCACTGCGCTGCTCGCCGTGTACACCGGTTTTCCGCGGGCATCCGTCGGTGCTGAGGTGATCCGCGACGAGCTCGCCCGGCTCAACGCTGCCAACGACTGACCAAGGAGAAACCGTGTCCGAGAGCGAATCCCCCAGCCCCGCTTCCCCTGTCATCTCCGGAGATCCGGTGGAGATCGCCGACGGCGTCTATGTCATCCCGGACGGCCGTGTCCCGCTCGTGCCGAACGTCGGAATCGTCCTCGGCAGCAGGGCGGCGCTCGTCGTCGACACCGGCATGGGGCAGGCGAACGGCGCCCGCGTGCTCGAGCACGCTCGAGCGCTTGCCGGCGACCGGCCGCTGATCCTGACGGTGACCCACTTCCATCCAGAACACGGCTTCGGCGCTCAGGTGTTCGAGGACGAGGCCTTGATCGTCTACAACGCCGCACAGCGCGATGAGCTCCGGGAGAAGGGCGAGGCGTACATCGGGATGTTTCGCAGCTTCGGGGAGTCGATCGCCGAGCAGCTCGTCGACGTCCGGCTGGTCGGCCCGCATGTCAGCTATGACGGGCCCTCCGCCGAGATCGACCTCGGTGGACGCACCGCACGGCTCCTCACCTGGGGGCTCGCCCACACGAGAGGGGATCAGGTGGTGCTCCTCCCCGACGATTCGATCGTCTTCGGCGGAGATCTGTTCGAGACGCGGATGTTCCCGATCGTCCCGTACTTCCCGCCGGACGACGTCGACGTTGACGGCGACCTCTGGGTCGACGTGCTCGGGAAGGTCATCGGTCTGGCACCGGCGACGGTGGTACCCGGCCACGGCGAGATCACAGACGCGGGGCTCGTCGAGAACGTGCGCGACTATCTCGTCACGCTGAAGAATGAGACGGCTGTGCTCAAGCGCGACGGTCTCTCCGCCGACGAGGCCGTCGGAGCTCTCGCGCCGACGGTGCGCGCGCGGCACGGCGACTGGGACAACCCTGAGTGGATCGACTTTGGGATCCGCTGCTTCTACGACCGGGTCGAGTGAGCGCCGAGCCGGTTGTGGTCGGTCCTCGCCGCCGGTCGGGTGGAGCGGCGCGCGCACGCTGCGGTCGATCTCGAGCCTGAGAACGTCGAAGCGGTTGTAGTGGTTGGCGCGGATCTGGTGGCAGAGCCCCGCCCGCAACACCACGCAAGAACTGCTGCTCCGTGCGCCTGTCAGGTCCTGCCAGGCCCACGAGCGATGGGCCTTGAGAAGCGGCTGCGAGCGCACGATCAGCATGTCTCTCGCCGCCGCACGGAAGCTCACCGGTTGCGGGGTTCTCACGTCCAAAGGTCTCCCCGGTGGACGACGGAGACCACTGGCCGTCGATAAGAGAAGCTCGCACTGTCTCGTCAGGCGTCCGGCCTTCCATCGTGGACGGCGAATCCTCCCGGACGCACCGGACAGGCGGCGTCGCCCGAGGCGAGCGGGGATTGACGCCGGAGACAATGGAGAGCCGCGAACTGCGCTCGTTCAGCTTCCTTGGCCGATGGAGGCCGGCCTCCCACCGCGAGCGATTGGACAGTCATAGGCAGAATGCCTGCATGGCACGCGAAGTGGCACATCGCGTCGCAGGTAGACGCTCGGATCGCGCGAGGGCTGTCCGGGATCTAAGTGCCTTGGCGCAAGTCCTGTGCGACGTTCTGGAGTAAGGAGTGCGCGTGTTCCAGCACGGCAAGTGTGGCGCTGTGAATTCCGCGGGCGGCCGTCCCGACGTAATCGTGCTGAACGTCGTTTCGCTGCTCGTTGGCGTCCTTCAGCGCAGCCCACGTCTTCTGGGTGATGACACCATTGTTGTGTAGGTGTTTGAGCGCCTCGTTCGCGTTAGGCTCAACGTTTGGTGGCGACCACCCGCGTAGCTCGCTTAGCTCTTGGGCGATCTTGATGCAGCCGTTACTCACATTCTCGTATCCGGCTTGAACGGGGTAGGTCGTCAGCCGCTCCTCCGTGCTACCGCTCCAGGCTCGCTCGAACGTATCGACGTCAAATTCGTTTGGGAACGCAGCCACCGCAGCCTCCAACGCCGCTAAGTGCTTCTGCGTGTCCACCATCCGCACTTTGAGGTTTGTCTCGAGCAGCGCCCCGCGCCGTGGCGACAGTTCGCTCATACCGCGAAGAGCTCAGAGAACTCCCTGTTGACGCGGGCGCGCTCACGCTTCGCGGCCCGTTCGACCCTTGGTCGTTCCTGGCGCAGGATCGGCCAAAGTTGCTCGCGATCGACAAGGACACGAGCATCCCGAAGTACCTCGGCGAGCAGTAGCGGCGCGCGCCTGGCGTCATCTAGTTCGATGAGTTGCACCTGTCGGCCAAGGCGCTCCGTCAACCGAGATGCGAGCACCCGTGAGTCGGCGCCACTTCGGAGTACAACGAGGAGATCAAGATCGCTTCCCGCGTGCATGTCTCCACGAGCACCGGAACCGAACAACGCTGCAAACGCGACAGATGGTTCCGTGCGAAGCGCCCCTCGCAACTGACTCAAAAACACCCAACAGCGACGTAGGAAGACCCGCTCCGCAAGTGGGATCTCAACCTTGCGTGGCGACGGACGATCCGCACGCAGGAGGCCTTGTGCCACGGCACGCCGAAGCGTCCTGCCGGTTGTGCCCAGTTCAGAAGCCAATGCTTCCAGCGCGATCTCCATGGATCGAAGTGTAGCGCACCGTATGTCCGTTATCAAGTATCGGTGTGTCCGATAAATAGGGATCTGTATGTCCGGTGCTCGTCTTCGGTGGTGCGCGCGAGCGGGTCGAACTGCCGATTCCCGCGTCGGCCTAGGAGGTCAACGGCTTAGCCAGGCCGTTCGGTAAGCGTGTTTCCCGTTCGTTCTCCCGGAGTCGCGTGATCCCGTTTCCACCCGCCGATTGACTATCCGCTGGCGAGGCACGAACCTTGGTGATTCACACGGGCAGCACGGTGCGCTCGACCTAGGTTGCCGTGGGAGTCGCGCTGCGCGTGACGGTGACCTCGATGCCGTGCACGCTGGTCGATCGAGCCATGTCTGCGGGGTCGCCGGGGTTGAGGGTGTTGACGTTCGCGTTGTCGGCTGTCAGCTTGGGCCAGTGCCCCTTCGGGCAGGAGGCGACGCCGCGGAGGGAACGCGGGTCGACGATCACGCGCGCGCGCAGCTGTCCCGTCGTCGTCGCCAGCTCGGCGATGTCGCCGGCGGCAAGGCCGTGGGCGGCTGCGTCATCGGGATGCATCGTCACGGTCGGTGGGCCGAGCTTGTGGGCGATCTTGGGGTCGTTCGCGAAGCTCGAGTTCAGCGCCCAGGGTGAGGCGGGGGAGAGAAGACGCAGGCGCCCGCTAGTCGGTTGCAGGTCGTGCCACGGTTCGGGGAGTCGAGGTTGGCCGGCCGCTTCCGCCGCGACGGACGCGAGTTCGATACGGCCGCTCGGCGTCGCGAACGTCAGGTCTGCGAACTGCAGCCTCGCCGTCTCGTAGAGGCGCACGGTGCCGGCAGCCGCAAGCTCGTCCCACTCGACGCCGAAGCCGGTTCGGCGCAGCAGCTCGTCGATCACTTCCCGGTCGGTCGCGTAGAGCTCGGGCTCGCTGTACCCGAGGGCGGCCGCGAGCCGACGGAAGATCTCACCGTTGGGAAGCGCCTCACCCGGCGGGTCGGCCGCCTTGACCTGCGCCGACAGCGTGTGGTGGAAGTAGGAGCAGACGAGATCGTCCGACTCGAGAAAGCTTGCAGCCGGGAGCACGAAGTCAGCCAGATCGGCGGTGTCGGTCTGGAACAGATCGACTACGACAGTGAGCAGATCGTCGCGCTCGAGGGCCCGACGCAGATCACCGAGGCGCGGGTTGGACGCAGCGATGTTGATGTTCCAGCAGAAGAGCGCCCGGGCACGTGCCGCGTCGCAAAGCACATCCGCGAGGTCCATCTGGCTCACCGGCGGCGGCGCCTCGGCCAGCAGGTGACTCGCGGCCAGATAGTCGTCGTCGATGCGTCGCGAGCCGGTTCCGGTGACGTACGCCCAGCCCGACCCCGGTCGCCCGAGATTGCCGGTCAGCGCCGGAAGCATTGCCACCGCGCGCAACGCGTTCCCACCTCGCGGCTGACGCTGGAAGCCCTGGCCAAGCCACAAGAGCGACGGCCCCGCCCCGTAGGCGTGGGCCGCTCGTTCGATCAGCTCGGCCGGCACGCCCGTCGTCTCCTCACCCCACCGCGGCGTGCACGACTCGAGCAGCGGCTCGAGCTCGTCGAAGCCAACCGTGTGCCCCTCGACGAACCCACGATCGAGAAGACCGTCGCGATGGAAGATGTGCGCAAACACAAACGCGAGCGCGGCATCCGAGCCCGGGAACGGCTGCAGATGCAGATCCGCCGCAGCCGCCGTCGGCGTCCGAATCGGATCGACGACAACGACAGTCCCCGGTGCCTCCGTCAGCCAGTGCTCATGTTGATGCGGCGCGGAGGCCGACGGATTCGCGCCCCAGACCAGAACGCAGCTTGCGTCCGACGCCGTCTCGGGGTCGAACCCTTCCCCGGACGCGCCATAGAGGTAGGCGAGCGCCTCGTAGCCGGCCTTGTTACAGATCGTGTCCGGATCGACCTCCGTCGCACCCAGACGATTGAAGAACCGAAGCGGAAACGCCGTCCCCAACAACGCACAAGTGCCGGTGTAGTGCGTATTGAGGATCGTTGCCGCCCCCGGGCCTCCAACGATCTCGTCCAACCGGGCGGCGATCTCGCCGAGCGCCGCGCCCCACGAAACCGGCTCGAACCGACCCGATCCCTTCGGCCCGGTTCGCCGCAGCGGGTGCGTCAGCCGCGCCTCGCTGTCACGGAGCACCCCGTTGTAGGCGATCGAGCACTTCCGACACAATCGGCCTCGACTTACCTGATGAGCGGGATCACCACGCACATGCCGGATCTCGCCGCCACGCACGCTGACAAGCACGCCACACGCGTCGTAACAATCGCGCGGACACGTCGTACGAACAAGCCGATCGCCCACCGACTGATCAACCGACACAGCCACCGAGGCGACTGTATCGCAGAGCCTCCTGACGGAGCGAATCGGTGGGCGATGCTGGAGAGGCGCTGCACGCACCGCCGCCCCCTGTCGGCCCAGGAGGTAGCCCGAAGCCGCGTTCTCACAGAGGGCGCCGACAACGTCCCGCTCGACCGATCGGGTCGGCGAGGGCGTCGATCACCCGCCGCCCGCACGGACGCCGGTGAACGCAGCGCCTGGGAGTGGCCCCGCGTCGGCCCAGGAGGCAAACCGCTCAACACGACCGGGGGCTAGCTGACTTATAGGTTAACCCAGGGGCTTGGCCGCTGGCGTCGCCTTACTCCACTTGTCCTACCTGTGGTAGCATCTGAGTATGAAAGTGAGTGTGAGCTTGCCCGACGAAGACGTCGAGTTCCTTGACGTCTACGCGGCAGCTCAAGGCATCCCTTCGAGATCTGCAGCGTTGCACAAGGCCGTTCGCTTGCTTCGTGCCTCGGAGCTCGGCCCCGACTACCAAGCAGCCTGGGCGGAGTGGGCCGCAAGTGACGACGAGCGGCTCTGGGAAGCCACCGTCGGCGATGGCACCCGCTGATGCGCCGCGGCGAGATCTGCCTCGTCGATCTCGAACCGGTGTTAGGCGCAGAGGCGAACAAGCGCCGCCCCGCGGTGATCGTCAGCAACGACGGCGCCAACAGTTCGGCCGAGAGCGTCGGCCGGGGAGTCATCACGGTTGTCCCTGTGACCTCGAATATCGAGCGCGTCTACCCGTTCCAGGTGTTCCTGCCTGCCACCGCGAGCGGACTCGAAGCCGATTCGAAGGCTCAGGCGGAACAAGTCCGTTCAATCGCGATTGAACGAGTCGGCGCGCTCGTCGGAGCACTCACACCCGACCTCCTCGCGGGACTCGACGAAGCCCTCAGGCTCCACCTCGCGCTCTAACTCTGCTGGTAGCTCGCCGGTGGGGCCGCAGAGTGCTATCGGCCGGCACCAGGATCGGTGCTCGTCGACCGAGCCGAGCTATCGCGCGCCATCGACCAGAACAACCCCCAAACGGGGACTCCCGACCTCATCGGGGGGGATGTCCGCCCAGGAGGCAAACCGCTCGAACAGGCGGGATTGCGAGTGTGTTCTGTAGTGGAGCCAAGCAGGCTCGAACCGCTGACCTCCTGGGTGCGGTGGACCGGAGGGGAAGCCGGTTCGGCAAGAACGGCTTGCTCAGACGACTCCCGCCAACGTCATTTCTGCCCGATCTGCCCCGTTCGGTGGCAGGATTGGTAGAACGCCCCGCGCCGGACGCCCAGCAGGCGCCCGTCCCCCGGTCCCCACGTCTTCCCGCCAAGGCAGCGCAGTTCGTTCAAACACGACCGAACAACGTCAGGGAGGAGGACGGGACACTCCCCTTCGGGCACTGTGCGCTAAGGTCGGAGCGGCTTGCAGGACAGGCCACTCTCACCAGCGTGAGTGGGAGCGGGAGTGGCTCCGAGACCGAGGGATAGCTATCCGCTATCCCTGACGCAGCGCCAGGAAGGCATACGATGAGACGACACTGGATCCGGGCACTCACAACGCTTCTGGGTGCCGCGGCTGCAGGAGCATTGCTCTGGTACGTGCCCCACTTCAACCGCTGGACGAGCGGCGGCTACTGGGGCGTGATGGCGTTGATGGTCGCAGCGGGCGTCGTGATCGGCGTCTCGCAGCTCCACGGGCGTGACGGCAGCCCGCGGGTCGGCTTCCTTCTCTCGTTTGTGCCCGTGCTGATCGCCTCGGGGTGGGTACTTCTTGCCTCTCAGCCACAGGGAAACTGGGTGCGCGACCATGTCCGCTCTTGGGGTGACGGCCTCGGGATCGGCCACGCCGTCCAGAACCTCGGCCACCACGTCGCCGTCGTTGCCTTCGGTCTAGGCGTCATCTTCGGCCTTACCTTCGAGGTCAGAATGCTCCGCCGTCGTCCCCGCGCCGTCGACGTGGCCCCGCTCGCGGTGCCCGCCGCCGCCGTGCACGTGCCTCCGCTCGCCGATCCGGTTCCGGACGTTCCCGAGCCGGAGCTTGAAGCCGACTCCACGCCGGAGCCCGAGCCCGACGCGGAGCTCGGCCCACGACCCGCCGCGCCCGACGCGAACCCGGCGTAAATCCCGTCGGCCCTGCGGCCCAGGAGGCATAGGCGGCCCTACGGGCGTCCTGGTTATCCCGAAAAGGGCGGGCGCTCACCCGTCAGCGGCCGTGGGCGAGCAGGTCTTCGAACTCTCGTGGCGTGAGGATTGGCGGTCGAGGATCGGCGAGCGTCGTCAGGTGCTTGTCGCCGCTGACGAGGAAGTCGGCGATCGCCGCGCGTGCGAGTGAGACGAGATAGTCATCGCCCGGATCCGGCGTCAGCCCTGGCTCCGCAGGCGGGTCATCGAGCAGGTCGGCCTGCAAACGGATGGCAGCGATCAGCTCGCTCGCCTCGCCGGAGTCGAGGTAGCGGGCAAGCTTCGGACGTTCGAGCACGCGCCCAAGCTCGTCAAGCCACAGCCGCGAGACGATCAGGTCGAATTCCCCGTCCCGCCATCTATCGACGATCCGGCCAGGCGGCCCTGCGGCCGAGAGCAACCCCGAGACGACGACGCCGACGTCGCAGACGACGCGACGCATCAGCGCTCAGCGCGTGAGTCGTGGAGCTCCTCGTAGGCGAGCGCGTCTGCGGCGCCGGCGTCGAGGGCCGCCCGCTCGCGCACCCTCTCGACGACGTCGAGCGCGAGGTACGACCGTAGAGCCTCCTCCACGATCTCAGAGTCGCGCTTACCCGCCCGCGCCGCCGCGATCCGTGCCGCCCGCACCACACGAGAATCCAGCGAGAACGTTGTCCGCGTCCTACTCACAAACCGATACTAACATACGTATGATTTTATCGCCTGCGTGTCGGCCCAGGAGGCAAACCGCCCAGCCAGGCGGGTTCGGGGAGGGTGTTCTCCCGTTCGTTCTCCCGGGGTCGCCTCGTCCCGTTTCCGCCCCGCGGATTGGCTATCCGCTGGCGAGGCACGAAGACTGAGCGGCGGCCGAAGCGGCTAGCCCTTGACCTGAATCTTCGCGGGTTGGTACCCGGGCTTTGTCGCCTTCGCCGTCGCGTTCCCGGTGGGCTTGGGTGCGATCGCAACCCCGGATGCGTTCGTCTTCAGCGTCTTGCCTCCGAACTTCACTGTCGCGCCGGCAACCGGGTCGCCCACGTCGGTCACGACGAGCTTGACCGTCTTGGCGCTCTTCTTCGCGACGAGCTGGAGCTTTGGCAGCACCTGTGTGTGCCAGGTCTGCAAGGCGCCGCCGACGGTGGCCGAGACGAGCACATCGAGCGGCCCGGGTGAGCCTTCCCCGGCGAGCTTCCACAGGTTGCTCGTGCCTTTCGGCGGTGCGACGGTGAGGAGCGGGCCGACGCGTGTCGCGGCCTTGTTCGTCCGCGTGGCATGGAGCCGCTTCGTCTTGCCGTCGTGCCACAGCACCCACAGGCGACCGTCGGGGCCGGGCGTCACGTCGACGTCCTCGACGTCGGGGCTGCCGCCGGCCTTGAGCGGCTTCGACCCTCCCACGCGCCACAACAGCGTGCTCTTGCACACCGGGTAGCCGCTGCAGTACCCGACGTAGACCCCGGACGCGCCGAGCCGGGAGCTGAGCGCCACGTGCTGATCGACCCCGAGGGACTTGCCTCCCGTCACCGACCCGGGAGCGCGCACCGGCTTCCCGACCGTCGGCGCGACCGTCCGCACCCAGGTACCCGAGCGCCCGGCCGCGTTCGAGTAATACGCGAGAACCATCTGCCCGCTGCTCGCGTCGGTCGCGAGCTCCGGCACGTAGTCACAGCACTTGGTGTCGGGGCGCACGTCGAGATCTGCCTCGGCCAAGTCCGTGCCGACGTGGACGCCGAGCGTCGACGTCGCGGAGTACGCGAACGCCGGAACGCCGGCAGCGGTCAACGCCGCACCAACGGGGCCGACGGACTTCTGCACCGAGGAGACGCGCGCGCCCTGCCTCGACCAGCCGACGCCCGACCCGGGCGCGACCGCACCCGTCACACCGGACTCATCAACCGAATCGCCGAGGCTCGCGAAGAACGCCTGCAACGTCCCGTCGGGCAGCACGAGAACCGCAGGATCGTCAACCGTCCGCAGGCCGCCGAGCACCGCGTTCGCCCCCCCGACCTTGCCCGCCTTCGTGACAGGCGTGTGCACGATGCTCGTGCTGATCGGGCCCGTGCGGCGCTGCCAGAGGACGTGGAGAACGCCATCCGACGTCCGAGCTAGCCCGACGTCGTCGATGTTCCTGCGATCACCGTCGGTCACCTTGGTCCACACGCCAGGCGGTCCCACGGACGCCGACAGGCCAGTCGCGACACCAACAGCGACAGAGACGAGAACGATGCTGGCGACGGCGGCGCTGCGCATTTCGATCCCTTCGTATGAGGCGGCTGCCCACATCCTAGACGCAACCCAGGGACGTTGTTCGTCGCGGTATCGGAAGGTTTGAGCGGAGAGGGAGGGATGTGAACCTTCGACGTGCCTAACGACCCGTTGCGGGCCGGCGGGCGGCGTGGACAGCGTGTGGTCGGCAGCTGGGACGGTCGCGGGGGTTCCCCCTGCGCTTTTGCGCCTTTCCGGTCGCACGATCAACCCGCGTCCGATTCGGTGGCGATTTGTTGCCCTGTTTGGGTTGGGGATCCCCCTGTCGGATGATTGACGCTGCGGGTTGTTGCAGTAGATTTGAGCCTGGGTGTCGCTGCTTCTGCGTCTTTCGGCTGGCCTTTCTCGATCGGGAGGGGCGTAGGTTGGGGGGCGACGGATCATCCTGGCTAATGAGTAGGGCGCGTTGGCGCGTTTCGGTGTTTGTGTTGGCGGTCGGCGTTGCGGCGTTGTTGTCTGGGGCTGCGACGGGGCGGACCGCGGCGACGGGGGTGGTTGGTTTCGACGATCTGGCGGCGGGCTCGGTCGTTGGTTCTCAGTACATCGGTGTTGGTGGCGTGGGAGCGGGTGTGGTCCTCGGTAGCGGGCCGGGCGGCAGTGCATCGGGCGCTCCGCCGAGGGTTGTGGAGGTTGCCTCCGGCGCCCATTCGGGTTCGAAGGTGTTGTCGATCTCGGAGTGCCCGTCTACAGAGTTCGCCCCGTACGGGATTTGGGGCACGTTCCCGGGGGGTGGCAAGAAGTTCGTGCAGCTGTACATCGGTGCTCCGAGTGGCTCGCCGACCCGCGAGGTGGCGCTTGTCGGCGTCGACTCGAGCGGCCAGGAGATCCCGGGCGTCCGGCAGGCAAAGAGTATTTCGGGCACTGGTGACTACGGTACGAGGCTTGAGATTTCCGACGCGCAGGGTCGGATCGCGTTCTTCAAGATCGTGCTGCCGGGCCAGCTGGCGAGCCCGGCGGTCACTGCTTGTAACAGCACACCTGCGCATCGGATCGACGATCTCTCGTTCGATGTTCCCGATCCTCCGCCGCCGGGCCAGCCGCCCCCGCCCCCGCCAGCACCCGATTTCGGACTCAGCCTCCGGCCGCTGATCTTCCCGCTGTCGGTGCAAAGGGGCGCTGCGTCGCTGCCGGCGTTGGTGGACGTGACGCGTTTCGCGTCGTCACACGGCCCGCTTGGGATTTCGTTCACGGGCCTCCCGGCCGGAGTCACCGCTGTCGTGACGCTGGACTCCGTGTCTAGCCCGAAGCTGATCAAGGTGCGGGTTGGCGCCTCCAAGACCGCGAAGGCGGTCGTCAACGGCACGTTCACGATGACCGCCACACCGAGTCCGACCTCGGGCCAGGCGCCACGGTCAGTGCAGATCCCCTTCACCGTGGTCGAGAACTACGACCTGGCGATCACGGGCATTGATGTCACGCAAGGCGTTCAGCGCGATGCCCCGCTGCCGGCCCGACCGGCGGACGGCTCGGCCGCTACCTACAACGGCGTCACGCTCGTCCGTGCGAAGAAGACGGTCGCGCGTGTGTTCGCTGTCGTGGCGGCGCCGTCGACTGCGAAGGTCAGTGGCGCCACGATCCTGCTGCATGGGCGTACCAAGACCGGAACGCCGTTGCCTGGCAGTCCGCTCGCGCAGGGGTTCGGGACGAACGTCACGTTGCAGCAGGGGTTTGCCCAGCAGACGACCGCGCAGCTCCTGAAGTCCGGGAACGGCGCGGTGACGTTCCCGCTGCCGCCGGAGTGGACGAAGGCGGGGACGATCGAGCTTGAAGCGCAGCTGCAGGCGCCGCAGGTGATCGGCTCCAGCAACTCTGAGTGCGGCGACCCCGTGTGTCTGGCCAACAACCGCTACAGGCTGCGAGGCGTCTCCTTCTTGAACACCGGCTACCTCAACCTTGCCGCTCTCCGCCTCAAGGTAGCCGGCCAGCCCTTCCCGGGGTTCCCCGGCGAGATGCTGTCGGCGGTGCAGCAGCTCTTCCCGATCGCCGACGGAGGCATTCAGCGTGCGGACGACTGGCGGGCTGAGATCGACGTCACGCGTTGGATGACCGCCCCCACCAACGCAGCAGCGTTCTCGGGCCTCTGCCCAAGCGCTCACCTACCCGAGGCATGGTGCCAGGCCGCACCCGACGCCAACAAGATCCTGCTCGGGTACGCCAACGGATTCGAATCAGGGGAGGAAGGCTGCGACGACGAATACGCGGAGGACAGGCACAACTACTGCTTCGACTCCGTACTCGGTCTCGTCGACGACAACCAGCCGGCCGGCCTCAACGGGATCGCAGGTATCAGCGAGGGCGGACGGACGATCGGCGGCAAGGGATCAGAGGCGATCGCGAACATGCGTCGCCCGCTAACCTCTGTCGCACACGAGCTCCTGCATGGCTTCGGGGCCGACCACGCCTCCGGCGGCTGCGGCGGAGACGACGACGGCGAGAAGGCCGACCCATGGCCGGACGCAGTCGGTTCGATGCTCGGAATCGGCCATGACGTCCGCAACGGCAAGCTCGTCTTCTCGACGCCCGGGGCCACCTGGTACGACTTCATGTCGTACTGCGCGAACACGAGCACTGCGAAGTGGTTTCCGTGGCAGACGAGCGACGCCTGGATCTCACCGATCAACTGGGAGTTCGCGATCACCTCGCTCCGCGGACTCCTCCTCACCCGCTCGACCTCGTCAACAGTCACGCTAGCCGCCCCCCAACCAGTGCTGTCAGTTCGCGGATTCGTCGACCGTGGCGTCGTCGTGCTCACACGCATCGAGTCGAAACGCGGCACGCCATCACCCGCTAGCGAGAGCCCATACCGGCTCGTTCTTCGCGACCGTGCCGGCGCCACAATCGCCGACGTCCCGATGATCGTACGCACCTCAGAAGGGCACGGCGCCGCCGCCACCTTCCTCGCCGCCGACGTGCCGCTAGCAGGCGTGAAGCCAGGCGAGCTGCCCGCGCGCCTCGGCGCGGCCGACGTGGTCACCGGTGGCGCGATCGTCGGGAGCGCCGCGCGCAGCCCCAGCAACCCCAGCGTGGAACTCCAAGGGCCAAAACAGGGTGCCCGCGTCGGCGACACCAAGTCCACAACCATCCGCTGGACCGCACGCGACAAAGACGGCACCCCTCTCCTCGCCACCCTGGAGTACTCAGCCGACGACGGCCGCACCTGGCGAACACTCTGGAGCGGACCGAACCGCGGCACGATAGACGTCCCGAGCCGCCTCCTCACGGGCTCGAAGAACGCGAGGCTGAGGGTGCGCGCAAACGACGGGTTCGCGACGGCGACGAGCGTCTCGAAGCGATTCGTCGCGGTCGGCCGGCCCCCGACCGTCCGCGTCACAAGCCCCGCCAACAACACCCGCATCCGCGCCGGCGAACGGCTCTCCCTCGCAGCCGTCGCCCACAACGACGCACTCAGGCCCGTCCCCCAACAACGAATCACATGGTTCGACGGCAACCGCCGCATCGGCGCCGGCACGGCGTTCAGCACGGGCGGCCTGAAACCCGGCACACACCGAATCCGCGTCGAGGCACGCGACACACGAGGACGGACCGGCAAGGCAACCGTCCGCGTCCGCGTCCTCACCACCGCCCCCAGACTCATCCTGCACAGCGCACCCAAGAAACTCGGCCCACACACCCGCCGAATCAAGCTACGCCTCTCCACAACCCTCCAGGCAACAGCCACAATCTCCGGCAAAGGCGTACTCACACGCCGCATCCGCGGCCAACTCGGACCCAAACCACGATCAGTCACAATCACAATCCGACCCGGCACAGCCCCACTCCGAGTCGTCGTACGCGCCCGCGCATACAGCCGCTCATCGACGATCGTCCTCACCTTCGAACGAACCTAGGACAGCCTGCACACTGAACCCGCGAACGACACCATGGCATGTGGTGACTCCACCGAACAGTGAAGATGGCGACGGCGTCTCGTTCGTGATCTGACCTGCCATCAGACTGGCCCCTGAACCGCTTCGGGAATGTTGCAGGCTCCACTCCTTGACAAATGCGGAATGCGGCCCCGTGAGGCGCCAAGCTGCTCGCCTGCGCCAGTGTGTGGGAGTGACGCCTGAGCGAGCTGTGGTCGGCCACGCGAGCCTTTGGTGGGTGCGATGATTGCCGACCACCGCGATCGTCTCGATCGTTTCCCCGACCTCCCGACGCTCGGGCTACGAGGGCCATGGCAGACTCCAGATCATGCACTCCCCAATCATCACGGCGTCGACACTCCAGCTGCTCGAATGGGTCGCGGAGCGTCCCCGAGGCTACGCGGAGACGATGGAGGCTTGGAGAACGTCGTGCCCGCGGCTGAGCGTGTGGGAAGACGCATTGGACGGCGGACTCGTGCAAGTCGCTGGGCGAGCGGTGATGCTCAGCCACGCCGGGCACGCGCAACTCACGCAAGAGCCTCGGCCGGCATCGTGGGAGGTTCGCTGACCACTTCGGCCGTCGGCCCAGGAGGTCAACGGCTTGATCCGGTGCGTTCGGGAAGGGTGTTCGCCTGTTCGTTCTCCCGGACTCGTGCCTCGCGTGCTTTGACGTTTCTTCCGGCAGCAGGGGATCCAGGCGCTCTCCCAGCTGAGCTATGGCCCCGTTGCGGCGCATTGTAGCGCCTCGAGGTGGACGAGATCAGGTGCTCGCGCTAGAGCCGAACTTGCCTGCCGCGATGGCTGCGGCCATGTCCGCCGACTCCTCGCGGTACCACGTGCCGTCCTCGAGCTCGATCGCCGGCACGGCGCTCTGGCCGGTCGCCTCGATCAGCGCCGTCCGCGTCTTGCGGCGGGGCCACGACTCCGTGACGATCTCGTACTCGACGCCCGCCTCGTCGAGCGCCTTCTGCACGCGCCAGCACGGGTGACCGTTCAGCTTGATCCAGGTGTTTCCACAGCGATGCAACTTGACAGCCATGATGCCCCTCCGCCCTCGCAGGAACCCCGCCCCTAGGATATGCCCGTGCGCGCCGTTGTTCTAGGGTCGGACGGGCAGCTCTCCCTCCAGGAGATCGCAGAGCCAGAGGGACACGGGCAGCTCGTGCGCACGTTGGCCTGCGGCCTCTGCGGCTCCGACGTCGAGAAGATCGGCGTCTGGCCGGCCGGGACCGTGCTCGGGCACGAGGTCGTCGCGGCGACCGACGACGGCGGCCGGGTCGCGCTGATCCACCACACCGGCTGCGGCACGTGCTCGCGCTGTCTCGCCGGTCACGAGTCGACGTGCGAGCGCTTTCCCGAGCCGACGATCGTGCCCGGTGGCTTTGCGGAGCGAATCCGCTCCTCGGGGTGGCTCTCGCTCCCCGCTTCGATCGACGACGTCCGTGGAACCTTCGTCGAGCCGCTCGCGTGCGTCTTGCGCGGCGCCGAGCGGCTACCGCGCGGAAGGATCCTGATCGTCGGCAACGGCTTCATCGGGCGGCTGTTCGGAGCGGTGCTGGAGCGGCGTGGCGACACGGTCTTCGCGGTCGACCGGAATCCCCTTCGAGCCGGTCGCGAGCCGGACGGGCCGGTCGACGCAACGGTCGTGTGCGCCCCCGGTGGAGCGGACGCGGCGCTCGAGGCCGTCGAGCCCGGAGGAACGGTGCTGCTGTTTGCCGACGCCGGGACAGTCCCGGCCGACGGCATCTACCGCCGCGAGCTGACGGTGGTCGGGTCGCGTTCGTCGACCGCCCGGCACATGGAGGAGGCGATCGCGCTCCTGCCCGAGCTCGACCTGCCCGAGGCGACCGTACTGCCCCTCGAGCGGTTCGACGAGGGGCTCGCGCTGCAACGCTCCGGGGACGCGCTCAAGGTGGTGCTCGTTCCGTGAGGACGGCACCCTGGCAACCGGCCGAAGCCGGCCACCGACGACCGGAGCGCAGGTGAGGGCCCTCATCTTCCACGGGCCGGGCGACCTCCGGCTCGAGGACGTTCCGCGGCCGGAGCCCGCAGGCCGACGGCGATGTCCTCGTCCAGGTCGAGGTCGCGCTCACCGACGGAACGGACATGAAGGCGTTCCGGCGCGGCCATCCCGTCCTCCTGGGTGCACCGCCGAGCCCGTTCGGCCACGAGTTCTGCGGCGTCGACATGGCCACCGGCCGACGGGTCGTGGCCGCGAACTCGGCGCCGTGCGGCTCCTGCCCCGCCTGCGCGCGCGGCCAGGAGACGCTGTGCGACGCACCTCCTCCCCCTCCTCAACGGCTCGTACGCAGAGTTCATCCTCGTCCCGGAGCGCATTGCGCAAGCCAACCTCCTGCCCGTCCCGGCCGGGATCCCACCCGAGGTCGCAGCGATGGTGGAGCCGCTCGCGTGCTGCTTCCACGGCGTCGAGGCGGCCGGGGTCGTCGGCGGGCGACACGGTCGCGGTGCTCGGGCTCGGCCCGATCGGCCTCATGCTGTGCGCGTGCATCGCGGACGCCGGCGGCTGGCCCGTCGGGGTCGGCTCGCGGCCCGAGCGCCAGGCGCTCGCGCCGCTCTTCGGGGCCGAGACGGGAACCGGTCAGGAGGCCGACATCGTCATCGAGGCCGCCGGGACGATCGATGCGTGGGAGACCGCGCTCGAGCTGGTGCGCCCCGGCGGCACGGTGCTCGCGTTCGGGGGGCTCCCGCGCGAGACCCGCATCGCGGTCGATCCGTACCGCATCCACTACGAAGAGGTGACGCTGCGCGGCGCGTTCCACCACACCCCCCGGCACGTGCGAACGGCGCTCGCCTTCCTCGGCAGCGGCGCCTACCCGTTCGAGCGGCTCATCACGCACCAGCTCGGCCTCGAGGGAGTGGCGGGCCTGCTCGCCGATCCGCCGGTCGACTACCTCAAGGCAGCGGTCGTCGTCTCGGGATAGACCGTAAGACCTTCGGCCCGCGCGGCTGCGCGTTGTCGCTCGTCCCACGAGATGACGAGGGGATCGAACGCACGAAGGCTCAGCGCACTCGAGACGTGGATCGCATCGAGACCTTTGAGGCCGTGCCTGACTCCGAGGACCGCAGCGCCCGTGACGATGCCGTCGTCCGCCTCGATCAGATCCGCGTTCCGGCGCAGGAACGTACCGTCGACCGCGCCCGCGTCGGGGTGGGCAAGACGTCCCTGCCGCACGGCAGAGCCGAGCGCGCAGGCAAGCTCTGCGTGCGCGACGCGACTCGTGGCGCGCCGAATGCCACTCGTCCACACCCGCTCCACCTCAGCGGATCCCGACTCGGGAAGAAACAGCTTGGCGAGCGCGGACGAGTCGAAGTAGGCGATCACGCCCCCTGGTGCCCCGGCCCTGGCTCAGAGCCAGGTCCCGGCCAAGGCCCGCCCCTCACCCACTGCAGGTAGTCGCTGAGTGTCGGCCCTTCGCCGAGCCACTCGAGCTGCCGGGGAAGCTCGGGCGGGCCCGTCCCCGTTCGCGGCGTGATCTTGCCTTCCCGCACCATGCGGTCCCAGGCGGTCTCGGCAGCGCTCAGCAGCGCCTTCGGCTTCCCACGTTCCGTGACGAGGATCTCCTCGCCCGCGGCGGCGCGATCCAGCCAGTCGGACAGGTTCTCCCGTAGCTCACGAACACCAACTTCCACCCGCATATCGTGAAGTGTACGCCCGCGTGGCACAAGTGTCCACAACGGACACCGGCCGTTCAGCCCTCGAAGAGCGTCAGCTCGGGCTCCTTCTCGCCGCGCAGCACGCCGAGATCGACCTCGACCCAGGCGAGCCCGCGCGACTCGGCGAGCGTTCGCGCCTGCTTGACGACCTTCTGGCCGGCGAGGATCCCACGACAGGCGGCCATCCCCGGCAGCGTCTGGATGCGCTCGAGGTACCGGGTGAGCTGCTCGACGGCGTCGATCGTCGCGATGCGCTTGATCTCGACGGCGACCCAGGCGCCGTCGCGATCGCGGCACATGAGGTCGACCGGCCCGATGTCGGTCTGCCACTCGCGCTCGACGAGATGGAGACCCTCGCCGAGGACGTCCGGGCGGCCGGCGAGCTCGAGTTGCAGGTCGCGCTCGACGCCGTCCTTCGCAAGCGCCGCCGCCTCCCCCATGTCGTGCTCGGCATCGCTCAGGATCTCGACGATCCTGACGTCGAGGCGATCCTCCGTCTTGCCGGCGCGCTTGCGCACGACGAGCCGCTCGAGCGGCTCGCCCTCGTGCTCGATCACGGTCGGCGGCGTCATCCAGTTCTGCGGCTTGTACCCGCCGGTGTCGGCGTGGACGAGGAACGAGCCGTCCGACTTCCACATCAGCAGGCGCACCGCCTCCGGAAGGACGGCGTTCAGGCGGCCCGAGTAGGTGACCTCGCAGCGGGCGACGATGAGACGCACAGCGGCACCGTATCGGCTGCCGTCAACCGGGGCGACCGGCTGAAGCCGGCCACCGGCCACCGTGGGGAGCTTCAGCCGCGCGCGACGCGCGAGCCGCCGACGATCGCCTCGCGCCCGTCGGCGAAGCGCACGAGCGCCTTGCCGTTGCCGTCGTAGTCCGGCGACCAGACGACCAGCTCGGCATCGTCACCCGCGACCTTCACTGCCTCGCCGAGCGACGGCGCCACACCACGCCAGTAGGTGACGAACGGATTGCTCTCCCACTCACGCCCGATCGTCGTCTCCTCCGTGTGACCCGGGAGGACGCGAATCTCGGGCGGCAGGGTCATCAGCCCCTCCATCACGGAGTGCTCGACGACGTCGGCAGGGCCGCCACCGACGGCATCCTTGAAGAGGACGTCGCCGCTGAAGCAGAGCGCATCGTTGACGACGAACGCGAGCCCGTCGTCGGAGTGACCCGGAAGCGAGAGCGCGCGGACGTCGAGCCCACCCGTGACGACGTCCCCCGTCACGACAGGAATCCCAAACCGTGAGCAGAGCTCGTCCTCGTGCTCCACGTGGTCGGTGTGGGCGTGCGTCCGGAGAAGGTGCGTCGGCGTCAGCCGCTCGCGCTCGACCAGCTCGAGCAGCGGCTCGAGCGGTGCACCGCTGTCGACGAACACGGCCGTCCCACCGGGCGCATCACCGAGAACGTACGCGTTGGACAACCACCGCTCGTGCATCGATCGGCCCACCAGCATGGGTACATGCTACGCAATCCGACGCCTCTGGTTACACTCACGATCCATGCGCCGGTCCCACGTCGTTGCCCTCCTGCTCGTCCTCGCGATCGGCCTCCTCGCGGGTGGCTGCCTCGACGGCACGGAGACCACGGCAACCCCCGACGAGGTCGTCGGAACGCTGCCCACGACGACGACGGACACGGCCGACCTGCCGGCCCTCGCTCTCACCGGCGATCCTTCGGCCGGCAAGGCCGTCTTCACCGGCTCGTCGGGCTGCACCGGTTGTCACACGCTCGCGGACGCGGGTGCCACGGGAACGGTCGGCCCGAACCTCGACCAGGCCAAGCCGAACGACGTCCTCGTCGTCACGCGGGTCACGAAGGGGCAGGGCGGGATGCCGGCCTTCGCGGACTCGCTCACGCCCCAGCAGATCGCGGACGTCGCCGCGTACGTCTCGCAATCAGCCGGCGGCTGAACCTTCCCGCGTCGTTTCCGGCGAATGTCCAGGCATTCGCCTGCGATTTCGACCGGACGCTCGTCGGCCGCGACGGTCTCCTCCGCCCGCGAACGCGAGCCACGATCGCGCGAGCCCAAGCGGCGGGAATCCCGGTGATCGTCGCCACGGGTCGCATGTTTCGCTCGGTGCGCCCGTTCCTCGAGCAGGCGGAGATCGCCGAGCCCGTCGTCTGCTACCAGGGCGCCGCCGTCGTCGACCCGGCAACGGCAACCTTCCTGCTCCACGAGCCGCTCGCGCTCGAGCCTGCGCGAGAGATCATCACGCTCCTGACCGAGCTCGGCCATCCCCCGAACTGCTACGTGGACGACCGCCTCTACGTCGACAGGCATACCGAGTACTCGCGCCGTTACGCCGAGTTCCAGCACCTCCCGGTCGAGGAGGTCGGCGACCTCGTCGCGTGGCTCGTCGACCCGCCGACGAAGCTCGTCGCGGTCGCCGACCCTGCGGATATCCCGGCGCTCCGGACGCGCGTCGCCGAACGATTCGCCGACGATGTCTACCTCACGACGTCGCTGCCCCATCTGCTCGAGATGGGCAACCCCGCGGCCTCGAAGGGCACCGGGATCGCGTTCGTCGCCGCACGTCTCGGCCTCTCGCTCGACCGGATCGTCTCTTTCGGCGACGGAGAGAACGACATCGAGCTGATCGCCGCCGCCGGATACGGGATCGCCGTTGACGACGCGAACCCCCTTCTCCGCGAGCAGGCCGACTGGGTCTGCCCGAGCGCCGAGGTCGAGGGAGTCGCCACCGTCATCGACGCATACCTAGAATCTCTCGCATGATCGACCTCAAGGCCGCCCGCGCCGACCCGGAGAGCTGGCGCTCCGCCCTCGCACGCAAGGGCGCAGGCGAGGCGTTCGACGAGCTCCTCGCTGCAGACGAGAGCTGGCGCGCGCTCGTGCCTCGCGTCGACGACCTGCGGAGCCGGACGAAGCTGAAGGGAAAGCCGACGCCCGAGCAGCTCGAGGAGCTGCAACGGGTGAAGGAGGATCTCCGCAGCGCCGAGGAGGAGCTCGCCGCTGCCGAGGCCGCACGCGACGCTGCGCTCGCGATCGTTCCCAATCCTCCGCACCCGTCCGCACCGGACGGCGACACCGAGGACGACGCGGAGGAGCTCCGCCGCGTGGGCGAGCCACCCGTGCTCACCGAGGTGAAGGAGGCGAGCGAGATCGGCCGATTCGAGCTCGAGCGCGCAGCGCGGCTCTCGGGCTCGCGCTTCGGGTACCTGGTCGGCGACACGGCGCTTCTCGCCCTCGCGCTCTACCGTTTCGCGCTCGAGCACGTGGCGGCCGCGGGATTCACGCCGGTGCTCCCACCCGTCCTCGTGCGCGAGGAGGCGATGATCGGCACCGGCTTCTTCCCGACCGAGAAGTCGAACATCTACGAGCTCGAGCAGGACGGCCTCTTCCTCACCGGGACGTCCGAGGTCGCGCTCGCGGCGATGCACATGTCCGAGATCCTCGAAGGTGGCGAGCTGCCGCTGCGCTACGCCGGGTTCTCCACCTGCTTCCGCCGCGAAGCGGGCGCCGCGGGCAAGGACACGCGCGGGATGTTCCGCGTGCACCAGTTCAACAAGGTCGAGATGTTCGTCTTCACGACGCCGGACGACGCCTGGGCAGAGCACGATCGCATGGTCGCCCTGGAGGAGGAGCTCCTCACGCAGCTCGGGCTCCCGTATCGGGTCGTGAACGTCGCGGCCGGCGATCTCGGCGCTCCTGCCGCGAAGAAGATCGACATCGAGGCGTGGTTCCCGGCTCAGGAGCGCTACCGCGAGGTGACGTCGTGCTCGAACACGACGGACTTCCAGGCGCGGCGCCTGGGCATCCGCTTCCGGAGCGACGAGGGCCTCGAGACACCGCACACGCTCAACGGCACCGTCGTCACCGACCGTGCCGTGCTCGCGATCCTCGAGAACTTCCAGGGTGAGGTGCCGGACGTGCTGCGCCCGTACGGAGCACCCGAGCGCATCAGCGGTTGAGGGCTAGACCACCGGGCGCTTGAAGGCGGCGTGCTTGCGCGTCACGCCGACGAGCTCCCAGCCCTTGCGGCCAAGCCTGTTCCAGTCGGCCTCGTCGGCGGACCGCTTGCCGCGGCGCCGCTCGAGCCGGTACTCGAAGCGCCGGATCCCCGTGCCGGCCTGGTCGGCCGAGAACGGACCGCCGCCCTGGGCAGCCTCGTTACGCGCCCGGCCGAACGCGCTTCGAAAAGGGGACGGTGACACCTCGGGGCCGTCGAGCTCGCGTGCAGGGCCGGCAGACTCCATCGCCACCGAGCCTACCGACAGCGGCGCGAGGGCCGTTCCGCAACCGAACGCACACCACAGGCGCATACACTCAGGGCTCGGCGGGGTGCGAGAGCGGTCGAATCGGGCGGTCTTGAAAACCGCTGACGGGGCAACTCGTCCGTGGGTTCGAATCCCACCCCCGCCGCTCTTTCGTCGGGACAGCGCCGGCGCCCACGATCGTCTGGTCGTCCTGCATACTGAGACGACACCTGGCGCGATCTGGGGGCCTTGGCGGTGGGATTGTGGTGAAGACGGCGACGGTCGATTCGATACCCGGCATCGGGGAGCGCGTTCGCATGCTCCGGAAGGCCGCCGGGATGACCCAGGAAGGGCTCGCGGCCGGCCGGTTCACGAAGCAGTACGTGAGCCAGATCGAGCGCGGCGAGATCATCCCCTCGGGTGAATTGCTCGACTGGTTCGCATCGCGTCTCGGCGTCGAGACGCTCGTGCTGCGAACCGGGCTCAGCTCCGCCGACCTCGAGCGCGTCGACGAGGAGCTCGCGAGCGGGAACCACCTCCTCGACGAGCATCGCTACGCGGAGGCGCTCGAGGTGTTCCGGTCGCTGCTCGACTCTCTCGCACCCGGCACGCCGCGCGCCGCCGCGCGCCGCGCTATCGGCGGCGAGACCTGGGCTCTGATCCGGCTCGGCCGGCTAGGAGAGGCGGCCGACCTCCTCGGCGAGGCGCGGACCGCAGCCCAGGGACCGGAGGGCTCGGAGCTGGAGCAGGCAGAAGTCACCTACCTGACCGCCGTGTGCTGCACGATGCTCTCGCAGATGACGGCAGCGCAGCTCGAATTCGGCCGAGCCCTCGAGCTGCTCGACGCAGCGGCCGAGCAGGACGACCGGCTCCGCCTCGACATCCACCAGTGGCGCTCTCGCTGCCACCGCCGCCAGCGTGACCTGGACGCCGCGCGGGAGGACATCGACCGCGCGCTCGAGCTCTCCGACGGGATCGACGACGTCCGCCGCCGCGCCGAGGTGCATCTCCAGGCGTCCCTCGTGGCGGAGCGGCTCGGGCGCTGGGCCCTCGCCCGACGGTACGCGGAGACCTCGAGGGACCTCTACGCCGAGATAGGCGATGTCGTCACGAGGGGCCGCGTGATCAACAACATCGCAGGGATCAACCACGAGCTCGGAGACGACGGCACCGCGATCGCACAGCTCCGGGAGGCGTTCGGCATCTTCGTCGACGCAAACCTCGAGGCGGAGGCAGGCTACGTGCTCAGCTCGCTGGCCGAGATCCACCGCGAGCAGGGAGACCTGGAGGAGGCCGAGGCCGTCGCCCGCCGCGCGCTCGAGCTTCTCGAAGGACGGATCGACCACGTCCAGGAGATCGGCACGGCGCGACTCGTCCTCGCCCGCGCGCACCTCGAACAGGGAGATCTCGAAGGCGCCGAGCGTCTCCTCGCCGACGTCGACGAGAGCTACGCCTCGGCCGATTCCGTCGGCCACCAGGCGCGGTCCTGGATGACGCGAGGGGAGCTCGAGCTCCGTCGCAAGAACGAGGCCGAGGCCGCGCGCCTCTATCGCGAAGCGGCCGTGGCGCTCCAGCCAATCGACCTGTAGAAGCGGCTCGCGGAGGCACCCTCCCCCGGTCGCGGGACGGAAAACCCCCGTTCGGGGGACGACACGCGGCCCCTGAGCATCCAGAAAGAGGGAGTTCGACAGAGTCCCGCAGCAGTCGTGCGGGCAGAGCCCCCCTCCGAAAGGAACTGCGGATCATGATCAGCAAGGGAAACCTTCTCCGCCTCGTCGTCTCGCTTGCCGCGCTCGCTTCGCTGGCCAGCCTCGGCGGCGGCTTCTTCGACGGCCACTAGCATCTCCTCCCGACCTCCGGGGCTGCTCCGGGACGACGTCGCGGCGTAACGCCCTCGACCTCGACCCTCGACCAGCCCCGGCCGTCGGCTGGACCGGCGCCCGCCCTGGAGTGCAGCGCCCCTCCACTTCCGGCAGACTCGGACCGTGACCGCGTTGACTGACCCTCACGCCTCGGTGCTCGGCCCCGGCGCGAACGCCGGCAGGGTGGCGCTCGTCACGGGTGGCGGGACAGGGATCGGTGCCGCCACCGCGATCGAGCTCGCGCGCACGGGCGCGAGGGTCGTGATCTGTGGCAGGAGGGGCGCCCCACTCGAGGCGGTGGCCGCCTCGATCGAGGCGCGCGGCGGCGAGTGTCTCGCCGTACCGACCGATGTCCGAGAGCTCGATCAGGTCGAGGCCCTCGTCGAGGCGGCGCTCCACCGCTTCGGATCGATCGACCTTCTCGTCAACAACGCAGGCGGGCAGTTCAGCGCGCCGGCCGAGGAGATCTCGCCGAACGGCTGGCGGGCCGTTTACCACCTCGCCGTCGATGCCGCCTGGACGATCACACGGCTTGTCGCTGAGCGGTCAATGATCCCTCAACGAACCGGGGTCGTCGTCTTCGTCGGCTTCAGCCCCCGGCGCGGGATACCCGGCTACGCACACGGGTCGTCCGCGCGGGCGGCGCTCGAGAACCTCGCCTCCGGCCTGTCGCTCGAGTGGAGCCGCTTCGGTATCCGGACGATCTGCGTCTCACCCGGGACGATCGCCACGGAGGGGCTCGAGCAGTACGACCCCGACCTCGAGAAGTGGGCACGCGCGGTGCCGCTGCAACGACTCGGCTCCGCCGACGAGGTCGCTTCCGTGATCGCGTTCCTCTGCTCCCCAGGAGGCTCGTACATCACCGGCACGACCGTCGTCGTCGACGGTGGCGCTGATGCCTGGGGTCAGGCTGAGCCGCCGCCCTCGCTCGAGCCCTGATCCCCGAGGAACGCGTCGACCGCCCCCTGCGCGTCGGGCGTCTGGGCGAGCGCGGCGTAGGCGACCCGCTCGATCAGGATCCCCGCTTCGCGCGACGACTCCGCCATCGCGTCGATCGCCTGCTTCGCGAGCGCCAGCGCGACCGGCGGCAGCCGGGCAAGGTCGGTCGCGAGCTCGAGGGCGCGCTCGACCGCCGAGCCCGTTCCGACGACCTCCGTGACGAGGCCGAGCCGGTACGCCTCGTCCGCGTCGACGCGCTCTCGCAGGAGAACGAGCTCCTTGGCCCTTGCCACCCCGAGCAGGCGTACGAGGCGATGCGTCCCACCCGAGCTCGGGATGATGCCGATCGCGACCTCAGGAAGCTTGAACCGGGCCGACTCGTCCACGACGCGGAAGTCGGCCGCGAGCGCCAGCTCGAGCCCGCCGCCGACGCACCAGCCGTGAATCGCAGCGATCGTCGGCTGCGGAAGCGTTGCAAACTGCTCGTACACGGCTCCGGTCTCGCGGTAGTAGGCAAGGATCGACTCGGGAGTTGCGTCGCGAAACTCCGTCACGTCGGCGCCGGCAGAAAAGGCGCGACCCTCCCCGGCAATCACGATCGCGCGGCTCCGGCGCACGTCGTCCGACGAGAGGGCGGCGGCGAGCGCCGACTCGACGGCATACGAGAGCGCGTTCAGCTTGTCGGGACGGCGAAGCGTGAGCACGCAGACGTCGCCGTTCTGCTCGACCGCGACGGGTGCCACCTCCATCGGCCTATCGTAGGACGTGGAACGCCACTCCAGGGCGGGGAGCAACGCTAGGGTTCCCGGATGGACATCGACGAACGCCTCCAGGAGTACGCCGAACGATGCTCGTCGCCGCACGATCCACTGCTCGTCGAGCTCTCCGACGACACCCGGCGCTCGCTCGGTTCCGAGGAGATGCTCACGGGCCCGGTCGCGGGCAGGTTCCTCGAGTTCCTCGTCTGGGCCTCACGCGCGGAGCGAATCCTCGAGCTCGGCACGTTCAGCGGCCACGCGACCCTCTCGATGGCCGCGGCGCTTCCCGCCGACGGGCGCATCGACACCTGCGAGCTCGATCCTGAGAGCGCCGCCCTCGCGCAGGCGTACATCGATCGCAGCCCGTGGGCGAATCGGATCACGATTCACATCGGCCCGGCGGGTGAGACGATCGACAGGCTCGACGGCTCGTTCGACCTCGTCTTCATGGACGCCGACAAGCCGGGCTACATCGACTACTACGAGGCTGTCCTCCCCCGCCTCTCGAGCCACGGCCTGATCGTCGCCGACAACACGCTGCACGGCGGTCGCGTCTTCGAGCCGGGCGACACGCTCGCCGCCTTCAACGCCCACGTCGCAACGGACCCGCGAAGCACCCAGGTGCTCCTCACGATCCGCGACGGGATGACCCTGATCCGCCACGCGGCATAGCGCGAGGGACGATCGTGCCTCGCACCCACGAGCGCTAATCCCTCGATCGGGAGCAACTCTCACCCAATACGGGACTAGCTCGAACATCGAGCCTGACCGACGATCGTGGTGCGATGCGCGTGCGGCACCTCGTTCTCCTCACTCTGTTCGCGGCCCTCCTCGTCCCGGCTGGTGCCGGCGCCTCGACGATCGTCGGCCGCAACGCCACGAACGTGGAGCTCAAGGTCGACGGGTCGGGCAACGCGGTCGTCTCGTACACGTCACGTGGCAAGCGCACGAACGTGCTCGCCTGGGGCGCTGTCAACGCGCTCGCGCCGACACCCTCCCGCAAGCAGGTCGACTTCAAGCTCGACTACTCGGGTGGCTGGGGAACGTCCAAGAAGGACGTCTGGCGAACGATGAAGAACCAGTGCAAGCCCTACACGGGGCCCGAGCTCGCGTGGCACGTAGCCTCGTGCACCGCTCCGGACGGGAGCTACTGGGCGCTCCAGGCGTGGCAGAGGATGCTGCCAAACTACGGTCTCACTCCCTCCCCAACGCAGGCGGTGTGGGAGCTCAGGCTCTCGCACTGGACAGGGGATCTCCCCAGCCTCACGGTCAACACGAACTGGGCCTACCGCAAGTTCGATCACCTCTTCGGCACGTTCTCGTACGACGGGACGCCGGTGCACGGGTTCAGGTCGACCGCCAGCGGCAACCCGCTCGACACCTATGGGCGCAACCTCTACGTCGACACGTTCAACTCGGCCTACGGCCCCGGCTGGAAACGTGAGAACAGCTTCCTGATGCACAAGAACACGGGCACGTTCTGCTACGGCTTCTACCCCCACGGCAGACGACCCGCGGGTCATGGCGAGCGCTATCGCGCCACGATCATCGGCCCGGGCGTGACGCCGGATGTGATGTGGGAGGGCAACTCACCCGGTGCGTACGACGAGCTCCTCGACAAGGAGCTCGCAGACGCTCAACGCGCGACGTATTCGGGCGACCGCCTCTGCAAGCCCGTCTGACGAAGGCTGCGTCGCCCCGAAACGTCGCCGGTCCCCAGGATGCCGAGTCCATCGGGTCCCGGATGGACGCTCCACGGCCAGAGCTGCGGCTACCGGCGCAGGTACCCTGCTGGAGAGGGCCGAGACAGCAGACGGACTCTTGGCGCTGCCGATTCTTCCAAGGTTCGCACTTCCGCCTGGTGGACACTGATGACAACCTCCGCTGAGTCGCATACCGCTGAACGTACGCGGAAGCGGTCGCCGACCCGATGGCTGGGGACGCTGCTCATCGTGGTGGGCTCCCTCGCTCTCGCGTGGGCAGCGATGGTCACGTTGTGGCAGGACCCCTTCACCTCGCTGTACGCACTGCGGGCCCAACGACAGCTGGCCTCCGCCTACGAGGAGCGCGTCCACGAATTCCAGGCGACCTCGACGACACAGAAGGCCAGCGTGGTCCCGCTGGCAAGGGTGGCGCGGCGCTATCGCAGGGCCACCGCGCCGGGAGAGGCGGTTGGCAGGCTCCGAATTCCCGAGATGGGCCTGGCCACAGTGGTCGTGCAAGGCACGGATTCACAGTCTCTCAAGAAAGGGCCAGGCGTCGACCAGCGCACGCACATGCCGGGCGAAGGCGAACTCGTCTACATCGCCGGGCACCGAACGACGTACCTCGCACCGTTCTCGCACATCGATCGCCTCAACCGCGGGGACAGGGTGCAGTTCTCCACTCCATACGCGACCTTCGATTATCGGGTCACTGGCCACGTGATCGTCCCCGCCTCGGATCTCGACAGGCTGAAGTCTCGGGGCCGCGAGGAACTCGCACTCCAGGCGTGCCATCCCCGCTTCTTCGCGAATGAACGCTACATCGTCTACGCACGGCTCGTCGCTGTCCACCGCACCGACAAGCGCTAGCGCAACCGCGCAGAATCTCGTCAACGAGCTTCGCACGTGGCGGCTCAACGGTCTTCGCAGCCCATCGTCACATCTGAGCCCTAGGATGAGCGGATGATCCGCGCCGTCGTGTTCGACATGGACGGCGTGATCGCCGACACGGAGCACGTGTGGGACGAGGTGCGCGGGGCCTTTGTCGCCGACCGGGGTGGCACCTATTCGGGGGCGGCGCAGCGTGCCATGATGGGGATGAGCTCCGTTGAGTGGTCGCGCTACATGCACGACGAGCTCGGTCTCGTCGCAACACCGGAAGACATCAACGACGAGATCGTCCGGCTGATGCTGGACCGATATCTGACCGATCTCCCGCTCGTGGATGGGGCGGTGGCGGCAGTGCGGGAGCTGGCGGGGTCGCTGCCACTCGCCGTCGCGTCGTCCTCGAACCGGCCGTTGATCGACGCCGTCCTGGAGACGGCCGGTATCACGGAGTGCTTCAGCGCGACGGTCTCCTCGGAGGAGGTGCCGCGCGGCAAGCCGAGCCCGGACGTCTACCTGGAGGCGGCCCACAGGCTCGGCCTCGCACCCGACACGTGCGCGGCGGTGGAGGATTCCACGAACGGCATCAGGGCGGCCGCGAGCGCCGGCATGCGAGTGATCGCGTATCCCAACCGGCACTATCCGCCGGACGTGCATGCGCTCGCGCTCGCTGACCGGGTGATCGACTCCCTCGGCGAGCTTGCGGTCGCCGTCGGAGACGTGCGCGCGGCAGGCTCAACGTAGGTTCGCCGCTCTACGCCCGTATCTCGACGGGCGTTCCCTCGACCGCCAGACGCAGGAACCTCAGGGCGTACGAATTGTGAACCCGCAGGCATCCGTGCGAGACCGCGGACCCGATCAGTCCGGGAGCGTCAGTGCCATGAATCGCGATCGGCCCGCCCTGCGGCCAGTTCAGCAGCACGGGGGAGAAGGCCGAGATACCCACGGCGCCCGGCCCATATCCGGCCAGCGGGTTCGCGGCCAGAAGCCGTTGGTTCACGTAGAACCCACCCGTCGGCGTCGGCGTGGACGGAGCTCCGATGACGGCGGTCGTTGCAAGGATCATCTTTCCGTCACGGAAGAGCGTGATCCGACGTTGGGACAGGTCGACGACGATACGCGTCCTCACCGGCCGCAACCGAACGTCGGCCGCACGCACCCAGCCGGTCGCGCCATTCGGTCGAATCGGCAGCTGCACCTTGTAATGCGTGACGCGACACGCACGATCGACGCGGGAGGCGAGAACGCCGAAGACCATGGCGGCACCGTTCTCGTTTCGCTTCTCGAACCGGATGCTCGAACGTCGGTTCAGCGCCTTACGAGCGTTCAACGGTCGGAGGGCAACCGCGGCGAACGACGACGCGCGGCTGCGCATGCTGGCTATCGCGCCCGGAGCGCAAGCGGCACGTGCCGGAAGGGAACTCCGGGCGGCTTCAGCAGATCCGAAAGCACTCAAGCTCAACGTTCCCACACAGCCGAGAACGACGATGAGCGAACGCGACGTCATCAGGCCCGCGGCCCGCGCGACCGATTCCACGTTGCCCGGGTCAACCCGGTGGCTGTTCTGGACACTCCTCTCACGGAGCCGTCCCGTCACCGAGGACACTGACCCAGAGAGCGACGTCCCGGCTGCCCTCGAACTTCGGAAGGACGGCTACTGCAAGGCCCTGCTCTCGCCATTCGGGACGAAACAGGTTCATGCGATGAGCGGGACTATCGAGCCACGCGACGACGGCAGCGAGCGGCGCACCGTACGGACCGCTCGCCAGATACAGGTTCTCGCCAACCGAGCCCTGGTACCCCTGAAGTCTCAAGGTCGCCTTCCAGCCTTCACCGCACGGGTCGTGCGCGAAACTCGCGCAGCGGAGGATGGCGCGCGATTTTCGTGCCGAGGCACTCGCAAGTGTCCGCGCCACCGGAAGTCGCCGCAGGCCTCGCCGTGCACGCGCGTAATTCACGAGACAGACGAGAGTGGCGACCTGGCGAGCGGCAGGAAGATCGGTCCGCTGCCCGCCGGGACACGTGCGCTCCCCGGCGAGGAACCTCCTCCACGGACTGTCGGCACCGCTCGGTGACGAGGATCTGACCGCGGTCGCCGCTGAAGCCGGGCTCTGCGACGACAGCACGAGACGGATCGGCACCGAAGTCGACTCGGCGCGCGCACCGACGACTGTGGTGACGAGCACAACGGCCACCACCAACATTCCACCAATTCGCGCACGAAGCGGCCGCGATAGGAGAAACCGCATCAGGGCAGGCTAACACCGAAACAACTCGGCGGGTGAGCCCATCCCTTCTGCACCGAAGGGACGTCACCTGCCGAGCCGTGACCCCCGTCCGATGTGCGGCGCCTGAGCCGGTTCCTGCATGGTCGCTCAGCCGACGCGACTACGCTTGCGAGCGTGATGCTCCAACCGTCTCACCCGAGGAGCACCGTTCCCGGTCGAGCGCCGTCCGACGGGGAGACAGCTCTCCGCAGGAGCGCGGCCGCGGAGGACGTCCGGACGACCGACGCGAGATGGGGCGGGCGCACGACCGACGACGACAACACCCCCTGCGCGCGAGGCGCGCTCCGGCCGCGTGGCCGCGCCCGGACGACCGCGCCTTCCCACTCAGCGGACGACGTTGGACGCGCCGATCAGATCGGCGGCGACCCGGGTCGTGATCCCATCCACTTCGTGCCCAAGAGCCTCGAAGACCTCGTATGGGGCGCCGGCCGGATCGGACATGGTGTACGTGGAGAGCAAGAGACGACCGACCCTCAAGCCGTGGAGCGCCACGATCCGATCCTCGAGATCGATGGTTTCTCGGGAGCGAGCATCGCCCCACTCGTCGAGCAACGCAACAAGCTCACGGACGAGGAACGACCGCTCTCGAGCCGCACCCGCGTCGATGACCGAGGCGGCGACATGGAAGGGCTCGAAACCGATCACGAGCCCGACGCCGTCGAGGCAGCCGTCGACGAGCGGGCGGGAGCGATGTGCCCCGACGTCGACCCCGAGCTTCCGCCCGACGGCCACGACCCCCCGAAGCGGTGGCTTCGGCGGCAGTGGAGACGTCCCGAACGAGCTCACGACGATCGGCGCGGCCCCGATCTTCGCGCGCAGCAGCGCCTCAGAAAGCGGGCTCCTCGCCTGGTTCCCGATGCACACGAACGCAACCGCAAATGGCACGGCTTGCGGCTGGGATTCGCTGGCATCGCTCACGGCTCCGGCAGCGTACCGCCCCATCTCTCTCACCTTCGCACGAACGCCGGTTGCAAACGATGACGACGGTACTGCTCGTCGTCGGCGCCCGCCCGAACTTCATGAAGGTCGCCCCCGTCCACCGTGCGCTCCAGAGCGCCCGGAGCGATCTTCGTCTCGTGCTCGTGCACACCGGCCAGCACTACGACGCTCAGATGTCGGACGTCTTCTTCGGTGAGCTCGGCATGCCCGAGCCGGATGTTCATCTCGCCGTCGGATCGGGAAGGCACGCCGAACAGACTGCGCGTGCGCTCACCGGCATCGAGAGCGTGATAATCGACGAGAAACCGGACCTCGTGGTCGTCGCGGGAGACGTGAACTCGACCCTCGCGGGAGCACTCGCAGCCGTGAAGCTTCACGTTCCGGTCGCACACATCGAGGCCGGCCTGCGGAGCTTCGACCGTTCGATGCCCGAGGAGCACAACCGCCGCCTGACAGATGCCCTCTCCTCTGCGCTGCTGACCCACTCGGAGGAGGCGTTCGAGAACCTCGAGCGAGAGGGCATCGACGCGAGCGCGATCAGCTTCGTCGGCAACACGATGATCGACTCGTTGGTCGCGCACTTGCCACATGCAGTTGGGCGCGCACCCTGGGAACCACTCGGACTCGTGGAGAACGAGTACGCGCTCGTGACACTTCACCGGCCCGCGCTTGTCGACGACCCCGTCCTTCTGGCCGCCACGATCGGCGCAATCCATGACCTAGGGCGTACCGTCCCGGTGATATTCCCCGTTCACCCTCGTACGCGCGCGCGCATCGCCGACCTTGACCTCGGCGTCGCCCTCGAGGAGCGCGTCCGCTTTGTTGATCCCTTGGGATACCTCGACTTCCTGGGGCTCGAGGCTCGAGCAAGACTCGTGCTTACGGACTCGGGTGGAGTCCAAGAAGAGACGTCCGCACTCGGAGTCCCTTGCTACACGCTCCGTGAGACGACCGAACGTCCCGTCACCCTCCGACTCGGAACGAACACGCTTCTCGGTTTGGATCCAGGTCGAATAGCGGCGATTGCCGAGGCGCCTCCCAAAGACCGTCCCTCGCAGATCATTCCGCTCTGGGACGGGAGGGCAGGAGAACGAGCGGCGCAGGTGCTGCTGACGTTCCTCGACGCGCGTCAGTGACGAATGGGAAAGAAAGCGAGGGTGGCCAGCTCGCGCAGGCCACCCTCGCACATCCGTCGAATGTCGGCTAGATCTTGTCGTCCTGCTGACGCCGGCGGAGCATCATGCCGAGGCCAACGAGGCCGGCTCCGATGACCACGACGCCGCCGAGCGAGATCCCTGTGAAGGGAAGCGTCGACGACTTGACCACTGCCGTCGATGCAGGCGCACTCCCCGAAGGCGGCTTCGGCTTGGACTTCGAGACCGCCGCCTTCACTACCACCACGGACTCGTACTGGTCGGCGGCCGACGTCTGCTTACCGGGCGTGGCGCCGGCCATACCCGCTGAAAACGCAAGAAGACCGATGACCATCACCAACGCGGAGAACGTGAACACGAACCGACGCGGCCGCGCTCTGCTCCCCCGCAGATCCGGCGCTTCGCCGAGACCCTCTCCCCCATGAACACCCATTTGAGCCCGTCCTCTCGTTATTCTTGTCGATGTACCACTAGCGCAATAGCACAGGCGGACTAAGGTGCGTCCCTTGAATTCGTTGCGTCACCTGCGACCATTCAATCCCATCGTATACGGAGTTTCCAAAAAAGCCAGAGGCACCATCCCTCGAACGAGTGAAAGTACACTCAAGCTCGGTGTTACTGTAATCGATTGCCCAGACAGCACGTACGGCACGACAGCATGTACGAATCGCCGGCACGGCGCCGGATCCGAGACCAACTCGGCGAAAGCGAAACGAGGAACGAAAACGCAGATGACGGAGAGTCCCCACGCACTTCGGCAGCGAACGCTCTCCGACTACCTGGCGATCCTACGGCGGCGGAAGTGGGTCGTAATCGAGAGCGTGGTCCTCGTCGCACTCGTGACCGGCGCGCTCTCTCTGCAGCAGGCAAAGGTCTATCGCGCCACAGCAGCGATGCTCGTGAATCGCCAGGACCTCGGGGCCGCCGTCACCGGACTCTCGACCGACAACGCGGGGCGTGACCCGGCGCGAAGCGTGCAAACACAGGCCGCGCTCGCCCGCGTCCCGGATGTCGTGCAGCGCACGATCAAGAAGGCGGGAGTCAGCGGGATATCCCCGGGACAGCTCCTTCTCTCCTCGACGGTCACCGGCAGCGCCGACTCCGACTTCCTCACATTCGTCGTCGAGAACGGCGACGCAGATGCGGCTCGCGCGCTGGCGACGGCCTACGCGAACTCCTACGCCGAATACCAGCTCCAGCTCGATACGAGCACGCTCAAGCGCGCGCGAACCGAACTCGATGCGAGGGCGAAGGCTCTCGCCGCGACCGGCGACCGATCCTCCGCGCTCTACCGTGATGTCGTTCAGAAGGCCCAGCAACTGAGGACGTTGGAGCTCTTGCAGCAGCGAAACGAGGTCGTGAAGCCTGCGGCCCGCGGGCTCCAGATCGCTCCCACGCCCAAGCGGAACGCCCTCCTGGGCGCACTTGTGGGCCTGATACTCGGCCTCGGCATTGCCGCGGTCTGGGAAGCCCTCGACAAGAAGATCCGGACCGAGGAGGAGATCGAGGACTACCTCGACCTCCCGGTGTTGGCGAAACTTCCGGCGCCACCGGAAGCGTTTCGCTCAAGCGATAGCCTGGTCATGCTCGACGACCCCGGGAGCATCCACGCGGAAGCCGTACGCCGCCTGAGGACGAATGTCGAGTTCGCAATTCTCGACGCCGACACGCACGTGATGATGATCACGAGTGCGGTCGGACGAGAGGGTAAGTCGACGACGATCGCCAATCTGGCCGTCGCACTAGCACGCACCGGTCGCAAGGTCGCACTTGCCGATCTCGACCTGAGACAGCCGACGATCGACCGCTACTTCGGACTCAGGTCATCACCCGGTGTCACGGACGTGGCACTCGGTCGTAGCTCTCTCTCAGACGCTCTCGTTCAGATCTCGATCCCCCATCGCGGCCCGGTGACCAACATCGGGTCTGGTTCAGGATTGCCCGCCGCCCCAGGCATGCTTTCCGTCCTCCCCGCGGGGGCACTCCCGGCAAGCCCGGGCGAGTTCGTCGGGACCGAGGCGCTCGGGCGTCTCCTGACCGAACTGAAGACAGGATTTGATCTCGTGCTCATCGACGCGCCGCCGATGTGTGTCGTCGGCGATGCGATGACGCTCTCGGCGCGGGTCGACGCGCTCATCGTTGTTGCGCGCGTCGGCACGATCGAGCGCCGGACGCTCGAGGAGCTCGATCGCGAGGTCGCCGCCTCGCCGGCCCGAGCCCTGGGCGTGGTCATCACCGGGATCGACGCGAACGAAGCGTACGGCTACGGCGGGTACGACACGAGAGAGCCGTCCTCGGAAGATAGTCGCTCCACTCGCAGACAGCGCTCGAGAGAGAGCGTGTCCTCGTCCCAGAGCTAGCCGCTGATCGTCGTACGAGGCGGGTTCGTCAATGAAGCGGTACCTCGAGCCACGGACGACTGCCCTGTTCTCGAACGCGCATGGCAGGTCGACGCGGCTCGGGGGTCTCCTCACGGTCGCGTTCGTCTCGATGGCCGCACTGGTGACGGTCGCATTCCAGGGCGGCTACTTCCCCACGTCCTGGGGCTGGAGCACGTTGGCCTTCGTCCTTGCGATCGAGGCATGGCTCATCGTCAGTGGCCGTACCGACGCCGGTCGAGCTGACTTCGTCTTTCTGGGAGCGCTGTGGCTGTTCTTCGCCTGGGTCATGCTCTC
Organism: uncultured Thermoleophilia bacterium; assembly: GCA_963727515.1. GTDB lineage: Bacteria > Actinomycetota > Thermoleophilia > Gaiellales > Gaiellaceae > Gaiella. Next base: position 363,445 of record CAVSGN010000002.1, on the reverse strand, counting down.
GACGTTCTGGTCCGTCAACCTGGCCCAAACGGTGCAGGATTCACAGCGAGTACTCGTACTGGCGGTCGGCGCGACAGCGTTCGTCTTGCTCGTTCGCCGCTCTCTGATTGCGCGGGTAACCGAGTTGCTCGTCGTGGGTATTACCATGATCGCGACCTACGGCCTCGCGACCCGGCTTTTCCCGCAGCATCTCGGCTCCTACGATCCCGTCGCTGTCTACCGGCTGTCCGAGCCGATCGGCTACTGGAATGGTCTCGCGGTTCTCTGCGCGATGGGCATGGTGCTCGCGATCGGCCTCGTGGCGTGCGACGACACTCCGATCGCCGCTCTCGCGAGCGCGGGCATTGCCCTCGTGCTCCTCCCGGTCACTCTGTTCTTCACGTTCAGTCGCGGGGGCATCGTCGCCGCGTTGATCGGGCTCTGTATCGCGGTGTGTGCGTCTCGGCAACGACTCCGGTCGGTGTTCACGACCCTCGCTCTCACGCCGGTCGCACTCTTCACTGTATTCCTAGCCGGGCGATCGGAGGCACTGACACACAGGTACTCAGCGATCAACGACGTTGGCGAGCAAGGTCAGAGGCTTGCTCTGCTGCTTGTAGGACTCTCATTCGTCCAGGCGGTCGTTGCGGTTGTCGTGGGACTCATGAATCGTCGTGTTGTCGCCCCGGAGGGACTCCGCCGCGCGGCGGCGCTCGCCTTGCTGATCGTTCTGGCGGTTGTCGCCGTGTCCGGCCTCATACGCGTTGGCGGTCCCATCGCAGCAACGAACCGTGCTATCGAGTCGTTCACCGCCGAGGCACCGGCCGACACTCCCGTGAATCTCAGAAGTCGCCTGACCAGTTTCGGCAGCAACGGGAGGATCGATCTGTGGCGATACGCCTGGCATGAAGCCCGCAGACATCCACTGCTGGGGACAGGGGCGGGGACATTTGAGCGTGTATGGCAACTGAACCCGGCTCCCCCATTCAAGGTTCGCGACGCCCATACGCTTTACCTCGAGACTCTCGCGGAGGTCGGTCTCGTCGGACTAATCCTGCTTCTCCTCGCGTTGCTCCTGCCCGTAGGAGTAGCCTTGAAGAGACGCACGCAGCCTCTCGTCCCTTTTCTGTTGGGAGCGTACGGGGCGTTCACAGTCCATGCAGGTGTCGACTGGGACTGGGAATTGGGTGGCATTACGCTAACGGCGTTGCTGGTGGCCGCGCTCATTCTCGCGTCAGCGAGGCAACCAGTTCGGACGAGCCGCGATCGAGTGCGCGGTCCGGCGATTATCGTTGCGATGCTTGTGGGCTTGGCTGGTCTCTTCGGCCTGCTTGGAAACATCGCCGTGTCGAAAGCCCAGACGGCCTTGGAGGAAACCAGGTACGCCGACGCGGAAGCGTTTGCGAAGAGCGCCAGGACACTGGTGCCGTGGTCACCCCGACCCTGGATCATTCTCGGCGAAGCACAATACTCAAAGGGAGACAGGAAGGACGCACTCGAAAGCTTCCGCCGCGCAGTCAAGATCGACGATCGAGAGTGGTCGGCGTGGACGGACCTCGCAATCGCGGCAAGAGGTGTCGAGCGCCGGCAAGCACTCGAGCGAGCCCGGCAGCTGAACCCAGGCAGCCAGGAAAGGAAGAACGTCGAGGAACTACTAGCCGACAGTCAAGGATAGCGGGGGTTACATTCCGGGCACGCCTGAGTAATGTGAGGGAGTGTCCCACGTCATGACCCGTCGCGAATGCAGGTCACCCCGCCGGGGGCGATGGACGGGCACCTGGCCCGACCGCCGCAGACGTGGGTCACGAGTCACAGCGGATGCGGTCGGTTAATCGCGGGTAGACCCGCTTGGTGGGTAGGGTACAAGGAAGCTCGGACGTTTCTCCGTCTTCGCGGAGAGCCTAGGGGAGGAGGCAATAGGGGTGGCGATGGAAGCCGAAAAACACGCCCTTGCGGCTGTGATGGATGACGCGCATCGACTCGGCAGCCGTCCGCAAGAGCGTACTCGAGATCGGAGACGCCGGGTTCTTCGCCGTTCGCTTATCAGAGCGGATCTGATCGCGCTCACAACGGCGTACGTTGCAGCCGCGGCTGTGGCCGGTCGGGGGTCGACAAACTATGGCCTAGAGCTCATCGTCCTCTTTGGATTCCTCGTTCCCTGGTTAGCTGGGGCGAGCGCTTATGGGCTCTATAGCCGCGATGAGCAACGACCAGACTACTCCACGATCGACGATGTAATCCCCGTCTTCGTGATCGTCACGATCGGGACGTGGCTGGGATTGGTCATGTCGTCAATCATCGGGCAGGACAGCGCCAAGATTGACGCGGCGGTCGTGTTTTGGCTCACCGCGATGATCCTGGACCTCAGCGCCCGCTCAGTCGCACGCGTCGCCGTTCGTCGCCACGACGACTACGAGCAGAACACGCTCATCGTCGGAGCTGGTGACGTTGGCCAACTCGTCGGCCGAAAGATGCAGCAGCACCCCGAGTTCGGGATCAATCTGGTCGGATTTGTGGACTCCGAACCAAAGGTCATGCGGAGTGATCTCGCCGATATCCCGTTGCTCGGGCGACCGAGTGACATCGTCACCCTCGTGGAGCGCTACAAGATCGAGCGGGTTATCGTCGCGTTCTCCAACGACAGCCATGACTTGCTCGTCGATCTCGTACGCTCGCTCAGACCGCTCGACATCCAGATTGACCTCGTCCCGCGTCTCTTCGAGGCGGTCTGGACCCTCGGTCGGCATGCACGCTGTCGAAGGACTTCCGCTCGTGGGACTACTCCCCAGCCGCCCTTCCAGAATTGCACGCATCGTCAAGCGCAGTATCGACCTCGCCGGCGCGAGCATCACCCTTGTGCTCTTGTCGCCGATCTTTGCCTACGCAGCCGTGCGGATTCGCCTGGACTCCCCGGGTCCAGTCCTTTTCAAGCAAGAGCGACTTGGACTCGGCATGAAGCCGTTTCATGTCCTCAAGTTCCGAACGATGTACGTCGGGACAACGGTCGATCCGCACCGCGAGTATCTCAGCGAGATTATGGATCCTGGCGCGGTACCGTCCGCGGAAAACGCCAACCTCTACAAACTCGAACGGGCGAACGATGTCACGCCTTTCGGCTCTTGGCTGCGACGAACAAGCCTTGACGAGCTCCCGCAACTCCTCAATGTTATTCGCGGCGAGATGTCACTCGTCGGCCCGAGGCCGTGCATTCCGTACGAAACGGAACTGTATGAACCCCACCATTTCGATCGATTCCTCGTTCCCGCCGGCATGACCGGCCTCTGGCAAGTGGCTGCCAGAGCACACTCGACGTTCAAGGAGGCGCTCGACTTGGACGCGTCCTACGCGCGAAGCTGGTCGTTGGAGCTCGACCTGAGAATTCTGGCCAGGACGCCGTGGGTCGTCATCCGGGACAGGGAGACGATGTGACCGACTCGCCGCGCGACGTCGTCAACGCAGGCGTGATCGGACTCGGCTACTGGGGGCCGAACCTGGCGAGGAACCTCTCGGAGAGCACCCGCTCGAACCTGACATGGTTGTGCGACTCCAACCCGGAAGCGCTCACCGCTGCCGGCCGCCGCTTCCAAGAAGTCCAGCTGGCAATGGATGTCACCGAGATGCTCGCTGATCCGGAACTCGACGCCGTGGTAATCGTGACGCCTGTTTCGACACATCATGACCTTGCGATGGCGGCGCTCGAGGCTGGCAAGCACGTCTTCGTCGAGAAGCCCCTTACGGCATCTTCGGTCGAGGCCGTCCGCCTTATGAGACGAGCCGCCTCCGATGACCTCGTATTGCTCGCCGGGCATACCTTCCTCTACAGCCCTGCGGTTGTGAAGATCAAGGAAATCATCGACTCGGGCGAGCTCGGAGAGATCTATTTCATCTCGATGAGCCGCGTGAACCTGGGTCTCTACCAGCACGATGTGAACGTCGTCTGGGATCTGGCTCCACATGACCTCTCGATCCTGCGCTACTGGCTCGAGGACTTGCCGTCCGAGGTAACAGCAATGACTCGGAACTGTCTACTTCCAGAGACGGCCGACGTCGCATTCATCAACATGCGCTTCCTGAGTGGAGCGATCGCCCACCTCGAGCTCTCGTGGCTCTCGCCCAGCAAGCTGCGCCGCACCGCGATCGTCGGGTCTCGGCGTATGCTGGTTTACGACGATCTCAGCAACGAGCCGATCAGGATATTTGACTCGGGAGCGATGCTTCCCGACCCGGAGACATTCGGCGAGTTCCGGCTGTCCTATCGGACCGGCGACATCGTGTCACCGCGCGTTGAAGCGACGGAACCTCTCGCTCTCGAGGTCCGCGACTTCTGCGCGGCGATCCTGGACGGCGTCGAGCCCCGCGCGTCCGCCCAGATAGGTCTTGACGTCGTTCGCGCGATCGAGGCCATCGAGCAATCGCTTCTCGTTAACGGGGCTCCCGTCCCGGTTCAGCCCCTGGAACGACTTGACGTCGACGACGCCTTGCAGGAGCAGGCGACGTAAGGAGCCAGGCGATCGCACGCTGTTCGTGCGAAGGAACGATCAAAGCGTTGGGACTCAGCTTGAAGAGTTGGATCGATATCGAGAACGCCCCGCAGGTCCAGTATCTCGCACCGTTCAAGCTCGCGTTCGAGGCTCGCGGGCACGATGTCCTGGTGACTGCCCGGGACCAAAGCATCACAGTTCCGCTGCTTCGATCGAGAGGCATCGACCCCGTCATCGTCGGTGGCGCGACCGGATCATCTCGACCTGGGAAACTCGCCAACGTGACGTGGCGGGCGACGAGGCTCGCGCGGCTGACTCGCTCGTACGGTGCAGACCTCCTCGTCTCGGCGTCACGACCCGCCAACCTTGCCTCCTGGAGCCTTCAGATCCCGAGTTTCCAGTTTTCGGATTACGAGTTCACGAGCAGCGCGATCGCGCGATGGACGCGAGCGTTCCTCCTCTTCCCAGACGTGATCGATTCGACGACGATGCTCGGCCTTGGGTTCCGGGCAGACCGTCTCCGTCCTTACCCCGGACTCAAAGAGTCGATCTCATTTGCCGGGATTGCGATCGACGAGATCGCGGCGCATCCTCTTCCGCACGCCGATCAACGCCAACTCGTGAAGGTGTTGGTCCGTCCGCCGGCCGAGACCGCCCACTACTTCGTCGAGGAGTCGCTCGCACTCACGCTCGACCTGCTTGCTGTCCTCAGCCGCCGCGAGGATATCGTCGTCGTGTATCTCCCTCGCTATCCGTCGCAGATCTCGTACCTCGAGCGATTCTCGTGGGCGAACGATCCCGTGGTGCTTCAGGAGGCAGTTCCGTTCGTCCCGCTCTTGAAAGCCGTCGATGCGGTCGTCTCATCCGGTGGAACGTTGCTGAGAGAGGCATCGTATCTCGGTATCCCGTCGTTTAGCATTCTCCAGAGCGAGATCGGCCAGGTTGACCGTTACCTGGAGTCGATTGGAAGGTTGCGAATACTCGAGGCTGCCGATGACTTCGACGATGTTGCACTCAAGCGCGCGGCCCTCGATCCACTTCCGAACCGCACGCCCGACATCGTTGGAGCGCTCGCCGATTCCATGATCTCCATTGCCGAGAGGCAGCGGTAACGGGATCCTGTTTGGGCTCCATCGCCCTCGCCCGTGCAGCAGCGGCCGAGAGGATCCCCACTGGGTCGAAGGAACCCGCAGCCTCGGTGCCGTATCCTCAACGTCGGAACAACGAGAGCGCCACCTGGTTCAAAGCCGCACTGCGAAGTGACCGGGTCTCAACTCAGCTGAGGCAGTCGTCCAGCCCACACGTAAAGAATCCAGCCGAGATGGTATGACCGGCATTCGCTGTTGCATCTGACCCTGGCGCTCGCGTACCTACCCGGACGGAGAGTCACCGAGTGCGCGACTGAGCGACCATAGCGACGCAGGCGGGGCGCACGGTCTGACCGTTCGATCGACCGGAATGCAAAGAACGGGTCATATCGGTAGAACTCGATCGCGAGTTCGTTTCTACCGAAGACCCACGCCATGCTTTGGGATATTGCCTCTCGAACACCGGGCTCGCCAGCCTCGAGGGCGGGCAGGAGGAAGAGCATTGCCATGCTGTCCTGGTGGACTGAAAACACGGGGTAGACGTCGGTAGCCCGCCCGGTTCGTACGTTGAGCATCCACGGCCACTCGCCCTGCGGACCTTGCAACTTCACGGCATTGTTGACCCCGGCTCGAAACAATGCTGCAGCATCGGGGTCCGAGTAGGTTACGGAGGCCTCGTGCATCGCACGGAGGAAATAGACGTACCCACCGAAAGAGACGATGCTCTTCCGGTACCACGTTGTCCGATGACGCGGTAGCCCTGAGCGGGGGTGGACGAAGTGGGTCTTGATCAACTGTGTCGCGGTCTGGCCGAGAGCGTCCGCTCCCGACGAACCGGCTCGCGATGCAGCCGAGGCCCCCCAAACGATCCAACTGAGACCCTGGATGTCGAACGAGCGTGGATCGCCCTTCGCTACCGTACGACGAAGCGTCTCGATCGTTGCTGCAGCGCGCTCGCCTTCGGTGCCCAGATTCGTCAGGAGGAGCAACAGAAGGCCAAGATCAGCGTTGTCAACGACGGCTCCGCCGTGGGCCGTGAGAAACCTGGCCGTCATCCGTTCGACGTCCGACTCACTGATCCCGGGCACACCGGCGCGGCTGGCCTCGAGTAGGCCGAGGAGCGTGTTTATCGTATACCGAATCGATTCGGGAAGCCTGAAGTCATTGTGAAATGGCGAGCCTCCGAGGCGGGACGAATAGGGGAACAAACCGTCATGGTCGCGGTACACCATCGTGAGGTTTTCCACACAGCCGTCAAGGAGCCGCTGGAGCTCGTTCTTCGACAGCGCGCCCACCAGAGAATCCGCTGGACCGGACTTGCGGAGGCCGTTCGACGTCACGCCGAGATCTCAAACGACCCGCCGGCCAGCTCGTACGACCAGCGAGTGCCACCGTCGAGGACACCGACGACGAGCCAGGTGTAGACGCCCTGGCGGAGTGGGCCGCCCGTTGACGCGTAGATGTTCGTCGCCTGCACGAGCGTCGTTCTCGTGCGAAGCATCCCAACGGGTCGGCCGTCCGAAAACACAAAAACAGCGTAGTAGCTCGCGCCCGCGAGTGCCGGCCATCGGAGTTCTCGGCGCATGGCGTCGGAAACGCCCGCACCGAGCGCAGGGCTCGGCGCCACCGCCGATCTCTCCTCGACGTTGCTCCCTCGAAGCGGGACAACCCGAGGAAGGGGAATGCCGATCAGTGCGGCGAGTACCGAAACCCCGACAACCACGGCGATCGAGGGCCGCGGTCGACGCACACGCCGCAGGGCGGACACAGGGGTCGCGGTCGCGGCCGCCGGAGAGTCGCGCGCGCGCGAAAGGCAGTCAGGAGGGTCAGGGAGGTCGCGCCGCCACACACGTGCAAGCTCGAGGTCGACGAGCGCGAGTTCGGGGGAGCATGGCTCCATGCCAACCGATATCGACATCGCGCACGCTTGTCTTGACCCCCTGCCTTGACCCGGTGCGCGTCGTCTGTGGGCCCGGCGACTGCGGCCGGACCCGCAGTCAGATGGGAGCGATCAGGCCGTCGGCAGCATCGATCGTCCGTCGTTCGCCATTGACACGAACGGTTACCTGGTCTTTCGTTGCGTTGACGACGACGATCGCCCGGGCGAACCGCCGCTGCCAGACCCCAGGTGAGAGCTGCACCTTCTTGCCGAGCGGTCGCCCCACATTGGAGATCGAGTCCCCGCGCAGGGGGCCGGAGTCGCTGAACGGTTGATAGAACAGAGCCCCGCCGCGACCGTCCCAGTCGAGCATGAACGAGCCCCTGGCAAAACGCATCGCAGCCCCTGCCGTCGGGGGGCCGTACGTTACCCCGAAGAAGTCCTTACCAGCGACCTGCGCGACCGAAACGAGTTGCTGCCAACCGGTCCATTGCTCATACCACTCACTCCCGACGACACGTAACTGCGGGAAATCTATCGGGTTCTGCATCCAGTATTCAACGAGAAGGCCCGTAACGTATGGAGCGAGCTTCCTCCACCATGCCGCCGTCAGCGACCCGTCATTTGATCGCGGGTCATCCGACACATACCCGTCAGCGTTCACGACGACCTGGAGACCGTTCGCCTTCAGGGGAGGGCCGACCGCGCGGACGAACGAGAACATCGCCTCAGACCACGCGGCCTGAGAAGGGTACTTCGTCGGATAGGCCCGGCTGGTGCTCCACGACTTGATGTCCGCTAGCACGTTGTCGATGAAGATCCCGTCGGCTTTGGTTTTCTTTGCGAATTTGAGAACGTTTGCGAGCCAGGCCGCCTGGTAGCTCTTGCTTCCGACGTCACCGAGGTCGTGGTCGTAGCTATCCGAGTGGATGACTGAGCCGGATGCATCCTTCAGCAACCATCCCTTCCTCCTTGCGGCCGCCTGCGGCACGCCCGAGTTGAAGCTCGACGGGACGTCAACGCCTGACATGTATACGAGCGACGTCCCGGGTACGCTGCCGAGGAGCCGGGCGTTATGCCGACCCACGACCGCGTACCCATATCGCCGGTACCCCGGCACAGTCGAAAGGCGCTCATCGAAGATGAGGATGCCCGTGCCGTTCGTAGCCGAGACAGCGCCGGACAGTTCCGGGGCACCGTCGCCCTCGTCGGGTCGCAAAAAGAGCACGCCGGCCACCGACACGGCGATCAGGAGCGTGACAGCAGCGAGAGCAAGGCCCCTGGGGCCGCGTCGACGTCTCCACACCCTGAACCCCGCCGAGTCTCTCGGCAACAAGCCCCCCTGACCGCTCGCATGCGCCCGCTTCTGGACGAGTCTAGCCGTTGTCGCCTCGACTCGGGTCACTCCAGGACGAGCGAAGCGCACGCGCTGGGCTGCCCGCGACAGTCGAGCCCGGTGGCACGTCCCGGGTAACAACAGCGCCCGCCCCGACGAGCGCACGCGCTCCGATCGTCAGCCCCCCGAGGATCAACGCACCTGAGCCAATCGACGCACCACGCCCCACGATCGTTCGCAGCATCACCCAGTCTTCCTCGGCCTGGAGGGTGCCGTCAGCGGTCGTGGAAGCCGGGCGGTTGTCGTTCACGAAACACACGCCGTGGCCGATGAACACCTCGTCGCCGATCTCGACGCCCGAGCACACAAACGAATGACTCGAGATCTTGCACCGCGCACCTACGAGAGCATCGCGTTGAATCTCGACGAACGGGCCAATATGGGTGTCGTCACCGATGACACACCCGTAGAGGTTCGTGAACGAGCGAACGATGACGCCGTTGCCGAACTCGACGTCGGCGATCAGCCGGAACGGCGATTCGTTGGAAGGTGATTCAGGCACCGTCGAAGAAGGCGCGCACGGCCGTAATCACGGCTTCGAGTTGAGCTTCTCCGATGCCTGGATAGATGGGCAGAGAGAGGGTTTCGCGCGCAATCGCTTCGGCGACCGGGAACGAGCCGCGCGGGAGACCGAGCGACGCGTACGCCGGAGAGAGGTGGGGCGGCTCGGGATAGTGGCGGCCCGTTGCAATTCCGCGGTCGCCGACGAACTCGGCAAGCGCAACCGGATCGCACGTGCGGATCGTATACAGGTGCCAAACGTGGGTCGATCCGGCCGCAACCTCGGGGAGCCGAAGATCTCCGATTCCGGCGAGCCCCTCGGTGTATACCGCCGCCGCCGCCGCCCGCGAAGCGTTCCAGCCGTCCAACCGTGGAAGCTTGTGTGTGAGTACGAGTGCCTGGATCGCATCGAGACGAGATGTGAACCCAACATGGTCGGAGCGGTAACGGCTCGTTTGCCCGTGTTCTCGGAGCGCGCGCATCGTGGCAGCGACGCCAGGATCATCGGTAACAAGAGCACCGGCATCACCCATCGCACCGAGATTTTTCGAGGGGTAGAAACTGAAGCCCGCCGCAGTACCGACAGCACCGGCCCTAACGTGTCCCCGCTCCGCGCCATGGGCCTGGCAGGCGTCCTCGAGGATCTGCAGACCATGCCGCCCTGCGATCTCCGAGAGCGCCAGGGGGTCGGCCATTTGGCCGTACAGATGCACCGGGAGGACGAACCGGGTTCGAGTCCCGACTACGGATGCGGTGGCATCCGTGTCGAGGCAGGAGTCGCTGGCCCGAACATCAACGACGACGGGCGTGCCTCCCGCCTGGACGACGGCCTCGAAGGTGGCGACGAACGTCATCGCAGGCACGATCACCTCATCGCCCGGTGAAAGACCCATCGCGAGCAGGCCGAGCCGGAGCGCGTCGAGGCCGCTCGCAACGCCAACGCAGATGTCTCGGCCACAATAGGTCGCGAACGAGCGCTCGAACGCCTCTACGTACTTACCGCCACCGAACGACCCCTCGTTCATGAGTGCCTCGACTTCACGAAGGAAGTCAGACCCGAGGAAACGTGCCGAACCCGTCAGGTCGACAAAGGGCACCCGCGTGGCTGGGTGACGTCGAGTCTCAGGGGAAAGCTCTGTACTCATCGCAGCAACGAGAGGCTAGTCGAACATTCCAGCACAGCGCGGGGACAATGCATACAGGTCGGCTCAAGCGTGGGCGCAACGAAGGGCCGGAGCAAGCGCGTCCTCACAGTTGCGAGGGCTCGGCGCTGCCGAGCTCCTTGGCCTGTTTGGCATGTCTCCTCGCCCACGTCGCGAATGAGGATCCGCATTTCGAAAGGTGCCGGGCGAGAGAAGCACGCGTGTAGAAGGTCTGCCCGCTCCACTTCACGCTCGTAACACGCAGGGCGACAACGACCTCAGGATGTTTGCCCAGGAAGGGTTTCCACGCCACTCCCCGCACGTGAAGGAAGTGGCGGAGAGTTGACGCCGACGAGAACGAGCGACCATCCCACTTGACCGATATTGCAGCGCTCAGGGATCGCGCGCCGCCGTTCTTCTTTCCATTCTTACGGCCAAGAGCCTTACCGTTCGGAGTCTGAGTCGGCGCCGGCACCGTCGCGGCCGGCGCAGGCTCCGTCACAGGCGCAGGCTCCGTCACAGGCGCAGGCTCCGTCACAGGCGCAGGCTCCGTCACAGGCGCAGGCTCCGTCACAGGCGCAGGCTCCGTCACAGGCGCAGGCTCCGTCACAGGCGCAGGCTCCGTCACAGGCGCAGGCTCCGTCACAGGCGCAGGCTCCGTCACAGGCGCAGCACAATTGTCGACGTGAGAACGAGCCCCGTTGTCGGCCCGAGCGTTACGCTCGTCACGGGTGATCCATCTTCCTGCAGGTACGTCGCTCCGAGCGAGAACGTCTGGGTCCCGGTCGGGCTCGGGTTCACAAGCACCGTGCCGCGAGTGAACTCACGACGCCAACCCTGGCCGACCTGGAAGCGCTTCCCGTTCGGCACACCGATGTCGGTCGTCCAACTCTTGCTCCACGGGTCTGACCCATCCCGAATCTCGTAGGTGAAGACACTTCCGCCTCCGTCCCACACGAGAAGGAACGATGCCTTGCCGAACCTCATCTTCGCGGTATCGCCCTGCGTGCCGTACGTCAGTCCGATGAAATCTCGACCTTGCGCTTCAACGGCGGAGGCGAGATTGACCCACCCGTCCCAATTCTGATCCCAGTTCCCGCCTGTCGATCGAACCGAATAGTCAACAGGTGATTGCAGCCAGAACTCCTGCATCACAGCACTCAAGCTGGACGAGATCCGCACTGCCCAGGCCGTGTGACGGCTCCCATCGTTTGCACTGGAGTTGTTCCTCGTATAGGCGTCTGCGTTTGCCGCCACGTAGTAACCCTTCGCCTTCAGAGCGGGACCGACATACGCAAGGAACGACGCAAGCGCGTCCTCCCACGCCTGCTGCGACGGGTACTTGGCCGGAAACTTCCCACCGGTAATCACGCTCACGTCAGAGACGACATCGTCGATGAACACTCCATCGTTGCCGTTCGCGGCAACGAACGCGGCAACGTTGTCCACCCACGCTCGCTGATAGGCGGCGTTGCCGACGTCGGCAACGGTCTTCTTTGGATACGACGGATTCGAAAGCAAATTGCCGCTCGCGTCCTTCAAGAGCCAACCGTTCGCAGTCGCCTGGGAATAGGGCACGCCCGTGTCGTAGGTCGAATCAACATTCGTCCCCGACATGTAGACCAGAGTCTTACCGGGCAGAGGTGCTGCCTTCGCAGCCGCCCACGAACTCACGATCACGGTGGAATACCGATCGTATCCCGTCCCCTTGTCCCAGGCCGAGCCCAGACGAAGAAGGCCAACGCCAGCCGTGGGTGCACTCGACGCGCCCGCTTTCTTGGGGGAAAGGCCCCCGCCGCTCCCGGCGAGAACGAGTATGGCGGCGATCGATGCAACAGCGGTGAGGAAAGGATTCTTGAGCTTCATGAGCGGTGGCTCCCGTCTTGGTCGGCAGAGACGCCAGCAGGCGCCCTTACCCATCGATCGGCGACCCCACGTCCACCGTGTATCCCCCGCCGGGGGGACGGGCCCCCCTCCTAGGGGGCACGTATACCGCGAGCAGCCAGGTCGCGAGAACGTGCTTGTAAGAATGCTCCTCGCGGTGCGCTACAGGCGGTGGTTCTGTCGTCCGAGCACGCGAGCGTAGAGCTCGACGAGGTCGCTCGCCACCGCGGCGCCCGAGGTCTCGAGTGCCCGCTCCCTCAGTCCTTCCGGCCGTCCAGACGCCAGAGCAGCGACGATCGCATCGCCGAGACGACGGGGCTCGTACGGCTGCACAGAACAGCCCACAAGGCCAGCCAGAACGTCCGGGACACTTCCGACGGGAACCGATACGACGGGCGTATTGCAAGCTAGGGCCTCACGAACAGCGACGGGTGACCCTTCAGTGTCAGAGGTCAGGACGCCGACGTCGACAGCGTTCATCAGGAGTGCGACCTGGTCGCGATCGAGCCCTTCCAGGCTCCGCGTTTGCAGTTCGGGCACCGAGAGCCTGGCGTGCGCAACGGCTGCGTCGAAGAGGTCCGAGCGTTTGTTCGGGTCGTCTCGAGCGCCGAGGAGCAGGGAATAGGTAGCACCCTCGTCGAGCCCCAGCTGTCGGCGAGCGGCAAATCGATCACGCGGCCGGAACAAGGTGGTGTTGACGCCCGCCGGAATCACGGCAGCGTCGCTCAATCCGAGGCGCGCAACTCCGTCGGACGTTACGACGACCGGGGTCGACAAGCGCGCCACGACCTTTGAAACTGCTGTGTGCCAGGGGACTCGCCCGGTGAAATCACCTCCATGGAAGGTGGTGACAACCGGGACCCGCCGCTGAGTGACAGCAATCGCTCCCACAAGGCCGTAGTGTGCATGCACGAGGTCGAAACGGCCCGAACGAATTTCCCGGCTGAAGGCGCGAGCCGCCCGAAGATAGTTGATCCGATCGTCGGTACCGTCGAAATGAAGGATTGACACGGCGACGCCGAGCCGTCCGATCTCTTCGGCCTGCTCTGCCACAAACGTCCCCCACCAGGGTTTCACCGGGGTCGGGTACATGTTCGTGAACACGAGCACGCGCATCCGCGCACCGCGCGCGAACTCCGTCGTCATCGCCGCAGGAGCTCGAGAAACTGTGCTGCGTAGCTGTCGGCCATCCGATCAGCTGAGTAACGCTCCCGATACCGTGCGCGCCCGGCGGAACCCATCGCCGCGACAACAAGCGGGCTTTCGCTCAGCTCGACGAGCACCTCAACCAGTTCGTCGCCGATCTGCGGCGCGATAACCCTGCCAGTCACGTGATCGTCGACGGCCTCAGCCGTTCCGCCGACATCTGTCGCGACGACAGCTCGACCACCCGCCATGGCCTCGATTACCACCAATGGAAGAGCTTCCGCCGAACTCGTGAGACAGAGGACGTCGCAGGACTCTATCAGGTCGACGATATCGCGCCGTGCGCCAAGAATCGAAACCGCATCTCCACCCTGGGAGGCGACGAACGCCCGCTCCGGACCGTCTCCGGCAACTATCCCTCTGATTCGAGGATTACGCCGTGCTGCCTCCTCGACGGCGCGGACAAAGATGTCAGCGCGCTTCTCCGGGCGAAGCGTTGCGACGAGGAGGGCCACGAAGGCGTCGTCGGGCAGCGCGAGTTCTGAGCGAATAGCCGTACGCGAGGCGGTCGGGGCCGTTTCTAGGACCCCGTTTGGGATCACCACAATCCGACCCTCCGGAAAGCCGTGCTTCACGAGGTCGGGCACCTGCGCTTCGGTGACGGCGATCACCTTGTCAACCGTTCGTGCGGCGAGGCGCATCAGGAGTCTCCGGTGTAGCGCGAGGGTGATCTCCGGTTGTTTTTGCAGCACCGAAACGTGCGGCACACGCGCCCGACGGGCGATCAGCGCTCCGACGAGTTGTGCGTCGAGGCTCAGGGTGACGATGAGATCGGGCCATCCTCCCGCAATCGCGAGCGCGCGTGCGATGCCTCGAAGATCGAAGCGCGAGTGCATTCCGGCGCACCGCGCACGGATTCCCTGCCCAACAAGCTCGTCAAAGAACGGCCCCTCACCTCTCAGGGTGAGGACGGCCGGGTCGAACCCCCGCCGCCTGAGCGCCGGAACCAGAATCGAAAACTGCCTTTCGGCACCGCCGACATCGAGTGTGGACGACACGAACAGCACGCGCGGCTGCCCGCCCCGTGCCCCCTCGCCCGCGACCGCGTCCTCACTCATGATTCGGAGACCCCAGGGTCGTGGCGAGCTGGCGGCGCATGAGCGCGACGAAGAGTAGCGGGAGCATCGGGACGAACGAGAAGAATCGGAGATCGAAAGTCGCCGCGGACAGCACCAGGACTCCGATCGCGGACAAGCCGGCTATGTAGATCCACCGTTCAGAATCCCGCAGGTGCACCCGTTGCACTGCCTGCCAGCCGACTGCTCCGATGGGGAACAAGAGTAAGAGCAGGCCAACGCCGCCGAGTTCCACGAGAACCGTGAGAAAGGTGTTGTGACTCGTGTCCTGGAGCACGACGGCCAGTGGAAGTGCTGGGTTGTCGAGCGATACGCCGAACTTGATTCGGTCAAATGACCCGAATCCCCACCCGAACAACGGCTTCTCCTGGGCTAGCTTCAATGAGACTTGCTGCAAGACGACTCGGACATCAACGTTCTCGCGCTGCGCGATCCGAGCTTCATATACCGCGGATGTCGTGATCCGTGGCCAGGCAGCGAAGATCGCCAGTGCCGTGACCGCAACGGCAGCAAGGCCGATCAGACGTGTTCGCGGGCTCAACAGCATCACCGTCAGGGCGGCGAGCGCAGTTGCGAGTATCGGGCCTCGTGTCAGGCTGAACATCAGACCCGGCAGCCCGAGAACGAGGACGACGATTGCAGGGGGGCGGAGTTGCCGGGGACCGTTCCAGCAAAGCACGGCGAGCGCGACAACGATGCCCACGCCGATGAAAGCACCGAGAAGTGCCGGGTTCGTGAGTGTCCCGATCGAGCGCTGAGCTTGGCCGGCCCTGTGCCAGCCGAAATCGGACCAGAGGTTCCGACCCGTGCCAGCCTCGATGATCGACAGCGCCGCCTGCAGAGCTGCAGCGGCCAGTACGGCACCGCAGAGCCTCACGGCGGAGAAGGCGCGGCCGGGCCAAAAAACGATCACATAGTAAACGATGGCTCCGAGCGCAACTGTCTGGTAGAAGTCTCGCAACGTTCCGATGATCGACGCCTCTTGTAGGGCAGGTGAGACCATTAGCGCGCCAAGTGCGTAGGCGACATAGAGACCTGGCACGAAGTCAAACCAACGGGCGCGAATCCTCACCCCTCGAGTCAAGATCGTTTTCATGGCGAGCACGAATGGCGGAGCGGTGTACAGGGCGAGGCCAAGAAAGTGGCCGAACCGCTGAGTGCTGGCCGATTCCTGAAAGATCGGGGCGAGAAACAGCCAGGAGAGGAGGAGTTGCTCCGCCGTAAGACTGAACATGATGGCGCCGCCTGCGAGGGCAAGTAGCGCAACGAGCGGCCGCGGAATGGAGTGATCGGCTCGGACGACGAGGACGCTTGCCGCCATACCGATCAATGCAACCCCACAATAGGCGGCGGCAGTATTCGAGGGCCACGCCCGCGAGCGGATCGAGGTGGGGGACAGCACCACTCTGAGTATAGGAAGGTCGCCGACGAGCGCCAGAACGCGACGGTCAACCGCTACCGGCTACGGTGCTTGCTTTCGATCGCTTCCCGGTACACAGCAACAACGCGGTCGGCGACAGCCGCGGCTCGGAATCGTCGTTCCGCGTCGCCCTGAGCATCGGCGGCAAACTCCAGTCGCCGCGCATCATCGCCGAGTATCTCAACGATTCCTCGCGCAAGCCCACCGACATCACCGACGTCGACCAGCCATCCGGTGCGGCCATGATCGACGAGATACGGTACTCCCCCCGTCCTCGTTGCGACAACGGGTAGCCCTACCGCCATCGCCTCTCCGATCACCATCGGACTCGTCTCCTGACCGGACGGGAGGACGAGTGCTGCGGCTCGGCGGTATTCCTCGAGAACCTCATCCTGCGACTGCGGCCCGAGCATCTCGACCACGCCACGAAGCCCCAGGGCCGCGATGCGTGCGGCGACGGCGGCCCGGTAGTCCCGATCGGTCGTGTCACCTGCGACGTGAAGCGTGAGCCCGGGTAGCACCGAACGGGCTTGGGGAAGCGCCTCCAAAAGGTCGAGTAGTCGCTTGCGCCTCATCACGGCTCCGACGTACAGAAGACGCAGCGGCACTGGGTCAGGCTTCGCCGCGAAGAACCGATCGGCGATCGGATTTCCTACGTCGACGATACGACCCCGAATCGTAGAGCCGAAGTACTCCTCTGCGTACCGGGTGGGCTGCAGGAGAAAGTCGGCGTGGCCGACGCAGTATCGCTCGACTGCGACCCTCAGCGTGCCGGTGCGAGCTTTGTCGACGAGGCGCGGCAGGTGTCGCAACTCCTCACGCACGATCCCGTGGATCGAGAGCACGACCGGCAGGTCGACGGCGGCCTTGAGCGTCGCGAACCCGTACCCGATTGCGTCCTGTCCGTGAACAACGTCGGGGCGGAGCGTATTGAACGCCGCGCGCAACGCCTTCCGATCCCCTCGATAGAGGGTCATGTTGTTGAGTCGTGCAGCGGATGGGATGTAGTCCACGGTCGTCGCGCCCCGGCGCAACGACGTCGGACCGCGCATACCGCGATCAAAGGTCAGCACGTGAGGGTCGACGTCGGGTCGGGCCGCGAGTGCCTCCACGAGGTTCGCGAATGCCGTTTCTACGCCCCCTCCGACCCGGCTTGGGTCGCGTGACACCGGGCCGACGAGCACGACGCGCATTCTGTCCTCTACGTCCCCGGCGCCGGTCGAACCGAAGGCCGCGGCTTCCGCCAAACCGAGTAGACGTTGACCGTCAGAAACTCGCGGAGCGGGGGCAGGTGGCCCAGCACGCTCATGATGCGGACGGCGAATTTGTCGCTTACATTGGTCGCGAAGTGCATGCACTCGAGTTCGCTCGATGCCATCATCGATCGGAAACGGCCGAGCGTGATCTTGTTGAGACCACCGACGATCTCTGCGAACTGCTGCGCGTTCTCATCCGGTCTGAACCGCCTACGCTCCCGCATGATGACGCTTTCGGGAAAGACGAGATGTGCCCACGGCACCCTCGTCATATATCCGATATGACCTCCGGTCGGTGCCTTCCAGGGTGGGCCAAACCCGATCACGAGCAACCCTCCGGGCGCAAGGAAACGGGAGATCACCTCGATAAAGCTCTCGGGATCGGCGTAGTGCTCGAAGCTGTCCTTTGAGAAGACAACGTCGAACGTCTCGACACCGACTTCCTCGAGGCTCCCGCGTGTTTCGAGGAACTCAACAACCTGGGCGATCCCCGCATGCCCGTCCCGGAGGCGATCGCGCGCCACGTCGATGAGTTGCATATCGATCCCCACCACCCGGCTCGCACCCCGGCGTGCCGCCTCGATGCACAGCGAGCCCGTGCCGCAACCGATGTCGAGCGCGGTCTTCCCTTCCAGATCGAGAGCCAACCCGAAGCGCGAGAAGAACCGCGCTGCCGACCTGTCGTCGGCGTCGAAGCCATCCTCAGGGATAGCGGGCGGTGGAGGATTCTTGACCGTGATCAAGTGGAAGAGGATCTCCGCCGCCGTCCTCATAGGACGGCGCAGGAGCCGTGCTGGCGAAAGGCTGTCATGCGCCGTCTTCGCCCGCGGCGGCCCGCCGCCGATCGAGCGCTGCCTTGAGCACATGCATGTACTGGCCTCGCGAGTCGCTCTCTCTCAAACCGTTGTTCGTGAGGTGCAATCGCCGTTCGAGAACGACCTCGGGAAGCACGAGGCTCTTTAGCCCCGCCTCGGTCGCCCTGGCATACCAGTCGACCGTGACCCCAACACGGAGCGACTCCGAGAACGGTCCGACGCGCTGGAAGTCGCTGCGGCGGATAAGCATCAGGTTTGGAGCTGTCCAGGGCATCGGCGCAGGTGCCGGCGGTCGGACGGATGCCATCTGCTCGGGGGTGAGCTCAGGGCTCACGAACTCCTGCACGTGCCCGAAGACGACATTCAGGTCGGGGTCCGACTGAAGCGCCGCCCACTGCCGCTCGAGCTTGTCGGCGACGAAGCGGTCGTCCGCGTCGAGAAACGCGAAGAGCTCACCGGAAGCAAGTCGCACCGCGTGATTCCGCGCCGAGCCGTTGCCTGCGTTGTCCTGGTACGCGTATGTTACGGCGTCGCCGTAGCTCTTGATCACGTCAGCGCTGTTGTCGGTCGAGCCGTCGTCGACGACGATTACCTCGAGCGGTCGGTACGTCTGGTCGAACACGCTGTCGATGGCCTCGACGATGTACGGAGCGGCGTTGTAGACGCCGATCATCACGCTGATGAGGCTCCCGCGAGCCGCGGGGGGGACGTCATGCTTCGCCCTCCGCGGCCCGTTCCCGATCGAGCTTGGCCCTCAGCGACCGCAGGAGCGGATGGCTCTCGGGCGGCGCAAGCGTCATGTTCGTCCCGTGAAGCCGACGGTGAAGAACAATGTGCGGCAGGACGACGACCTCGACCCCATGTTCGCGCAGCCGGACGAAGAGATCGCGATCCTCGGCGTACCGATATGTCGGATCGAAGCCGCCGATGGCATCGAGCAGGTGGCGTCGGATCATCAGAGAGGCCATTGGGATGCCGCCGAGATCCCCGTAGATCGCGTCCCGTTCCAACGCGGGAGGCTCGATCCCCTCCTCGAAGATCCAGTCCTGCCTGCCGAGCACGCATCCAACCTCGGGATGCTCCAGCAAGTAGCCGGCCTGCACGCTCAGCTTGTCGGGCGGAGCGATGTCGTCGTCGTCGAGGAACGAAACGAACATCCCACGCGCAACCGCAATGCCGGCGTTTCGGGCGGCAGGCAATCCTGCGTTTTCCTGGTGGAGGTACCGCACCGGAAACGATCGAGCTATTTCTGCCGTGGCGTCGACCGAACCGTCGTCGACGAAAACCACCTCGAACGAATCGTGGTCCTGCGCCTCGAGACTCTGGAGCGTCTCTCGGAGGAAGCGCTCACCGTTGTACGAAGCGACGATGACCGTGATCAAAGGCTCGGCCAAGAGCTACCCCTCGACCGAACCTGCGAGAAACGTCGAGATGGCACGCGGAATACCCGCGACATCGGACCCGAGCTCGAGACCGAAGCACGGAACGCGTGACACGAGCCGAGACATCATCGAAAGCGTTTCCGAGCCTGCGGTGTGGAGCTGGAAGATCGTACTGGGAGCGAGCGCGGCGAATGCCTCGGCCCGCGAGACGTCGACGATCCTGGACTCGCTGGAACCCCGAACGACCCTGGGCACGAGAACCGCTCGCAGAGGAAAGGAGGTGATGAGCTCGTCGGGGAAATGGTCGTGGAGGTAGACCACGGCCTTCTCGGAGGCGAGTTGCTCGGCGTTCGAGAGGAGCGGCAACAGATGCGGGAGGAACTCCCGCAAGTGAGGAGGCTCCAGTTTTCCCGAGCTGTACAAGCTCTGCACCAAAGGCTCTGGCTCGAGCGTGAATGCGACGTAGTCGTCGGCGGCGTACCGCACCGGCGATCCGAGGCTCGCGAGGGCGGTCGTGGACTTCCCAGAGCCGCCGCGACCGACAAGGAGCACGCCGCCCTCATCCGTTCCCACCGCGGCGCCGTGTACCTGGAGGTAGCTCCGGGAGGCCAACCACCAGAACAGGATTTGCCGTATGGGCGATGCCTTGTCCCAGTACGGCTGAGCGTCGGCGTCCGCGACCCAGTGCCAGGCACGTCTCGCGTCAGAGTCGAGAACACTGAGCGACTCGAGCCCCGGCTGGTAGGCGATCCTCGTAGGTGGTTCGTGGAAGTGGAATAACGCCCCTTCGGCATAGTCGTCCGGCACGGTCGGCCTTGGCGGTGGGCTCGCGCCCGTTGAGGCGGAATCCCACAGGGAGACGATCAGATCCGCGTCGGAGCGATCGCCAGCGGGCGCCCGGAGATGTGCGAAAGCGCGAGTCAGCTGCGCACACAAGGCCGGACTCGCGAAGCGAAGCTCCATGATTGCCCCGGCAAGCCGAAATCGATGCGCTGAGAAGCCCCCGCACACGGCTGTTGCCTCCTCGAAGCTCGCCCGAACGCCGGCGATGTGATGCTCGGTGTGAGGAAGAGGCGTTCCAGAGGGCTCGTCCGCTGGGCTCCGGAGTCCGCTGAGCGCCTCAGGCATTCGCATCCTGGGCGACAGCTCCGTCCGGCAGCGCGTTGGGCCAACCCGTCGCGTCGACCTGATGCACAGGATCGATGAGCACGAGGTCCTGCATGTCGGTGTATTTCTCGATCGTCGGCACCGCAAACGCGACCTTGGTATCGTTGCCGCCGCCGGAGGCGATCGTCGGGCTCGCACCGGCGTCCGCATCGACGACGAGCCCCTCGGCTCGAAGCTGTGCGACGAATGACGACACAACCGTCACGAAGTCAGGCGGCGCGTCCCGAAAGCGCCCCACCGTGGCGTCAGCGAGCTCGTTGACCGTCAGCCCTGGTGACTCCTCCATCACGGCCCAAATCTCGGCGCCCGAGCCCTTGGTGCTGAAGTAACTGCCCGACGCGAGGTCGATGATGATGACTTCGCCGTCGATCGATTCGTGGATTACCTGCGGGCTGTTCACCCTCATGTGTGCTGCTTCCATCGGCCCTCCGGTCGTGGACGTCGTGTCGTCTCATGATACTCACGAGCCTGAATTTGGCGACCCCCAAGGGACGGACGTTCAACACAGCACAAGCCTGCGCCAGAGCCGCCGATCGCAGCTGCCCACTCGTTTCACGTGAATGCGCCCGGAACCACGGCCCCTCGACTACTGTAGGAGTGACGTGGTGACGCCGCTCAGCGCTCTGTGTCGAAACCGGTGGCGGCGATGAGCCCAGCCGCCACAGACGAGCTATGGGCCGGGACGGACCGCCTCGTTGCGCGCGCTTCGCTCGGAGGGATCCTCGACCACAAGCTCGGGCCACTCGCCGCGATCCGGCTGCGACGGCTTGGAGAGTCCTTGCCGAAGCCGCTTCTCGACGAAGAGCGGGCGGCTTCGTTCGCGATGCTCGGCGCGATCCCGCTGCTCCACCACATCCGAAACGGCTGCGGCGGACCGTTCGGTCCTCCTCAAGGGGCCTGAGCTCGGTGAGCTCTACCCGCGCAACGGCAGACGTTTTGGCGACATCGACGTTCTCACGCCCGCGGCCGAGGAGACCCAGCGTTTGCTCCTCGAGAGCGGCTTTGTCCTTGGCGAACCCGATTTCGACATGTCAGACGGGCTCCATCATCACCTACCGCCCCTCCGCTGGCCGACGATTCCGCTCAGCGTCGAGGTGCACTC
This sequence comes from uncultured Thermoleophilia bacterium, assembly GCA_963727515.1. Taxonomy (GTDB): domain Bacteria; phylum Actinomycetota; class Thermoleophilia; order Gaiellales; family Gaiellaceae; genus Gaiella. The sequence continues at coordinate 341,671 of CAVSGN010000002.1, read as the reverse complement.
CGGCCCGAACTGGCCTCTGCGCGCCCAACCACCTCCGCTGGCAGAGATCCTCGAGGGTGCCGTTCCGTCCGCGCTCGGGATCGACGGCATCCTGGCTCCGCATCCCCTTCATCACACGCTCATCCTCGCGTCGCACGCCTGGCGGCATGGGCCCCTGCTTGTCCTCCGGGATCTCGTCGACATCGCAGCGATCTCGGCGGAGCTCGACCGCGCTGAGCTCGACCGCCTCGCGTCTCGTTGGGGTATCACCAGGGTGTGGAACACAACGATCAGCGCCGTGGACGCGCTCTTCTATGGAGGACGCCGCACCGCGCCGCTGCGATCGTGGGCACGCCACCTCGAGCCTGTGCGCGAGCGGACGGTGTTCGAAAACCACCTCGAACGCTGGCTTCACGCGTTCTGGGAGCTTCCGGCCGCGCCGGCTCTCCAACAGACGGTGCACGTCCTCCGCTCCGAGCTCGCGCCGGTCGAAGGCGAGTCGTGGGGTCGCAAGGTTTCTCGCACCGCTGCTGCTCTGCGGAATCCCGGTGCGAAGGTCGAGCGCCGGCCGAGTGTCTCTCAGCAGGCGATGCCGCAACCGGCAGAGCAGATTGATCCGGTCGCAGCTCACGCAGACGACGAGGCACACGGGGGACCGGATTAGTCAGCGGCGCGGCCCGGGTCTCTGGTCATTCCCCTTCGTCGGACAAGTGTTTTCACCTCGTCCGCGATCGAAGGCGCGGCGATCACTATCAGAGCGATGTAGACGAGGATCATCCCGATGCTCACAACGACAAGCCGGATTGCAGCGGGGACGTCCTCTGAAACGAGGAACATGCGAAACCCGTACGCCACAACGACCGCGATTATCCCGAGGGGCAACGTGCCGGTTCCGGCCCGAAGCGTGGGCGAAAATCCGAACGAAATGGCTTTCGTCGTGATGCGTGTATCGATCGGAACGAGCAGCCACTTTGCGACGGCGTAGAAGCCGGCGACTCCGACGATGCCGAAAGGTACGCCGGTAACGAATGCGGCCAGCGTGACACCTGACACAACGAGATTCAACCGGAGTAACGTGTTGCCCTCTCCGAGTGACTGCAGAATGCTGAAGTGGAGGGAGACGAGCGTCTGGCCCACCCCGGCGATGCACAGGAGCTGGAGGGGCAGGATGACGTCCTCCCACTTCCTCCCGAACACCACGGTGACGAGGTCCGGCGCGACGACGAGGGTGACGAGGAAGCTCGGTATCAGGAGTGCGCAGGATAACTTCTTGCTCCTGATAAATGCCTTCTCCAGCCGATCGCGATCGGCCTGCATGCGCGCGAACACGGGGGAAACCACCTGCTGCAACGGCGAGCCGATGCGTGCCATCGGGAGAAACATGACATTGTACGCAAGGGAATATGCACCTAGCGCTGCCGCACCCAGAAAGCGCCCGACGAGGACATTGTCGAAGTTCGAATTCGACCAGGAGAGGACACGCGCACCGAAGATCTTTAGGCCGAACGAGCCGAGGTCTCGGAGGCTGTCCCGCGAATAGACGAAATGCGGTCGCCAGCTCGTGAGGAGCCAGAGGAGGACGGTCGAGGTCGCTGAGAACGTGACCCAGTTCGCGACAATCGCCCAGGGACCGAAGCCAGCGATTGCAACGGTGAGAGCGACGATCGCGCCGATGACTGTCGCCACGATCTCACGGATCTGAAGGCTCCGGAAAGCAAGCCTTCTATTCATCAACGCAGACGGAACGACGCCGAGGGAGTTCAGAAGAAAGCTCACGGACGTCACGGCGAAGAGCTTCCGCACCTCGGGCTCGCCGAACGCGGCAGCGACAACCCCGGAAAGCGCGACCCCCGCGATCGTCGCGCTCAGGCCGATCGTCGCGGATGTCCAGAAGATCGTGGAGCGGTCGACCTCCGTGATCGCTCGACGCTGCACGAGCGCGGTCCCTAGCGCGGGATCCGAGAAGAGGACAACGAACGAGGAGGTGACGATCGCCATGCCGGCCACGCCGTAGTCTTGGGGGGTCAGCAGACGTGCCAGGACGAGGGCAACGATTACGCGCGAGCCCTCGCTCACGAACATCGTCAAGATCTTCCACTTAGCCCCTGTGACGACAGCGCCGGAGTACCCTTCCGGCCTGAGCGCGTCCGTGTCCTCGGATCCCTCCCCTTCGTAGATCCGTTTCGGCTCGCTCATGCTCGGCAAGAGCCTAGCCATCCGAAACATGTCGGAGTTGACGGGCACCGGTGTTGACCGTCACACCAATCCGACTATCCTCAAGTGAACCCTACTTCCTCGCCCCTCGCTGGAACCTTGTGCGACCCCAATCCTGATGTAATGGAACGCTACAATCCCTCGCGACAACCAGGTCGCCCGCAAAATCCGAGCCGCGAGTGAGGCCGCCACAATCGCCGCGGGGACGATTCTGGCCGTCACCGCTTCAGCACCGACTTCTCGAGGTCGCACTGGACACACCCGACCGATCCCTGGCCGAGTGGTTCCGGGTGCAGCCGGAACTGTCGTTCTACGACCTCGAGGTCGGGTCATTCGAGCTCATGCCCTCGATCTACCGCGCCCTCCTCGCCGCTGAGAGCACCGCCCCGCTCATGGGACGACTCAAGGGGATCTACCGGAAATCGTGGGTCGTCAGCACGATGCTCCTCGAGAAGACGAAATCCCTGTCCGAGGCCTTCGACGCTGGTGACGTGCGGGCTGTGTTCCTTGCCGGTCCCGTCACCGGTTTCAGGTACTACGCCGACACCGCATCCCGCTACTCGCCCGTCCTGGAGGTCCTCGTCGGCAGGGACGACCGCGATCGAGCGGCTTCGATCCTCGCCCGAACGGGCTGGACCGAACGAAACGAGCCCGTGCACGCGAGCGATCAGCGCCTCTTCTCCAGCCGCGAGGGTGGCTCGCTCAGCATTCGTACACGCGTCGCCCCGGATTTCGGTCAAGGTGAGATCGCCGTCGATTTCCCGCCGGAGAGCACCGAACGATTCCTCATGGACGGGATCGCCGTTCGCGTTCCGACGCCGACAGAGTCCCTTCTGCACGTGTGCGCAACCGGAGCCCGTGTCGGGCCAACCCCCGACATCCAATGGCTCGCGGACGCGGCCATGATCGTTCGTACCGGCCAGGTCGATTGGGATCGTCTCGTCGACCGAGGGGTGGCAACGCATCAGGTCTCGCGGCTCGTTGAGACATTGAGCTATCTCGCAGCGCTGCCGGGCCCCCATGCGCCGGAGGCCGTCGCTCGCTCGCTCGCTCGGCAGCCCGTGAGCCTTCGCGAAAGGACCTCCTACCGGCTCGCCTCCGGGGGCCCGAGCATATTCGGTGCGCTGCCGACAATTCTCGCAGGGCATCTGGCCGAAACCCGCGATCGCCCACTCATCCACACCTTCGCGCTGCTGCCAGCACATCTCCGCGACCAGTGGGGTCTCGGGCATGTCTGGCAGCTTCCGGGCGCTCTCGCCCGTCGTACAGCTCGGAAGCTCCGGCGCGTGGACGCGGTAGAGCGGATCGATCGTTGACGCAAGTCGCGCTCACCTTCGACGACGGTCCCGGCGAGTGGACCGAGCCCGTCCTCGATCTACTTGGTGACTTCGACGCTCGAGCAACGTTCTTCGTCATCGGAGAGTTCGCGAAAAAGCGCCGAGACGTGCTTCGTCGAATGGTCGCGGAGGGGCACGAAGTCGGCAACCACACGTGGTCGCACACCCGCCTCGCCGACACCCGCAGCGACCGAATCGTCAGTCGCGAGCTGCGTCGGACGAGCGCGCTCCTCAGCGATGTTCTCGGCGAGGCGCCCCGGCGGTTCAGAGGTCCTGAGTACAACGTCGATGAGCGTGTTCTGGCGATCGCCGAGTCCCTCTCGCTTCGACACACGCACGGCGACGTCACGCCGCCGGACTGGGATCCACGCTGCGATGCGAGATACATCGCCGCGTTCGTTCTGGCCAGCGTGGAACCTGGGTCTGTGATCGGCCTCCACGACGGCGTGCCCCCGCACATGCGCGGAGGTCGAGCAACCCGGCAGCCGACGGTCGACGCCCTCACGGAAATTCTGCCCCGGTTGACCGAGCGCGAACTCGAGTGCGTCACGGCCTCCGAGTTGCTCAACCAGCTCTAGACGCTGGCACAGGCGCCCGATGCATCAGCGTTGGGGGAGCCATCCCCGGTCACGCGGCCGCAGCACACGCCGCCGAAGTTGCGTGATCGCGCTCGCCCCCACCTTCGCATGTTCGACAACTTCCGGAACGGGATCGTTGAGGCGGAACACATCAGCGTGGACGTTGAACCCAAAGCCCGTGAAATAGTCGACCACTGCACGTCCGCGGCTGACGCCGATCCACGGTGGCTCGTCCTCGCCAGCGAGGACTGCAACGAGCCGTTGTAGGTCGCCGCCGTGCCACCGCGACCTCTTTCCGACGGCCTTGGACTGTGCGGGCGGTCGGGGCACCTCACCTTCTACGAAGTACTTGTACTGCCAGTAGGGGAAATCCCAACCGGATGAAACGGGACCTTCCGTTGATCCCCAGAGTCGGCCGTTCGTCTCCATGTAGCGGACGTCGCCGTCGCTCTCGCGAACGATGAACTCGAGATGAGCCAGACCTTCCCACTGCAACTCCTGCAGTACTTTTCCGGCGTAGCGATGAAGCGCTGGCGTCGGCAAGACGATCTCGCGGAAGACGGACCAACCGCGCCAGTGCCGAATGTCGCAATACTCCATCGATGCGACGAGTTCTCCCCTGACAGCGAAGCAGCAGACGTTGTGCGCTACGCCGAAGACGACGCTCTGGACGATGGGGAACTCTCCACGCGGGCAGTGCTCCGCGAGAAGGCTATCGAGCTCCTGCCGGTCGCGGGCGACCAGCCAGTTGAAATCGAATCGACGACCGCCGTTCTCCGACGGGCCGGGATTCTTCAGCCCGATCGGGAACCCGAGGCGGTCGATCAGTTCGGGAACCTGCTCGAGACTCTCGAGCTCGAACTGCTCCGGACACGGTATGCCGAGCTGGGCAACCGTCCTGAGATGGAGTCGCTTGTCGAGGACGTTCCGAACGGCTGCGGTCGGCGGGACAGCGAGACGGGCCTCCTTCTCGATGGCGTCGCGCGCCCGATTGCATGCAAGGAGCGTGCGATCGGTGAGCGGCATGACGAGCTTGACATCGTGCCGGCGAACGAGGTCGAGCACGGAATCGACGTAGGCCTCAGGCTGGGACCTCGCATCGGGTCCCGCGCCCACCAGGTGCGGTCGGACGTAACGAGAGAGCCCCACTGCACTGCGAGGAGTCGGACCGAGCACGATGAACGGAATATCGTGGCGGCTCAGCGTACGGGCTGCCGCGAGCAGAGACCGATCGTTACCGCCGCTGAGCAGCACGGATGCAGGCTGTGGTCGATCTCGTTTCATGCCGTCCTTCCGTTCGTGGAAACAGAAACTGCCGAACCTCGATCGCCGATCGATCGCTCAGCGCGACGACCCAATTCCAACGGCAGAATCGAGCGCTACTCTTGCTGTTCGGCCACGTCGCTTCGATCCCGTACGGCTACTGTAGCGTCGTGCCATACGGGTCATGCTTGCTTGACGTAGCGCAAAGCGCACGGGTTACGACCGAGCCATTGCAAGGAGACGGTGAGCGGGCGTGATGCGGAGTGAGACCGACGTCATCGTCGCGACACCCGCACCCAACCGTTGTGCCCGATGAGCATCCGACTGCCGATGAGCCGAAGAGCCGACCTGGAGGCGCGGATCGCGAGCGTACGGCGCCTCGGCCCACGACTCGCCTTGGAGCAGCGCAGGTTGAATGCCCGCCACGCCCGTACGTCCGCCGAGACCGCACGGCAACATTCGGACGAGATGTGGCAGGAAGCGGCACAGCACGTCGGCGCTGTCGTCCTCCAACTGTCTCCGGATCTGAAGGAGATACGTCGCGGCGACGCCACGACACACATCGGCCATCTGGCAACCACGCCGTTGACGGATCGAGTTACGTTCGAGCTCACCGCCGACAAGCCCTTGTCGCTTCGGCTACTGGCAGCTGCCGGAATCCCGACTCCAGAGCATGTCGTCGTGGCAACCGACGATCTCTCTGCCGCGCGCACATTCATGGAGCGCGTCGGAGCACCGCTCATCGTGAAGCCCGCCGTCGGAAAGGGCGGATCGGGGGTCGTCGGGCACGTGACCACGTCCCACCAGCTCGAGCGCGCGCTCAGGAACGTCGCGCGTTCCGACGCGCGCGCAATGATCGAACGGCAGGCGCAAGGAGACTCGTACCGACTGCTCTTCCTCGATGGCAGGTTGCTCGACACTGTCCGGCACTCACCGCCTCGACTACGAGGTGACGGCGTCTCCACGCTTCAGCAGCTCGTCATCCGTGAGTTCACTCGCCGCATCGCGGCAGGCGGCGACCCGGCCGGCTGGAAGCCGTTCGGCATCGACCTCGACTGCCTGACGGTAATCGAGAGCACCGGCTACGAGCTCGGGTCCGTGCTCGATGCTGGATCCGAAATACGGATCAGGACGGCGACCAACTTCACCGGACCCGACGAGTCGGTGACCTACCGCGGGCCGCTGAGCCCGCAGATCGTCGCGGCCGCGCTCGCGGCTGTGAACGTCCTCGGCCCCCGACTCGCCGGCGTCGACGTCGTCACGAGCGACGTCGGGCTCCCGCTCGAAGAAACAGGCGGCGTCGTGCTAGAAGTCAACGCTCTCCCGGGTTTGCGGCACCACTACCTCGTCGCAGATCCGATCAACGCGACACGCGTCGCCGTGCCGATTCTCGAGGCGCTCCTCAACCGCCCGCGGGGAGAACCATACCGCGCGCAGGTCACGTGACTGCAGTCGCCAAGGGCGTGTTCGAGGCGACGGCTTCGGGCCCCGTTGAAACAGTCAGAGGTCTCCCGTTCGCCCCCAGAGCGGTGATCGCATGGTGGTCGCAGCAGCGAAACCTCGGTATCGAGCATGGGAATCGCGGAGGGATCGGGTTCTGGACGATGCACGGGACCGGGGCGATCGCGTGGGCGTCACTCGACGGAGCCGAAAGGGCGTCAGCGATGACGATTGCGGAACCTATCGGGTTGCTCGGGCTGGACGAGCCGGGGGCGCCGCCATCCATGCGTGCGGAACTGACCCGGCTCGAGTCGGACGGCTTCACTCTCAGTTGGTTGGAGCGCCCGAAGACAGCGTGGATCGTGCACTACCTCGCGATCGGTGGGGATTTCGACGCAGTGGTCGGCTGGACGAGCCCGCCAAGAGGGCCAAAGTCCGAGGGATTGGGTGTCCCGGCTCGCGACGACCAGGTGCTCCTGTTCGCTCCCACGGCGATCCCATCCGGGGCGCATGCCGCCCCGGGTCTCGCGCTCGGAATCGGAGTGGCGGGTCCCGGCGGGCAAGCCGCGGCAGCATTCAGCGTGTGTGACGGTTCGCCCCCGGGCGCAGTGACAGGAGCCCAGTCGACTTCCGAGAGCATCGTCCTTGCGCACGGGTCTGAAGCGATTTCAGCTGTCGGCCGCGTCGGCAACGACGCATCCGAGACGACAATTGACTGGTCGAAAGCCGAGCCGACCGCCGGGCAGGTCTGCTACCTCGCCCTCCAGGGCATCCGCGCGACCGTCGGCACGGATCGCTCGCCCACCACTCCCCGCCGGATGCGGACGAAGGTCGGCTTCGAGCCCGAGGGACTGCTGTTGTTCTCGTGGGGTCTCGGCCCTTCCGACGTCCCGAAGCGCATCGGTCGACTGTGTATAGGGGGTGCGTCCCGCGAGTCGAGCGGCTGTGCCGGCTGGGACGACCGGAACACCGCCTCCTCGACCACCGGCACCCATGTCCACTCGTCCACCTCGAACATGCTGATCGTCACCGACACGCAGACCGGCGACATCCACGCTGCAGCGACGCTCCGATCACTCGATCGGAGAGGCTTCACGCTCGATTGGACGGACTCCGACGGAAAGGAGCGCGAATTTGCGTACCTCGCCCTCGCGTCCGATTACTCCGCGCGACGTCGTTTCCGCGTGCGGGGAGCCAAATGAGCTACCGCCATTGCTCTGCGTCGTCAACCGGCTGATATCCGAGTTCCTCCCGCGCAGGCTCCAGATCCCAGATCCGCCAGGTATTTGCCGAGACACCGAAGTACACGCCAAAGCGGAGCGACGCGTCGGCCTCGACACAACATCGGACGAGCGTCGCGAGATCGCGGTGGGTCAGGAGGGTAGCGAAGTGCCTCGGCTTGGCAGGGCGATCGTCTTGGCGAACCGTGCCGATGCGCAAACACAGCACCGAGAGTCCCGCAGAGTCGGCGTAGAAGCGACCCGCCGTCTCACCCATCACCTTGCCCGCGCCGTAGGGGCCGTCGGGCCGCGCCGCCGCGTCAACACGGATCTTCGGGAGCGAGGAAGGATCGAGACCGGCATAGTCCCCACTGACGACCGACGAGTAGGGCTCCTCCGTCTCGTACATCGCGACAGTTCGGTTCGAACTGGCGAAGACAACCCTCTTCACACCCGCCGCGAGCGCAGCATCGAGCGCGTGAAGCGTGGCACGAATGTTGTTCTCGCAGACCGTGTTCCAGGAAGAGAACGGGCTCGCATTGGCGGCCAGATCGACAACGATGTCGGCGCCCTCGAAACAGCGACGTACGTTCGCGAGTTGGCGCATGTCGGTGACGACATCAACGGAGGAGCCGGCGCGGAGGTCGACCCCACGCACCGCATAGTGCTCGGCAAGCTCGCCGCGGACGATGCCGCCGATCAATCCCGCCGCGCCGGTGATGACGACACGTCCTCGTGCTCCCGCCCGTTCCTCCCAATCGGGAACCCTGGCCGGGAGCCGATAGCGAAACCGGGCAACCCGACGAGCCTGGTCTCGGATGCCTGTCACGCATCCACCCGCCCGAGCAGGACGCATCCATTGTGCCCGCCGAGGCCCATCGCGTTCGAGAGCGCGACGTCGAGATCGACCTTGCGTGACTCGTTCGGCACGTAGTCGAGGTCGAGCTCCGGGTCGGGATTCCGGTAGTTGATCGTCGGCGGCAGCTCCTGATGGTAGAGCGCTCGCGCGCACATCATCGCCTCGACCGCGCCGGCAGCGCCGAAGCAGTGCCCGGTCACCGACTTCGTCGACGAGACGGCGAGCTCGTAGGCGTGGTCGCCGAAGACCTGACGCAGCGCCCGCGTCTCGGCCAGATCCCCGAGCGGCGTCGATGTCCCGTGCGCATTCACGTAGCCGACGCGCTCGGGCGCGACGTTCGCTGCCTCGAGCGCTGACGAGATCATCGCTGCGACCCCGGTCGCCTCGGGCTCGGGCTGCGCGAGGTGGTGCGCGTCGTTCGAGGCGCCGTAGCCGAGCAGCTCCGCGTAGATCGTCGCCCCACGCGCGCGGGCAGCGGAGAGCTCCTCGAGCACGAGAATGCATGCGCCCTCGCCCATCACGAAGCCGGCCCGCGTCGCGTCGAACGGACGCATGGCGAGCGACGGGTCGACCTCCTCGGCCACGAGCCCTCGCATCGCGCAGAAGCCGGCGAGGATGAGCGGCGTGATCGCGTGCTTCGGTGCCGCCCGCGAGCACGATGTCGGCCTGGCCGCGCACGATCGTCGCCGCTCCCTCGCCGAGCGCCGTCGAGCCGGTCGCACAGGCCGAGACGGGCGCCCAGTTCGGCCCCGTCAGCCCGAGCTGGATCGCGATCTGGCCGCTCGCCGTGTCGACGAGGGCGGACGGGATGAAGAACGGTGAGACGCGGTCCGCCCCACGCTCGAGGAACACGCGCTGCTGCTCCGCGATCGTCGCGATCCCGCCGATCGCGGAGCCGACCAGGATCCCGACCCGCGCCGGATCGAAGCTCCTCGATGCCCGCTTCGTCCCAAGCCTCCTGCGCGGCGGCCACGGCCAGGAGAACGTTCCTGTCCATCCGCCGTGCCTCTTTCGCCGGGATCAACGCGGACGGATCGAACCCGTTGACCTCGCCGGCGATCGTGACGGGGAACTCGCTCGCGTCGAACGCCTCGATGAAGCCGATCCCGCTGCGGCCCGCGAGGGCAGCCTCCCAGGTGGACTGGGCATCGAGGCCGATCGGCGTGACGGCTCCGAAGCCGGTGATGACGACGCGACGCATGATGCGAGAGATTACATCTGCCCTCCCTCACGCGGTCGGCGTGTAGCGTCCACCGGATGGCGCGCCCGAGAAAGACGAGGAGCGGCGAGCCGGTCGAAGCGGCCGGCCGAGCTCGATCCACTCATCCCGTTCCCACCGATGGAGGCCGAGCTCGTTCGAGATCTCCCGCTCGGTGACGGCTGGGCATACGAGCCGAAGTGGGACGGATTCCGCGGCGTGCTCGAGAACGTCGGCGGTGAGCTCGCGCCTCTGGTCGCGGAACGGGAGGCCGCTGCTGCGCTACTTCCCCGAGCTGCGGCCGCTCGGTGAGCTGCTGCCACGCCGGTCTGCTCTCGACGGGGAGATCGTGATCGAGATCGACGGCGCGATCGACTTCGATGCGATGCAGACGCGGCTCCACCCGGCACAGAGCCGGATCAACCGGCTCGCCGGAGAGATCCCGGCGACGGTTCGTCGCGTTCGACACCCTCGCCTGGGACGGAGCTGCGCAGTGGGAGAAGCCGTATTCCGAGCGGCGCGCCGCCCTCGAGCGAGACGCGGCGGCGTTCTCGCTCTCGCCGTCCGTCGCGGATCCCGCAACCGCGGCGGCGTGGCTCGACGAGCTCGAGGCGCTCGGCCTCGACGGCGTCGTCGCGAAGCGGCTCGAGCTGCCCGTCGAGCCAGGCGCGCGCGGAGCGGTCGTCAAGGTGAAGCCGGAACGCACGGCCGACTGCGTCGTCGTGGGAGTGCGGTGGAAGTCGAAGCCCGATGTGATCGCGACGCTGCTCCTCGGGCTCTACGACGAGCACGGCGAGACGACCTACGTCGGCTCGGCCGCCGTCGCAGCCGGGAAGCACGCGGCGATCGCCGAGCAGGTGCTCCCCCTTCTCGACGCGACCTCCGACCGACGCTTCTCCGAGCCGAACCGCTGGGGTGGGAGCGGCCTCGAGGAGCAGCCGTTGCGGCCCGAGCTCGTCGCGGAGGTGCGCTACGACAAGGTTCAGGGCCACCGCTTCCGTCACGGCACGAAGCTGTTGCGGTTCCGGCCCGACAAGGACCCGAGCGCGTGCACGTGGGCCGAGCTGCGGCCGCCGCGCGAGGCGGGCGGGCTCACGGTCGCGTCGTTGCTCGGGAGATAGAGCCCGGGCGACCGACTGAAGCCGGCCACGGCGCCGTGCTCAGTCGGTTCGCTTCGCGCGCGACGGCTGCACGCGCGGCGGCTCGCCCGGCATCTTCGGGAAGTTCGGCGGGTACGGTGCCTCGCCGATCCCGGCCGCCTCGTCGCGCTCGACCCACTCGAGCAGCACCCGCAGGTCGCACACCGCGTCGTCGATCGCCCGCCTGCACGTCGCCGAGCTCGGCGAACCGCCGCGGCATCGAGGCGAGCGTGAAGTCCTCCGTCTCGACGGCGGGCAACTCGTCCCAGCTGACCGGCGCCGACACCGCCGCATCGGGGCGGGCGCGCACTGAGTAGGCCGAGGCGATCGTACGGTCGCGGGCGTTCTGGTTGTAGTCGATGAACACCTTCTCGCCGCGCTCCTCCTTCCACCATGCGGTCGTGACGAGCTCGGGTGCGCGTCGCTCGATCTCGCGGGCGAACGCGAGCGCGCAACGGCGCACGACGGGGAACTCCCACTCCGGCTCGATCCGGCAGGCGATGTGGATGCCGCGGTTGCCCGAGGTCTTCGGCCAGCCGGTGAACCCGATCTCGGCGAGCACCTCGCGCACGATCGCGGCCACGGCCTTCGCGTCGCCGAAGTCGGTCCCCGGCTGGGGGTCGATGTCGATCCGGAGCTCGTCCGGGTGCTCGGTGTCGGCCCGACGCGAGGGCCAGGGATGGAAGTCGATCACCGCGAGGTTGGCGGCCCACGCGACCTGCGCGAGCTCCGTCACGCACAGCTCGTCGGCGTGGCGGCCGGAGGGGAACGTGACCCGTGTCGCCTCGACCCACTCCGGCCGCTTCTCCGGCACGCGCTTCTGGTAGATCTGCTCGCCCTCGATCCCGTCGGGAAAGCGGCGCATCTGCGTCGGCCGCTCACGTAACGCGCGGACGATGCCGTCGCCCACCGAGAGGTAGTAGCCGACGAGGTCGCGCTTCGTGTGTCCGGCCGCCGGGAAGAGCACCTTGTCGGGGTTCGTCACCTTGACGATGCGATCCCCGACCTCGATCTCGATGAACGGCGAGGCCATCGGCTAACCGTATCCCGTGCTGGGGCGTCCCTGCGGTAGGCTCGCGACCGCTCCGCCCCCGGGTGACCAACCCTGGCGACCGGCTGAAGCCGGCCACCGCGGGAACCGCGCACACGGCAGTTCCTGCAGCGCATCGTCGACGCCGGCCGCCTCTGAGCCGGCGTCTGACCTATGATTCGGGTGTGTTGGACCAGTCGAAGAACATCGATTCGTCACTCGAGCCGCTCGACGAGTACCTCGTCATCCAGCCCGTCAGCGACGAGACCGAGACGCGCGCGGGCCTGATCCTGCCCGCGTCCGCCCTCGCCACCGTCGCCGTGCGGACCGGGATCGTAACCGCCGTCGGCTCCGAGCCGAACGGGATCGAACAGGGCGACAAGGTGCTCTACCCACATGAAGCAGGTTTCGACGTCCGTCTCGGCGGGATCGAGGTCAAGGTGCTGAAGCGGAGCGAGCTGATCGGCCGCATCCACGACTAGGCGTGACGGCAGGCTTTGGCCTGTCATCCGGGTGTGCATTCCGTCCGATATCCTCTGCACAAGGGAGAAGTGGCCGAGTGGCTGAAGGCGGCGCCCTGCTAAGGCGTTATGGGGGTGAACTCCTCCATCGAGGGTTCGAATCCCTCCTTCTCCGTCGCAACACCGCTGCGAGTGCGGTTACCGTTCGATGAGAATGTTGGGCGTTCGCCGGCTCAACGCATTTGGAGCCGCAACAGCTGTCAGAGCCTCATACGACTCTGCCAGCCGAGCCGAGAGTTGGTGTAGACGAAGCGCGCGCCCGCCCCACAGATCTTCGTACGAAGCGTTTTCCTTCTTGGGCCCGCGATCGTCCCATTGGAAGAACTGCCACTCGTCACCGAGGAGCAGCGGGTCAGCGGAGGTGTTGCGATCATAGAAATCGACAAACGCCGAGGTCGCTCCGAACAGGCGCAGCAGTGCATCCTGGATGTCACTCTCGAAGGGCACCTCGCCGAGTGCGGCAACGGCCGGGGCGAGCTCGATGGCGGGGCGCGCCCTCCCATCGAGCCACGGCGTAACGAAATCGTTCGTGCGTAGCCACTCGAGTTGCCGGCTGTCGAGAGCGCCGCAAAGGGCCGCAAGGGCGTACCGGTCGGCCTCGGAAGGCCGTTGCTCGGACCCGCGCGGCGTGGTCGCAATCTGAGGCGAAATTGCACTTCTCGCTCCGTGGGGTCGCCTCGGACGAACGCGGACATAGAGAGTGATCGCGGCGGGCACCGCGACGAGCGCTGCAATGAGCACGACCGAGGGTGCACTTCCCCCTGTCAGAGCGTGCATGAGCACACCGACCACAGCCGCGGAGCAGGCTGCCCAGATCAATCCCAACCGCCGTTCTACCACGCTCGAAAGGATACCCCTTCCGGACGCTCGAGAGTAGTCCCGTCGGCGCCTGTCCCGAACGAGAGTCCAATAGGGTCTGACCGTGAACTGGGCCCTGCCGATCTTCGCGCTCGCCCTCCTCGGCTACGCTGCCGTGTCCGGGCGCCTTGCGAGATCTCCGATCACGGCCGCGATGGTGTTCACGGCGGTCGGACTGCTCGTCGGCGACGAGATGCTCGGGCTCGTCGATCCCGCAGTCTCGGGTGAGGCGGTCAAGCTCCTCGCGGAGGCGACCCTGGCCCTCGTTCTCTTCGGCGACGCATCGCGCATCGACCTCGAGGCTCTCCGCGAGGAGGTGTCTGTCCCGGAACGCCTGCTCGGAATCGGCCTGCCGCTGACGATGCTCGCCGGGTTCGGCATCGGCCTTGCGGTCGTCGGCGCCCTGTCGTGGCCGGAGGCTCTCCTGCTCGCCGTCGTCCTGGCGCCGACCGATGCGGCCCTGGGTCAGGCGGTCGTCACGCTCCCACGGCTGCCCTCCCGCGTTCGCCAGGGACTGAACGTCGAGAGCGGGCTGAACGACGGGATCTGCGTGCCCGTCTTCTTCGTCGTTCTCGCCATCGCCCAGGCGCAGGCCGGCGACGTCACCGACGTGGCGGCGTTCCGGCTCGTCGTCGAGGAGATCGGCTTCGGTGTCGTCGGGGGAGCCACAGCGGGAGCGCTCGCCGCGGCGATCGTCGTCGTCGCCGGTCGCCGGCATCTCGTCGAGACGACCTGGCTCCAGATCGTGCCGCTCGCCGCCGCCGCGCTCGCCTACAGCCTGGCCGACGCGATGGGCGGATCGGGCTTCATCGGGGCGTTCGTCGGCGGCATCGTGTTCGGCGGCCTCCGGCGGCGTCATGGCGGCGAGGTGGGCTACCTGCTCGAGGAGCTCGGCGGGGTGCTCAGCGCCGTCACGTTCATCGTCTTTGGCGCCGTTCTGCTCGGGCCGAACCTCGGGAACGCCACGTGGGCGATCGTGCTCTACGCGGTCTTCAGCCTCACGATCGTGCGGATGCTTCCGGTCGCAGCCGCGATGATCGGAACGGGCGCGCGCCGCCCGACGGTTGCCTTCCTCGGGTGGTTCGGGCCGCGTGGCCTCGCGTCGATCGTCTTCGCCGTCCTCCTCGTCGAGGAAGGCGGGCTGCCCCATGAGTCTCTCCTCGTGACGACGATCGTGATGACGATCGGCCTCTCGATCGTCGCCCACGGCATCACTGCAGCGCCGCTCGCCAACCGCTACGCCGCGTGGTTCGACTCGCATCCGAAGGACGCCCGGCCGCCGATGGAGAGTCGAAGCACGACGCACGTTCGCTGGCGCATGCCCACGGCCGAACCGCACGCCACCGAGCCGGTAGACCCTTAACACGGACGCAACCGAGATCACAGGTCGCTCTCAGGACGCTGCGCTTCCATTGGAGTCGTGTCCTCCTCCTCTCGCCTCGCCCCCGCCCGCCGACGCGCCCGTTTTCTCAAGGTCGCGTCGGCAGGCGTGGCGGCGGCGGGGTTCGGCGCCCTCTCGATTGTCGTCCGCGGTGCGCACCCAGCGAGCACGGGGAAGCAGACGATCGTTCCCGCGTCTGGTGCACTGGGCGTCTCGAACCGGATCGCACGTGAGGCCGAGAGCACCGACTCGTTCTTCCGATCAGGCTCGGTCGCCCCGTCCGAGTCGTCGAGCCAGCCACAGGCCACGACCCAGACATCATGAGCACGATGACGTTCCGCGCCATGGGCTGCGAGATCGTCGTCGGTGGGGCGACCGCCATCGAGATCGCAGCGATCGAGCGGCTCTTCGTCGCACTCGAGACGGCACTGAGCAGGTTCCGCCCGGATTCCGAGCTGCAGCGGCTGAACGGATCGCCGTGTGAGGCCGTGATCGCCTCGCCGGTCCTCGCTGCGGCGCTCGAGAACGCGCTGAAGGCGGCGGAGGTCACCGACGGACGCGTCGACCCGACGATCGGCGAGGCACTCGCCCGCGCAGGTTACGACCGTTCGTTCACCGACATCGGGAGAGCTCCTGTTCAGCGGGCCGTGCCGGCGGGGCGCTGGCGCGAGGTCCGACTGACCGGCTCGCTCGTCCGGCGTCCCGTTGGCCTGACCCTCGATCTCAACGGTGTCGTCAAGGGACAGGCCGTCGACGACGCGCTTGCCCTCATCGAGGGAGACGGCTTCGTCTCGGCCGGCGGCGACCTCGCGACGCGCGGCGAGATCGTAGTGGGTCTCCCCGGGGGCGAGACGGTCACGCTCCGCTCGGGGGCGCTCGCAACGAGCGGCGTTTCTACCCGGTCGTGGGACCGTGAAGACGGTGCACACCAGCACCACCTCATCGACCCCGCAACCGGCGCGCCCGCCGACGTCCCGTGGGAGTCGGTCACCGTCTGCGCCGCGACGTGCCTCGCCGCCGACGTGGCGGCGAAGGCGGCATTCCTGCTCGGCGAAGACGGGCCTGCGTGGCTCGAGCGGCACGGCCTGCAAGGACGCTTTCTCTCGAGCGACGGCGTCGTCCTCGCAGGTGACTGGCCGCAGCAGCCACGCGACACGGTGCCGTGCTCGTAGCGTCGAGCGCGAGCTGGTACGCCGCGCGTGCCGGCGGCGTCACCGCCTACCTTCTCGTCTCCGCCTGCGTCCTCGCCGGGATCCTGCTCGCCGGGAAGACCCGAGTGCCGGGGTTCCCGCGCTTCGCCGTCGAGGACGTGCATCGCTTCCTCGGCCTGCTCGCCGGACTGTTCATCGCCGTGCACATCGGCGGCGTGGCGCTCGACACCGTGGTGCCGTTCTCCCTCACGCAGCTGGTCGTCCCGTTCACGGCGGGGTATCGCCCGCTTGCGACCGGCCTCGGCATCGTCGCCCTCGAGCTCCTCGTTGCGTTGTCGATCACGAACCGTCTGCGATCGCGTCTCCCGTACCGGGTCTGGCGGCGCGCGCACTACGCGACCATCGCGGTGTGGCTGCTCGCCACCCTCCACGGCATCCTCAGCGGAAGCGACCGCGACCAGCTGTGGCTGCAATGGTTGTACGCGGCCGCGGTCGCCTCCGTCGTGGGCGCCGCGACGCTGCGCTTGGGGCGCTCCGCAGGTGCCCCTCGGTACGGCAGGGGCGTGGTGGTCGCCGGAGTCTCGTGTCTCGCGATCCTGGGTCTCGCGCAGGTTCCCGAGCCCTCGTCGAAATCGCCGAGCGCGACCAGGCGCGCCGCCGAGGTGCCGGCGATCGACGCGGCGCTCCAGGGGACGATCGAGAGCGCCGGCTCCCAGATCCTCACCATCAGCGGCTCGGCCGGCACGGCGTCGTTCAGGATCGACCTGCTCGAGCGCAGCGGGGCGGCAACGGACAGCGCACTCCAGATGCGCTTCGCGAACGGCGTTCTCTGCGAGGGAACCCTCACCGCGCTCGACACCACCGGCTTCACCGGCACCTGTGCCGCGTCCGGCGGAGCAACGCGCACTGTGAGCGCGGACTGGACGGTGGCGGACTCCACCGTGACGGGCACGCTCAAGACCGCCGCGGAGACGACAGCCGCCTGACCGAAGGCGGTAGGCTGTGCTCCGCTCGCCTCGGAGAGGTGGCAGAGCGGTCGAATGCGGCGGTCTCGAAAACCGTTACGGGTCGTTAGGCTCGTCGAGGGTTCAAATCCCTCCCTCTCCGCTAATGGCCCGCAACCCCGCATAGACAGCGGGGTTGCGGGCCATCGCCGACACCGTCTCCGAGTCCGTAGTCGTCCGTGGTAATCCGCAGTTTTCCGGTCCCACTTACGCCAGACTTACGCCGCGGTCGTCATACTGGACAACGTGCCGAAGGCCCCCGCGCGCCGAACCCGAACCACACGAAGCGGATATGGCGCACTCGACTCGGACCGACTCCGCGCCGAACGCGAAGAGGCACGGCTGATGATTGCCGCCGCACCCGTCGAGCTGGTCGAGCGCGACGGCCGCACCTTCCAGCTCCGACGGCTCCCCGGCCATGCACGCCCCGAGGTCGGACAGGCCGTGCCGATTCGTCCGCGCGACGAGCACGGCTACCCGCTCGCCTGATGGGTGTCCGCCGAAGGCCCTAGGATCGACGGGATGGCGGTGGCCGTATGCACGGACGGGCTGTCCCTCGCGGCGGCGGTCGTCGCGGCCATAGCGGCGGTCGTCGCGGCCCACTTCTCGTGGCGGACGGTCGGCGAGGCGAGAGGAGCACGTCGCGAGGAGCGTCGCGCCCGCGTCACGGATCTGGTGGGCGAGTTGGCCGCAACACGGCTCAAGCTATTCCAGAGCGGCACCCCCGATGAGCACGAGCGCACCACGCTTGCGGCGCGGTGGCCGAGGAAGACATGAGCGGCCTGGTGCGCGATGACGCGGCGTGCCCAGGCTCCGGCCAATTCAGCGCCCGAGCCTGCCGCTCCGTCTCCTCGTGGTCGAGGCCGTCATCACGGGCCGGGACCCCGGTGGGGGGTGTTGCCGCGAGAAAAGTCCGCGGAAAAAGATCCCGGCTCCCGGCGGCATCCGCTCCGGGGCGTACGGTGGTCGCATGGTTGGGCGGCAGTTACGGCTCGCTTCCTATCGAATCGTCGCGCAGCGCGCTGTCGCGGAGGGCAGCGCGGTCATCTCGTCAGCCGAGCTTGGCAAGCAGGCGCTCACCAGTTCGGCTCAGGTGCGCCGCGACCTCTCCGGCGCGTCCGTAGGCTCAGGGAGGCGAGGCCTCGGCTACTACACCGAGACACTCGTCGGCGAACTCGACCAGGCCATCGACTGGCCGACCGTTGTTGCCGATGCGCGAGCGCGGTCCGAGATCCTCTACGACATTGGTGTCCTCGGGCGACGCGCTCGACCCCGATACAAACGCGATTCGACAACCGAGGGGTTGGGGCCGCGACCGCGAGACAGTGCGGTCGGGCCGGGCGGATAGACCCAGGCCCGCATAGGCCGCGCCACGACGTTACGCTCCCGCCAGCGTGAGGTCCGAGACCTCCGTGGCACCGCTCGGAGAGCGGCCCGATTGAAACCGTGAGGCGGAGCCTCCGAGGCATCCGGACAACTGATCCAAACGACCTCGATAGGCCTCGACGGTCGCCCAATTCCGAAATGCGATTGCCCTCGCTCGGTGCCGCAAGGCCGGAGCACGGCTACGCGCTCACCGGGAAGGGCCAAAGGAGAACACGATGGCCACCACGTACACCGACCTCGTCCCGATTGGCGTCGCCCAGGACGTCGTCTCGTCCGTCGCCGAGAGCGAGTCGGCTCTCATGCAGCTCGCCCGCGTCATCACGATGCCCTCCAGAACGCCGACGAGCGCCCTGGGGCGCTCGCCAACTGGCCTTGGTTTCCAGAAGCATGACCTCTGCCGTGCCACGGCGGTGGCGCGAACGCGGACATCCATCGCTTCCCGGCTGAAGCGCCCACCAAAACGGCTGGTGGGTGCGATCGTCCCGAAGGGGAGCCCCGGGGGGCCGCGTGCCCGCGCTCGACCAGCGAGGTTCACCATCCACGGGGCCATCCCGCCATCCGGAGTGGCATCACCCATCCCGGCCCCGCGTGGTTCGATCGGCAGTGCTGAAGACTGGCGGCGACCTGCCAGTTCACCTCAATCGCGGAATCGCTTTCATGCGTGCTCCGGTTTCGGCCCGTCGATCGGAGCGGAGGGGCGGAATCCCCACTGCGCCCACGAGCCGTCGTAGACCCGAACAGGTTGATAGTCCAGGAGGTGGGTGAGCACAAACCAGACGGTGGCTGCGCGCGCGCCGATGGTGCAGTACGTCGTGAACTCTCGGTCGCCGCTGAGGTCGAGCTGCGAAAATTGCTCACTGAGCTGGGCGACGGGCCTGAACGAGCCGTCTTGGTCGATCAGATCGTCGGCCGGGAGATGAATCGCTGAGGGTATGCGCCCAGCGCGTCCGCTCTCCGGAATGCCACCTGACGGCCAGAAGCGCTCCCCGACGAATTCGAGTTGGCTGCGTACGTCGAGGAGCGTGTGACCGTCGGCTCCGATCGACTCCAGCACCGATGACTCGTACGCACGCATGCCTCCGGTCTCTGCGCCGACCCGATACGCCGTGGAGGCCGGAGCCACGGTCTCGACTGTCCACGGGAGACCATCTCGCTGCCACGATTCCCGACTCGTGTTCAGGATTCGCACATCCGCATGCCCCACGAGCTTCATCAACCAAAAGCCGAGCGCAGGCGCGTAGCCGTAGAAGACGACGACCGACTCCTCGCTGATACCCGACTCGCGGATCAGCATCTCGATCTCCGACAGCGCCCGCGGCTCGTAGCTGTCGTCTCGCAGGTCGGTGTAGATGTTCCACAGCACCGCACCCGGAATATGTCCCTCGCCGAACGCGGCAGCGCTGACGTCAACCTCGATCACGCGTACGCCCGGGTCACCCAGGCGCTCTCCCAGCCACCGCGCGCTCACCAGCGCCTCGCGGCCCGTACCGACACCATCCCGTGAACTGATCTCGACCACCTCCTTCACGTTGCAGAGCAGGATCCTGCTCCCAGATTTCGAAAACCCTAACGCGACACTCGCCGCGCGACTCCCTTCACGCACAGCCATCGACCTGTTCCGGACGCGGAGTCGGGCGAGTACGGGGGTCTCTATCTCTGGGAGTCACCCGAGGCACTGGCGGGGTACAGCGAGTTGGAGCTGCGTGCGAGCATCGCGGCCGCAGGGACCGACGCCGATGTCGAGTGCGCTTGTCGAGCAACACCGACCTCAACGGTATGGAGAGGTGGGCGCCGCGGCCGCTGGTTGCGACGCTCGCGACAGTCGTAGCATCCTGGCCGCCAGGATCGTGATCCAGATGAACCAAACGAGCGCAGCCGAGAGCGAAGCAACGCCTTCGCCGACGGCGCCTCCGACGACGGCGGCTGCGATGGTGCCGACTGCAAACACGAGCGTCGAGATCCAGAGGTCATGCCATTCCGGGATGAGCTTGAGCGCCCGCGAGAGGACGAACGGGGCCAGCACGAGCCCGATCAGCGTGACACCGCCGGTGATGTTGTGCGCTACGGCGTGCCAGGAGGCGTTCGGGTCGCAGCCACGGTCGATGTGACGGCAGTCGATACGGAAGAAGCCGCTGAGGAAGATGCCCGCGCCCACGACCCCGACGAGTACGGAACCGATGCGTGCCGAGCGACGACCTCCGAGCGACCGCCAGAGGCCGATCGCGAAGACGAGCAAGAGCAAGCCGGGCAGGTTCGAGCCGAGCTGGTTGTCGATCCACGCGCTGTTTGCCGTCACGGCTCCGAGGTCGCTGTTCTCGTGGTTGACGACACTGAATTCATCTGGCTGTGCAAGAACGGCGACACCTATGGCGACGAACATCACCGGTCCGGCCAGCAGCCCGCAGACTGCCGAACCGAAACGCCACTGCTCATCTGTAGCCATCGTCGAAAGTATTGGCGTTGAGGATTCTGTTGGTCAAGCAGCGACGCCCACCCGCCCGCGCAGGCAGTCACACCTGAGCGGCCGGGCGGCGCTCTGCTGAGGCGCCTTCCGACTTGAACCCCTTCACGGTGCAGTAGACCCCGAGCGAGAGCTCCCACAGGAACTCCGGGATCGTCGCCAGGGCCTGCACGGTGCCACCTGCGTCCCAGACGTCGAGCAGCACGCCGATCCCCGAGAGGATGATGAGCGGCCCGCCGACGAGGCCCAGGATCGCCATCTTCCGAGGCACGAGGCGGGAGGTGTACATCAGGTAACCGAGTATCAGTCCGTTCCCCCAGCCGACGACGAACCCGGGCCCGAGGAGGAACGTCCAGTCCTTGAGCGCGGCGAGCGAGACGGCCAACGCGGAGGCAGACTGATCGTCCTGGCGCAGGCTCACGATGCCGAGCACGAAGATGATGCCGGCCGCGATGAACATGCACTCCACCAGGCGAGCGGCGACGTAGCCGAGCGACAGGATCTCGTTCTGCCGCCTCAGGATCGGATAGATCACGAGCGCGGTACCGACGTTCGCGATGATGAGCAGGAGCTCGAGCAGCACTCCGAGATAGATCTGGGTGTCCTTGCCGCCGCCGGAGATGTAGCCGGCCGGATCGTCGAGAACCGGTTGGAAGAGCGCCAGCGCCGGTATCGACGTGACGAACGTGATGATGAACAGCACTCCGAAGATCCGCGCATTCCGCTGGTCCTCAGCCATCGGTAGCTCCTTTCGTTGCCCCCCGAGCAGGCGGGGATTGACCGTTTCCATGACACACCCCGTGGCGTGATCCGTTTCGGGCCGCCCGTGGGCGAACGTACGCGGAGCTCGCCACGCAGGACCACGGGCGTCGGGCGCCCAGGTCGGATCGGTGCTCGGGGTCATGCGCGGAGCGTGCGACACCCTACACGCAGACGCCAAGTTCCGTTGCCGTTTCCGGGAACTCGTGCCTGCGGGCGTCGCGATGCCCGTGAGAGAGGCCCCTCCCGGGCGCTCCTCAGCCGTTGGCGTTCCCTGCCCTGGGTGCGACGCGCACGCGCATGCGCTTGCCCTCACTACCGTGCACGCTCAGGATCTCGACCGGATCGTCGCCGGCCGGGCCGAACCAGTGGGGAAGCTGCGTGTCGAACTCCGCCGCCTCGCCCGCGCCCATGGTGATGTCGTGCTCCGCCAGGATCAGGCGCATCTGGCCCGATAACACGTAGAGCCATTCGTAGCCGTGATGCGAGCGAAGCTCCGGCTCGCCCGGCTCGGGCGGGATGACGACCTTCCACGCATGCCCGCCGGGCTGCTGCGTCAGCGGAATGACCAGGCGGCCCTTGCGGGATCGCGGCCTGAGCCTGAGCCGGGGATCACCGGTCTCGGGTGCTCCGACCAGATCGTCCAACGGCACCCGATGGGCCTCGGCGATGGGCAGGAGCAACTCGAGGCTCGGCTTGCGTTGGCCGGACTCGAGCCGCGAGAGCGTGCTCTTCGAGATTCCGGTCGTCGCCGCCAACGTGGTCAGGGTGACACCCCGCTGCTTGCGAATGCGCCGCAGTCGCGGCCCGACGTCGGCGAGCACGGCCGCGATCTGGGTCGAGTCCGCCACCCGCCGATTCTCGACGCGATTCCCGGAAATAGCAACACCTGTTGCCTTCCACGATGACCACAGGCATCGTCGCCCCATGACTGAATTCGACGTGATCATCATCGGCGGGAGCGCCGCCGGCCTTTCCGCAGCACTCGTCCTGACACGCGCGCGCCGCAGCGTCCTCGTGATCGACGCCGGAATGCCACGCAACCACCCCGCAACGCACATGCACGGGTACCTCTCCCGAGACGGCACGCCGCCTCGGGACCTCATCGCGATCGGGCGCAACGAGGTCGAGAGCTACGACGGAACGATCCTCACCGACATGGCAACTGACGCCGTGAACGAGGGGACGCAAGGCTTCCGTGTCGAGCTCGGCGATGGACGCCCCGTCCACGCGCGCCGCCTGCTCGTAGCGACCGGCCTTCGCGACGAGATCCCGGACATCCCCGGGCTCTGGAACCGCTGGGGCCGAGACGTGCTTCACTGCCCGTACTGCCACGGATTCGAGGTCGCGGACCAGAAGCTCGTGGTCCTCGGAGGCTCACCGCTCGCCGCCGAGTACGCGCTGATCGTCAGGCAGTGGAGCCACGACCTCACGTACGTGACACCACGCAACGTCCTGGCAGACGCCGCGCGCGAGCGACTGGAGGCGCGCGAGATCGCAATCGTCGAGGGCGACGCCGAGCAGGTCATCGTGCGCGCAGACCGCCTGGAGGGCATCGAGCTCGCCGGCGGCCGCATGGTTCCGTGCGAAGCGCTCTTCGTCCCACCGCGCTTCGTGCCGAACAACGCGCTGCTCGTCGGCCTCGGGTGCGAGCTCGATGACGACGGCTGGGCCAGCACCGGCCCGAATGGGCTGACGAGCGTCCCCGGCGTCTGGGTGGCGGGCAACGTCGCGAATCCGCGCGCCCAGGTCATCACCGCCGCCGGCGAGGGGTCCGCCGCGGCCATCGCGATCAACGCCGACCTGGTCGACGACGACGTCACGGCGGCAATTCGGGCCTCGGCGATGAGCCCGACCGAGACGCAAACGAGACAATGACCAACCGAGAGGACACCACGTTGAACGCCCACACGACGACACCGATACCGGAGCCCGTCACGCCGAGACGCATGCCGCCGCCGAGCAAGCACCAGCTCGCGCTCATGATCTGGCTCTGCGTCTTCCCCACGCTCACCGCCCTGAACCTGACGCTGGGCGGCTGGCTGGCGGGCTTCTCGCCCCTGCTGCGTACCTTCGTGCTCGCAACCATCGCCGTGCCGATCGTCATCTACGGCCTGATGCCATATCTGCACCGCATCCGTGTGCGGCTCCTCGCGACTCGGTCGGCCGGGACGCCGTAGACCGCGCTGCCGGCGCGGGTACGTCGTTTCGACGGTCCGATGTGCGATGCTTGGAGTACGACGACGGCTGACGCCGATCGTGGAACTATTGTCGAACGAAGGGAGCATTCGATGCCCGCGATGGCAGCGCCGCTTGCGGCACACAACCTCGCCGCCTGGGAGACCTGGGTCGGCGAGCTAACCGGATCCCGCAAGGCGGAGTTCGACGACATGAACGCCCGACACGGATTGACCGAGCATCGCGCGTATCTGCAGCCGACGCCGGACGGTAACTATCTCGTCCTCGTCATCTACGAGGGGAGCGGAGCCGACGGGTTCCTCGGCAGCGTGCTCGCATCCGACAACGAGTTCGACAAGTGGTTCGCCCACTCGGTCGGGTCGATTCACGAGCTCGATCCGACCGCGCCGATGCCTCCGCTCGCCCAGCGCCGGATCTAGGTCGGCGACGCCGGGCGGCGCATCCCCTCGGCGAGCGACGACGCACGTCGGGGGGCGCGCCACCTCGGTGATACGCGAACCTCGTCGATGCCGGCGTCGCGTCGGTCGAGGAGCCGATCGAGCACCCCCAGGGCGCACGCTTGTTGTACAATTTTTGTCCATGTTCCTGAGCCTGGCGCCGTCACCGTGATCGACCTCCTGCTCGCGTCGGCCTCGTGGATCGATGAGCCGTGATCGCTGACCCCCTGCTTCGCCGCGGCCTCGTGCCCGATCCTGCGTTGCGTCGCGTGATCCGGGCGAGCTGCAGGCTACGACTCCGCCGTGAGCAGCGGCGGAACCACAGCCTCGACGAGCTCGTCGCCCGCTCCGCGCAGGCGCCGATCGCACCCGTGCCGGGGATGGCGAACGCGCAGCACTACGAGCTGCCGCCCGCGTTCTTCCGCCTCTGCCTCGGGCCGCGGATGAAGTACAGCGGCTGTGCCTGGCCCGAGGGCGTGACGTCGCTCGCGGAAGCGGAGGAGGCGATGCTCGCCCTCACGTGCGAGCGCGCGGGCGTCGAGGACGGCATGACGATCCTCGATCTCGGCTGCGGCTGGGGCTCGTTGTCGTTCTGGCTGCGCGAGCGCTACCCGGCAACCACGGTCGTTGCCGTGTCCAACTCGAGCCTGCAGCGCGAGCACATCGAGACCGAGGCCCGCCGCCTCGGTGTCGACGGACTGACGGTGCAGACCGCCGACATGAACGTCTTCGATACCGGCGAGCGCTTCGACCGTGTGATCTCGGTCGAGATGCTCGAGCACATGCGCAACTACGGCGCGCTGTTCGAGAAGGTCGCCTCGTGGCTCGAGCCCGGTGGAGCCTTCTTCGCTCACGTCTTCTCGCACGCCCGCCACGCGTACGTCTTCGAGGATTCGTGGATGGGCCGCACGTTCTTCACGGGGGGAACGATGCCGTCGCATGAGCTGCTCACGCGCTTCCAGTGCGACCTCACCCTGCGCGAGTCGTGGCACCTGGACGGCACGCACTATGCGGCCACGGCAGAGGCGTGGCTCGCCAACCTCGACGGAAGCGCAGACGAGGCACGCATCGTGCTGGCCGACGTCTACGGCACCGGCGACGCCGATCTGTGGCTTGGCCGCTGGCGGATCTTCTTCCTCGCCTGCGCGGAGCTGTTCGCCTACGGCGGCGGTGACGAGTGGGGCATCTCCCACTACCTGTTCGAGCGCTCCTCGGCGTAGCTCTTCGGAACCTCGAGCCCCGCGGCCGTTGAGCTCTACGCCGCCTGATGGGGATCAGTACGACAGCTCGAGCTCGGGCTCGACCGCGAGCGCGTCGTTGAAGCTGCGACTCAGCGTGATCTGCATGTTGCGCAGCGCCCTGACCGCGAACCCGGCCTCGCAGTAACAGAGGTAGTACCGCCAGATGCGGAGAAAGCGATCGTCGTACCCCAGGGCGCGGATCTCGTCGACGTGCCGGTCGACGTTGGCGCGCCAGGCGCGCAACGTCGCGGCGTAGCCGATCCCGATCTCCTCGACGCCGACGAGCATCAGCCGCGTCTTCGCCGCCGCCCGCGCGACGGCCCCGAGCGAGACGAGAAGCGATCCCGGAAACACGTATTGCTGAATCCAGTCGGGTGTCCGTCGATAGCGCTCGTACTGCTCGTCGGGCACGCCGATCGCCTGGACGAGCGCAATCCCTTCGGGGGCGAGCAACCGGTCGATGGCAGAGAAGTACGTCGCGTGCTCGGCATGGCCGATTGCCTCGATCATCTCGATGGACGCGATCCTCGAGTACGACCCCGAGACGGTGCGGTAGTCCTGCTCGACGATCTCGACCCTGCCGTCGAGGCCGGCGGCCGAGACACGCTCCCGCGCGAGGCGCGCCTGCGACGGCGACAGCGTGAGCCCGGTGACGCGGCAACCCGTCTCGCGCGCAGCGACGAGGGCGAGGCTTCCCCAGCCGCACCCGATCTCGAGCAGGTGGTCGTCGGGGCCGAGCCGCAGCTT
The DNA here is from genome assembly GCA_963727515.1 of uncultured Thermoleophilia bacterium. GTDB lineage: Bacteria > Actinomycetota > Thermoleophilia > Gaiellales > Gaiellaceae > Gaiella. The sequence continues at coordinate 315,269 of CAVSGN010000002.1, read as the reverse complement.
CGCGCACACCCGGCGGAGCTTCGCGATCTGCGCTTCCTCGAGGCTCATCCCCGGCTCGTCCCAGTAGGCGCAGGAGTAGGTCATCGTCGGATCGAGCATCAGCTCGAACAGGTCGTTCCCGAGGTCGTAGTGGGCGTGGATGTTGTCGACCGCGATCGATGCCGTCTGACGCTGCGAGAAGTCCGGGCGCAGGCGCTGTAGGGCGCGCAACCCGCGGACGACCGCGTGACCGGACGCCAGGTGCAGATTTCGGCCGAGGAGCGAGAAGAGCGTGACGAGCGAGTCGCAGTCCCAGTCACCGTCGACGTACGACTCGCCGAGCCCCACCCGCGTGCGGCGGGCGACCTTGCCCCAGAAGGCCTCGGGATGCCGGATGTCCACGACGACAACGGGTCCGCCCCTGTCGCCGAAACGACGTCCGCGGCCGTCCGGGTATCGCAACACGATCGACCCGCCGGTGAGGCCCTGCAGCGCCCGGAAGGCGATACGCTCGGCGATCGTCGCGGCGGCGGTCACCGCTTCACCGTCCCCTGTCCCGATACGAACGGTGGCTTCCGGAACAGCCGCGCCCCCTTGAGCCAGAGTCGGAGCGCCTGCAAGTGGATGCGGCCGACAACGACGACGGGCTGCATCGGCTGCCGACAGAGCGCTGCCAGAAGCGTGCGCGACGTGAGCTCGACGCGCCGCGCAACGAGCGTCGCAACGAAGTCGGGCGCTCCGTCTTCGTGAACATTCATGCGCACGGCGAGCCGGTCGCCGACCTCGGAAACCCACCATGTATACCGCTGGTCCATCGACATGAAGGGCGAGACGTGAAGCCGCTTCTCCGTCGTCCAGATGTATCGGTCGCGACGCACATCGCCGTCGGCGGGCACGAGGACATATGGGAGACGCTCGCCGAACGTGTTCGAGACCTCGGCGACGACGGCTGCCAGGCTGCCGTCGGCACGACGGCACCACCAGAACGAGACGGGGTTGAAGACGTAGCCGAGCACGCGGAGGTTCGTCAGCACCTCGAGCCGTCCGCCGGGGCCGAGGTCGACGCCCTCCGCCTCGAGGAGCGCACGCACGTCGATGTGATCGCGCTCGTGGAACGAGGTCGGTGCCGGACGGTTCCAGCCGAACAGCCGGAACCGCCGGCCGAGCAACGGCCCTTCCTCGATGTCGACCAGCGTCATGTAGACCCGGTAGCGAAAGGCGTTCTCGACCCGCCCCCTTCGCGCGTGCATCACGGTTCCGACGTAGAGCGCCGACCTCATGCGAGGCTCCTCTGCAGCGACTCGGCGGCGCGGAAACCGGAGGCGAGCCCGTCCTCATGGAAGCCATACCCCTGCCACGCGCCGGCGAACGCGGTGCGGCGCACTCCGTTCAGCCGACGGAGCTGTGGCCAGGTGCCGTGGCTCTCGCTCGTCATCTGCGGATGCTCGTCGTCGTAGACCTCCACGATCGCGGCCGGATCGATGTCAGCCGTGCTGTTCAACGTGATGCAGTACTCCGCCTCCAACGCGAGGCGCTGGAGCCGGTTGGCCGAGTATGTCAGCGTCGGCAGGGGGCCGGGCTCGGCGCAGCTCGGAGAACGGTAGTTCCACGACGAGCGATCGCCCTCGCGAGACGGGAGCAGGCTGCAGTCGGTGTGCAGGACGGTCTCGTTACGCGTCGTGGCGAACGATCCCAGCAGGCGGCGCTCCTCCTCCGAGGGATCGTCGAGCAGCCGCAGCGCTCGTGGAGCCGCGACCGCGATCACGACGCCGTCGTAGCGGCGCTCGAGCCCCTCACCGGCGACGATCGTGATCCCTTGCGCTCCGCGGATGATTGTCTCGACGGGCGTGTCGACGTGGACGCTGAGCCCCCGACGACGGAGCAACGCATCGACATAGGTCGAGCTGCCGCCGGATACGGTGCGCCAACGGCGTCGACGAAGGCCGAGCATCCCGTGGTTGCGGAAGAAGGCGAGCACGAGAGATGCAGGCATGTCGAGCGCGAGCCCCGGCGGCGCCGACCAGAGCGACGCGGTCATCGGTCGGACGTAGTGGTGCCGAAACGACTCCGAGTACCGCTCGTCGGCGAGCCACGCGTCCAGGGTGCGGGGATCGCCGGGGGCGACGCGTGCGGTGCGCAGGAACCGCGCGATCTCACGCAGGAGGCGGGGGCCGGCACGCCAGGGGCGTCGGCTCGCCCACGAGACGCCACAACCACACTCGACCGAGAACGACATCGTCGAGGGCCGGGTCGGGACGCCGAGCTCGTGGAAGAGACGAGTCAGCCTCGGGTAGTTGGCCTCGTTGTAGACGATGAAGCCCGTGTCGATCGCGAGCGGCCCGACCCGCTCGGTGCGGGCGTGACCACCGGGCCGCGACCGAGCGTCGTAGAGCTCCACCGTGTGGGCTCCTGCAAGCTGGTGGGCAGCGCCGAGCCCGGCAATGCCTGCTCCGACGACTGCGATCTTCACGGAGAGAGCACGGCGCGCGCTCGCCGCGAACGCCGACCCCGCTTCGTCCTGGTTTTGTCCATGTTATAGATTGTAACCAGAACGGCCTTCGAGCCTCTATGCGTACGCGGCGGCGAGCCTTCGCATCCCCTCGTCGATGCTGACCGCCGGCCGCCAGCCGGTCGCATCGCGGAACGGACGGGGGTCGAACCAGTGGGCCAGGGCAAGCTGGTCGACGAGAAAGCGCGTCGCCGGTGGCTCGCCGTCGGGCCGGGAACGAGCCCAGATCCGCTCGGCGAGGCCCGAGAGACCTCGCGCGACGGGGAGCGGCACGTCGCGCTTCGGTCCCGGCACGCCGGCCGCCTCGCAGATGCGCTCGAGCAACACGCGCACGGGAAGCGGCTCACCGTTCGAGACCACGAATGCGCACCCGGCGAGCGCGCTCCCGGGAGTCAGCTGCTCGGTCGCGACGACGAGTGCGTCCGCCGCATTGTCGACGTAGGTCGTGTCGATCAACGCCGTTCCCCCACCGACGAGGAACAGCCGCCCGGCCCGCGCGCGCTCCACGATCCGCCCGATCAGCTGGGTATCGCCGGGGCCCCAGATCGCGTGAGGCCGGATCGCGGTGACCGCGAGGTCCGGCCCGTTCGCCGCAAGCGCGAGCAGCTCAGCCTCTGCCTTCGACTCCGAGTACCAGGAGCGGTCGCGGCGGTGCGTGATCGGCTCCCTCGCCCCCTCCCCCATCGTCGCGGCCGATTCGTAGCCGACGGACGGCGACGAGACGAGAACGAGACGTGGAACGCCAGTCTGGAGGCACGCCGCGACCACGGCTTCCGTCCCACCCACGTTCACGTGCCGGAACTCCTCACGCGTTCCGACCACGCCGACGCGCGCGGCGCCGTGAACCACGGCATCGCATCCGGCCGCCGCCGTGGCCACCGCACCGGGGTCGCACACGTCCGCGAGAACCTGCTCGCACGCGATCTCGGCACTGCGGTGGCGCTGCAGCGCGACGACCTCGTGACCACCTGCTGCGAGGGCCGCGATCGTCCTCCGCCCGAGAAGACCCGAGCCACCGGTCACGAGCACGCGCATCAGACGCGCCTCGGTGTCCGCCCACCGGAGAGCACCTTCTCGGCGAAGCGGCCGAGTCGTGCGCGGTCGATCTTCGAATTGTGCCGGTGGTCGACGGGGAGCTTCGGGACGGTGAGCACGGCGGCGATCGGCTGCGGCGCGACGCCGTCACGAACTGCGCGATCGAGAGCGGCGGCCGCGAGACCGGGTCTTCCGGCCCTCTCGACGACCACGACGACCTGCCGGCAGCCGTCGGGCCCGACTCCGGTGACCGCGCACCGCAGCCCGACAACGCGCTCCAGCGCGACCTCGAGCGGCACCGAGGTGACGGGGCCGTCCACGGTCGACACGACGTGCACGAGGCGGCCCTCGACCCAGAGCCGTCCCGAGGAGTCGAGGTGGCCGACGTCGCCCGTCCGGTGCCACCGCGCTCCGTCGTCTGAGACGGTGCGCGCGTGCCGGGTCGTTGCCCAGAGGCCGTCGTAGCCGTCAGACAGCCACGGAGCGCTGACGACGATCTCACCCGTCTCGCCGTCTCCGCCGAGCAACGGCTCGATGCGCACGCGAGCCCCGTCGAACGGACGTCCGACGCAGACACCCTTGCCGGGGCCGACCTTGTCCAGCGTGGTCAGGTCGACGTCGGACACCGAGAGAACCTCGGTCATCCCGTACGGCGTATGAAGCTCGGCCCGCGGTGCGAGCTCGGCAAACGCGTGCAGGATTCGGGCCGGGACCGGCGCTCCGGCAGAGAGAACGAGCGCGGAGCCTGCCGAGCGCCTCGAGGTCGTCCGGCGAGAGGTCAGCGCGCGTCGCCAACACCCCGTCGAGGGCGGCGGGGGCAGCGAAGAGGATCGTCGCGTCGATCGACGCGCAGGCGGCCGCGAGCGCGTCTGCGCGCAGCGACGCAGGCTCGGTGATGTCGCAGTCGGGAACGGCGACCGGGATCCCGAGCGCCGGGCCGTAGAGCGCGAACGGCGCGAAGGCGGCGACGAGGCGATCCCCGGCGCCGATCGCGTAGTGATCACGTACGGCCTCGTACTGGGCGGTCATCTGGCGCGCGCTGTAGACGACGCCCTTCGCAGGGCCCGTCGCTCCCGACGTGAACACGACGGCAGCAGTCGCGTCGGGATCGACGTCCGCGGTCACCGCCGACAGCGGCGTCCCGTCGCCCGCGAGCGACGAGATGTCGAGGCGACGGGCGGAGGGCACCCACCGCAGCGCCCGGGCGGCGCCGAGGGTCTTGCCCGTGCCGACGAGCCAGGCCGGCTCCGCGCTTCGCAGCGCCCGCGCCAGCCCTCTCAGACCGAGACCGCGATCGACGACGACCGTGACTGCACCCACCGCCCAGCAGGCGTAGGCGGCGGCGATGAAGTCGGGTGGATCGGGCGCGAGCACCGCCACCCGGTCTCCGGTCTCGACGCCCGCTTTCCGCAGGCCCGTCGCAAGGTCGGCGACGCGCTGAGCGAGCGCTGCGAAGGAGACCGACGGGCCGCCGCCGACGGCGATCGCGGTCGAGCCGTCGTCCTCGCGCGCTGCGAGCGCGTCCCAGAGGGCCTCCGGAGTAGTGGTGTGGCCCCTCGTCACCGCAGGAACCGACTGCGCGGCGAGCCGCTCGAGCCACGCATCGGCGACGGCTGCGACATCCTCGTCCTCGACGACGAGGTGCCCTGCGAGCGGGAAGCGGTGGAGGTCTGCCCGAGGAAGGCTGCGACGCAAGTCCGCCGCGAACTCGAGATGGAACACCGGATCCCGTTCTCCCCAGACGAGCAGAACGGGCATGTCGAGGTCCGGCAGGCGGGATGCGACGCCCTGGAGCGCAGCGTACGAGGGATGGAACGGCGTCGTCGGGATGTCCGCGACAAAGTCGGCGATCGCACTGCGGCTCGCCGCGGATCGGTACGGAGAGAGGTAGCCCGACCGAACCGGCTTCGGGATCCGCCCTCCACCGATGGCGACCGTGCCACGGACAAACGTCGCCGTCCGCCGACAACCGAGATCGCGCAGCGCACGTGAGCCGGCGAGCCTGATCAGCGGCGGCACCCCGCTGGCCGGCATCGCGATGCCGGTGTTGCACAGGAGGACGCCGCGCACCCGCTCGGCGTGCTCGACGGCCCAGCCGAGCGCGATCGGGCCGCCCCAGTCGTGTGCCGCGAGGACGACGGGCCCGTCGATGCCGAAGGCAGCGAGGATCCGCCCGAGATCGTCTACCCGCTGCGCGTAGCGGCGCGGGCCGGTGCGCTCCGAAAGGCCCATGGAAACCTGATCGACGGCGATCACGTCGTACCGATCGCCGAGCCGGCGAAGAAACGAGCGCCACATGAACGACCACGTCGGGTTCCCGTGCACGCAGACGACGGTCGGCCCCCCCTCGCCACCGCGCGCCGGCCCGGTCACGAGCGCATGAACCTCCACCTCGTGCCCCTCGGCGAGGGTCACCCGCGCGCGACGCGACCACGCCGGGTCGATGCCCAGGCTCTCGAGATTGCCCGCTCCAGGCACGGCGGGCACCGGGCTCACCAGATGATCTCCGCGACGCTCGCGTTGAGGCCCGAGCCCATGCCCATGCAGAGAACGCGCTCGCCGGCCGCGATCTCGGACTGGATTCCTGCAAGCGTGAACGGGATCGCGGCGGGGCCGATGTTGCCCTGCGTCGGGAACGTCAGCGGCGCGCGCGACTCGTCGAGCCCGAGCGTCGCGCAGAGCAGGCTCGTGTGCACCTTGCTGACCTGGTGGATGATGTACCACGAGATGCCGTTCTGCCAGCCGAATTCGGCCGAGCCGGCGGGCCACGCCTCCGCCGCGAGCTCGAGGCCGCCCTCGAGAAGCGCCTTGGTGTCGGTTCGCATCCGGTCGAGATCGCCGACGCAGATCTCGTGGTACTGCGTTGCGGCACGCGAGATGCCACCGACGATCCGGTGAGCGTCGGGACTGGCTTCGAGGCTCCCGAGAACCATTGCTGCCGCCCCCGAGCCGAGCGTCAGGCTCGCGAACTCGTCGTAGACATCACCGATGCCGTGGGCCTCTTCCTTGAGTCGCGCGATCGTCTGGAGCTGCGTGTGTCGCGAACCCTCTCCGTCGACGATCAGGGCGTACTCGATCTGCCCGGCGTCGATCGAGGTGGCTGCGAGGTGCATCGCGTTGACGAAGCCGAGGCAGGCGTTCCCGAGGTCGAAGTTGAGGCAGCCGGGCGCGAGGCCCAGGTGATGGTGCACCGCGCAGGCCACGGACGGCTCGAGGTGGTGCTTGCAGACGGATGTCGAGATGAGCATCCCGATCTGGGAGCGGTCGATTCCCGCGGCGACGATCGCCTGCTCGCCGGCGAGCGCCGCAGCGGTGTCGAACCGCATCTCCTCTGGCCACCAGCGACGCTCGGTGATCCCCGCCACCTCCTCGAGGAGGCCGGGCCGGACATCGCAGCGCTCGAACACGTCCGCGAGTTGCTCGTCGATCCAGGCGGAGGTCACGATCTCCGGTGCCTCGACGGCCTCGACGGACAGGACTCCGACGTTCCGATGGCGCTGTGTGTGGTTGCCGCTCACGTGCCTCGCTCCATCCTTGATCGCGTCCTGGGTCGACATGCGATGCCAGAACGTGAAAGAGGCCCACCCTGGGGCCCCTTTCAAGCGGAGAGAGCGGGATTTGAACCCGCGAAGCGCCTTTCAGCGCTTACGCGATTTCCAGTCGCGCTCCTTCGGCCGCTCGGACACCTCTCCGTAGCCACTGAAGATTAGCCGCAACTCGCCGCCCGGGGTCAGGCTGCCACCGCCTCCTCGATGCGTCGGCCCGGCGTGACGGGAGAGCCGATGGTGGGGGCTCTAGGAGCCCGCGACGGTGGAGACGTAGGCCGCGACATCCTGGATCTGCTGCTCGGTCAGCTTGCCCTCGAACGACGGCATCACGCCCCGACCCTTGGTCACGCGCGTGACGACGAGCTCGGCCGGAGGCTTCGCCTCGTCGAGGTTCGGCCCCACCGCGCCGCTCGATCCGGCATCTGCGAGCGTGTGACAGTTCCCGCACCCGGCCTCTGCCGAGAGGAAGACCTCTTTCCCGGCGACGACGGCCTTATCGCCACCCGCCTGTGGATCGCCCGGGTTCGTCTCGGTCTGTGTCGGCTGCTCCCCGGTCGTATCCCCGACCGCTTCCGTCGCGACTTCCTGGGTCGTGGTCACCCAGTAGACGGCGCCCATCTGGAGGACGAAGAAGACGCACGAGACGAGCAGGAAGCCGGTCAGCGTAATCGGGAAGTCGGGGTTCCGCTTCGGGATCCACATCGCCGTGATCAGCGCCCAGAGAATGAAGGCGCCGGCGATGATCAGAAGGGTCACCTTGCCGGTCGTGGTGATGGAGAGCAGCACGGCAGGGACGCTACCACGGCACCGCACGTGAGTTCCGCGAGAACGCGTCGCCGGGACGGTGTAAGCTCGCCCGCGTGAGCCCCGAAGAGCGCCTCGAGCGGTACGCGCGCCTCGTCGTCGAGGTCGGGGTCAACCTGCAGCCCGGTCAGCTGCTGCGGATCGGGGGCCACCCGGATCACCTGCCGCTGATGCGCGCAATCGCCGAGGTCGCGTACGCGTCCGGTGCACGCTACGTCGAGGCGTCGTACGCCGATCCTCATGTTCGTCGCTCGCAGATTCGCCATGCTCCCGAGGAGACGCTCGAGTGGTCTCCTCCGTGGACCCTCGCGTTGATCGACGAGCTCGCCGACACGAACGGTGCCCTGATCTCGATCACCGGCGACCCCGAGCCCGAGCTCTTCAGCGATCTCGACCCGTCCCGGATCGCCCGTGCGCGCCCACTTCTCGTCGCGGAGCGCGCGTTGCAGGCGACGGGGGATGGGCGAATTGCCTGGACGATCGTCGCCTACCCGAACCCCGGCTGGGCGCAGATGGTCTTCGGAGAGCCGGACGTCGAGCGCTTGTGGGAGGCGGTTGCCGTCGCGACCCGCCTCGACGAGGACGACCCCGTCGCCGCGTGGAGAGCGCATATCGCGCGACTCCAGGAGCGTGCCGAGCTCCTCGACGAGCGCCGGTTCGACGCGGTGCGGTTCAGCGGCCCCGGCACGGATCTCACCGTGGGCCTGATGCCCGAGTCCCGCTGGCAGACGGGTGCAGAGACGACGGCCACCGGCATCGTCGAGGTCGTCAACATGCCGACCGAAGAGGTCTTCACGACGCCCCACCGGATGCGAACCGAGGGCGTCGTCCGCGCGACGTTGCCGCTCGCGGTCAACGGCCAGGTCGTGCGCGACCTGACGCTGCGCTTCGAGGGTGGGCGCGTCGTCGACGTGAGCGCGACGAGCGGCGCGGACGTCGTTCGCGAGGAGATGAAGACCGACGACGGTGCTTCCTTCCTGGGTGAGGTCTCGATCGTCGACGGCGAGTCTCGCGTCGGCAAGACGGGGCTGATCTTCTTCGACACGCTGTTCGACGAGAACGCGGCCTGCCACATCGCCTACGGGCTCGGCATCACGACGGCCGTCGAGGGACATGCCGGCCGGTCGAGAGACGAGATGCTCGAGCTCGGCTGCAACGACTCGAACGTGCACACGGACTTCATGATCGGCGGGCCTGAGGTGGAGGTCGACGGCGTCTCAGCAGATGGAACGGCCGTTCCAATCCTCCGCGGCAACGAGTGGGTGCTGAACTGAGCGCCCGCGGCCCCGGGCCGGAGAGGCCGAAGCCTCTCCCCCTCTCCACGGCGTGCGCTAGCCTTACATCCCTCCCGGGCGCATAGCTCAGCGGGAGAGCGCTCGCTTCACACGCGAGAGGTCCCTGGTTCGATCCCAGGTGCGCCCATCCCCGGAAACCGCCTAGAATAGCGGGATCCCGGGAAATCGACCGGCCCGGCGTGACAAGAACGTGACAAGACGGCCGGTGTGACAGACCGTGACAGCCGAGCGCACCTGGGCGACCGGCAGCTCGTCGGCCTGCCGGCAGATCGGGCAGCGCACCACGAGCACGACGTCGGCGGCCACGCCCGCGAGCTGGGATTCGTGGAGGTGGGCCTCGTGCCCGCAGCCCGGCATCATCGACAGGCACGGCGACCCGTCGTGGCACACCGCGACGAGCGGCGTCGGCGCCTTCCCGGCGTGCGCCGGGTTCGGCACGACCACGAACGTCGCTCCCCACGACGTCTGCATCAAATGGCGACGCGACCGAGTCGAGCGTGCTTCGGCGAGTAGAGTCCACTGAGGAGGACGCGTCGCGTGACTGATCGGGTCAACGAACTTGAGCGAGGCCGACAGGCTTTTGCGGAGCGGGCATGGCCCACGGCGTACGAGTCGCTTGCGGCGTTCGATCGCGATGAGGGTCTTGTCGCGGATGACCTCGATGCGCTCGCGACGTGCGCGTTCATGTTGGGGCGCGACGACGAGTCGATTGGGTGGCTTGAGCGCGCCCACCGTCGCTACTTGGAGGCGGGCGAGGTGCGGCCTGCGGCCCGGGCTGGGATCTGGGTCGGCCTGCAGCTTGCGATACGGGGTGAGATCGGCCCTGCGTCCGGCTGGCTTGGTCGCGCGCAACGGCTTCTCGAGCATGAGGCTCCGTGCGCTGAGCTCGGGTACTTGCGGCTTCCGGTGGTGTTCCAGCACGAGGCTGCTGGGGAGTTCGCCTTGGCGGCGGCTGCGGCAGGCGAGGCCGTTGCGATCGCTGAGCGGTTTGGCGACCGCGATCTGTTCGCGCTCGCGGTTCACGGGCAGGGTTCCATGTTGATCAAGGACGCGCGGGTGCGCGAGGGTCTCGCGCTGCTCGACGAAGGCATGGTTGCGGTCACTGCGGATGAGCTCTCGCCGATCGTGACGGGGATCGTCTACTGCGGCGTCATCCTTGCCTGTCAAGAGGTGTATGAGGTGCGGCGTGCGCGCGAATGGACGAGGGCGCTCTCGGACTGGTGGGCCATGCAGCCGGAGATGGTGGCGTTCACGGGCCGCTGCCTCGTCCATCGCGCGGAGATCCTGCAGCTCGATGGCTCCTGGCGCGAAGCGCTGGAAGAGGTGCGGCGAGCCGAGGAGCGCTTTCTCGAGACGAAGAATCCCGCTGCGGGCCTTGCGCGGTACCGCCAGGGGGAGCTCCTTCGGCTCCAGGGCGAGTTCGCTGCTGCCGAGGAGGCGTACAGGGAGGGCAGCACGCTCGGCTGGGATCCGCAGCCCGGTCTCGCGCAGCTGCGGCTCGGACAAGGGCGGACACCGGCGGCTGCAACCGCGATTCGCCGAGCGGAGGCGGCCGCCAACAGCTCCTGGAGCGCGTGCGCCTGCTGCCGGCGTACATCGAGATTATTCTTGCCGTTGGCGACACGGATGGCGCGCGCCGCGCCTGCGACGAGCTCGAGGCGCTCGCCGCCGGCTACGAGAGCGCGATGCTCGACGGAATCGTTGCCCACGCGCGGGGAGCGGTACAGCTCGCCGAAGGCGACGCGCAGCTGGCGCTCGCCTCCCTCAACAAGGCAGGCGACGTCTGGCAGGCACTCGAAGCCCCCTACGAGATCGCGCGCACCCGGGCACTCGCAGGCGAAGCCTGCCGCGCCCTCGGCGACGAAGAGGCAGCCGGATTAGAACTCGAAGCGGCCCGTGGCATCTTCGAGCGTCTCGGCGCGAGACCCGACCTCGATCGCCTGACCTCGCGCGCGTCCGACTCCCACGGCCTCTCGCGACGCCAGCGGGAGGTGCTACGCCTCGTGGCCTCGGGGAAGAGCAACCGGGAGATCGCCTCGGCCCTCGTCATCAGCGAACACACCGTCGCACGCCACCTCCAGAACATCTTCGCCAAACTCGACGTCTCCTCCCGCGCCGCGGCGACCGCGTTCGCCTTCGAACACCACCTCGTCTGAGGCCCGCAGGCGCTGCGGTCCGAAGAGCCACCGCCTTTCTTGTCTCTGTGACACCCCCTGGGTCATGGCCGATGGTCAGAAATCACCACGACGGCGCTCTCGCAAGATGGTTGATCCATGCGATGCGCTGACGCTGCGGTCCTCCTAGCCTCGAAGAGCAACGATCAAGGAGGACAAAAAATGGCAGAACGAGAGCGGTTCGACACGATCGTCGTCGGCGGAGGCCAGGCGGGCCTCGCGACCGGATACCACCTTGCAAAGCAAGGCCGCTCCTTCGTGATCCTGGACGCAAACGAACGAGTCGGCGATGCCTGGCGCCACCGCTGGGACTCCCTCAGGCTCTACTCGCCAGCCAGCCACGACGGGCTGCCAGGGATGCCGTTCCCGGCGAAACGAAACACCTTCCCGACGGCGCACGAGATGGGAGACTACCTAGAGGACTACGCCACACACCTCAGCCTGCCCGTCCGCACAGGCACTGCCGTGGACGAGCTCTCGCGCGAAGACGAGCGCTACCTCATCACGGCGAACGACGCCACGTTCGAGGCCGAGACGGTCGTCGTCGCCTCCGGCGTCATGCAGAAGCCGACCGTTCCGACCTTCGCCTCGGAGCTCGACCCCCGGATCACACAGTTGCACTCGAGCGACTACCGGAACCTCTCGCAGTTGCAAGAGGGCGCCGTGCTCGTGGTCGGCGCCAGCCATTCGGGGGCCGACATCGCCCACGAGGCGGCTTCCGAGCACGAAACGATCCTAACGGGACCAGACACCGGCCAAATCCCCGCCTCGGTCGAGACCCGCCGCGGACGGCTCTTCTTCCGAGGACTCTTCTTATTCGGGTCACACGTCCTCACCGTCGACACGCCGCTGGGTCGCAAGATGCGCAAGAAGATCCGGCACGGCGGCGCGCCGCTCCTGCGCTACAGGAGGAACGACCTGCTGGCCGCGGGAGTGGAACGCATCACAGCCCGCACCGTGAGCGTCAAGGACGGTCAGCCGGTACTCGACAACGGCCGTGTCCTCGACGTTCGCAACGTGATCTGGTGTACCGGGTTCCGCCCCGACTACTCATGGATCCAGATGCCCCTCGAGATCGGTGAGGACGGCTACCCGGTGCAGTACCGAGGGGCCGTAGACTCCGCCCCCGGCCTCTACTTCGTCGGGATGCTGTTCCTCCACTCATTCGCCTCAATGCTGATCGCCGGCATTAACAGAGATGCAGAACACGTCGCCAAGCACATCGCGTCGCAGCCGACGGACCTCCCAGCACCAGCCCAACCAGCCCTTGCCGTCACGGCCAACGCGCAGGAAGGGCACGCGCAGTGACCGACGACCGCGACGTAACCTCAATCCTCGTCTGGAACGGCCGCGTCTCGAGGACACGGCCGACCCCCACCCAGGGGGGGCTAAGACCCCCAGTCCAGGGTGGAGAGAACGAACACGATGAAGGCGACCGCGAAGATTGCCGCGGCGAGGTAGTCAAGAGGCGCCGCGGCGGCGGCGACGACGAGAAGCCGACCGTTCCAGGCCAATGCCCACCATCCACCCGTTCGGTAACCCCGGATTTCACCGGACCCATCGACTAGAGGTGACACTCCCGAGGTCTTTCGAGGCCCAAGCCCACCTATCCGACGCACCGGAAGGATCCGGGCCGCCGCGCCCATCGACTAGCGGCCTAGGTCGCCACTGTGAAGGTTGAACCGGCCGCGACAGGAACCGGGGCCAGCTCCCGGTCAAAGGTCACCGGACGCACGCTAACGAACGCCGACCGAACGCCGTCCTCCCGACCCGCGTAGACGCGCCGTTTTCTGAGCTCCCGCGACCTCTGCTGACGGCCGTCGTCCGGCTCTGCGAATCGGCGTCCCCAACTAGCGGCCGGGGCTCCCCCTCCAGACGTCACTCGCAACTGGGGCCTGCTTCCCTGCCGTCAGCTCCCGACCTGTCGCGCCTGTTTGCATGTTCTCGCTTTACTTTGTATACCGACCTGGATAGTGTCAGAAACAAGCGCTGACCTCGCACCCTTCGGGGCGACCACGAGCGAGGTTTTCGCAGCATCCGTGCCATCACCCGACACAAGGAGTGTGTGGAAGCCGATCGTGAGTCGATTCGACGCGGAATCGTCCACCGCCTGGAAGCCGGCGTGTGAATCGGCTCGCCGGCGAGCTGCGCTTCTGCCAGACGGCGAACTCTCGCCCCTCGAGTCACGCCAACTCGCCGCCCATATGGACAGTTGCCCGTCCTGCGCGGAGTTCGCTGCCGATGTCGACGCGATCACGACGCTCATCCGCAGCGAGCCACTCGTCGGCAGGCCACTCGAGGCACTCCCTTTCGAATCGACCGGCTAACGGCGAAGGACAGGCTCGAGCCCTTCTCTCAGGCTCACGTTCTCTGACGCGAACACGGGCTAGTTGCTAGTACTGGCAATCGCGAACACGAACGCTGGACGCTCGCTCCCGGCCGGCAAATGCCGCAGGTCAGTGCCCCGGTCAGCCGGCTCGTCAAAGCCGCAGGCTTGTCGCTGCGCTACTGCTCCCAAATCCGGCGCGGCGAAAAGCGACCGCACCCCCGACACTGGAAGACGCTCGCGGCCGCGCGCGACTGACGGCAACGTGCTCGCCTTGGCAACACTCCTGGCGTGAGGGGCGCGACCTGGCCACCTCATGTGAGGCGGTCAGGGGAAGTCATCCGGGGATGGGGCCGTCCCGTGCTCGACATCGTGTAAGCCCGCGATGGCGGGCTCGCGTCTCAGGCAGACATTCGCCGCGACGGCTGTCCTTCTCGTCTCCGGTAGAGGATCGGGGCGCGCCCGAGGTAGGTGATGGGGACGCTCCAGACGTGGACGAGGCGGGTGAAGGGCCAGATCGCAAAGAGGAGCCAGGCCGTAACGACGTGCAGCTGGAAGACGAAGGGTGCTCCGACCATGAGTGCCCCGTCGGGTTGGAGGGTGAAGATGCCGCGGAACCACGGGCTCACCGTCTCGCGGTAGGCGTAGCGGTCGGCAACGGTGTCGATCGTCGCCGCGATCCCGGCGACGATCGTCAGCACGAGCATCGGGTAAAGGATCCTGTCGCTCCGGAGCGTCGTCGCAGCGACACGGGGCACGGTCAGCCGGCGGTAGACGAGCACGACAATTCCTGCTCCGACGAGCGCGGATGCGGCGAGCCCTCCCATGACGGCGAGCCAGTGGTAGGCGTCGTCCGAGATGCCGACGGCCTCGGTCGCGGATCGTGGTACGAGGATGCCGAGGAGGTGACCGCCGATCGCGGCGAGGATGCCGAAATGGAAGAGGATGCTGCCGATCATGAGCAGCTTGCGCTCGAGCAGCTGGGTCGAGCGGGCCGTCCACATGAACTGGTCACGGCGGTAGCGCCAGACGTGTCCGACCGTGAACGAGGCGATGCACAGGTACGGCAACGCCACCCAGAGCAGGAAATCGAGACGGCTCATACCCCGACTCCGGCCGCGTCCGGCGCGGTGAACGGCTCCAGGCCGACGAGCTCGGCCGGAGGGCCTTCGAGCGCAAGCCGGCGGGCCTGCTCGAGCTGGCGGGCGGTCGGTTTCGGCAGCACGGCGCAGACGGCGTCGAGCAGGCCCGCGTAGGGGCTCTGCCGGCGGTGCAGGGCGGCGCGGACGAGCTCGATCGACGGCCGCAGCCCGACGAGGAGCGCGATCCCGTCGTCGGGTCGCAGCTCCGTGAATTCGAGAATGACCGGCAGGTAGTCGGGGAGCTCTCCGTCGGCGAGTCGCAGCCCGCTTCTGCGTAGCGGCGCTTGAGGCGCACGAGCTCGATCCCGCGCTGGCGTCGGTCGCCGTGGGTGTGCCAGGTGAGGTGCATCGCGGAGCGCCGGTCGAAGTCGAACGCTTCGACGTACGCCTCCCGCACGAGGGCCGCGGGGGTCGCCCGCAGGTAGGCGAGGAGCTCCTCGACCGGCGTGCGCTGCGCCGGGGGCAGCTGGGCGGCGGCGAGCTCGAGCTCGGCTACCGCGCCGAGGAGCTCGTCGTCGGGGTACTGGAGCAGGACGGAGAGGAGCTTCCAGCTCACGCGCTTTTCCCGCGGAAGTCCATGAAGGTGACGTTTCCTCCGTTGCCGGCGGTGAGTGGCTCGCCTCCGAACGGATCCTTCGCCTTGCTCAGCTCGCCGCAGCTACCGGGGCCGCCCGCGAAGTCGAGGCCGCATGCGCCCTGGCGCGCCGCCGGGTTGACGCCCAGCTCGCCGTGCGCCTTCGGGATCACGTAGCGCTCGTCGTACTTCGCGATCGCCAGCAGCCGGAACATGTGCTCGATCTCGGACGGGTCATGCCGACGGCAGCCGCCAGGGCGGCGTCGGGCTCGCCGCCGAGGTTGCGCTCGCGCATGTAGCCGCGCATCGCCGCGAGCCGCTGCAGGGCCGCGCACCGGCTCTGGATCGCCGGCGGTGAGCAGGTTGGCGAGGTACTCGACCGGGATTCGCAGCTCGTCGATCGCGGCGAAGACGTCGTCGGGGTCGGCCTCGGAGCCGTCGCCCTCGACGAGGCTCATCACCGGCGAGAGCGGCGGCACGTACCAGACCATCGGCAGCGTGCGGTACTCGGGGTGGAGCGGCAGCGCGACGCGGTGCTTGACGGCGAGGGCGTAGACCGGCGAGCGGCGAGGCGGCTTCGAGCCAGTCGTCGGGATCCCGTCCTGCGCGCGGCCTGCTCGGCACCTCGGGGTCGTCGGGGTCGAGGAAGAGCGTCGAGCTGGGCGGCGAGCAGGTCGTGCTCGTCGGGCACGGAGGCGGCCGCCTCGACGCGGTCGGCGTCGTAGAGCACGAGGCCGAGGTAGCGGATCCGGCCGACGCAGGTCTCCGAGCAGATCGTCGGCTGGCCGGCCTCGATGCGCGGGTAGCAGAGCGTGCACTTCTCGGCCTTGCCGCTGGTGCCAGTTGAAGTAGACCTTCTTGTACGGGCAGCCGCTGACGCACATCCGCCAGCCGCGGCACCGCTCCTGGTCGACGAGCACGATCCCGTCCTCCTCGCGCTTGTACATCGCGCCCGACGGGCACGACGCGACGCAGGAGGGATTGAGGCAGTGCTCGCAGATCCGCGGCAGGTAGAACATGAACGCCTGCTCGTACTCGAGGCGCACCTGCTCCTCGACCCCGTCGCGCAGGTTCGGGTCGAGCCTGCGCGCGCTCGGGCGCCGCCGGCGAGGTCGTCCTCCCAGTTGGGCCCCCACTGCAGGTCGATCGGCTTGCCGGTCAGCTGCGAGTCCGGCCGCGCGACCGGCTGGTGCTCGCCGCAGCGGCGCGTTCGTCAGCGTCTCGTAGTCGTAGGTCCACGGCTCGTAGTAGTCGTCGAGCGTCGGCAGGTCGGGGTTGGAGAAGATCGTCGCGAGCTTCCGCAGCCTGGCCGCCCGCCTTCAGCCGCAGCTTGCCGCCCGCGGTCGAGCTCCCAGCCGCCGTTCCACCGCTCCTGGTCCTCCCAGCGCTTCGGGTAGCCGAGGCCGGGCTTCGTCTCGACGTTGTTGAACCAGACGTACTCGGTGCCGGGCCGGTTCGTCCAGACGTTCTTGCAGGTGACCGAGCAGGTGTGGCAGCCGATGCACTTGTCGAGGTTCATCACCATCGCGACCTGCGCCTTGACCGCATCAGTACGTCACCTCGCCGGCGAGCTTGCGCACGACGACGATCTCGTCGCGCTGCGACCCGGTCGGGCCGTAGTAGTTGAAGCCGTACGAGAGCTGCGCGTAGCCGCCGATCAAGTGCGTCGGCTTCATCGAGATCCGCGTGACCGAGTTGTCGGTGCCGCCGCGGGTGCCGGAGAGCTCCGAGCGCGGCACGTTCACGTGGCGGTCCTGGGAGTGGTACATCATCCCCACGCCCTCGGGAACACGGTGGGAGACGACGGCGCGGGCGACGATCGACGCCGTTGCGGTTGAACACCTCGACCCAGTCGTTGTCGGCCACGTCGATCGCCGTCGGCGTCCTCGGGCGCATCCACACGACCGGGCCGCCGCGGAACAGGGTGAGCATGTGCAGGTTGTCCTGGAACTCGGAGTGGATCGACCACTTCGAGTGCGGGGACAGCCAGCGCAGCGTGCACCTCGGCCGGCCGCCGTCGCCGGATCCCTGGTCGCCGACCGTGCCGATGACGTCGACCGGCGGACGGTAGACGGGCAGGCCCTCGCCGATGCTCGAGCATCCAGGCGTGGTCGACGTAGAACTGCTGCCGGCCGGTCAGCGTGCGCCACGGCATGGCGCGCTCGACGTTGATCGTGAACGGCGAGTAGCGGCGCTCCGCGACTCCATCCCCGACCACTCGGGCGAGGCGAGCACCTTGCGCGGCTGCACCTGCGTGTCGCCGAACGTGATCCGCGCCGCCGCGGTGCTCCTCGGCCAGACTCGGCGAGCGGGCCCGCGCGCTGCTCGAGCGACCGGAAGCCCTCGAGCGCGAGCCGCCCGTTGGTGACGCCCGAGAGCGCGAGGATCGCCTCGCAGACGTGCACGTCGCGGGCCGAGGCTCGGGCCGCCCGTCGATCAGGCCGTTGCGGCGGCCGAGCTCCTCCACCTCCACGTCGGGCACCAGCGGCACGCCCTTGGCGCTCGAGCCGAGCTGCTCGGCGAGCGGGCCGAGCGCCGCCATCTTCTCGCCACCGTCGCCGTAGTCGCGCTCGACGACGATGAGGTTCGGCATCGTCCGCCCGGGCACCGGCTCGCATTCGCCCTCTGCCAGTCGGCACCTCGCCGAGCGGCTGGGCGAGCTCGCCGGGGGTGTCGTGGAGGAGCGGGGCCGCGACGACGTCCCTGCGCACGCCGAGATGCTTCGGCGGCCAGCTTGGAGAACGTCTTCGCGATCCGGCGGAACATCTCCAAGTCGGTGCGCGTCTCCCAGGGCGGCGGCACCGCCTCGTTGAACGAGTGGACGAACGGGTGCATGTCGGTCATCGAGAGGTCGTGCTTCTCGTACCAGGTCGCGGCCGGCAGCACGACGTCGGAGTAGAGCGCCGAGCCGTTCATGCGGAAGTCGATCGTTGTGAACAGGTCGAGCTTGCCGACCGGCGCCTCGTCCCGCCAGACGACGTCGCGCGGGCGACACTCCGGCGGCGCCTCGTCGTTGCGGATCGCATCGTTCTCGACGCCGAGCAGGTGCCGGAGGAAGTACTCGTGTCCCTTGCTCGACGAGCCGAGCAGGTTCGCGCGCCACAACGTAGGACGCGCGGGAAGTTGCCGGGGCCGTCCGGATCCTCGGCGGCGAAGCGCAGGCGCCCGACCTTCAGCTCGCGGACGACGTAGTCGCTTGACGTCGGCTCCCTCGGCTTCGGCGGCGGCGGTGAGCTCGAGCGGGTTGCGGTCGAAGGTCGGGTAGGAGGGCATCCAGCCGAGCCGCACCGCGAGGGCGTTGCGTCGGCCAGGTGCATCCCGTCGAGCGGCCCGTTGCCGAGCGTCGTCGAGAAGTGATCGGCGCCCGTGCGCTGGAAGCGCCACTGGTCGCTGTGCAGGAACCAGAACGGCGTCGTTGCCTGCTGGCGCGGCGGGCGCTGCCAGTCGAGCGCGAACGCGAGCGTCGACCAGCCGGTGATCGGCCGGACCTTCTCCTGCCCGACGTAGTGCGCCCAGCCGCCGCCGTTGACGCCCTGGCAGCCGGCCAGCATCAGCATCGAGAGGATCGCCCGGTAGATCTGGTCGGAGTGGAACCAGTGGTTCGTGCCGGCGCCCAGCATGATCATCGAGCGCCCGCTCGTGCGCTCCGCGTTCCGCGCGAACTCGCGCGCGATGCGGACGACCATGCCCGCGTCGACGCCGGTGATCGCCTCCTGCCAGGCCGGCGTGTACGGGGCCGGGTCGTCGTAGCCGGCCGGCCACTCGCCCGGCAGGCCGTCGCGGTGACACCCGAGCTGGGCGAGCGTAGAGATCGAACACGGTCGTGACGAGCTGATCGCCGACCCGCATGGCGGGCACGCCGCGCCGCAGCACCTCGCCGCCTTCGCCGCCGAGGTCGAAGCGGGGCAGGTCGAGCTCGACAAGGTCGTCGTGGCGGCCAAGGAGTGTCAGAGCAGGGTCGATCTCGCCGAGCTCGAGGTTCCACTTCCCCATCCCCTCCTCGCCCCAGCGGAACCCGATCGAGCCGTTCGGCACCGCCGGCGCGCCGGTCGCGGCGTCGAGCACGACCGTCTTCCAGTCGGCGTTCTCGCAGATCTCCCCGAGGTCGGAGGCGCGGAGGAACCGGTCGGCGACGTAGGCATCCGTCGCGCTCGCGCAGGCGCACGAGGCAGGGGAGGTCGGTGGTCTTCTTCGCGTAGTCCGTCGAAGCACGGCACGTGGCGGTCGAGGTGGAACTCCTTGAAGATCACGTGAGCCCATCGCCATCGCCAGCGCCCCGTCGGAGCCGGCAGCGGCGGGCAGCCAGTGGTCGGCGAACTTCGTGTGCCCGGCGAAGTCGGGCGAGACGACGACGACCTTCTGGCCCCGGTAGCGCGCCTCAGTCATGAAGTGCGCATCCGGCGTGCGCGTCTGCGGGATGTTGGAGCCCCAGAGGATGACGTAGCCCGCGTTCCACCAGTCGGCCGACTCGGGCACGTCGGTCTGGTCGCCCCACACCTGCGGCGAGGCGGGCGGCAGGTCCGCGTACCAGTCGTAGAAGCTGAGGCTGATGCCGCCGATCAGCGAGAGGAAGCGGCTGCCGGCCGCGTACGAGACCATCGACATCGCCGGGATCGGCGAGTGAAGCCGGCGACCCGGTCGGGGCCGTGCGCGCGGATCGTGTAGACGTGCGCCGCGGCGATGATCTCCGTCACCTCGTCCCAGCTCGAGCGGACGAAGCCGCCCTTGCCGCGCAGGCTCTTGTATGCCCGCGCCTTCTCCGGGTCCTCGACGATCGAGGCCCATGCCTCGACCGGCGTCGCCGGTCGCGCGAGCGCCTCGCGCCACAGCTCGAGCAGGCGCCGCGCACGTACGGATAGCGCACCCGGATCGGCGAATACATGTACCAGCTGAACGACGCCCCGCGGGGACAGCCGCGCGGCTCGTACTCGGGCACGTCGGCGCCGTTCGACGGATAGTCGTCTGCTGGGTCTCCCAGGCGACGATCCCGTCCTTGACGTGGATCTTCCACGAGCACGAGCCGGTGCAGTTGACGCCGTGCGTCGAGCGCACGACACGGTCGTGCTGCCAGCGCCGCCGGTAGAAGCTCTCCCACTCGCGATCGCCCGAGAGCAGCGCGCTCCAGCCGTTCGGCAGACCGCTCCCCGGTGTCGAAGAACCGTTGTCCCGTGAGGAGGCTCATGCCGCCTCTCGCTGTTCCTGCCGCCACATGCTCGCCGCGACGACCACGCACCCGAGGCAGAACAGGAGCAGGCCGACGAACCCGAGCGTGTAGGTGTCGAACTGGTCCTTGACGACCCCCATCAAGATCGGCGGGAAGAACCCGCCCAGCCCGCCGGCGGCGCCGACGATCCCCGTCGCGGCTCCGGTCGCGTCGGGGAACTCGTGCGGCACGAGCTTGAAGACAGCGCCGTTCCCGAGCCCGAGGAAGCACCGCGAGCGTGAGGCAGGCGATCGTGACCGGCACGATCGACGGGTCACGCGACATCAACGCGAGCGCGACGGCGTCGACCGCTACTCCGACGAGCGTCGCAGTCAGCACGCGGGTGCGCCAAGCCTGTCCGCGAGCCAGCCGCCGACCGGGCGCGCGACCGTCGCGGCGATCGTGAAGCCGGCCGCCCGCAGGCCCGCGTCGGTGAGCGAGTAGCCGAACCAGTCCTTGAGCAGCTTCGGCAGGAAGATCGCCATCGCGACGAAGCCGCCGAACGTGATGAAGTAGAAGAAGCGCAAGCCGGTACAGGCGCCAGCCCGAGCGCAGCACCTCCACGTAGCGCTGCGGCGCTGCCGGGCGCGGCGCGTCCCGCGCCACGCGTGAGAACAGCACTGCTGACAACAGCACCACGATCGCGGAAGCAACGCCGAGGGTGGGCCGACCCCAGTGATTGACGACCGCCGGCGCCGTGAACGCCGCGACCGCGGTGCCGATGTTCCCGATCCCGTAGACCCCGAGGGCGAAGCCCTGTCGCTCCTTTGCATACCAGCCGGCGACGAACGGGATCCCGACCGCGAACGATGCGCCGGAGATGCCGAGCAAGAAGCCGACGACGATCAGCCCCCAGTAGCTGTCGATGAAACCGAAGCGAACACCCGGCACCGCCGACGCGACGAGCACGGCCGTGAACACGCGCCGGCCGCCGTAATCGGTCGGTGACGATGCCGAAGGGAATCCGCAGCAGCGAGCCGAGCACGACCGGAACGGCGATCAGCATCAGCGTCCGCGTGTTCGAGAGATCGAGATTGTCCTGGAACTTCTTCGCCAGCGGAGCGATCAGCCCCCACGCACTGAACGACACGGCGAAGGCCATCGTCCCCAGAACCAGCGCGCGCGTGGCGCCAGGGCGCGTCTCTGGAACAGAAGCTACCGCAGTGGTCATCGCCGTCCGGTCTCGAGTTCGATTGCCCGTGGAAAGAGCACGTTGTTCTCCTCGTGCACGTGACGGTGCGTGTCCACCTCGAGCGTGTGCAGTCGGTCCAGCATCGACCGGTATGACGCACACGCGTCGTCCGGGACCTCGAATCCGTGCGTCAACGCCCGGAGAGCAGCGAGGCCGGCCGCAACCTCGTCGTGCTCGTGCAGCATCACGCCGATCGAGATCTCGACTGACCCGAACGCGAAGCATGATCCGTCGCTGCCCTCGAGCGCCACACAGGCGGGGAAGAGCACCTGTTCCTCCTTGACCATGTGCTGCTCGAGCTCATCGGCGATCGCCGTGAACGCGGCGCGGACGTCGAGCAGTTCAGGGTGCGTGCTTCCATGCGCGGTCGCGACCTTGTCGACGAGAAGACGCATCGCCGGCAACTCGTCGCGCAAGTAGGCGTGATGGTGGTTCACAATGTGGTCGCATAACTCAGAGACCGTCCTGCCGCGCCAGTCAACGTCGTCGCCCTGCGCTGGGCCTGGATCGTCGAGGGCCAGCGTCACCTCATCCAGGTCGACGCCGCGGTCAGCGCAAGCGACCGCAAGACCTTTCGTGCCACCGCAGCAGTAGTCGATCCCGAAGCGCTCGAACACCCGCGACCGACTCGGTCGCTCCAGGACAAGGTCGGCGACGCGCGCGTCGCCCGAAACAGCGGCCATTACGTGTCTCTCTCGATGGACGATGAGAGTTGAGCGTGACACTCCGCGTCGACACAGAGACGCTGGCGGTCGCTGCGCAAGCAGACGAGACCGAGGTAGGTCTCATCGTCGTCGAGTACCACGAGGCGATTCGCGCCGGATTCATCGAGGGCATCGAGCGCGACGGGGGCCAGCGTCCCCGCCCGGCACGTCGGGAGCACGTCCCGAGCGAGCGATCCGATCGGTGCGCGCTCGGAGATGCCGGAATGAACGGCTCCGCGATCGACTGCGCCGACGTAGTTGGCGCCATCGAGCACCGGAATGACCTGCACGGACGTGTTCTCGAACAGACGGCGGGCGGAGGCGACGGTATCGCCGACGGCCAGCTCCTTGCCCCTGCCGGTCACGACATCCGCAATCGAAACGCCTGCTAACTCACCACGTGACCTCTGTACCGTACTCACGCGTGCCCCGTCCTCACCGCTTCAATCCACGACTACAGGTCATCTCGCTTGTCGAGTATAGTTGGTTAAACTAATAAACGTTTAGTTGAAAAACACCTAATGAGATTGCGGTTTTCCCGAACTACCGACTACGGCCTCCGAGCCGCACTCGAAGTCGCCCGAGCCCCGCAAGGCACGCTTGTGACGCGGCACGCCATCGCACGCGCGACAGACGCTCCCGCCTCCGTACTCGCTCAATCACTTGCGGGTCTCGTGCGGGCAGGCATCCTCGACGGCCGCGCCGGCCCACACGGTGGCTACAGCCTCGCCCGCCCCGCAGAGGACGTCACCATCTATGACGTCGTCAACGCGATCGACCCGAATGACCGCGAGCAGCGCTGCGTCCTCAGAGAAGGCATCTGCTCCTGGGAAGGAGCATGCCCCTTCCACGCTTTCCTTGCCCAAGCGCAAGACCGGTTCATCGAAGCACTGCGGGACCAGACACTCGCCGACGTCCTCTCAGGCGCTGCACCGGAGCTCTCTGCGGCGCACCGTGGGGAGGACCGGCTAGTTCCAAGAACGGTCCGACGGAGCACCGAACGCGCGCCCAGTCCGTCCCTTATCGCTCAGCAGGAAGCGTTCCGGGATGAGTGAGTCCGAGCTCGCGTTGTTCGTTCACCTACTCGGGGTCGTGCTGCTTGCGGCCGGGTCGGGCGCCGCCGCCGCCGGTTTGGAACGGGCTCGGCGCCGCGAGGATCCCGTCGGCGTGGCGGCCCTGCTCGGGGTGGCGCGCGCCGGCGTTGCACTGGTCGGGTTGGGCATCGTTGCCGTCGTCGCCGGCGGCTTCTGGCTGATTGCCATCGGCCCCTACGGGTTTGGCGACGGTTGGGTTGCCGCTTCCGTCGGCCTGCTTGTGGTCAGCGCCGCTCTCGGTGCCGCCGGCGGCCGTCGGGCGAAGCAAGCTCGGTTGCACGCCGAACGGCTCGCGCGCGACCATGCCCCCGCCGACCCGCTCCTCCACCGTCTGCTGAACGACCGGGTTGCCCTGACGCTCAACTATCTGAGTGCAGCTGCCCTGATCGCGGTGTTAGCCCTCATGATCGCCAAGCCCTAGGAAGCCCGCCCCAGATGAAACGTCATCCGGCCCTGATCCCACTCTCGCACGACCATCACCATGGCCTCTCCGAGGCACGTCGGCTTCGCAGAGCCTCTACCGGGGGCGACGCGACTCGCCGGCAATCTGTCGAGCGATTCCTTCACTTCTTTCGCGACGACACGGTCGACCACTTTCGTTTGGAGGAGGAGTCCCTGTTCCCGCTGCTCGCCGACGCCGGCGGGCCTGCCGAAGCCCTCGTCGTCAGGGCGTTGCTCGAGCACCAGCGCGTTCGCGCGGACGCCGCACGGCTCGAGGCCGCCCAGGCGACCGGTGGTGCCGACCCTTCCTTGATGAGGCAGATCGCCGAGCTGCTCGAGAGCCACATTCGCTTCGAGGAGCGCGAGTTGTTTCCCTATCTAGAGCAGACCGTCTCGAGCGGCATCCTCGAGCGACTCGAGCTTCCCGCACCGCGCGACGTCCCTGTCGAGCCGGTCGTCGATCTCACCTCCCGCGCGCTTCGCGGCGCACTCTGGGAAGGCGAGCCCTTCGACCTCAACGTCACGCTCCTCTCGTGGGAAGCCAACGGCGGGCCACCCGAGCACGTGAATGCGGAGCGCGACGTTCTCATCCTCGTTCTCTCGGGGTCAGCCGAGCTGACCATCGACGGCGATCCGCGCTCGATCCGCGACGGCGACGCCGTGCTGCTGAGGAACGGACAGTCACGCGGACTCAGGGCAGGTCGTCATGGTGTCCGTTACCTGTCGGTTCACCGACGGCGGCCTCCGCTCCAAATCGACGGCGCGTAGGATCGACCAAGTGGCGCTTTCGACCCGACTCACCGAACGCTTCGGGCTTGCCCATCCGATCGTTGGGGCGCCGATGGCGTTCGCGGCAGGCGGCCGCCTCGCTGCCGCCGTCTCTGACGCTGGCGGTCTCGGGCTCGTCGGCGGCGGCTACGGCAACAAGGACTGGATTGACGTTCAACTCGACCTCGCAGGCGCATCGAGGGTCGGTGTCGGGTTCATCACCTGGTCTCTCGCCCGGTCTCCCGAGCTGCTCGACCACATTCTCACGCGCCGACCGCGGGCGATCTTCCTCTCCTTCGGCGACCCGCGGAATCTCGCATCGCAGGTCAAAAGCGCCGACGTGCCGCTGCTGTGCCAGGTGCAGAGCCGCGAGGACGCCGAGCTTGCGATCGAGGCCGGAGCGGACGTCATCGTCGCGCAAGGAAGTGAAGCGGGCGGCCACGGCGCCACGCGAGGCACGTTCACGCTCGTGCCCGAGGTCGCCGACCTCCTCGCCGAACGCTCCCCCGACACGCTCCTCCTCGCCGCGGGCGGGATCGCCGACGGCCGCGGGCTCGCCGCCGCCCTCGTCCTCGGAGCCGACGGCGTCCTCGTCGGGTCTCGGCTCTGGGCCACCACCGAAGCAAACGTGTCGCAATCCATGCACAACGCCGCCCTCGCATCCACCGGGGACGGCACGATCCGCACGACCGTCGCCGACGTCGTCCGCAAGCTCGACTGGCCCGAGCGCTTCACCGCCCGTGTCCTTCGCAACCACTTCACCGACACCTGGCACGGCCGCGAAGCCGAGCTCCGGAAAGCCGACGCGCAGGTCGAGCGCGCCTGGGCCGACGGGTGGGCAGACGGAGACCCCGAACGCTCCAACACCTTCACAGGCGAAGGAATCGGGCTGATCCACGAGATCGAACCGGCAGCAGCCGTGCTCGAACAGATGAGCACACTGGCGACAACACTCCTCCGGCAAAGCTAATGGCAGCCGACAGAGAACCAGGACGCTCTCGCCTCCACAGGACCGAGCTGCAGTCATGAACGACGTCCACGCGCTGCTCGGCCAACTGGAGGCGCCGGCGCCCTCACCCGCGGGCGGAACAGCCGCAGCCCTCACAGCCGCAGCAGCCGCAAGCCTCGTCATCATGGTCGCACGCGGGTCGCCCTCCTGGCTCGAGGGCGCTCACACAGCCGCCGCAGCAGAACATGTCCGCGAACAGCTCCTCACTCTCGGCAACGACGACGCCGCGGCGATCAATAACATGCTCGGCGCGCTACGCGCACCGCCGGACGACCCGGATCGGGGAGCAGCGCTCCTCCAGGCTGCCCGAGTACCGTGCGAGATCGCCCAGCAGGCCGCCGACGTCGCGAAACTTGCTAGTAGCGCAGCGCAAAACGGCAAGCGAGTCATGGCCGCAGACGCCTCAATCGCCCTCATCCTCGCCGAAGCAGCCACACGCGCGGCCGCCCTCATCGTCACAACCAACACCACCCACTTCCGGAACGACATCGACCCGACCGACACCCAGAGACTCAGTGAAATGGCGAGGAGAGCCGAAACGACCGCCGCCGAGGCCATGACCGAGGCCGAAAACAACGCCTGATCGTCGCTCTTCCCGAGACCTCTAGTCGCAAGTAAAGAAGGCGGGAACCTACAAATGCCGCGCTCTGCGCCCCAAACACCAACGCCTCATCCGACCTCGCTATCGACGATTCCGAGTTGCGACCCGACGCGACGCTTCAGAACCCTTTCCAAGCCCATGCCCACCTATCCCCTTTGCACAGGCACGATCCGAGCCGCCGCCCCCATCGACTAGCGGCCTAGGTCACCACCTTTCAAGGTGGAGCGAAGCGGACGACGCGAAGCGATCGACATCAACCTCCCTTCGCCACTACCACGGTTGCACAGCCAGGTGCCTGCCGCATCCGTGGAAGACGGCCGCTTCGTTGCCACGATGCCGCATACTTGAGCCACGACCGTCATCACCCGCGGGCCGACCCCGCTTTCCGGGTTGACGGGGAGAACGGCCGGCAGGATGAGGCTCGGGTCGAGCAACGGGCGTTCGGAACGTGCAGGGTGCTTTCTGCCCACAGATCGGGCCGTTGTGCCCACAGCTGAGCCCACATTGAGACGTGCGCAGGTGCTCCAGGAGGCAACCAGCAACGACCCCGACCAGGAAGGGAGAGGTCGTACTCCTCTACCCGGATGAGGGCGCGATCTTCAGGCAACGATGAGGTGCTCACCCATCCTCGCTGCGCGTTTCAGTGACCGAATCGTCGCGCGGTACGCTGAGTGTCGTGGCGATCAATGTCGGGAACGTCCAGCCGCTTGCTCGCCATGAGCGTGCTCACTACGAGCGCCAGGCTCGTCTGCTCGCTTGGGGCGGCAACGCCTGGCACCTGATCGAGTTCGCCATCGCCATCGGCGCGGGCATCGCCGTCGGATCGGTCGCGCTGATCGGGTTCGGGGCAGACAGCCTGATCGAGGGTCTCGCCGGGTTCGTGATCGTGTGGCTCTTCACCGGGTCGCGGTTGCACTCCAAGACCGCCGAGCGTCGTGCGCAGCAGGTGATCGCCGCGAGCTACTTCCTGCTCGCTGCCTACGTCACGATCGCATCGGTTCGCGATCTCGTTGGCGGGTACGAGCCGGGCGTGTCCTGGGTCGGAGTCGGACTCGCTGCGGTGACCGCTCCCACCATGCCGCTGCTCGCACGAGCGAAGCGGCGAGTCGGACAGAAGTTGAACTCCGCCGCGACCGTGAGTGAGGCGAGCCAGAACATGATCTGCGCCTACCTCTCGGTCGCGCTGCTCGTCGGTCTGCTCGCAAACGCTCTCGTCGGATGGTGGTGGGCCGATCCCCTCGCTGCACTCGTGATTGCAGGCGTGGCCCTGAAGGAAGGTCGCGAGTCCTGGCGCGGCGATTCCTGCGACTGCTGCTGAGTTCGACGTAGGACTCCGTGCTGACCACCATCATCGCCGGATGAGGCTCACTCCCCTGAGTGAGCGCGGGGGTTGGCAACGGGGGGACACAGCAGCCTCATCCAGTGTGGAAGCCGCGGCTGGTCGCAAGTGCGCACGGCGACCACAAGCATTCTGTGACCACGATGGCAGCTGACCTCGCCCGAAGGTCGTCATGCGTAAGAACCCGATCCCGCACTGTCGCTTGCGCGAGTGCTCACGAACGTCCCCCGACAGGCTCGCCCTCTCCGATCAATGCTGAAGTCGGGACATGAGGTTCCGAAGGGTCGCCCGTCGATACGGCAACGCATCGTGCTCGACGGGCCAGTCCAGTAGACGATCGGCCTCCCCGAGGACAAACCAGCCGAAGCGATCGTGCTCCTCACCATCCAGGATCGGCTCAAGGCCAACCGGCGCCTCAGCCGCGAACGACAACACCTCAATGTCCCGTACTTCCGAGCCGTACACCTGATCCCAGCGATCGCGCAGATCATCGCGTAGCCCATACGAGTAGTTGAGGTCGAGCCGCTGGAGGCTCACCGAAACGTCCCAGCCTGTCTCCTCCCGCACCTCGCGCAGAGCTGCCGCCTCGTCGGTCTCGCCGTGCAGAGGCGCGCCCGTAACGGGCTGCCAGAACCCGCCTCGCGCAGGCGTCCTTCTCAGCATCAGGAACTGAACACCATCCGTCCCGCGTCGGAAGAGCTGCACGGAGACATCGCGAGCGATCCGCTTCATCGCGCACGTCATACCACGAAGCGACACGCTGCTCGCCTGTGCCAGCGTTCGCTCACAGTCACCCGAACGGGGCGCGCTACGCGGTCACAGACGCTACGCGGTCACAACGGTGTCGAGCTCATCGAAGGTGATCGACGGTAGTGGCCCACCGGAAAACGCAGGCTTGACGTTGCTCTCGAACCACGCCTCAAAGTCGGCCTGAGAGTCCCAAACCTCGGTCACTCGCCATCCACCTGTCACCGGCCCGTTGGCGTGCACCACGAATCCCTTTGCATCGCGCAGCGGGTCGAGCAACGGCCGCAACCCGTCCATCATTTCCTTGGTCGCCCCGGGGATCTGCGCAGTCATCAACACGGACATCTGAATCCTCCTGAACCTCGAATGGGACAGGCCCAACTGTCTCACGAAGCGAACAGATCCGACAAGGACTCGTGTGCGCCAGCGTTCAGGAATTTTGCTTGAGCCAGCGATGCTGCGAACCTACGCGAGTCGACGGTGGTTCACGTCGCCGCTAGGGTGAGGTTGGCGGTGCGGCTTCTGGTCGGGGAGCCGATCGGTGACGCGAGCGCCACCATGGAAGGTAGGTGAGCTGGTGAGGGCGACGCGCGTTGTAGTGGTGGCGGTGTTGTCGGTGCTGCTGATCGCGGGCACTGTGGCGTGTTCGTCGGGTTCTTCGGGGGCGGCGTCTGGGGGGCGGGCTTCTGCTCGTACTAACCTGTTTGACACGACGTGGCCGGTGCCGACCGCCGATTCGTGGCGTACGAGTTCGGTCGCCAGTGGCGGGCTTCCTGATGGGGTGCGGAGCAGCGACCTGAAGGCTGAGAGCGTGGCGCTCGGCCCGGCCCCGATCTTCGGCGTCACCTACGACGAGGCCTCGGTGTTCGTGATCGGGGGCGCTCCGCACCTGCTCGACCTGTTCACGGAGGCGCAGGGCAACGAGCTTCCCGACAGGAGTCCGGCTGCGCTGGCCAAGGGTTTGGCGGGCTACAAGGACACTGTCTCGGCCACCCCGTATGTCGCCAAGATCGATCCGGCCACGATGCAGCCGGAGGTGCTCGAGCTTCCGAAGGGCGACACGCCGAACTACCCGGGCAGCATTGTCGCGCACGAGAACGGCATGCTGTATGTCGTTGCGACAGCGACGCTGTTCGAGATCGACCCGACGAGTTTCGAGATCACCCGGTCGCTTGAGCTTCCGCTCAACCCGGCCAAGCCCGAGTCGACGATCTACAACACGCTCCAGGTCTCGGCCCGAAACGGCGACCTCTTGTTGAAGACCTCCACACAGCAGGGCATGGGCCTGCTTGTGGCTGTCGACGTGGACACCCTTCAGGTTCGCTCGCAGTTGGAGGCTGCGCTTTCCAACGCCCGCATGACCGGCGTCCTCCAGGACGGCACCGAGTACCTCTACCTGCCGGGCGACACCGACACTCTGCGTTTCACTGTGACCGACGATGGGTTCACGCTCGACACGGGCTGGTCGAAGCCGTACCGCAGCGACGGCGACGGCACCACTCCGGGTGTGGCGATGACCCCGACCGGCGACCACGACACGGTCGTGTTCCCCAACAACAACACCGTGTTGGTCGGCGTCAGCGCGCCGCTTCGAGATGTTCTGGCAGTCAACCAGCGACACCTCTTCCAACGTGTCGAGCGTGAACGCAACCTCGACCGACGCCGCTGGCGGAAGCTTCCCGCCGCCACCGGCCGACCCGTTCGAAACCTCGGTCGTCGTCGCAGCCGACGCCGTCAACGGACGCCTGGCCGCGATGGCGGATCGCCGACGACGGCTCCCTCGAACAGATCTGGGCCACCGACCAGTACGCGCTCTCCGCCGGAGCAGCGATCGTCTCCGACCAGAAGCGCCTCTACACCGACGACCGCAAATGCAACGCCGACGGAACACGCTGCACCCTCTACCTGGTCGTCGCCGACCTCATGACCGGCAACGAGATCGCACGCGTCAAGGTAGCCGGCTCACAACCAACCATCGGCCGGATCTTCATCGCACCAAACGCCGTCTACTACATCGCAACCCAAGGCGAAGGCGGAAACGGCTACCTCACCAAAATCACCGCCAACACCTGAAACGCAGAGGACGCACTCGCGTAGACCAGCGTTGCTCCTATGTCAAGGGCGTCTCGTTTTTGAGGGTGGTGTGGATGGTGCGGGCGAGGTGTCGTTTGAGGCTGCGGAGGGCTTCGCGGCGGCTCTTCCCTTCGGCCTGTTTGCGGTCCATGTAGGCGCGTGCGGGCGGGTGCGTGCGGGCCTGGGTGATCGCGATCTGGTGCAGGGCCCGGTTGAGTTGGCGGTTGCCGCCGCGGTCGAGCCGGTGGCGCTGGTGCTTACCGCTGCTGGCCTCCAAGGGGGCGACGCCGGCGTGGCGGGCGAGCTGGGCGTCGGAGGGGAAGCGGTTGATCGGTCCGATCTCGCCGAGGAGTTTCGCGGCCGTGACGGGGCCGCAGCCGGGCAGCGCCGGCAGACCTGGGGCGATCGTTGTCGTTCTCGTCTCGAGGTCGCGTTCGATCTCCCCGGATCGTGCGGGTCAGCATCCGGCAGCGGCCGACGAGCTCCCGCGCGATCGTTGTCTGTACCGTCTGCTCGCCGCGGGCGAAGCGCCGTGCGAGCCGGTCGAGCCAGACCGCTCGGTCGAGCCCACCGACAGGAACCTGGAAGCCGGGGTCGAGTTCATGCAGGTGCCAACGCAACCGCTGCTGTGCCCGTGTTCGCTCGGCAACGAGACAGTCACGGTGATCGACAAGCATCTTCAGCTCCCGCAACATCGGCTCATCGGGCGCGGGTAGTCGAGCCGCGGTTCCCGCAACGCGGCCCGCGCGACAGCAAGTGCGTCGATCGGATCAGACTTCCCGCGCTCCCTGCCAGTTCGCCTCTGTGGCGCGGTCAGCTTCGGCGGCACCCGCACCATCCGCTCGCCCGCAGCAACCAGATCACGCTCGAGCCCGCGGGTCAGCTGCCGGCAGTCCTCAATCGCCCACAGCCGCTCGCCGGGAAGCGTTCCCGACCAAACAAGCAAGCCGGCACCATCGACCGTCGTCTCCTCACCGACCTCACGACCGACCTCGTCGACAGCGACCGCCGTCAACGACGCCTTGTGTACGTCCACACCGATCACGATCATTGAGACCGCCTCCTACCGTTGGGGGCGACCGTCGAGCGGACAGGCCTCAATCGAGGCAAGCTGCCAGGCTCCTGTCAAGTCACGCCCGGCGATCTCGGGACAGCGGCGGCGACACAACGCTGGCAAGTCAACCCTCCAGGGGCGACATGCGGGAATAGAGCCAGCCGCCGCCAACCCGAGTCTGCGTCGTCGATCAGACGCCACCACCCGACCAGACTGACATTGAGTGTGGGACAGTCCCCCGAAGCCGACGAAGCGCGTTAGACTCGCCGCTGATGGCGGCTTATCGAACGACCTTCGCCGTGGACGCGCCCGCCGCGAGGGTGTGGGAGGTGCTCAGTGACTTCGATCACTGGGAGGAGTGGAACCCGTCGGTGCCTTCGATCAAGGGTGAGCCTCGAGTCGGCAGCACGGTGGCGTTGACCCTGGCGATGCCCGGGAGGCCCTCGGCGAAGGTGAAGGCGAAACTGACTGAAGTCGTGCCAGAGCGGCGCTTGGTCTGGGACGGTCACATCGGCGCGGACTGGCTCTTTGCCGGCCACCGAGAGTTCCTGATCGACCCCCAGCCTGACGGAACTGCCCTCTTCACCCACGTCGAGGATGTCAGCGGCCTGCTCTTCCCGCTGTTTCGCGCGCTTATGGGAGGCGCTATCCAGCGACACCACGAGGGCTTGAACGACGCCGTCAAGGCGCGGGCCGAGGGACGCCGCTAAGCGGTATCGCGTGCGTTCGATGACGTCCCTGCTCGGTTCGATCCCAGGTGCGCCCATCATCATCATCCCAGAGCCAAGCCGTCGGACGGATTGCTCTATTTCTTAGGGTCATGCTTGCTGGACGCGTGACATTCGCCGCTCCGGTGCAGACGTCGATGGAACCCGCCGCCGCCCGCTCCTCTAAACGTCCTCTACCCGGAGTCCTGCTCCAGCCCACCGGGCAGAACGCCACCAGCTCGCCCACGCCGTCTGACTCGACCCGCCGGTCGTCGGGGTCTCGCCGAGGCGAGGGGGCGACCGCGATTCGCGCAGCAGACCAGGTCACGTTCCGGGTGTCACGACGCCGAATCGGCTTGTGCGACGGGTTATGGGCTCGAGCTCGCCAGGACTGCGGCGAATACCTGCCACGCGAGTAGGGCTTTCGCCGTCAGGCTGAGGAGGATGTAGGTCTTCTCGCCGACGAGGTAGTCCTTCCAGGGGCCGATCTGCTTGTACTGCAGCCACATGTTGACGGCGAACACGTTGAAGAGGAGGAAGAGGCTGACGATGATCGCGTACACGAACGTGGGCGGGCCAGCGCTGTCGAGCCCGGGGCTCCACACGTAGATCACGATGATGATCCAGGGGATGATCCCGGCGAACGTCCCGAACCAGAACGAGAGCCAGCTGGGCTTGCCCGGCGTCTCGTACTTCTCCATGAGGAGGCCGAACAGGATCATGCAGCCGTTGACTCCGAAGATCGCAAGCAACGCAGCGATGTCGCTGACTCCGGTGATCATTGCGATCAGCACGATCATGATCGACGAGCTGAAGAAGTACTCGATCCAGCGCCCGTAGTTGCGGCCCTGCTGCAGATTGCGCACGTACCACTCGAAGACGCCGGGCGAGGCGATCACGAGCAGCGCCCCGGCCGAGATGGCGAGGAATGCGAAGACGCCCCAGCCGAGCGGGACGTCAAACAGCGTGTCGAGCTCGGCCGGCGTGCCGGGAGGACCGGTCATGAACGTGGACGTCACGGGAAGGCTGAAGCCGTTCGTGAGAAGCGCGATCGCGACAGCCTGGCCGGCGAGGATCAGGCCGACGACGATGTTCCATCGGCGCAGCCTCTTATAGCGCAGGTCGTCCGTGGCGTTCCGATTCATCACGTGCCCTCCTGTTGCCGCATCCGCCGGCCCGAGCCATCGACGTAGGGTAGTCCACCAAAGGACGCGAGCGATCCCCGGCGGATTGCAGGTGGGTTCCTACCGCACATCCGACCAAACCTGACGCAGTGGTGCCAACGCCGAGGCTGTGCCAGATCGACTCGCTCCGGGAACGCAGACGGGCCGCGGTGATCCGCGGCCCGTCTGCTCCGTCCTCTGTCGCGATGAGCTTACGAGGAGGGGATCAGCACCTTGTTGACGACGTGGATGACGCCGTTCGAGGCCATCACGTCGGCCTTTATGACCTTCGTCGAGCCGTTCAGGAAGACGTTGCCGCCCGCGATCTTGATCTTCACAGGCACGCCTGCTGCGGTCTTCACCGACTTGCCGTTCAGGTGACGACCGTGCTTGCGGGAACCGCGCCCTTCACGACGTGGTAGCGGAGCACCTTCTTGAGCAGGGCAGGATTCTTGCCGAGCTTCGCGAGCGTCGCCTTCGGAACCTTGCGGAACGCTGCGTCGGTCGGTGCGAACACCGTCCATGATCCATGGGAGAGCGCCTTTACGAGTCCCGCCTTCTTGAGGAGCGAGGCCAGCGTCTTGAACTGGCCCGCGGCGACTGCCGTCTTGACGATGTTCTGCTTCGGCGCAGGCGGCAGGAGGACGGTGTCGATGACGTGGATGACGCCGTTCGACGCCATGACGTCAGGGATGACAACCTTCGCATTGTTCACGAAGACGGAGCCACCGTCGACCTTGATCGCCACGTCCGCCCCGTTGACCGTCTTCGCCGAGGTGAGCTTGACGACCTCGCTGGACGGAACGTTGCCGGCGATCACGTGGTAGAGCAGGACAGCCTTCAGCTTGGCCGGGTCGGCAGCCAGAGCGTCGAGCGTCGCCTTCGGCACCTTCGCGAACGCCGCGTCGGTCGGGGCGAGCACCGTGAACGGCCCCGGGCCCTTGAGCGTGTCGACGAGACCCGCGGCCCCGAGGAGAGAGGCGAGCGTCTTGAAGCTGCCGTTGTTCACGGCGGTCGTGACGATGTCGGCCTCGCCGGCGGTCGAACGAGCCGAGACGGACGGGGCGAGGACGGCGGTCACGGCAACGACCGCGACTGCCAGGATGAGCGTGATCTTGCGCATTGAATCGAGCTCCTTCGTGTCGATGGACAATATCTTTGTCTATCTATTGTCCATGTATACGGTCCCGCGCGTCGGTCGGATCACTGAACATCAATGGCGACGTGCGATCCACGCGTCGAGCTCATCCCGGTCGAGTCCACGAACCGTGCGGCGACGTGAGCCCCGCCCCTTTCTCATGGAGTAGCGGAGTCGGTAGTTCATCGGCCTCCTCATCCGAGGCAGGTACCGGGCGTAGGATCGACGCCCCGACCGCGACGGTGAGCAGCAAACAGATCACCGCCAGGGAGACGAACGCAGACACCTTGTAGACGTCCGAGAGCGCCATCTTCAGGCCGACGAAGATGAGCACGGCAGCCAGCCCCACGTTCAGATAGCGGAACCGGCCCATCATTCCGGCGAGGACGAAGTAGAGCGCGGCGAGGCCGAGCAGCGAGAAGGCGTTCGCCGCGTAGACGATGAACGTGTCGCGGGTGATCGCGAAGATCGCCGGAATCGAGTCGACCGCGAAGACGACGTCGAAGGTCGCGACGAGGACGAGTGCGGCCATCATCGGGGTCGCCATGCGGCGGCCGTTCTCGCTCACGGTGAGCCGATCGTCGTGGTAGCCGGCGGTCATCGGTAGCGCGCGGCCGAGCAGCTTCAACACCGGGTTTCGCTCCGGGTGGATCTCCACCGTGGAGTGGCGCGCCATGCGGATCCCGGTGAGAACGAGGAATGCCCCGAAGACGTAGATCGCATAGTGGAAGGCATCGAGGAGAGCTGCGCCCGCGAGGATGAAGAGCCCGCGCAGCACGATGGCTCCCACGATGCCCCAGAAGATCACGCGGCGCTGGTGGACCGCGGGGACAGCGAAGTAGCTGAAGATGAGGGCGAACACGAAGAGGTTGTCGATCGAGAGCGACTTCTCGATCAGGAAGCCCGCCAGGTACTCCTCTGCTGGAGCGCCCCCCTGCCACCACCAGAGGAAACCGCCGAAGGAAAGTCCGAGGACGGTCCAGCCGATGCTCCAGCCGACCGCGCGGCGGACCGAGATCTCGTGCCCCCTACCCCCGAAGGCGACGAGGTCGACAACGAGCATCGCGACGACGAACACGCCGAACGCTCCCCACATCCACAGTTCGAGTTCCATGCAGCTCTCCTTCGTCGGGCCGGTTGTCGGTCGACGAAGGTCTCTCCCGCCGCGTTTGCGGCCGATGCCACCGGGCCTACGTGAGCCGGAATGACGATGGCACCCGTTCGGGGATACTGCCCTTCGGTTGCCGAAATCCTAGCAGTACGTTCCGAAGCCGGACACGCGCTCGGGTGACCGGTGTTGCCGCTCTTCGCAGTCCGGTCGTGGGCCTGCCGCCTCCCGGGACGGGCGGCATCAAGCCCGTTGCCGAGGGCGCCGGGCCCGACCACGCGCCGGTTGACGTAACCACCGGCGCGGCTTGGCGCATAGGAACAGCACGTCGGGATCGGCGTCGGAGCAGCTTCTCCCAGGCAGGCAGCTAGAGGGGGTACATCCGTGACTAGTGACGCCGTCACGAGACGAAGCCGATCAACTGCCAAGCGATGACGAGCGTGCCGAGGAGCCGTCGCGAGGGATTGACTCCACGGATCAGCTCGTCGGCGCCCCAGAACAACCACAACGCAGTGATCGTCCCAACAGCAATGCCGTGAACGTCGGATGACTCGTTGACGAGAAGTCGAACCAACCACGCCGCGCCGATGGCGAACAGGGGCCAGTTCGGAAACTGGCCGAGGATGATGCGGCCGGTCTCCCGGCTCTCGAACCACCAACGGAACGAGAGGATTCTCACGCTGCGACGACCGGCGACATAACCATGGTGCAGTGGATGCAGAGCATAGTTCGAGCGTACGCTCGAACCTAGAGGCGCGCGGCCGTGGTTCGTCTCAGGCTCTTGAGCAACGCCTGCGTCCTGGCCGCTGAGGCGACGTTGCCTTTCTGCTCGTGGAGACTGATCGCGTGCTCGAGCTCGGACAGCGATTCCTGTGGGCGTCCGGCGAGAGCGAGGACTTCAGCGAGATCTTCGAGTGCGCGCGCGTGAAGGTCAAGGAAGTCTGTTCGCCCGGCAAGCTCGACCGCTTCGCGTGCGAGACGCTCCGGATTCTCGAAGTCGCCCCGGTGTGCGAGCAGCTTCGCCTGCGTGCGTCGCCAGCCGATCTGCGCGTCCGCGTCGTCGACCATTGCCCATTCAATTGCGAGCTCGATCAGGGGTGCGGCTTCCTGACCACGGCCTTGCGCGAAGAGCGCATCGGCGAGGATCGGCGCCTGGGTCACGAAGTGGCCTTGGTCGCCGATCCGCTCGAGCAATTCGACGGCAGGGCGGATGGCACGCTCAGCGGCAGCCGGCTGGCCCGCAAGGAGCTCGATCTCGCACTCCGTCGACCGCACTCCGGCGGCGACAACCTCGAGGCCCAGTTGCTCCGCGAGCTCTTTCGCCTTCGCGATGAGACCACGTGCGACATCGAAGCTCCCCCGCATTGCCTCGAGGTGGGCTTGGCACTTCATGAGTGTCACCTCGGCACCACGATCGCCCTCCATCCGGCCACGCAGCTGCTCGACCCGTTCAAGGCCCGACACGACGGGTATAGAGCCGTGCTCGAGGGCTATCAACACCACCCGAAGAATCTGGATCTCCCGGAGTCGGTCACCAGCCGTGTGTGCATGGAGCGCCGCTTGCTCGAGCTCCTCCGTGGCAGCTGTCACCTCGCCTGCCCAGAAACGGACCTGCCCGGCGAGACCGAGAGCACGGGCGAGTCCGGGTTCGTCTCCGAGGTCCTCGAAGACGCGGGCGGCGTCGGCCAGCTCGAGTCTGACCGCCTCGTGCCTCGTCGAGGAGTCCGTGTGAATCCGAAGCTCGATGAGGGCGACAGCGCCGTAGGCAGCCACCCTCCGATCCCCCGAGGCGACCCCTCCCTCTATCGCCTCCGTCAGGACGTGGGCGGCCCGATCCCATTGGCCGGCCTCGAGCAACGCGTTGCCGAAGGTCGGCAGGAGTCTCAGCCGGCGCGCATCGTGGGAGGGCAGGAGATCGATTGCGCGGGCGAGGAGGCTCGTCGCCGCTCGCATATCACTTCGGGCGGCCGCCTTCGTTCCCGCAGCCGCCAGTCGCTCGGCGGCACGTTCGGAGAGCGCAACTGCGGCCGTGTCCGCTGGCCCGAGCTCGACGCGGTAGCGATACGCCCGCTCGAGGTGGTAGCCGACGATCTCGTCCACCTCGACGAGGTCGGGGCCTCGCTTGCCGATCCAGGTGGCGAAACGCTCGTGCAATTCGGCCCTCGTCGATTTCGGGAGCGCGTCGTAGGCCGCGTCGCGGATCAGCAGGTGACGGAAGCGGAAAGCGTCTTCGCCGGGAAACTGCGCTTTGTCGGGGCGCAAAAGCTCCCTCCGGACGAGAGCCATGAGCGGTCCGACCAGCTTGGCCTCGTCCGGTGAGAGCGCCTGCACGGCGCCGCGGTGGAACATGCGCCCCTCGATCGAGCCGCGCTCGAGCACAACTCGCTCGGCGGGGTCGAGCTGGTCGAGTCGCGCGGCAAGCAATGCCTGAATCGTCGGGGGCACGGTGACGGCGCCGCCGGGGGAGTCGTGCAGAAATGCGACCATCTCCTCGACGAAGAGCGGATTCCCTTCCGCCGCCTCGAGGATCCTGGCCCGCAATTCCTCATCGGCCGGGCCGCCGTCGAGGAGGCTCGCAACAAGATTGTCGGCGTCGGCCGCCGCAAGTGGCTCGAGGAGCACCGTCGTCGCGTTCAGCTTGCCGCCCCCCCAGCCGGGACGCCGGTCGAGCAGCTCTGGCCGCGCCATGCAGAGCAGCAGGATCGGCGCATCGCGACTCAGGTCGGCGACGTGATCGACGAGATCGAGAAACGCCTCCTCGCCCCAGTGGATATCGTCGAGCACGACAACGAGCGGCGCACCCTCGGCAACTACCTCGAGGAGCATGCGTATCGCCCAGGCGATCTCCTCCACCGACGCCACGAGGCTGCCATCGCCGAGCACGGCCTGGATGGCCCGAGAGGAGGACGAGTCCATCTCGAGGCCGGCAAGGCGCTGCTGTGGCTCCGCGCCCAGCAGCTGCTTCAGCACCTCGACAACCGGCCAGTACGTGATGCCTTCCCCATACGAGAGGCAGCCCCCACGAACCACCATCGCATGGTCGACGCCATCGAGAAACTCGTGGACGAGACGCGACTTCCCCACGCCGGCGGCTCCGAGGATGGTGAACAGCTGACAGGAGCTGTCTGCCACAGCCTGCGCCATCGTGGCCTGCAGGCGACCCAACTCGCGTTCTCGTCCGACCATCACCCCTGCGAGTCGACGAGACGGCGCCTCGGCCCTGACAGACATGAGGCGGAACGCCGCTACCGGTACCGACTTTCCTTTCAACTCCAGAGGCTCCAACTCCTCGACTACCACGGATTCGTGGACAAGCGTCTGGGTCGGTGCGCCGAGGAGAATCTCGCCCGGCTGCGCCGCCGCCTCGAGCCGCGCCGTTACGTTCACGGCGTCACCGGTCGCGAGCCGCTCTTCCGTTCCCGTCACCACCTCGCCGGTGTTGACTCCGATCCGGAGCTCCAGCGTCGTCCCGTAGTCGCGCTCCAGCCCCTCGTTCAGCCCCGACAGGCGATCGCGCAGCTCGGCCGCCGCGCGCACGGCCCGCAATGCGTCGTCCTCGTGCAGGACGGGTATACCGAACACCGCCATCACCGCGTCACCGATGAACTTCTCGACGGACCCGCCGTGACGCTCCACGACGATGCGCGCCAGATCGAAATACCGGGCCATGACCGCCCGCAACGACTCGGGGTCGAGGCGCTCGCCCAGTGCCGTCGAGCCCGTCACATCACAGAACAACACCGTCACCGTCTTGCGCTGCTCACCCGCGGCCGCGTCGGTTCCGAGGACATTGCCGCAGGCATCACAGAAACGGGCTCCTTCACGATTCTCATGGCTGCAACTCGCACAACGAGGCATGCCGACGAGTCTAGAGGGCCGCGGACGGCAAACCCACCTGCATCTTGGCAAGTCTCTCCGTGGTTGCTTCTCGTCGTTCCTCATGACTCAGGAGAGCCCGAGCGTCTCCTTCCACGCGCGCGTGTCACGGCCGAGCTCTGGTTGCGAGGGCGGCGACACGGGGCCGTCCGCGCTCTCTTCGAGCGAGAGCACCGGCGCGACACACGTGTCCTCGTCCGCGAGCAGGTCGAGCCAGGCCTGACGCGGCCGCGACGCGAACGTCGACGCGAGGGTCTCGTGCGCAGAGGGCTGCGCCTCCGCGTCAAACTGGTGGGCGATCAACTCCTCGACGCCGAGAATCCGGCACATCGACGCAAAGAACGTCGTTTCGAGCGCCCCGACCGAGATCCAAGCGCCGTCGGCACACCGGTAGACGTCGTAGCAGGCGAGGCCACCGTCGAGCATTCTCGGGACGACCGGATCCTCCCCGCGCCGGAACGCGACGAGGCGGTGCGCCTCGGTACTCATCGAGACGCGATGGACCGACCCACGACCCGTCCGCGACCGCTCGAACAACCCGGCCACGATGCGCGCCACCGCGGTCAGAGCTCCGGCAGCGAGGTCGGCAATCGGAATCGGAGGAAGCACCGGCCGCTCGGGATCGAGCACGCCGGCGAGGCCGAGGTAGTTGACGTCGTGGCCCGCACGCGAGAACCACGGAGTACCTTCCTCGAAGCCCCGGATCGAGCAGTACACGACGTCAACAGGAAGGTCATCCGGGCCGACACCGAGGCGCTCCGCGACGCCTGGTCTGAAGCCTTCGAGCACGACGTCGGCGCAGCGACACAGCGACTGGCCGAGCTCCGGGCTCTCCTTCAGGTCGCACACGACCGACTCCTTGCCGTGGTTGAGGTGGGCGTGCCATCCGGGCGCGGCGTGGCGGAGCGGGTCGCCGCCGGGCGCCTCGAGGCGAACCACCCGCGCACCGAGGCGGGCCAGCTCCGCGCTGGCGTACGGGCCGGGCAGTTGCCGCGTCAGGTCGACGACGAGGATTCCGCTGAGCGGTCCGGTGATCTGACGGTGGCTGTCTTCCGAAATCACGGCTCCTTCCCTCGATGGGCTCCGGTCAATCAGTCTCTCATCAATCGCTATTTCGGCCTCGCGTAGCCGGCGTATGTGCCGTCGACGGCCGGAAGGATCCTCGGAACCGATCGTGCGCCTCTCGTTCACGCATCCGGATAGCCTGTGCGGGTGGCCGACATGTCCGAGCTCTTCGACCGCAATCGCGCCTGGGCGGCCGGCATGGTTGCCCGGGATCCCGAGTTCTTCTCCAAGCTCGTCGCGGGACAGACGCCCGAGTACCTCTGGATCGGCTGCTCGGACAGCCGGGTTCCCGCCAACGAGATCGTCGGACTGCCGCCGGGAGAGGTCTTCGTCCATCGCAACGTCGCGAACGTCGTCGTCCACACCGACCTCAACTGCCTTTCCGTGCTCCAGTTCGCCGTCGACATCCTCCGCGTCAAGCACGTGATCGTCTGCGGTCACTACGGGTGCGGTGGCGTCCAGGCTTCGCTCGCAGGCGCACGCCACGGGCTGGTCGACAACTGGCTGCGCCACGTCATGGACGTGGGTGAGAAGCACGCGACGGAGCTCGCAGCGCTTCCCGAGGATCGGCGGCTCGATCGGCTTTGCGAGCTGAACGTGGTCGAGCAGGCGATGAACATCTGCCAGACGACGATTGTCGAGGACGTCTGGGCGCGGGGCCAGGAGCTCACGGTGCACGGCGTCATCTACAGCCTCGGCGACGGTCTGCTCCGCGACCTCGGCGTCAGCGCGACGTCCCTGGACACCGCCGACCCGATGTGGCTGCAGCCGGGCTCGAGCTGAGCGGGGCTCAATCGGCCAGGGTCGCCGAGCCGAGCACGCCCCCGACCGTGGGCCGGGCGAGCATCGGCAGCAAGGCGTCCTCTCGTCCGTAGTGGCCTGAGGAGTCGAACAGCCGCTTCGCACGGAGGCCGATCTGCAGGTCGCAGTCCGCGATGACGATCCCCTCCTCGCCGTAGAGTGGCCCGGCGATCACGTCACCGCCCGACGGCTCGACGATGACCGCGCCGCCACGACCGAAGATCTCCTTGCCCTCTGGGAGGGGCAGCGGGAAGTCGTCGGGGAAGGCCGACGCCGGAATGTACTGGGGCGCCGAGACGACGAACGCCCCGGACTCGATCGCGATGTGGCGCATGGACGCCTGCCAGACGTCCGAGGTGTCCGCGGTCGGCGCAACCCAGATCTGCGGGCCGCCACGATAGACGGCCGCACGCGCGAGCGGCATCCGGTTCTCCCAGCAGATCAGGCCGCCGATCCGCCCGACCGGCGTCTCGACCACATCGAGGTCGTCTCCGGCGCCGATTCCGTGGAAGAGGCGCTCGTGGTGGGTCGGCATGAGCTTCCGGTGCCGGGCGAGGACTCCACCCGGCCCGAGGACGAGGAGCGTGTTGTAGAGCGACCCCGGCCGGTCCGATTCACGCTCGTTGACGCCGATCGCACACGTCAGGTCGTGGCGACGACACGCCTCGACGAGCTCGTCGACGAGCGGCCCGGGGACGTCGACCGAGCTCGCCCACATGCGCTCCCAGAGCTCGTCGAGCCCCTGCGATCCGTCCATCGACGAAGCAGCAGCCGCCCACGCGTTCGACGGGTAGAGCGAGACGAACGTCTCCGGCAGCACTGCGAGCCTGGCACCCGCCTCGGCGACCTCGCCGAGCAGGCCGACTGCCTTTGCGACCGTCGCCTCGGCGTCCAGGATGATCGGCGTCGCCTGGACCGCAGCGACACGTACCGTCGGGAATGTGGTCAATGTGGCCTCCTCGGGAGGGTCAGAGAACAGTCAGAGACACTACCGAGGCGACGCTCGTCCGCGCAGTACGATTGCCGAATGCTCGTCGACCTGAGCCACCGCATCACCGACGGGATGATCACCTACCCGGGGCTCCCCGCGCCCGAGATCGGCACGCACCTCTCCCGCGAGGCCGCCGAGGAGCTCTACGGCCCGGGGATCACGTTCCACATCGGCCTTCTCACGCTCTGCACGAACACGGGTACGTACATCGACGTGCCGTTCCACCGCTACGCCGACGGGCACGACCTCGCCGAGCTCGCGCTCGAGCAGGTCGCGGGACTTCCCGCCGTCGTCCTCGATCGTCGCGGCAGCGAGACGATCGAGATCACCGGGAACGAGCTCGCGGGCCTCGCCGGTCACGCCGTCCTCGTTCGCACGGACCACTCCGAGCACTTCGGCACTGACCCCTACTTCGTAGCGCACCCGCACCTGAGCGCCGCCTCCGCCGAGGCGCTCGTCGCTGCCGAGGTCGCCTGCGTGGGTATCGACTCGTTGAACATCGACGGCACGAAGACCGGCGAGCGACCTGTCCACTCGATCCTGTTGCGGGTCGGGATCCCGATCGTCGAGCACCTGACGAACCTGTCCGCGTTGCCCGAGCGCGGATTCATGTTCACGGCCGTGCCGCCGAAGATCGAAGGGGCAGGGACGTTCACGGTGCGCGCCTTCGCCTCGGTGTAGCAGCGGCGCTTTCGCGCCCCATCGCCACGAGCGACGACTCGCGGAGCGCCGACAGGGACCGGACGCCAGCTGATCGCCCACGCGGGCTCGTGCCGACAGCCCCGCGTCACGCTGTGCGGGAGGTCAGATAGTCGATCGCGCGAATCGTCGCCTGGGGCTCGAGCCTGCCGATCGATCCGCTCGCGTAGACGGCGTGCGCAACCGTCCCGCCCGGCTCGAGCACGAAACCGGTCGCGTGGAGGAAGCCACGCTCGGCCTGAAAGTACGCGCCATAACGCACGGCGAAATTGGTCATATCGACGCTGTGGGCCACGGCGTAGCTCAGGTTCTCGTCGTCACGCATCTTCACCGCATCCGCATACGTGTCGACCGACGCCGCGACGATCACCACGTCACGGGCCCGAAACTCTTCCACGTGCTTTTCGAAATCGGCCAACTGCCGATGACAGTGCGATCACCAGTGGCCGCGATAGATCAGGAGAACCGTCCACCCGTCTCCGGGGAGGGCGATCGATCCACCATCGACGAGCTCGAGATCGAGCGCCGGAAAGCGATCGCCGGTATCGAGCCGACCTGCTGCAGTCCAGGTCAAGAATGCTTCCTTCCGCGCACGGGACGTGCTTCCGCGCTCGACCCTACCAGCACCGCTGTCGCCGACTCGGTCGGGCTGGACGGCGACCGGCGGTCTGGTCGGCCTAACGCCCGGTGACGGTGATCGGGTACGTCGCGTCGCGCGTGCCCTTTGCCATCGTGACGGCCAGGTAGACCGTCCTTGCAGCACCCGGGTTCTGGAAGGTGACGGTTTCGAGCGTCTCCTTGGTCGTACTCCGCGCGAGCCGGTCCCGACCCGGTGCCCGCTCGGTCACGCTCGTCGTCTCCGGCCCCCAGAGCGTGAGGTCGACGGAGGTGGCTGCTGCCGTC
The DNA here is from genome assembly GCA_963727515.1 of uncultured Thermoleophilia bacterium. GTDB lineage: Bacteria > Actinomycetota > Thermoleophilia > Gaiellales > Gaiellaceae > Gaiella. The sequence goes on along the minus strand of CAVSGN010000002.1, from coordinate 271,207 downwards.
TTGACGGTAATGCGCCCCCGCCTGGGGACGAACACGCGGTAGACGTCGCGTGGATCCTCGGACACCGAAAGCCGCCCGAGCAGCCGCGTCGACCGGCGCTGAGAGGTGGTGAGGGCAGGGATGCCGTTGTCGAAGGTCGCGCCGGGCTTGACGTAGTCGATGTCGTCGTTCGGCTCGAGCGGATCGCGCACCGGCGCAGGCCCGGCGAGCGCCGCCGGGACGTCGAGCAGCCCGTAGCCGCTCGCGTCGTCGCGGCCGGGTGCGTCGATGTCGGTGGCCGAGCGGCGCATGATCTCGAACAGCTGGCCGGCGTCGAGCTTGGGCCGGGCGGTCCAGACCCAGGCGGCCGCCCCGGCCACGATCGGAGACGCGAAGCTCGTCCCGTCCTCGGAGTCCCAGCCGTCATCGAGGGCGGACGCGACGGTGATGTCGACTCCGGGCGCGGCGAGATCGACGAACCGTGACCGGCTCGAGAACGACGCGACCCGGTTCTGCTCATCGGTCGCTGCGACCGTGAGCACGTGCGGCAGGCTCGCGGGATAGGTGAGAGGGCTCCGGCGCTCTCCGTCGTTCCCTGCGGCGGCGACGATCAGCATCCCCTTGCTGACCGCCGTCGCGACCGCCTGCTGGATCGGGAGCTCGACCTCCGTCCCACCGAGGCTGAGGTTGATCACGCCCGGGCCACGGTCGGCGGCAGCGAGCATCCCGGAGACGATGTCGCTCGTCGCGAGCTGCGTCCCGCGGCCGAGCGCCGCGTCCCACGACTGCAGCACGGCTTGCGGGTAGATCCCGACGACACCGACGCCGTTTTCGGCCCCTCCGATCACGGACGCCACCGCGGTCCCGTGGACGCCGCCGATCGGCTGCGGTTGTTGCTCGTTCAGCAGCACCAGGTCGGCCCGGCCGACGAACTCGGGGTGGCCGACGTTGACCCCCGAATCGATGATCGTCACGGGCTTGCCGGGACCGGGCGGTGTCAGGCCCGCGACGCCGACGGCGGCCCGCCACCACTCGGTCGGGACGAGCGGGATCGGAGAAGTCGCTCACGCTGAGCGTGCCGGCGACGCGATCGGGTGACGCGTAGCGCACTGCGCCGCATGCCCGGACGCGCGGCAGTACCGTCGCGGCCGCCGCTGCGTCGAGCCGGTAGAGACGCAGCGACCGGGAGATCGAAACCGCCCCCGCTCGCCGCAGGATCGCTGGCGCGTCACAGGCCTGCGTCGCCCTGAGCTCGACCAGCGTCCGCCCCGTCTCGGTGGCGGCGGTGGGGCTCGTGGAGGGGCGGGCGGCTGCGAACGCCGCGGCCGCGGCACACGTCAGGACGGCGGCTCCGAGAGCGAGAGGCCGCGAGACGTTCCCGCCGGGACGGAGGATCAACACGCGGTACGCGGCTGAGTCGCCATCCGCGTCACCGGCCAGCGTGCCCGGCCGCGGCGACGACGTCGTCCGCAGCACTCCCGACGAGCCGTCCGTCACGCATCGCGAGACGCCTCGGCGCGCGCGCGGCGAGACCCGCGTCGTGCGTCGCGACGATGACGGTGACCTGATGGCTGCTCGCGAGCCCGGCCAGGATGTCGATCACGTCGGCGCCGGTCGCGGAGTCGAGGTTTCCGGTCGGCTCGTCGGCGAGGATCACGCGCGGGCCGACGACGAGAGCGCGCGCGATCGCAACCCGCTGCTGCTCTCCACCCGAGAGATGAGACGGGAGGTGCGAGGAGCGATCCGCCAGGCCGACCTCCTCGAGCAGGGCAAGCGACCTGTCACGAAGCTCGGTCGTGTCGACGCCGGTCGGCGCCAGTCCCGCCTCGACGTTCTGGAGGGCCGTCAGTGTCGGAATCAGGTTGAACTGCTGGAAGACGAAGCCGAATGCGTTGAGGCGGAGCTCGGCAAGCTCGCCGTCGCCGAGCGCACCGAGATCCCGGTCCTCGAAGAGAACGGCGCCGGCGCTGGGGCGATCGAGCGCGCCGAGCAGCTGGAGCAACGTCGTCTTTCCGGAGCCGCTCGGCCCCTCGAGCGCGACGAACTCTCCCGCTCCGATCTGGAGATCGACGCCGCCGACCGCCTCGATCACCGACGGCCCGCGCTGGAAGAAGCGCTTGGCTCCCTTGACGTCGTAGAGGACGGGATCCACTACTCGACCTGCCTCAACGCGTCGGCCGGCCGCAGCCGCGAGGCGCGAAACGCGCCCGCGCCGCCGGCGATGAGGCCGCCCACGACCGCGAGCAGGAAGCCCACGACGAGCACGCCGACCGCGATCGGCGCGGTCAGCGCCACCTGATCGGTGACGCTCCTCGTGGTGACCTCACCGAGACCGAAGAACCCGTCGCCCCCGCCGGTGCTCGAGCTCGCCGTCAGGGTGGGGCCGAACGCGCCGATTGCCGAGGCAACGACGATCCCGAGGACGACGCCGAGGACGCCGCCGAGAATCCCCTGGGTCAGCGATTCGCCCATCACCTGACGAACGACCTGCCACTGCGTCCAGCCGAGCGCCTTGAGCGTGCCGAGCTCGCGGACGCGCTTCCCGACCGACGAGAGCGTCAGCAGCACCGCGAGCAGGAAGGCGGCGACAGCAGCGAGGACGGCGAGCGCCGTGCCGAGCCGCTTCGAGAGGCTTGCGGCGTCGACGAGCGAGCCGCTGATCGAGTCGGCGACCTGCTGTGCGCTCGCGACCTGCGCCCGCGGATAGAGCGTCTCGATCTGCTGTTGCACGTCGGCGACGGACGAGCCGTCCTCCGCACGGACGAGCAGGACGTTGACCGTGCCCTTCTGACTCGAGAGCACCTGGAGCTGCGCGAGGCCGATGTAGACGTCCGCCGTCTGGCCGCCGAGCGGCGGTCGCACGAGGCCGACAACCGTGAAGACGGTGCCGTTCAGGTCGAGCTTCGAGCCGACCTTCAGTCCCTGGCGACTCGCGTACGAGGCGGAGAGGAGCGCCTCGTGCTTGCCGCCTCCCGCGCTCGCGTTGATGAACCGCCCGCTCGAGACGAGGCCCGAGGTGACGACGCCGATATCGGGCGTCTTCGGATCGACACCCGCGATCGTGTAGCTCGAGCTCTTGATGTTCGTCTGGGGCGGGTTGACGACCTGCTGCAGCGTCTCCTGGGGCGTCGTGATGGTCGCGCGGAACCGTCGCAGCCGCTCGGGAAGACAGGCGTTGAAGGCGCTTCGGTCGGGGCGAGCACCCTGGCCGTCACCCTGGGCGCCTCCGCCCTGGCCGCCACCAAGCCGCCGCCCTGGCCGCCACCGAAACCGCCGCCCTGGCCGCCGCCCTGCCCGCCGCCGAACGTGATCCCGGCCTTCGCGAGGCAGGCCTGCATCTTCGTGAACTCGGCTGCCGTCGGGCGCTGGATCTCCCGGTCGACCTGGATCTGTTGGCCGCCCGCCTTGATCTTCGCGACGATCTTGGGCACCGTGCCCGACTGGTGCACGGCCGCGAGGACGAGGCCGCTCGACACGGCAGCCACGCCCGGGACGGTCGCGATCTCGGCGGCAGTTGTCTGCGGGAACGTCAGCTGCGTCCCCGGCAGGAAGAAGTCGTGGACGAACTGGTCGCCCGGCTTGCCGAGCTTCGAAAGATCGGTGATCACGGACTGGTTCGCCTGGACGACCTCGCGGCCGCCGCCGCCGAAGCCGCCGCCACCGCCGAAGCCGCCCTGACCGCCACCCTGGCTCTGCTCCGGCTCGAGCGTCACGGTCAGGTCGGTGCCGATGCTCGACAGGGGATCGAGCGCCTTCGCCTGCGCATCGTCGAGGCCGCGCGAGAGCGCCGACACCGCGATCACGAGAGAAACCCCGACGGCGAGGCCGAGCACCGTCAGGATGGTGCGGCCCTTGCGTCGCACGAGCTCGCTCCGGAGGTAGGCGAGGTAGAACACGCACTGATTGAAGCAGCGCTCCCTGGGAGCCACCTGAGAGTCGCCGCCCGCGAGCGCGACCTCACGCCGCGGGGCCGACAGCCGTTACAAGGGGTATGACCACACGCATGACGCATCCCACACTCGCATCACACGTGTTCGAGAGCCCGCTCGGCCCGCTCACGCTCGTCGGTTCGCCCGCCGGCGTGCGCGCGATCCTCTGGCCGGGGGATCGGCCGTCGCGCGCCGGTCTGGCCGAGATCGACCTGCAGCCCGGCTCGTCCGGCGTGCTCGACGAGGCCGCAGGGCAGCTCGACGAGTACTTCGCCGGCACGCGCCGCTCGTTCGACCTGCCGCTCGATCTCCACGGGACGCCGTTCCAGCTCGGCGTCTGGAGGGCGCTCGCGGAGATCCCGTACGGGGAGACGAGAACGTACGCCGACCAGGCGGCCGCGATCGGACGCCCCGCTGCGGTTCGCGCCGTCGGCGCGGCGAACGGCCGCAACCCGATCTCGATCGTTCTCCCGTGTCACCGCGTGGTCGGAAGCAACGGCTCCCTCACCGGCTTCGCAGGTGGGCTCGAGGCGAAGGCATCCCTCCTCTCCCTCGAGGCAGCTCTGCGGTAGGTCGCCGGGTGGACGCCCCGCGGGCGTCCGGTGCGTCACGCGGGCGGAGAGCCTTCGCGCGTGCTCCGACCCTCTCCGATCGCGATTGCCGCGCCAACGAGAGCGAGGTGCGTGAACGCCTGCGGGAAGTTGCCCAGCTGTCGTAGGCCGACGGGGTCGTACTCCTCGGCCAGAAGGCCGACATCGTTTCGGAGATCGAGCAGGCGCTCGAACAACTCGCGTGCCTCCTCGACCCTGCCCTGACGCGCGAGCACCTCGGCGAGCCAGAACGAGCACGGCAGGAACACTCCCTCGCCGGACGGAAGCCCGTCGACCGACGAGTCCGAGGAATACCGGAGGACGAGCCCGTCGACCGTCAGCTCGCGACCGATCGCCTCGACGGTCGATGCGAACCGCGGATCGGTGGCCGGCAGGAACCCGACGAGAGCCATCAGCAGAACGCTCGCGTCGAGCTCATTCGAGTCGTACGACTGCGTGTAGGCGCGCTTCTCCTCGTTCCAGGCGCGCATGAGCACCTCGTTCTTGATGGTCTCTCTCAGCTCTCGCCATCGTTCGACGGGGCCTTCGCGCCCGAACTCCTCGTGAAATCGAACACCCCGATCGAATGCGACCCACGCCATCACCTTCGAGTGGGTGAAGTGCCTGTTCGGCCCTCGCACCTCCCAGATACCGGCGTCCTTCTCACGCCACCCGGTCTCCAGCCACTCGAGCAGCTTCGTTGTCAGGGACCAGACGTTGTCGTCCTCCGGCGCTCCGTAGCTGCGGGTCTGGAAGAGCGCGTCGAGGATCTCGCCGTAGACGTCGAGCTGGAGCTGCTCCGACGCTGCATTGCCGACACGCACGGGGCGCGAGCCCTCGAACCCCGGCAGCCAGTCGAGCTCGCGCTCGTCGAGGCGACGCTCGCCGGCGATCCCGTACATGATCTGAACGTCGCCCGGGTCGCCCGCAACTGCGCGCAACAGCCACTGTCGCCACGCGACCGCCTCGTCGCCGTACCCCGCGTGAAGCATCGCAAGCAGCGTCAGCGTCGCGTCGCGCAGCCAGCAGTATCGGTAGTCCCAGTTCCTGACGCCTCCGATCCACTCAGGGAGCGACGTCGTCGGCGCCGCGACGATCCCTCCCGTCGGGGCGTAGGTGAGCGCCTTGAGGAGCAGAAGTGATTGATGAATCTCCTCGTGATAGTCACCGGCGTGGCTACAACGGCCCGCCCAGCTCAACCAGTAGTCCTCCGTGTCGGAGAGCGCCTCCTCCGGGTCGATCTCGGCGGGCAGCTCCTCGTGTGACGGAAACCACGTGAGCACGAAAGGCACCCGCTCGCCGGGCGCCACGGTGAACTCCGAGACGGTCGTCATCTCCTCTCCATGGCTCTCGATCGGCGTCCGGAGACACAGCGCATCCGGCCCCGCTACCGCGACGCGAGCACCGTCGAGACGCCGCACCCAGGGGACGATGTTGCCGTAGTCGAACCGGATCACGAGCTCGGAGCGCATCTGGACGTGCCCGTTCAACCCCTCGACGATCCGCACGATGTCAGGTGCGCGACCTCGTGGAGGCATGAACTCGATCGCACGGACCGCGCCGTCTTCCGTCTCGTAGACCGTCTCGAGAATCAGCGTGTCGTGGCGATAGCGCCTCGTGACGCTGCGCACGGCGCCGACCGGGGAGAGAAGCCATCGTCCATGCTCTTTGCCACCGAGGAGCGCGGCAAAGCAGGCCCCCGAGTCGAAGCGGGGAAAGCAGCACCAATCGACGGAGCCGTTGCGACTCACGAGTGCCGCCGTCTGAAGGTCGCCGAGCAGTGCGTAGTCCTCGATCGCGGGCATCCCGAGCAGCCTAGAACACGTGCACCCCAGAGGGCGACGGCGACGTTGCTACGCTTCCGACGCCCGGTCGCGCTAGGTGGGGAGGCAGCGGTTCCCTGAACCCGAAATCCGCTCCAGCGGGACCGAACGCCGTCCGAGGGACGGTTTCATCGGGATTGGTCTGCGCACGAGGTGTTGACAGGTCGGGTCCCGCGCACTGAGAGCGTTCGAACCGCGTCAGATCCGGAAGGAAGCAGCGCTAAGGACTCCCTCTCAGGTGCCGCGGTTCCGCCCGGCCCGAGCCGGCGACGCAGGATCCTCCGGGGAAGCCTGTTTCGACGACGGAGCGCGCGACCGGGCAGAAGCGTCCTCCGCTGAGGCGGAGGAAGCGTTACCAGGAGGTAGGCGCGTCGCGGATCCCGGCGAAGTGCGCCCACTTGGCTCCACAGTCGATCACCGACGAGAGAGCGGAGGAGATCCGCGACAGTCTTGCGCTCGAGAGCCCGATCGCCCACGGCATAGTCACCAACTGCGAGAGTGACGAGAGAAGTGGGCACTCCCCATTCCGCCAGCGCGATCGGTACCTCGGATCGCCGCTCGCGTACGTCAACGGTTATCGTCATTCCGTCCACGAGAGAACAGTGTCGTAGCGAGGGTGTGACGCCCGTGAGCCAACTCAGAGTCATAACTGTGTCCGAACACCACAACCCACTGTCGACCCATCCAACGCGGTTGCCGCCCCGGCGGCGCAACGCGCCGGCAAGGCGGTAAGCGCTTGGCTGCCTTGTACCGAACGTATCGCCCGCTCGGGTTCGGGGATGTGATCGGCCAGGAGGCGGTCGTTCGCACGCTCCGGAACGCGATCGAGCACGATCAGGTGCGGCAGGCCTACCTCTTCGCGGGCCCGCGCGGAACGGGCAAGACGTCGATGGCCAGGATCTTTGCGAAGGCCCTCAACGCACGAGGTGGCCCGAACGCCGACTTCGACGTGAACGACCCGGTCGCGGTTGCGATCGCGGCTGGGACGTCACTCGACGTCGTCGAGATGGACGGCGCCTCGAATCGAGGCATCGACGACGCCCGCGAGATCCGGGATCGAGCGGTGCTCCAACCCGTCGAGGGAAGCCACAAGGTCTACATCATCGACGAGGCGCATCAGCTGACATCGCCGGCGTGGCAGGCGCTGCTGAAGCTGATCGAAGAGCCTCCACCCCATCTCGTGTTCGTGTTCTGCACGACCGAGCTCGCGAGCATCCTTCCGACGATTCGCTCACGCTGTCAGACGTTCGTCTTCCAGCGGCCACGACTACAGGAGCTCGTCGCCGTGCTCCGCCGCGTCTGCGAAGGGGAAGGCATCGACGCCACCGACGCTGCCCTGGCGCTCATCGGCCGGGGAGCGCACGGATCCTTCCGAGACGCGGTCTCGACGCTCGACCAGCTCGCCGCGGCGACCGGCAGCACCGTCTCCGTACAGGACGTGCTCCAGCTCGTGGGAGGGGTCGAGGAGGACTCGCTCTTCCGCCTGTGCGACACGATCATCGACCGGGACACGGCGGGAGCCCTCGTCCAGATCGAGGAGCTCGCCGAGCAGGGCCAGGATATCGGCCGCGTCGTCGTCGACCTGGTCGACCACCTGCGCCAGCTTCTCCTCGTCCAGCACGTCGGCCACGTTCCGGAGTCGCTGCCGGTCACCGAGGAGACACGCGAACGACTGCGCGAGCAGGCAAACCAGCTTGCCGAGCCGACCGTCCTGCGCCTCATCGACCTCCTCGCCGTCGCGGTCGACGACATCCGCCAGGGCGGGGATCCCCGCCTGCCGCTCGAGCTCGCCCTGGTCAAGGTGACGCGCCCCCAGGCGGACATGTCGCGCGAGTCGCTCGCGCATCGGCTCGAGCTGCTCGAGTCGCGCCCCGTGGGGACCGGCATCGCTCCCGCGGTCGACGTCGCCCGAGCCTCGCGCCCGGAGCCGGCTGCGCCGGTGGCAGTGGCAGCAACCGAGGAAGGCGCAGCATCGCCTGCCGAGCTCCCGGCCGCTGCGGTTTCGACGCTCCCGCCCCTCGAGCTCGATCAGCTTCGAGACGCCTGGCAGAGAAGCGTCGTGGACGCCGTCAAGGAGCGCTCGATTCCGATCTCGACCCTGCTCGTCGAGGCGCGCCCGGTCGAGATCGACGGCGACACGTTGACGATCGAGTTCGCGGCGGCCGCCGGCTTTCACCGCTCCCAGATCGAGGAGCCGAAGAACCTCGCAATGCTCGCGGACGCCCTCTACGAGGTCACGGGGCGACGCCTGCGGATCGAGACCGTGATCGGCGCCGCGCCCGAGCCGATCGAGCCGGAAGACCCGCGCGAGCTCTCCGAGGAGGACGTGATCTCCTTGCTCAAGGACACATTCGACGCAGAGGAAGTGGAGGAGCACTGATGGCGAAGTTCGACATGAACGCGATGCTCAAGCAGGCCCAGCAGATGCAGGCTCAGATGATGGAAGCCCAGGAGTCGGCCAAGCAGGAGATCGTCGAGGCATCGGCAGGCGGCGGCATGGTCACCGTCAAGGCGAACGGCGGCGGCGAGATCGTCGAGATCGTCATCGATCCGAAGGCGATCGACCCGGACGATCCCGAGATGCTGGCCGACATCGTGATGGCCGCGGCGAACGAGGCGCTTCGCTCGGCGAGCGACCTCGTCGAGGCGAAGATCAGGGGCCAGATGCCCGACCTCGGCGGGCTCGGCCTGCCAGGCCTCTAGGCGCGGTCCCGCAACGTCGGGACCCGTCCCGCCACGCTGCTACGCCGCGAGCTCGACGGCCGGGACGCGCGGGCGCCGGCGCATCTGCATGCCGACGATCGCCGCCACGACGAGGCCCGCGCCTGCGAGCTGCGGCGGCGTCATGTGTTGTTTCAACACAAGCGCCGCCAGGGCGATCGTGACCGGGACCTCGACCGTGACGAGGAGTGACGCCGTCGAGGGGCCGACGAGGCGCACGCCCTTGAGGAACGACGTGACGGCGAAGACCGAGCCCACGAGGGCGGCGACCGCAAGGCAGAGGAGGCCCTTCGAGCCGCCGACCGTGCCGAGGGAGCCGAGCGCCCCGCCGACGACCACGAACGAGAGCGCCGCGCCGGCGGTCAGGTAGGCCGCGAGCGCGATCGGGTCGGCGTTCCGGAGGAGCCGGTCGGACAACAGGATGTAAACCGCGTACGCGGCCGCAGAGCCGAGCGCCATCCCGACGCCGACGAGATTCGGGTTCGTGGCCGTGGCACCGACGAGGGCGACGCCGGCGAAGATCCCGACGAGTGCCACGAGCCGGCGCCGCGTAAGGCGCTCCCGCCCGATCATCGCGGCGACACCGACGACGAGCACGAGATGGGCGTAGTGGACGAGCGACGCGAGGGGTGCCGAGGTCCGCTCCAGCGAGCCGAAGAAGAGCGCCGAGTCGAGTGCATAGACGACCGCTCCGAGGACGAATGCGGCAAGCGCTGCCTTGACCGGCACCGCGAGCACCTTGCCGCGCGCGATGACGAGGAGCAGGACCGTCGCCGCCAGGTAGCGCCAGGCGAGAACGCCGCTGACCGCCGCGCCGTGGTCGTACGCGATCTGGATCAGGATCGGGGAGACCGAGAACGCGACCCCGGCAAGGAGGCAGAAGAGGGTTCCGCGGAAGTGGGGAGCGCGCAGCAGGGCCATACAGGCCAATGTACGGATGGCCGAACAAAAAGCCTTACCTAAGTTATCTTCTCGATATAAAGGTTCTTCCTATATGACGATCCAGCAGCTCACCTACTTCCTTGCCACCGTCGAGCACGGCTCGTTCAGCGCCGCTGCCCGCTCCCTCTTCCTCACCCAGCCGTCGATCTCGGAGCAGGTGCGACAGCTCGAGGCGGAGCTCGGGGTGGCGCTCTTCGCCCGCGCCGGGCGCGAGCTCGTCCTCACGGAAGCCGGGCGCCGCTTCCGACCGGAGGCGGAGCGCGTGCTCGACGACGTCGAGCGGGCGCGCGATGCCGTCGCGGAGGTGCGAGACCTCCGCGGCGGGACGCTCGGGTTTGGGATGTTCGGGACGGCCTCGGCGTACCTGATCACCGATCTCGCCACCGACTTCCGGAGGAAGTACCCCGAGGTGCGGCTCAGGCTCGTCGGACTGAACTCGTCGGAGGTGGCAGACCAGGTGCGCGAGGGAACGCTCGAGGCCGGGCTCGTCGTCCTCCCCGTCGACGATGCCGGTCTCGATCTCCGCGTCGCGCAGATCGAGGAGCTCGTGGTCGTCAGTCACGAGGAGTCCCATCTGAGCGCGCCCGTCACGATCGAGGCGCTCGCCGAGACGCCGCTCATCCTCTACGACGCCCAGTACGGCGCTCACGACCCGATGCGACGGCAGCTGCTCGATCGCGCTCAGCGAGCGGGCGTGACCCTGCGTCCGGTAATCGAGGTCGAGGGAATCGAGGCAGCCGTCGGCCTCGCACGGCGCGGGCTCGGCGACACGATCGTTCCACGCTCCGCGATCAGCCGCCAGGGCTCGCGCGGCCTGCACTTCGCCTCGTTCGCCGAGCCGCTGTACGACACGTTCGCGTTCATCGCGCGGTCCGAGGCACCGCTCTCGCCCGCCGCGCGCGCGTTCGTCGAGATCGTCGAGCGGCGCCTCGACAGGCTGTCCGAGGCGGCCCTGTATGCCGCGGGCACGTCCGAGACGGAGTAGTACCCTCCGTCCTCATGCTGAGCCCCGCTGTCGACAACCTGGTCGCCCAACTCACGCGCCTTCCCGGGATCGGCACGCGCACGGCGCAGCGGCTCACGTTCCACCTGCTCTCTGTCCCGGCGGAGGAGGCGCTCGCCCTCGGCGCGGCGATCGCGGAGATGAAGGAGCGCGTTCGCTTCTGCCGGGATTGCGGCAACCTGACCGAGGAGGAGCTCTGCACGATCTGCACCGACCCGCGCCGCGACCGGACGGTCGTCTGCGTCGTCGAGCAGCCCGTCGACGTCGTCTCGCTCGAGAGGACGCACGAGTACCGCGGGCTCTACCACGTGCTCGGGGGCTCGCTGTCCCCGATGGACGGGGTCGAGCCGGCCGACCTGCGCGTCGGCCAGCTGCTCTATCGCGTCGAGCAGGGCGGGATCGAGGAGGTCGTCCTCGCCACCAACCCCAACATGACGGGCGAGGCGACGGCCGCGTACCTCGCCGACCGGCTGCGCGACCGGGTTCGCGTCACGCGCCTCGCGAGCGGGTTGCCCGTCGGCGGCGACCTCGAGTACGCCGACGAGGTGACGCTCGGACGCGCGCTGTCCGGCCGTCGTCCCGCCTGAGTCGCGCCACGGCGTGCCGCGCTCGACCATCTCTACACTTTCCGACATGGCCGAACCACGGATAGGGGTCGTCGGTGCCACGGGCGCCGTCGGCACGATCACGCTCGAGCTGCTCGCCGAGCGCGGCTACGACGTCCGCGCGTTCGCGTCCGCCCGCTCCGCCGGAGCGACTCTGCCGTTCGGCGACGACGAGATCGTCGTCGAGGAGGCGACTCCCGAGGCTCTCGCAGCCGGTGACATCGACCTCTTCCTCTTCTCGGTCGGCACCGGCGCGAGCCGCGAGCTCGTCCCGATCGCCTCGGCGTCGGGTGCGATCTGCGTCGACAAGTCGTCCGCCTACCGCCTCGTCGACGGCTACCCGCTCGTCGTGCCCGAGGTCAACGCGCACCGCGCTCTCGAGGCGCTCGAGCGGGACCGGATCGTCGCCAACCCGAACTGCTGCACGATCCCGCTCACGTGCGTCCTCAAGCCGCTCCACGACGTCGTGCCGCTGAAGCGCGTGCACGTCGCCACGTACCAGTCCGTCTCCGGGGCCGGCGCCCAGCGGATGGAGCAGTTGCGGAGCGAGCCGTCCGCCGACCACAACCTCGTGATGGACTGGTCGTGGGAGGGAGACGAGTCCGACGAGGAGTCGAAGCTGCGCGCCGAGACCCGGAAGATCCTCGAGCTGCCGGATCTCGCGATCAGCGCGACCTGCGTTCGCGTGCCGGTGCTCGTCGGCCATTCGGAGGCGGTCTGGGTGGAGCTCGAGGAGGCACTGTCGCCCGGCGACGCGACCGCGATCCTCAGCGAGGCGCCGGGCGTTCGCGTTCTCCGGCTTCCCGCGTTCCCGACCCCACAGGATGCTGCAGGCGGCGACGAGGTGCTCGTCGGCCGCATCCGCAACGACGAGGGCACGCCCAACGGCCTCGCGCTCTACCTCTGCTGCGACAACCTCCGCAAGGGAGCTGCCCTCAACGCGATCCAGATCGCCGAGGTGCTGCTCTCCGGTGTCGCGACTGCGTAGAGCAACCCTTGCGACGGTCGCCGGGCTCGGCCTGGCTCTTCTTCTCGTGGGCGCGGGCGGCACCGCGCGTCGGGCCCCCACGCTGCTCGCTGTCGGCGACATCGCATCCTGCTCCTCGAAGGGAGACGAGCAGACGGCCGCGCTCGTGAAGAGGCTCCCCGGCCCGATCGCCGTTCTCGGGGACATCGCCTACGAGACCGGGAGCTCGGCCGACTTCGCGCACTGCTTCGACCCGAGCTGGGGGCCGCTCGTGCCCCGGATCCGCGCGGCGCTCGGCAACCACGAGTACGGCACCGGCACCGCCGCAGTTGCGATCAGCCGACTCCGGCTGCCCCGGAACGGGTGGTACAGCTACTCGATCGGCGCCTGGCACGTGATCGTGCTGAACTCGAATTGCGATGAGATCGGCGGCTGCGGACGCGATTCGCAACAGTGGCTCTGGCTCCGGGCCGACCTCGCCACCCACAAGAACCGCTGCACGCTCGCCTACTGGCACCACCCGCGGTTCAGCTCCGGGCCCCACGGGTCCGACGTCGCGTACGCACCCTTCTGGGATCTCCTCGCCCATGCCAAGGCGGACGTCGTCCTCTCGGGCCACGATCACGACTACGAGCGCTTCGCACCGAAGAAGGGCATTCGCTCGTTCGTCGTCGGCACCGGCGGCAAGACGCTCTACCCGACGTTGATTCCACGGGCGGGAAGCGTCGTGCGCAACTCGAGCACCTACGGCGTCCTCAGGCTCACGCTCCGCCCGACCGGCTACGACTGGCAGTTCCTCCCCGTGCGGGGCGGCACGTTCCGCGATGCGGGACATGCGACCTGTCGCTGAGCGCGCCCGACCGGGTCACGGCGTCGGAACCGAGGCGCCCTCGGGAGCGAACGCCTCCTGCACGACCCGAAGCACCTTCGCGCGACGGCCCTCCTCGACCGGCGCAAGTCCCGCCAGCTCGAGCCGACAGAGCTCGACCCGCCCCTGCGCGCGCACCGTGGTGAAGCCGAAGTCCTCCAGGAAGTCGCGCGGGAACACCGTCCGATGGACGAGCCGGCGCTGGATGCCGCGCTCGCCGTCGGGGTAGCGGTAGGCGAATGCCTCGAGCGCCTTCGCGCCTTGATCCCTCGCCTCGCCGATCGCCGCGAGGAGCAGCGACTTCTCCACCCACTCTCCCGCTCGGCGCGTGAGATACGCGCACGTGACGAGGACGGCGTCCTCGGACGGTGGCCCGGCGGGCAGGTCGTCTGCGCGTGGGAAGTACCCCGTCGGCCCGTACTGCATCGACCCGAGCACCGAGCCATCGTCGTCGTAGTAGATCGTCCCCCACTCCCCCGATTCCTGCTCGACTCGCTCGATCCAGCGTTCCTTCGACGCCGTCCTGTTGCCACGTGACTGCCACCACACGCAGTCGCGACAGACCGAAGGCGAGGTGGCGAGCGTGCCGCGCGTCAGACCGGCAACCCGAGCCGTCACTTCTCGTGGCCCTCCGGCGGGGGGCCGATGTCGTCGACGACGACATCGATGGTCGCCGGCGTCAGATCCACCATCGTCTGCAGGTACTCCGCGACGCGGGACTGCACGGCTCGGCCGACCTCGGAGACGTTGCTACCCCACTCGACGGCGAGGTGGAGCTCGACACCGACGCCATTGTCGTAGGTCGTGATCCTCACACCGTGATGGCGCTGCCGCGACCCCTCGACCATGCCCCGGACGCCGTCGGTGCCGCGCGCCGCGTCTGCGGCATATCGCGCCAGGACGTCCGCGGAGATGACCGAGTGCCCTTCCATCACGTCGATTGTTGCACTCGCGGTCGCGCCGGTCGCAGGACAAGCTCCGTCACCTCCGGCCGGGCGAAGAACCGGAAGGGCACGAAAGTCGTGCCTGTGCCGGGCGAGATGTGCATCACGCCACCGCTCGTCGGGACCACCCCCGCGACGAAGCGGATGCCGGGATGCGCCAGCGAGATCCGGCCACCCGGGCGAGGGAGGACGATCTGGCCGGCGTGGAAGTGGCCGGTGAGCACGAGGTCGAATGCGCCCGAGGGCAGGGAGCGCTCGATCCCAGGGAAGTGACAGAGGAGAACCCGCAGGTGGGCGGCGGGATCGACGCGCTCCCAGGGCCGGGCAGACCTCGTCGCGTAGGTCTCCGGGTCGACACCGACGATCTGGAGGCGTCGTCCGGACCGGTCGAGCACGACGGCCTCGTCCCGGAGCAGGACCGCGGCGTCACCGAGCTCTGCGAGATCGCCCGGCCGCGAGAAGGGATCGCGCGTCGTCGCGACATCGTGGTTGCCCAGAACGACGTACGCGCCGTCGAGCACCCCGAGCAGCCGGAGAAGCAGCGGTACGCCCTTCGGGCTCGAGACGAGATCCCCCGTGATGCAGACGAGATCCGGCCGCCGAGCCGCGACCCACGCGAAGGCACGCTCCGTCGCGATCCTCCCGCGCGAGCGGACTCCGAGATGGAAGTCCGAGAGATGGGCGATCCGCAGCCCGTCGAGCTCCTCGGGCAACCCTTCGATCGCGACCTCGAGCACCCGAAACCGCAACCATCCTGCCTCGAACAGCCCCCAGGCGAGGAGCGCGAGAGCGGCCGCCGCGAGCGCCGCCGCGAGCCAGGTCATCGCCCGGGAGAGTGGCCCGCTTCAGCCGGTCGCCGGGGTCTCAGTCGTCCCGCCCCTAAAGCCCGAGTGACGCAACCGCACGCCGGTCGAGATATGCATTGTCCGCGACGTTCGCCGAGCGTAGACGCAGACGGCCGCGCGGCCGCGCCGAGCCCGACGAGGGAGTGGTCACGGGGAACCGTAGGTTCCCGGCTTCAGGATCCGCGCGCAGCGCGGCAGCAAGCATTGCGTCTGCGGTGCTGCGATACGCTTTTCCATCGCAGCACCTCAGACGCTCAGCTTCTCGATGACCGGGTCGACCGAGACGACGTGGCGCCGGAACTTCAGCTCCGAATCGGTCAGCCCAGCGGCAACGCCGACGAGCTGGGAGAGGTGGAGGATCGGCATCGCGAAGTCGCGCCCGGTCTGCTTCTTGAGCTTCGACTGCCAGGCGTCGAGTGAGAGGTGGCAGAGCGGGCAGGGCGTCACCATCGCGTCCGCCCCAGCCTCCATCGCCTGCTCGATCGGCTGGATCAGCTCGGCGAGCGCGGTCTCCTCCCGCGCCTGGATGATGGGGAACCCGCAGCACTTGATCTTCGCCGGGTAGTCGATCGCCTCACCACCGCACGCCTCGATGATGCGCTCGAGCGAGCTCGGCTTGTCCGGATCCTCGAAGCCCATCAGCTTCGACGGGCGCAGGATCTGACAGCCGTAGAACGGCGCGATCTTGAGGCCCTTGAGTCCCTTGTGAGCGACCGTCTGCAGCTCCGCGAACGACTCGCCGGCGATGAGCCACAGGAAGTGCTTCACCTCGACCGTGCCGGAGTAGCGCGGGACGCCGACCTGCTCGAGGTTGTCGTTGATGCGCTCCCGCAGGTCCTCGTCGATCTGCAACTGGTAGTTCGCCTGGCGCAGGTTGAGGGTGCAGACATTGCACACCGTCATCAGCGTGTCGCAGCCCGTCGACTCGGCGTAGGAGAGGATCCGGGCGTTGAGGTGCAGGTAGTAGTCGGGCTCGGCTTCGTGGATGTCGCCGGCGCCGCAGCAGGTGACCGACTCGAGCTCGATCAGCTCGTAGCCGACTTTCGGCGCCAGGGCACGCGTCGAGATGTCGAGCTCCTTGGCGGAGAGCGAGGCCAGGCATCCCTTGTAGTACGCAAGCTTCTTCACTGTGTGACCCCCTCGGTCTCCTCGGTCTCCTCGCGCTCACTCGGCAGGTACGGCCGCGGCGCGGAATCGGCCTCCGTGTACGGATCTCGCCCACCGGACGCGGCGTGGTGCGCCTCGATCCGGCCGAGGGCCCTCTCGCCCTGGACGATCCCCGCTGCGCCGTCACGTCCCTGCGTCTTGACGAGGTCGAAGAGCGCCCGCGACTCGTGCACCTCGGCTGCGACGTGCGGCGGGAACGGCGGCGGCACCTTGCCCTTGACGGCGAGGCCCATCGCGAACTTCATCTCCTTGATCGACGCGACGATGCCCTGCGTCTTCGGGACGAGCTCCGTCTCACGCAGCCAGCCCGTCGTCTTCGCGGAGGTGACGAACCACTTGGCGTGCTTCGCGCCCATGTCCCGGTCGATGCCGTTCTTCATCGCCTCGGCACCGAGCTTCGCGATCGCATCGCGCGGGTCGACGCCCTTCGGGCACCGCTCGCTGCAGAAGTAGCAGCGCGTGCAGTCCCACAGGCCGTGCGGCTCGGAGTACTTCTCGAGGCGCTCGATCGTCGTGCCGTCGCGAGGGTCCCCGACGAAGCGCATCCCCTTGGCGAGCGCGGCCGGGCCGAGGAAGTCGGGGTCGGACTCCATCGAGTTGCACTCGGAGACGCAGCAGCCGCAGTTGATGCAGAGCGACTCCTTGTGGATGACGTCCATCTGCGACTGCGGGATGACGTTCTCGCGCTCCTGCGCCTGGTCGTAGCGCGGCTGCAGGTAGGGGTCGACGGCGCGCATCTTCTCCCAGAAGGGATCCATGTCGACGACGAGGTCCTTGACGATCGGCAGGTTGCCCATCGCGGAGATGACGGGCACGTGCCCTTCCTTCGCGATCTCGTACATCCTCACCTTGCACGCGAGCACGGCGCCGCCGTCCATGCGCATGCCGCACGACCCGCAGATCATCATCCGGCAGCTCTTGCGATACGCAAGCGAGCCGTCGTGCTTGTCCTTGACGAGATCGAGGCAATCGAGCAGCGTCGCCTCCTCCGGCGCGTCCACCTCGTACTCGCGGAGAGCACGGTCGCCGGTCTTCGCGTCGTAGCGCCAGATCTTCAGGCCAACCTGCATCAGTACTTCCTCTCCATCGGCTCCCACTGCGTCATCCTGACCTCAGCGTACGTGAGCTCCGGGCCATCGCCCTTCCAGCGCGAGATCGAGTGCTTGAGGAACTTCTCGTCGTCGCGGTCGGGGAAGTCGTAGGGCCGCGAGTGCGCGCCTCTGCTCTCGGTCCGGGCGCTCCCGGCCTGGAGCATGCACGCGGCGATATCCAGGAGGTATCCCAGCTCGATCGCCTGCGTCAGGTCGTTGTTGAACACATCGCCCTTGTCCTCGATCACGACGCCGCGGTCATAGCGCTCGCGCAGCTCCGCGATCACCTCGACCTGCCTCGCCATCTTCTCGGGACGGCGGAAGACGCCGAAGTTGTCGAGCATCGACTGGCCGAGCTCGTCGCGGATCGCCCACGGGCGCTCTCCCGCCGTGTTCCCGAGCAACGACCCGACCCACTTCTCGGCGTCGGCGCGCGCGGCCTCCCCGCCGCTCCCAGGCCCCGGCGCACCGAGCGCATGCTCGGCCGCAGCCTGCCCGGAGCGGCGACCGAACGTGATCGTCTCCATCAGCGAGTTGCCGCCGAGACGGTTCGCTCCGTGCACCGACACGCAGGCCACCTCGCCGGCGGCGTAGAGGCCCTCGATCTCGGTCAGCCCCCATTCGTCCGTCGCGACCCCACCCATGTGGTAGTGGGCCCCCGGGCGGACCGGGATCGGCGCGTAGATAGGGTCGACGCCGGCGTAGGTCATCGCGAGCTCCCGCGAGCCGGGCAGCTTGGTGAGAATCTTCTCGGGCCCGAGGTGGCGGAGGTCGAGGTAGACCGAGCCGTTGACACCCCGGCCGGCCTCGATCTCGGTGGTCTCCGACCGGGAGACGACATCGCGCGACGCAAGCTCGAGGGCGTTCGGCGCATAGCGCTGCATGAAGCGCTCGCCGTCCTTGTTGATCAGATAGCCGCCCTCGCCGCGGCAGCCCTCGGTGATCAGGATCCCGCTCGGGTACATCGTGGTCGGATGGAACTGCATGAACTCGATGTCCTTCAGCGGCAGCCCTTCGTGGAGCGCCATCGACATCCCGTCTCCCGTGCAGGCATAGGCGTTCGTGGTCGCGCGGTAGAGGCGTCCGACCCCGCCGGTGGCGAGGATCACCGACTTGCCGGTGATCAGCTTGACGCCGCCGTTCATCAGATCCCAGGAGATGACGCCCGTGCAGCGTCCGTCCTCGACGACGAGACGGAAGGCGAAGAACTCCTCGTAGACCGTCATCCCTTCCGCCATCCGCCGCTGTAGCTGCTCGTAAAGCACCTGGATCAGGACGTGGCCCGTGATGTCCGCGGCATAGACCGTCCGAGGCGAGCCGGCGGCACCGAACGGCCGCTGGTCGAGGCGTCCCTCGGCGTTGCGCGAGAAGACCGCGCCCCAGCGCTCGAGCTGGTAGATGTCCTCGGGAGCCTCGCGCGTGAAGATCTCGATCGCGTCCTGGTCGCCGAGGTAGTCGGAGCCCTTGACGGTGTCGAACGCGTGCTTCTCGGGGCTGTCCTCGGCCGTGTTGCCGAGCGCGGCGTTGATGCCTCCCTCGGCGGCGCCGGAATGGCTCCGCGTCGGATGGAGCTTCGAGATCACCCCGACGTTCGCGCCGCGATCCTGCGCTTCGATAGCGGCACGCATCCCGGCGCATCCGGCGCCGATCACGAGCACGTCGTGCGTCGCTTCCATTCCTCGGAAGCTACCGCATCACCCGACCGCCGCGCCCGTCCAAGTGTCGGAGCGGGACGGCCCGGCCGGCGCTCAACCGATCCTGAACGAGAAACGCACCGTCTTGGTCTTGCCGAGGTGCTTCACCGTGATCGTCCCCCTCGCTATCCGCCCCTTCGAGGTCGCCGGGAGCCTGAACGCGCACGACGCCTTTCCGAACGCGACCTTGCCGACGCCGCGAAGCGCCTTCGCCCCGGCGCGACCGGCGCATCTCACCTTTCCGGACGCGATTCCGCGCCCCGTCTCGACACGCGTTACGGGAGCGAGCACGACGGCGACCTTGCCCGCCTTCGGCTTCGCCGGCTTGACCCGAGCCTTGCCTGCCCGCAGGGTCACCGGGTCGTCGCTCTCGCGGTTGTCGGTCGCCGACGAGCAGCCGAGATCGGCGGCGTCGATCTTCCCGTCACCGTCGTCGTCCTTCCCGTTCCCACACTGGGCGAACGTCAGGGAATAGGTATAGGCACCGCCGTCCGGGGCATCGTCCTCACCTGCCACCTGGTCGGCGGCGTCGAAGAGGATCGATACCGCGCTGAAGCCGAAGCGCCTCGGGTTGCCGATGTCGGCGCGATCGACCTCGAGCTGGATGACGTTCCCCGAGCGGGTGTAGGTGATGGTGGCCTGCGACTCCGCATACTCCGATCCATTCCACTTCACCATGCTCGCGCCGCCCAGACCGGCGATGAGCCCGTACTCGGCACCATTCGCAGGGCTGTTGTCCGTGTCCAGATCGACGCCCACGATGGATCCGTCCACGATCGGCGCCACCGTGGTGATCTTGAACGTGATCATCCCTGCAGCGTCGTTCGATACGGCCACCTGCGTGATGTCCGGCGCACCTCCGGTTGCGTCACCGGTCGGATCCGCGAAGACCGAATCTGCCGCCGCGACCGATGCGACGATGAGGCTCCCGAGCAGCACCACGACCCCCGCGACGCCGCGCCTGACGCTAGACCTGCGCATTCCTGCGCTCCTCTCGTGAGATTCGCCGCGACGGCACGCAGCCGGTGGCGCACGCTAGCACGCTCGTCGTCTCGACGAGGGTCGCGGTATCGGCGCCCCTAGGCTACGGGCCGCCCTCCGAGATTCCCCGAAAGCGTGCCCTTCGTCAGGCGCAGCGTCCCGCGCGCAGCCCGCTTACCGGAGACCGCGACCGTGCCTTCGAACGAGAACGGAAGACCGTCGCCGACGATCTTGAGTCGCCCCGTCAGCTCGACACCCGGAGCAATGCCGTAGTGGTCGAGCCTGAACGACCTGTTCGCGCCGACGACCAGACGCCCGGACGTGAGCCCGGCCACCGGCTTGCCGGCGCCGAGACCGCTCGCAAGCCAGATTGCCGTTGCCTCGTGAATGCTTCGGCGGGAGAGCGCGAGCGTGCCCTTCGGCGAGAGCGGCTTCGACGAACGCGCTCCCGGCGGGTACGCACCCACCGGCGGCACGAGGAACGGCGGCCGCGCGCAGGTCGCCGGCACCCTGCGACCGTCGATCCACGTGCGCACGGCCCGCAGGGCGCAGATCGACTGATCGGCCGTGACGACGCTGTGACCGACGGCCGGAACGACCAGCAACTGTCCCTGCGGGAAGCCCGAGACCACTTCCTGCGCACTCGCCGTCGGCGTCCGCATGTCGTACCCGCCGTTGATCGCGAGCACCGGTATGTTCGGAAGCGGCCCAGGCCCGAGCGGCAGGATCGGCCTGAGGGGGCTCGGCCACGCGAGGCAGAAGCTTGCAGCGCCGAGATCGGCCGCCCACGTGCCGAAGCTCCCGAGCGACCCGGGCGGCAGCGCGGCGACGGCCGCTCGGTAACGAGCGGGGCGGTCGGCGACGGGTGTTGCGGCATCCCAGGGGAAGTGGCCGTCGACGCAGTTCGTGGCCGCGTTGAGGCCCGCGCTGAGATCCTCGGCAGGAGAAGCCTCCGCGGCGAGGTTGAGGTCGTGCAGCCGCAGCAGCGGGCCTCGGTCGCCGATGCTCGCGGCGTGGATCGCGGCCGGGAGAAGCGCTGCGAGACCCGGATTCAGATCGGACTCGACGAGGACCGAGAGCACGTCGAGGCCGCTGACCGTGACCTTGCGCTTGCCGCCGCCCGGTAGCCGGATCGCCCCTGTCGCAGGGCGTGCGGCCAGTGCATTCGCGACCGCCGTCACCTCACCGACGTAGTTGGACGTGGCGGCACGGCACGCGCTGATACCGCAGTAGTTCGCGAGCGCGCGCGGGATGTCGCGGAGCACGTTCGCCTGGTACGGATCGGGATACGTCGTCGGGAGAACGGAATCGAGAAGAATCCGGTCGACGTGTGTCGGGTACGCGAGAGCGTAGGCGAGTGCGAGCTTCGTCCCGTAGGAGATACCCCACATGGCGATCCTCTCGACGCCGAGCGCGGCACGGACCGCATCCGTGTCGTCGGCGTGGTCGCGCGTGCTGTAAAAGTCGCGATTCGCGCCGATCGACGTGGCACAGCCGAGCGCGATCGTCTCCTGGCCGGCGAAGCCGGTGGCCCGCTGCAGAGCGGGGCAGTTCAGCAAGCCGGACTTGCCGGTGCCCCGGTTGTCGAAGGCGACGATCCGGTAGCCGGGGAAGAGAGCACGGTAGAGCGCTGCGCTGTCCCTGTCTCCGATGTCGAACACGGTGGCGGACCCCTGACCCGGGCCTCCGGCGATGAGCATCATCACGCCGCGCTCCGCGCCCTCGGCCGGCAAGGACTCGACGTGCAGCGTGATCGAGCCCGGCACGACTCCCGTGCGGTCGAGCGGCACGACGACGTCCGTACAGGCGACGCCGTCTGCGCCGCAGGTGGCCGTCGTCGAGGCACCGTGGCTCCTCAGCCCGACGGATGCGAGGACAGCCGAAGCGGACGACGCGTGGCGCAGAGGCGCCGGAGCCGGGCGGAGGCTCGCCGACCCGTGAGCTGCCGTCCCCGAGCTAGCGATGCCACAGACGGCGACCGCGACGACGACGAAGGAGAGGGCCGAAACGAGCGTCGAGAGGTGAGCCCGACCTCCGTGATGTCCCGGCTGCCTGCTCATCGTCCCTCCTCGTGTGAAGAGCGGCGGCGGCGCTCCGGGCCGCACCGTAGCACGCACCCCGAAAGGGGCCGTCCCCGTTCCGGGGAGCTACGCGTTCGGCCCTGCCGCGGTCACGGCCGGCCCTGCCTCCGCAGCGAACTTCTCGAAGTTGGCCGTGAACATCCCTGCGAGCTCCCGCGCCTTCGTGTCGTAGGCGGCGGAGTCGCTCCAGGTCGAGCGCGGGTCGAGCAACGACACCTCGACACCCGGCACCCGGACGGGCACGTCGAAGCCGAAGAACGTGTCGACGCGATAGTCGACCTCGTCGAGCTCGCCGGAGAGCGCCGCGTGCAACAGCCGGCGGGTCGCCTGGATCGGCATCCGGTGGCCCTGGCCGAAGGGGCCGCCCGTCCAGCCCGTGTTCACGAGCCACACCATCGCATCGTGAGCGTCGAGTTTCTGGCCGAGCATCCGCGCGTAGACGACGGGAGGCTGAGGGAGGAACGGCGCGCCGAAACACGTGGAGAACGTCGGCTGCGGCTCCTTCACCCCGATCTCGGTGCCTGCCAACTTGGCGGTGAACCCGGAGAGGAAGTAGAAGAGTGCCTGGTCTCGCGTCAGCCGAGCGATCGGCGGCAGGATCCCGAACGCGTCGGCCGTGAGCATCACGACCGCGCTCGGGTGCCCGGCCATCTTGGTGGGCAGGGCATTCGAGATGCGCTCGATCTTGTACGCAGCCCGCGTGTTCTCCGTTTTCGAGTCGTCGTTCAGGTCGATCACGCCCCGCTCGTCGACGGCGACGTTCTCGAGCACCGTGGCGAAGGTTCTCGTCATTCGAAAGATCTCGGGCTCGGCTTCGGCGGACAGCCGAATCACCTTGGCGTAACAGCCTCCCTCGATATTGAAGATGCCGCCATCACCCCAGCCGTGCTCGTCGTCACCGATCAACGAGCGCTCCGGATCTGCCGAGAGGGTCGTCTTGCCGGTGCCGGAGAGCCCGAAGAACACGGCAACGGTGCCTTCCTCGCCGACGTTCGCCGAACAGTGCATCGGCAGGACGCCCTCGAGGGGAAGCCTGTCGTTCATCACCGTGAAGATCGCCTTCTTGATCTCGCCGGCGTAGAACGTGCCGCCGATCACGACCTCTCCCCTCGTCGGGTGGAGTGCCACGAACGTCGCAGATCGGGTGCCGTCCGTGCCGGGGACAGCCTCGACGGCCGGTGCGTGCAGGACGACGACGTCCGCTTCGAACGAATGACGCTCCTCGATCGTCGGAGCGATGAACATCGTCTTCGCGAACAGCGCGTGGTACGGACTGCCCGTGATCACTCGCACGCCGATGCGGTGGGCGGCATCCGCGCCCGCGTAGGCGTCGACGACGTAGAGGGGGTCGAGGCCCTCGAGATGGTCGACGACCTTGGCGCGGAGCCCGTCGTACCGCAATTCGTCCAGCGGCTGGTTGACCTCCCCCCACCAGATCCTGTCGCGCGAGCCGTCCTCGTCGACGACGAACTTGTCCTTCGGCGACCGCCCCGTGTGCTTGCCCGTGTTGACCACGATCGCACCACCGTGCGCAAGTGCGGCATCTCCACGCCGCAGCGCCTCGGTGTACAGCTGCGCGGTCGTCGGGTTCCAGATCACGGTCGCTCCGGGATCGAGCCCATGGGCGTCGAGGGCACCGTCCGTGCGGCTCGGCATCGTCGTCATTGGCAGCGCCTCCGTGGTGAATGACTCAGCGAGAAAGGGTTCCGACTGCAGCGGCTGACACCTCCGCGCACGCACCTATCGTACGCACGTCTCGCGGCGGATGACCGATGGTGCCTGACATGTCAGATTCGCCCGTCGGGCACACACCTCACGCGATCCCCGCAACCGCTCCCTGCGACTCGGGCTCGATGTTCTCGTCCCGCGCAATGAGCAGCGCGTAGCGTCCGTCGGCGGCGAGCAGATCCACGTGCGTGCCGGTCTCGGCGACGCAGCCGCCGTCGAGGACGACGATCTGCTCCGCATCGCGGACGGTCGAGAGGCGATGGGCAATGGCAATCGTCGTGCGACCCTCGGCAAGACGTTCCAGCGCCCCCTGCACGAGGCGTTCGGTCTGGGTATCGAGCGCCGAGGTGGCCTCGTCGAGGACGAGGATCGGCGGGTTGCGCAGCACCGTTCGCGCGATGGCCATCCGCTGTCGCTCGCCGCCCGAGAACCGATGACCGCGCTCACCGACCACGGTCTCGTATCCCTTGGGCAACGAGGCGATCAGATCGTGGATCTGCGCCGCCCGCGCGGCCTCCTCGACCTCCGCGTCCGTCGCATCGGGCTTGGCGAAGCGGAGGTTCTCACGCACCGTCGAGTGGAAGAGATAGGTCTCCTGCGAGACCACGCCGACGGCGGCAGCGAGCGACTCGAACGTGAGCTCGCGGACGTCGATGCCGTCGATCGAGACGGTGCCCCGCGTCGCATCGTAGAGCCGTGCGACGAGGTAGCCACAGGTCGTCTTGCCCGACCCGGTCTCGCCGACGAGCGCGGTCTTCGTGCCCGCCGGAACCGTGAACGACACGTCCTTCAACGTCCAGGCATCCTCGTCGTAGCGAAAGCACACCTGGTCGAACGCGACATCTCCTCGCGGCCGCTCCAGCGAGCGCGTTCCCTCGACAATGTCGATCGGCTGGTCGAGGTAGTCGAAGATGCGGTCGAACAGCGCCAACGAGCTCTGCACTTCGAGCTGAACGCCGAGCAGGCTTCCGATCGGGAAGAACAGGCGTGTCTGAAGCGTCGTGAAGGCGACGAGCACACCGATGCTGATCACCGCGCTCCCGCGCGCCTGCGACCAGCCCGCGAACCAGTAGACGAGAGCCGGCATGACGGCGAACGTCATCTGGATCGCCGCCATCATCCAGCGCCCCGTCATCCGGCTCCGCACCTCGAGGTCGGCGAGGCGCAACGACTCGCCCGAGAAACGCTCCGCGAGGTCGTCCGACCGTCCCATCGTCTTGCCGAGGAGGATCCCCGAGACGGACAGCGATTCCTGCACGATCGACGAGACATCCGAGAGCGACGCCTGACGCTCGGCAGTGACCTTCTTGCGCTGGGCGCCGACGCGCTTCGTCAGCCAGACGAAGAACGGAAGCAGAATGAGAGCGAAGACCGCGAGGCGCCAGTCGAGCAGAACCATCGCGACGACCGTCGCGATCACTGTCGTTACGTTCGAGAGCACCGAGGTCGCCGTGGAGGTGACGACCGTGTCGATGCCCCCGATGTCGTTGGCGATCCGGCTCTGCACGTCGCCCGTCCGCGTGCGCGTGAAGAAGGCGAGCGACAGGCGTTGCAGATGGCGATAGACGGACGTCCGCAGGTCGTGCATGACGGCCTGGCCGACGCGATTCGAGAGCAGCGTCTGGTAGACGCCGATCGCGCCGGTGACGATCGGGATCAGGATCATCCCGGCGATGAGAAGCGTGAGCAGGCGCACGTCGTTCTTGGGGATCGCGGTGTCGAGGACGCCGACGAGCAGGAACGACGGGATCACGCCGAGCGCGGCCGAGAAGATGATCAGCGTGAAGACGACCGCGAGCTTCCCGCGATAGGGACGGAAGAGGGGGAAGATGCGGCGGAGGTTGGCGCTGCGCACCGCGGGGTCGGCCGGCCGCTCCGCCGCTTCCGCGGGAATGTCCGATCCGAAGCGGCGCCCTGGCATCCCCCTAGAGTGCCTGCCGAGCGTCGTCTCGCGCGTGCGCGGAGTGCACCTACGTACCGAGCGCCATGACCGCCGACTGCAGGCGGTCCGTCAGGGCCCTGGCCAGCTCGGGCGTCGCCGTCGTTCGCTCGACGACGATCGGCTCCCCGACGAGCACGGCGACCCGGGGGAACCCGAAGCTCGTCTTCCCGAGCGCCTTTCGCGTCTCGAGCAGGCGGACGGGCAGGAGCGGCGTGCCCGTTGCGAGCGCCATCCGCGCGGCTCCGCGAAGCCACGGCCCCGCCCGCATCACGCCACCCTCGGGGAAGAGCCCGACCACCTCGTCGGCCTCGAGCGCTGCGGTCGCGGATGCGATCGCAGCAGCGTCACTCTTTCCCCGCTCGACCGGGATCGCCTCGACGCTCGCGAGCAACCACGGGAGCAGCGGCACGTTCCACAGCTCCGACTTGCCCAGGTAGCGGATCGGACGGGAGATCGCCGCGGAGAGGAAAAACGGATCGAGAATCGATTCGTGGTTGCCGGTGACGACGAGCGGGCCGTGGTCGGGCACGTGCTCGAGCCCACGCACCTCGAGCCGATAGACCGCACGAACGACGGGCGTCAACGGGCGCCGATAGGTCTCGTAGCTCATCGTCCCCGCCCTCCGGGCGGTGCCGCTGACCGGGCGTGCACGCTCCTGGCCCGGGCTGCACCCGGACCGGCGATCGCTATCGTCAACTCACGGTGATTCGTTCGAAACTCGCTCACGCTCCGACTGATCATGTCTGAGGCGACCACGATCGCCGCGGCCGATGCCGAGGTCGCGACGGTGCGCGACCGCACATCGCGCGCGAGCCAGGTCGTCACGATGGTCGCGATCGTCCTCCCTCCCCTCGGTCTCGTCGCGGTTGCGATCGGCCTCTGGGGCATCGCGCTCTCCTGGGTCGATCTGGCGGTGTTCGGGGCGCTCTACGTCCTCACCGGCCTCGGCACGACCGTCGGCTTCCATCGCCTCTTCACGCACCGCAGCTTCGAGACGACGAGGTCGATCCGGGCTGCCTTTGCAATTCTCGGGTCGATGACGCTACAGGGCCCGGTGACCCAGTGGGTGACCGATCACCGCAAGCACCATGCGCTCTCCGATCAGGACGGCGATCCCCACTCGCCGCACGCAGGCTTCGCGCCGAACGTCCGGGGTGCCATGAAGGGCTTCGTTCACGCCCACATGGGTTGGCTGTTCCACCTCAAGGGGATGGAGCGAGGCGAGCACTACGGGAAGGACCTCTACGACGACACGCTCATCCGGCGGATCGACCGGATGTACTTCGTGTGGGTCGTCCTGACGTTCGCAATCCCGTTCGCGATCGGGTACACCGTCGGCGGCGCCAGCTGGAAGCTCGGCCTCGAGGTGCTCATCTGGGGTGGCCTGATCAGGATCTTCGCCTACCAGCACGCGACCTTCTCGGTCAACTCGATCTGCCACATGTTCGGGCGCAGGAGCTACCGCTCGCGGGACGAGAGCCGGAACAACTGGGTCGTCGCGGCACTGACCTTCGGCGAAGGCTGGCACAACAACCACCATGCTTTCCCGGCGTCGGCCCGGCACGGGCTCGATCGCCTGCAACTCGATATCGCCTGGATCACGATCCGCTCCCTCGAGAAGCTCGGGCTCGCGTGGAACGTGCGGCTACCGACAGCGGGTCAGCGCGCGCGCCGGAGGCTCGCCTGACCCGTGAAGAGCGCGAGGCGCTCCCCGACGCCGTCGACCCAGGCGCGCGACCGCGGCAGCCTCAGGATCGCCCCCGACCGCCGGCGTAGCGCCGCACCGTGCAGGCCGCGCGGGATCAGCGTGTAGCTGCCTTCGACGCCGAGCGCACGCGCCCGGTCGAATCCGCGCCGCGAGCTCGCAGCGCTGACGCCCGGGATGCCCGGCAGGTAGCGATCCCACGAGCCGTGGAGGACGTCGAGCCGCTTGCCGACGAGCCCGTCGAGGGGGAGCTGGTCGGGTATCCAGGGAGCGAGCCCGAGCACTCCGACGACCCGGGGATCCCCCGCGACGCCGACCGACACGGCTCCCCCCATCGAGAAGCCGACGAGCAGGGCCGGACGGTCGAGGAGGTCGAGGGCCGCGACGGCATCCTCCAGGCACGAGTCGAGCTCCTTCCACGACTTGACCCGGTAGCGCACCTCGGCGAACGCGAGGCCCTGGAAGCGAGGCGCGAGCTCGACCGCGAGAAGCTCACTCGTCGCGCTCCATGTTCCCGGCAGCGGCCGTGCCGTGCCGCCGTTGACGAGGACGGCCGCAAGCGGCGCAGCGCCGTTCCGGATGCGGATCTCCGCGCCCGTCGAGAGACGCACGGGTTGCGTCATCCCTGGCTCGCCGAACGGGCCGGGGCGCAGCGCTTCGCGGCCGCGGCGACCGCGCCCGCGCGCTCGCGGTAGCCGTCCTCGTTGCCGTGGAGGCCGTCCGCTGCGAGAAGCTCGGGGTGGCGCTCGACCATCTCTGCCCATTCGACGAGCTCGAGCCGCTCGTTCGCTGCGGCCGCGTCCCGGAGGACACCGTTGAAGGCGGCGTTCGACGCTCCGTCACGCCAGATCGTCGCCCAGACGACGCAGCGGTTCGGGCCGATGAGGGCGAGAACACGTTTGACGTCCTGGCGAAAGCCGGTCACCGCGGTCGGCGAATCGTTCGTGCCGAGGCTGACGACGACGTAGTTCGAGAGCGTCGCCCGGCCGGCCTCCAGCTCGGCGATCCCTTCGGGCGTCGTGCGGCCGACGCGGTCGTTGGTGACGACCTTCCAGCCGGGTAGCGCGCTGCCGACATACGGCTCGATCCCCACGTTGAGCGAGTCGCCGACGAGCGTGACGGTCCCGCGCGCCACGGGGGACGGGGCGTGATAGCGAGGGTTGCGGACGAACACGAGTGCGCCGACGGCGACGGCCACGAGGAGCGCTGCGAAGAAGAAGGTGGATCGCATCGGGCAGGCAGGACGGTGCTGAGCGCGAATCCGACCGGATGGAGGTGAGCGCGTCGATCGATCGGTATCTCGCCAGCCCCGGGCTCTCCGAGTCTACCCGGCGGGCCTATGCGTCCGATCTGGCGGACTTCAGCCTCTGGCTGCGACGATCGGGCCGCGCGGTCGCCGACGTCGACGTGCAGGCGCTCGCGGAGTACACCGCGGAGCTCGGACGTGGCCGGCGCGACCTCGCCCCGGCGACGATCGCGCGTCGCCTGGCCGCCGTGCGGTCGTTCATGCGCTTCACGCTCGGAGCCGGCCGCGTGCCGGAGATCGCGCTGCCGCCGCGCAAGCGCCGCCGGCTTGCCGGACGCGCCGAAGCTCGCCGACGTCGAGGCTGCGATCGCCTCCGTCGGAGGCACCGAGCCGCTCGACCTTCGGAACGCCGCCATTCTCGAGCTGACCTACTCGTGCGGGCTGCGGAGCGCCGAGGTCGTCGGGCTCCGGCTGGCCGATGTCGATTTCGACCAGGAGACGGTCCACGTGCTCGGCAAGGGCAACAAGGAACGGGTCGTGCCCCTCGGCGAGCGCGCGTCGTATGCGGTCGCCCTCTACCTGCGCGACGCCCGCCCGACGCTCGCGCGCGGGGCGAACGACTCGCTCTTCCTCTCCGCGCGCGGGCGCAGCCTCGACACCTCGACGCTGCGCCGGCTGATGCAGAACCCGCATCGCCTCCGTCATGCGTACGCCACGCACCTGCTCGAAGGAGGGGCCGACCTGCGGACGATCCAGGAGCTGCTCGGCCACGCGTCGCTCTCGACGACGCAGGTCTACAGTCACGTCGACGCCCGCCGGCTCCGCCGCATCTACGACGCAAGTCACCCCCGCTCGTGAGCACCGCGATGCGGCAGGTCGCGCGCAGGAGCCGTCTCGACCACGCCGAATCGGGTCCAGCCGCATGAGGAACACCGACGAGCAGAGACCCGACCCCGAGGTGGAGCGCTACCTGCTGCTCCTCGCAGCGCAGCGGTCACCGCGCACCGTGGATGCGTACAGCCGCGATCTGGCGGCGGCCGGCGTGTTTCTGGAGGCACCGGTCGACAGCGCCACGAGGGACGATCTCGACCGCTGGGTGGCAGAGATGCGTGCCGCCGGGCTCGCCTCCTCGACGATCTGCCGCCGTATCGCTGCCGTGCGCTCGTACTACCGGCACCAGCTCCTGCTCGGCAAGCGCGAGGACAACCCGGCCGCCGAGGTCGCGACGCCACGCCGCACGAGCAAGCTCCCGCGCACGCTGTCACCGTCGGAGTCCGAGCGCCTGATCGAGGCCGCGAACGGCACGACGCCGCGCTCGCTGCGCGACCGGGCTCTCGTCGAGCTGATGTACGGGGCCGGCCTGCGCGTCTCCGAGGCCGTCGGGCTCGCCCGCACCTCGGTCGACATCGACGCGCGCATCGTGCGCGTGCTCGGGAAGGGCGACAAGGAGCGGATCGTGCCACTCGGCCGCCCGGCGGCAGAGGCCGTGCGCCGCTACCTCGCACTCGGCAGGCCGCACCTGGACCGTCGCTATCGGCCCGACCTCTTCCTCAACGCACGGGGTGGCGCGCTGACGCGCGCGGGCGCGTTCATGATCCTGCGCAAGCTCGCGGGCAAGGCCGGCCTCGAGCCGGAACGCGTGCATCCGCACCTCCTGCGCCACTCGTTCGCGACGCATCTGCTCGAAGGTGGCGCGGACCTCCGCTCGGTCCAGGAGATGCTCGGGCACGCCGATCTCTCGACGACCGAGCGCTACACGCACGTCTCGGACCGGCGGCGGCGCGACACGTACTTCGCGGCCCACCCGCACGCACGGCAGTCGAAGCGCCCCGAGCTGACGCCTGCCGCGCGACCTTCCCGCCCGTCAGGGTTCGCGACGCCTAGCCGACCGCGGCCGCGTCCACCAGCGAAATCGCGTCAGCGATCGTCGCCTCGTCCGCCCCGACGAGCGTGACGTGCCCGATCTTGCGCCCGGGCCTCGGCTCCTTGCCGTAGAGGTGGACATGGCGCTCCAGGGAGCCCGAGGAGCGCCTCGGTCGCGGGCGCGCCACCGATCAGGTTGATCATCACCGAGGCGCCACTGGATCCGTCGAGCCGAGCGGAAGGCCGAGAATCGCACGGAGGTGGTTCTCGAACTGGCTCGTGACCGCGCCTTCGATCGTCCAGTGACCCGTGTTGTGCACGCGTGGTGCGAACTCGTTCGCGAGCAGGCGCTCCCCTCGACCTCGAACAGCTCGAGGGCGAGCACGCCGACGTACCCGAGCTCGTCCAGCAGCCGGCCCGCCAGCTCCTCGGCCGCGGCCTGCGGCGCGTCGACGGCGGGCGCACGCGAGACGCGAAGGATGCCTTCGCGGTGCACGTTCTCGACGACCGGCCAGAAGCGCGTCTCACCGTCGTGCCCGCGCACACAGACGATCGAGAGCTCGCGGTCGAACGGGACGAGCTCCTCCGCGAGCTCGTGCTCGCCGATCGCCTCCATTGCGTCGACCCGCCTCTGGCCCTTGCCGTCGTATCCGAGGCGGCGGGACTTCACGATCGCGGGCACCCCTGCCTCCGCGACGGACCCGAAGCGCGCGGTCGGGATCCCGACGCGGCGGAAGAGCTCCTTCTCGACGAGCCTGTCCTGCCCGAGCTCGAGCGCCGGCGAGGGCGGGAGCGCGTGCAGCCGCGCCGCAGAGGCGACGGCGACGTTCTCGAACTCGTACGTGACGACACCGAGCCGGCAGCGAGGCGATCGAGTGCGGCGGCATCGTCGAACGACCCGACCACGAGCTCGCCCACGGCCGCCGGCGGGTGCCTCGGCGACGGGTCGAGAAACCGGAAGCCCAGGCCGAGCGGCACACCCGCGAGCCCGAGCATTCGCCCGAGCTGGCCGCCGCCGATGCATCCGACGACGGTCACCGCCCGACCACCACTTTGTGTTGCTTCAACACAAACTCTCTCAGGCAGCGGGATCGGGCCCGTCCAGCACGGCCTGCGTCTGCGTCGCGCGGAAGGCTGCCAGGCGATTCGCGACGCCGTGTCGACAGCGCCAGGATCGCGCGCCGCAAGGAGCGCCGCGTTGATCGCACCCGCGCGCCCGATCGGCAAGCGTGCCCGACCGGGACACCGGCAGGCATCTGCACGATCGAGAGGAGCGAGTCCATCCCCTCCAGCGTCTTCGACTCGACCGGAACACCGAGGACGGGCAGCGTCGTCTTCGCGGCCGCCATGCCGGGGAGGTGGGCCGCTCCCCCGGCGCCGGCGATGATGACCTGGAGGCCCCGCTCCTGCGCCGACGCGGCGTAGTCGAACAGGAGATCGGGCGTTCGGTGGGCCGAGACGACCCGTTGCTCGAAGGGGATCTCGAGAGTACTCCAGCGTCTCGGCGGCGTGGCGCATCGTCTCCCAGTCCGAGCGGGAGCCCATGATCAGCCCGACGAGAGGGACCGAGCGTCACGCGCCCACTTCCCGATTCGACTTCTTGACGAGCAGGAGCGATACCGAGCGAGCGGTCTTCCGTACCTCCGGGTCGTCCTCGTCGTCGGCGGCGATGCCGTCGAGGATGACGACCGTCTCGCGCGCGGGCGTGCCGTTCTTGAAGCAGACGATCGCGAGCCGACGAACCGCGACGTTGCCGTCCCGGGCTGGCGAGATCGTGCAGGAGCGGACGGAACGAGTTGACGTCACCTGGATGGTCCCGTGAGAGGCCCTCGAGCGCGATCAGCGCGGAGCCACGAACGGCGGGGCTCTCGTCCTCGAATCCGCGCCGGAGAAGCTCGATCTTCTGGCGAAAGCGAAACTGTGCGACGGCCCGATACGCGACCGCACGCACGCGGTAGTCGGGGTTGCGGGCAGACGCCTCGAGCTCGTCGCTCCACTCACCGCGCAGCGTCGCGAGCTCCCGCTCGAGCCCGCCCTTCGCGTACTCGTCGGCGAGCGCGGCCGCCTGCGAGAGGTCCACGTACGTGGTCGGCAGAGGTCGAGGACCGGGACCGACGTACGTCGCCGACGGGCCGCACGAGGCGCCCGAGCCGCTTCTGCTCGAGGATGTGGGCCGACCAGCCGGCGGTGCGCGAGCAGGCGAACATCGCGGGTGCGAGCGCTGGGCGGGATATCCGCCACGTCGAGCACGACCGCCGACCAGAACTCGACGTTCGTGGCAAGCACACGATCGGGCTTGCGGGCGTGCAGCTCGGCGAGCGCGGCGCGCTCGAGCTCTTCCGCGACGTCGTAGCGCGGCGAGCCGAGCGTCTTCGCAGTGCCTCGCAGCAGGCGCGCCCTCGGATCCTCGGCCCGGTAGACGCGATGGCCGAAGCCCATCAGCCGGTCGCCGGAATCGAGGAGATCCTTGACGTACTGGTCGATCGACCCGGCCGCGGCCGCCCCGTCGAGCATGGGCAGGACCCGTGCCGGCGCGCCACCGTGCAGCGGCCCCGAGAGCGCACCGACGGCTGAGGAAAGGGCCGCAGCGCAGTCGGCGCCGGTCGAGGCGACCACCCGTGCGGTGAAGGTCGACGCATTGAGCCCGTGCTCGGCCGTGCAGATCCAGTAGGTGTCGATCGCCTGGACGTGCCGCGGATCGGCCTCGCCACGCCACTCGAGCAGAAACCGCTCGGCCGCGGTCGTCCCTGTCTCGACGATCTCGGGTGCGATCGGCATCGTGAACCCGTCCGCGTGCCGGGCCGATTGCGCGACGATCGAGATCATCGTGGCCGAGAGCCGTGCGAGATCCCTGTGCGCCTCCTCGTCGGAGATATCGATCAGCTGGCCGAGGCCCCACGCCCCGGAGAGCCCGGCCGTCGCCGCCTGCAGGTCGGAGGGCGCGTTTCCGGTGAGATCGGCGGCAACGTACGGCTCGACGGGAACGAGGCCGGGCTCGGGCGCGTTGTCGACGAGCAGGCCCCAGACCTTCTCGAACGGGACCGTCCCGACGAGATCTTCGATGTCGACTCCGCGGTAGCGCAGCGCACCACCGTCGCGATCGGGCTCGGCGATCTCCGTCTCGAACGCGACAACACCCTCGAGGCCTGGCTTGAACTCGGTCATCCGTCTCCTCGGTCTACCTGGGCAGGACACCTCGGACGCTACCTGAGAGGTCTCCTCCTGTCGGCAACTATGCTCCAGGGCACATGCACGGGACGGGCCGCACGATCTCGCAGCCCCGACGAACACCATCGAGACGTTCGCCGCGTACGGCGGCGCTCAGACCCAAGGAGCGATTTCAGTGAGAAAGAAGATCACCGTCGTCGGCGCGGGGAACGTCGGCGCGACCTGCGCCCAGGAACTTGCCAGGCGCGATTACGCGGACATCGTCCTTGTCGACATCAAGCCGAACTTCCCTCAGGGCAAGGCGCTCGACATCAACCAGGCCGGCGCCGTCCTCGGATACGAGCCGAACGTCGTCGGATCGAACGGCTACGACGAGACGGCCGGGTCCGACGTCGTCGTGATCACCGCAGGCCTGCCGCGCAAGCCCGGCATGAGCCGCGACGATCTCGTCTCGACGAACGAGGCGATCGTCGGCTCGGTGACGAAGGAGATCGTCAAGCGATCACCGAAGTCGATCATCGTCGTCGTCTCGAACCCGCTCGACGCGATGTGCCACGTCGCCAAGGCGGTCTCGAAGTTCCCGAAGGAGCGCGTCGTCGGCATGGCGGGGATCCTCGACACCGCACGCTTCGCCGCATTCATCGCGTGGGAGACCGGGATGTCCGTCAAGGACGTCACCGCCATGGTGCTCGGCGGCCACGGCGACCAGATGGTGCCCGTCGTCTCGGCGACGACGGTCGGTGGCGTTCCGCTCGAGCAAGCTCGTCGCCGAAGGGCCGGATCTCGAAGATGGTCGAGCGGACACGCGAAGGGCGGCGGCGAGGTCGTCAACCTGCTCGGCACCTCGGCCTGGTACGCCCCGGGCGCCGCGGCGGCCCAGATGGTCGACTCGATCTGCCTGGACGAGAAGCGCGTCCTGCCCTGCACCGCCTTCCTCGAGGGCGAGTACGGCGTCAACGGGCTCTACATGGGCGTCCCCGTCAAGCTCGGCGCTGCCGGTGTCGAGGAGATCGTGAAGCTCAAGCTCACGGCCGACGAGAAGAGGATGCTCAGGGCTTCGTCCGCCGCGGTGCGCGAGGTCGTCGGCGTCCTGAAGAGCCGCTGAGAGGTCGCGGGCGCGCGTCGCGCCCGCGGCTTTGCGAATCCTGAACAGTCCAGCCGGGTACGCTTCCCGACCGATGGATCTCGGTCTCAGCGGGCGAACCGCGATCGTGCTCGGCGCCTCCCAGGGGATGGGTCTCGCGATCTCCGAGGCACTCGCCGCCGAGGGCGCGAACGTCGCGATGTTCGCGCGGCGCGCCGACGTGGTCGAGCGGGAGGCGGCGAGACTCGGTGCGCTCGGCGTCGCGGGCGACCTGACGGCCGAGCCCGACCTGCGAGCGCCTCGTGAGCGACACGCTCGCCGCCTTCGGCGGAGTCGACATCCTCGTGCTGAACGGCGGCGGCCCGCCGCCCGGCCCGGCGGCAACGATCACCGCCGCCGACGTCGAGCGCCGCGGTCGAGCTTCTCCTCGTGCCGTCATGTTCGCCTCGTCGGTCTCTGCCTTCCGCACCTGCGCGCGAGCGGCCGCGGCCGCATCGTCGCGATCGAGTCGACGTCGGTGAAGGAGCCGATCGCGAACCTGGCGCTCTCGAACGCGGTCCGACCGGGGCGTCGTCGGCTGGCTGAAGACGCTGGCGCGAGAGCTCGGCCCGGAGGGGATCACCGTCAACACGATCGCGCCCGGACGGATCGACACCGAGCGGCTCGACGCGCTCTACGGCCCCGATGGGCCTCCACCCGAGACGCTCGCGCAGATCCCGGCGGGCAGGGTCGGCTCGCCCGCGGAGATCGCGGCGACAGCCTGCTTTCTCGCGTCCGAGCAGGCCGCCTACATCAGCGGCGTCGTCGTCCCGGTCGACGGCGGCATGCTCGCACGGACTGCTCTAGGGGTGACGCGCAACCGGCTCACCGTGCTCCTCTGGAGCGTCGCAACTCGTGGCCGCGGCTGCGATCGCGTTCGCGTGGTTCGCGCCGTCGCACGACTACCTCTACGTCCCGAACAAGGCGCACACCGGTCGGCGACAGGGTCACGGTCGCGGGCCAGCAACGCTCGGGTGGCGAGGAGGGCGGTGCCATCTACTACGTCGACGTCTCCGTGCGCTCGGCGACCTGGGTCGAGTCGCTGCTTCCGTTCACCCGCCCGGACGGTGCCTCGCTCGTACCGGAGGAACAGGTCGTTCCACCGGGATCGACCTTCGAGGACCGGTCGCCGGGAGGGGTTGCGTGAGATGGCACGATCGGAACAGACCGCGGCCGCCGTCGCCCTCAAGCAGGCCGGCTATCGCGTCGACCGCGACTCCGCGCGGAGCCCTGGTCGACGGAGTCGCCCCCGACGTCCCGGCCGCGAAGGTCCTCCGTTCGGGCGACGTCATCGTGGGAGTCGCCGGCACGAAGGTCCTCACACCGATCGCGCTCCGCGGAGCCTTCGCAGAGGTCCACCCCGGCGACGAGGTCGCGTTGGACGTGAGGCGTGACGGCGTCGTGAAGACGGTCACCGTGAAGACCGTCGAGTCTCCGGCCGAGAAGGGGAAAGCGATCATCGGAATCCGCGTCTCGCAGGACGCCGACATCAAGCTCCCGGTCAAGGTCGACATCAACCTCGGCGACGTCGGGGGGCCCTCCGCGGGATTGCCGTTCGCTCTCGACGTCCTTCAGGAGCTCGGGAAGAACGTGGACCACGGCAAGCGGGTCGTCGCGACGGGGGAGATCGGGATCGACGGAAGCGTCGGCCCGATCGGAGGCGTGAAGCAGAAGACGTACGGGGCACGCGAGGCGGGCGCGGACGTCTTCCTCGTCCCGGCTGGGGAAAACGCGGCGGAGGCACGGCGGTATGCAGGGAACCTTCGCATCATCCCCGTCACGACTTTTCAACAGGCGTTGTCCGCTCTGGCGACGAATGCGTCAAAGTAGCCTTTTTGCAGGGCTTTGCCGCAGAGGGCAACAACCGCTAATTGCGGGACTTTCCGGTGCCGGCCCCTTGCGAGACCGATACCTGATGGCCACAATGGCCCCTGTCCAACAGGGACGAGATCGACGACAGGGGATCCTTCACATGCCGGCCAAAGCGACGTGCAACGACTGCTACTTCCGCAGAGAGGGTCTCTGCGCCCTTCCGGGTGAGACACCCTGCCCGACGTTTCGGGCCGTCGCAGCGGGAGGCAGGCTGCAGCCGCCACGGCAGCCCCGGCTCGTGATCCGGCCGGCAGTTCCGCTCGTCGTCACCAGTACCGTCTAACGTTCGGGCACGATGTCGACGAAACCGACACTCGAGGGGACGAAGCGGCAGAGCCCGTGGACGCCGAGGCGCATCATCCTCGCCGTGGTTCTGGCGTACGTCCTCATCCTCGTGCTCGCCAACCGCAACGCCGTCTCGGTCAACTTCGTCTTCTTCCGCACCGAGGCGTCGCTCTTCGTCGTCCTGCTGCTCGCAATCGCACTCGGCTTCGTCGTCGGCTGGCTCTTCGACGACCTGCGCGACCGCCGCAGGCGCCGCCGCGAGGCGCCGTAGTAGCCCGCCGGTAGGCGTCGTCGTACGCAGGCGACGCTGCGCGTCGCCCCTACAGCAGCGAGGCGAGAACGCGAACGCCCTCGGCGATCCGCTCGGGCGTCTCGTAGCTGAAGGCGAGGCGGGCAGACGAGCGGCCGGCCGACGCGTTCGGGAAGAAGTCCGACCCGCGCACGAACGTGACGCCGGCCTCGGTCGCGCGCGTCAGAAGGTCGGCAGCATCGACGTCCTCCGCGAGATCGAGCCAGAGGAAGTAACCACCCTCCGGTGAGCTCCAGCTCGTGCCCGCCGGCATCTCTGCGGCGAGCGCTGCGAGCATCGCATCCTTGCGCGCCTTGAGCAGGCCCCGGACGCGATCGAGGTTCGGCCCGAACGCGCCGCGATCGATGATCTCGAAGACGGTCGCCTGCGGAAGCAGGCTCGGCGAGATGTACGTCGAGACGGCCCGGTCGTCGTACGCCGCCGCGAGCGGCTGCGGGACGACGAAGTAGCCGATGCGGAGCCCCGGCGCGACGGTCTTCGAGAACGACGAAGTGAACGTGACGCGTTCGCCCCCCTCGAGCTCGTGAATCGACGGCACCGGCTCGCCGTCGTAGCGGACACGTCCATAGGGGTCATCCTCGAGAACCGGAAGGTCGTAGCGCGCCGCGAGCTCGACCAGGCGACGACGCGCGCTCGACGCCGAGCGTGCGCCCGGAGGGGTTCTGGAACGTCGGGATCGTGTAGAGGAACGAGATCTCGCCTCCGCGCTCGAGCTCTCTCTCGAGGGCGTCGAGATCGAGGCCCTCGGCGTCCATCGCGATCGGGACGACGTCCGCCCCATCGCGCGCCAGCAGCTTGAGCGGTCGGTCGTACGTCGGCGCCTCGACGAGCACGCGGCCCGGCCGCAGCGCGAGCTGGACCGCCGCGTAGAAGACGAATCCCTGGAGGCCACCGGTCGTCACGAAGACCCGGCTCGGCTCGACCCCGTGCAGCTCTGCGAGCACCTCGCGGAGCGGCCCGTACCCGCCACCCGTGCCATACGAGAGGATCGTCGTCCCGTCCCGCTCGAGCGCCGCACGCGCGCAGTCGGCGATCAGCGCCGGGTCGAGACACTCGGGGGCCGGCGCGCCGCGGGCAAAGGAGATCGGTGCCATGCCTGGAGCGTACCCGGCACGCGCGCGTCGCTCTCGCGTGAACCGCCGCGCCTGCATGAGAACCGGTGTTCGCCGCGAATCAGTGCTGACTGCTACTGTTTTCCACAGGGAGTCGGCGCTGTGCCGCCCCGGGAGATCAGCTTCTTTCGACTCTAGGCTCGGAACTTCGAGGATTAGGTAGTTCGAGGGTAGATGGTCTCGAACACAATCCAAGGAGTACAAACCGAATGCCAGAGACAACCTTTGCCTCTATTGGGCTGAGCACGGACACCGTCCGGGTGCTCACCGAGCAGGGCATCCATTCACCGTTCCAGATCCAGACGCGTGCGATTCCGGCAGCACTCGCCGGCCACGACGTGCTCGCCAAGGCCCCGACCGGGTCCGGCAAGACGCTCGCGTTCGCGGTCCCGATCGTCGAGCGCGCCGCGCCGGGTGACGGGCGTCCCGCGGCGCTCGTGCTCGTGCCGACACGTGAGCTCGCCGTTCAGGTGACCGAGGTCATCGCCGATCTCGGCAGGCCCAAGGGCCTCGAGGTCGCGTCCGTCTACGGTGGCGTGCCGATCCCGGCCCAGGCCGCGAAGGCGAAGAAGGCGCACGTGCTCGTCGCGACGCCGGGCCGCCTGCAGGACCTGATGGATCGGCGCATGGTCACGCTCGACGCGGTCACGATCCTCGTCCTCGACGAGGCCGACCGGATGCTCGACATGGGCTTCAAGCCACAGGTCGACAAGATCCTCCGCCGCGTATCCGACAATCGCCAGACGATGTTCTTCTCGGCGACGCTCGACGGCGAGGTCGGCGAGCTCGCACGCGCCTACACGAACCAGCCGGTTCGGATCGCCGCGGAGCTCCCGAGCGAGCAGAGGCCCGGTGAGATCGACCATCAGTTCGTCTCGGTCACCCCGGACAACAAGGTCGAGAAGCTCGTCGAGCTCCTCAACAGGGAGCGTGGTCTCGCGCTCGTCTTCGTCCGCACGAAGCGTGGAGCCGACCGGCTCGCGCAGCGGCTCGAGCGCCACCAGGTGCGCGCGGTCGCGATGCACGGCGACAAGACGCAGGCCGCGCGCGAGAAGGCGCTTGCACACTTCGAGGCCGGCAGGGTGACGACGCTGATCGCCACCGATGTCGCAGCACGGGGGCTCGATCTGTCGGATATCACGCACGTGATCAACTTCGACCCGCCCGAGGACGAGAAGGCCTACACGCACCGCGTCGGGCGCACCGGTCGCGCGGGCCGCTCGGGCACGGGCGTGACGCTCGTGCTGCCGGACCAGCAGGCCGAGGTCAGCCGTGTCGCCCGCCTGAACGGGCAGACGGATGCGTGGGAGGAGACCGGCATGAAGTCGGCCGCTCCGAAGCTCCTTTACTCGGGCCGCAAGCGCGGCTCCAAGTGGGGCCCCACCCGCCCCCGCCGGAAGATTTGAGGGGAGGTCAGGGTTGTCGCGCTGAGAAAACCGTAGCGCCACAACCCTGACCTCCCCTCAAATCGATCTTCCTGCCGCGCTGCGCGCGGATCCTAAAGCCGGGAACCTACGGTTCCCCGTGACCCCTCCCTGTGCTGACTGTGCCTTCAATCCCGTCAGCAGCACGACACAGGCGGCCGGTGGAATCCCGGTCGCCTGTACTCGTTTTTAGGTGAAATACGTGTCGGCGTGGCTGTAGGGCGGCACGCAGCAGCAGAGGAGCCGAACGCCGCCGGTGCCGGCGCGGAGCTCGTGCCAGGCGCCGGGCGGGATCAGGATCGCGTCGCCCTCCGCCACCTCGCGCACGTCGCCGTCGAGCTCCATGGTGCCGCCGCCACCGGTGAGAAGGTAGATCTCCTCGCTAAGCGCGTGGTAGTGGCGCATCGTCGACTGCCCCGGCTCGAGGGTCGCCTCGGCGAGGGACTGCACGGGCGAATGGACGAACTCCCTGATCGTCGAGCCGTCCTTCGTCGTGAACGGCTCGAGCGCACCGTACGAGACGACGTCCATCAGCCTGCCGGCGTGTCGTCTTCGATCGTGTCGACGTCGTCTCGGGTCGCCGTCGTCCCAGGCGCCGAGGTGACTCTCGCTGCCCGGGTCGCCTCGACGACCGGCGGCGCCTTACCCGAAGGCGAAGCCTTCGCCTTCGGCGCCTCGAGAGCGGGTGCGGCCTTCGCCCTCGGCTTCTCGGTGTCGTTCTTCGGGTCGAACATCGACGTGGGATCCATCTCCGAGACCGCGTCCTTGAGCTCGCGAACGCCGGTACCGAGGCGCCGCGCCATCGCCGGCGCACCCTTGCTCCCGAACAACAGGACGAGCACCCCTGCGAGGATCAGGATCTCCCAGATGCCGAGGCCGAAGGGCATGGGGTTGAATGTACCGGCTCGATATAGGCCCGTGCGCCCACGCGCGGCTGACGAGCTCCTCGAGCGCGACGACGCAGAGCCCGAACGCTGCGTTGACGAGGACGGCCGCGCTCGTCGCTCCACGCGCGAACCGCTCCTTCCGGTACGGAGGATGCCCCACCAGACGGCCCGGAGCCCGGAGCCTCAGGCGCGAGCGATCGCGGCGACGAGCTCGGCGGTCTCGGTCGGCGTCGTGCCGACGCGAATCCCCTTCGCCTCGAGCGCTTCCTTCTTCGCCTCGGCGGTCCCCGACGAGCCCGAGATGATCGCGCCCGCATGCCCCATCGTCTTCCCGGGCGGCGCCGTGAACCCGGCGATATAGGCTACGACCGGCTTCGTCAGCTCTGCTTCGATGAACGCCGCCGCCTTCTCCTCCTCGTCGCCGCCGATCTCGCCGACCATGACGACGAACTCGGTCTCGGGATCCGCCTGGAACTTCGACAAGATGTCCACAAAAGAGGAGCCGACGACCGGATCGCCGCCGATGCCGACAATCGTCGAGTTGCCGAGACCCATCTGGGTCAACTCGTGGCCGATCTGGTAGGTGAGCGTGCCCGAACGCGAGACGAGGCCGATGTTGCCGGCGGTGAAGATCTCGGCCGGGATGATGCCGACGTTCGCCTTCCCGGGCGAGAGCGCTCCGGGGCAGTTCGGGCCGATCAGCGTCACGCCACGGTTGTGCACGTAGGTGTGGATCCGCAGCATGTCGTGGGCGGGAACGCCCTCCGTGATGCAGATGACCGTCTTGATCCCTGCGTCGACCGCCTCGTAGATCGCATCGGCCGCGAACGGGGCCGGCACGAAGATCATCGCGGTGTTCGCCGCCTGCTCCGAGACGGCCTCCGCGACCGTGTGAAACACCGGGACGCCCTCGACGTCCTGACCGCCCTTGCCGGGCGTGACGCCCGCGACCAGGTTCGTCCCGTAGGCACGGTTCCGGAGACCGTGGAACCGGCCCTCGGAGCCGGTCAAGCCCTGCACGACGAGACGCGTGTCGTTGTCGACGATGATGGCCATCAGGCGGGCACCGCCTTCAGCGCGATGCGGTCGAGAACGACGTTGTCTCCCTGAATGCGGTCACCGAGAAGGGCGCGAACGCGCACGGCGTCGTCACCGGCACAGCCGCAGCGGTCGAGCCACGGCTGAAGCTCGATCGGCTTCTCGAAGAAGCGGATTTCTCGGACGTCGAGGCCGGCCGCCGCGGCGAACGAGCGCCATTCGGCCTCGCTGTAGTTGCGCACGTGCGACGGGTCACGCAACTTCTCGGCGTCCTCGACGTCATCGCCCATGTAGCTGTTGTCCACGATCAGGACGGTCTCGGCTGCGACACGCGCCATCTCGGACACCGCCAGTGCGACGTCGTCGAAGTGGTGGGCCGCAACCCGGGTCGCGACGACGTCGAAGCTGGCGTCGGCGAACGGGAGATCCTCGGCGCGGCAGACGACGTCCGGCCGCATGCCGGGTGCAGGATCGCAGCTGACGACCTCGATGCCCTCCTCGCGCAGCCGACGGGCGACGTGGCCACCACCCGTCGCGACGTCGAGGGCGGTGCGCGCTCCAGCAGACCATTCGACGAGAAGGTCGAGATCCGGCCCCTCCCGATGGGCGTCGCTCGTACGGTACTGCTCGGCGCGGTCACTCCAGACGTCTGTCACGCCGCCAGCTCCACTGCGCGCCTCGCGGCTTCGAGCATCGTCGGCGAGACGTGGAGGTTCGCTGGCGCCGCCTCCGCGAGGATTCGACGGCCCTCCTCGGCGTTCGTGCCGTCGAGGCGAACGACGATCGGAAGCTCGAGCCCCATCTCGCCGAGTGCCTGCAGGATGCCGCGCGCGACCTCGTCGCAGCGCGTGATCCCGCCGAAGATGTTGAAGAACACCGCACGCACCTGCGTGTCCTGCGTGATCACGGAGAGCGCGTCGAC
This sequence comes from uncultured Thermoleophilia bacterium, assembly GCA_963727515.1. Classification (GTDB taxonomy): domain Bacteria; phylum Actinomycetota; class Thermoleophilia; order Gaiellales; family Gaiellaceae; genus Gaiella. The sequence goes on along the minus strand of CAVSGN010000002.1, from coordinate 228,352 downwards.
GACGCCCTGCGCGTCGCCGCCACCGCCGAGGTCGCAGAAGTTGGCCGGGCGGCCGCCCGCGAACGTGACGACGTCGACGGTCGACATCGTCAGCCCGGCGCCGTTGCCGCAGACGCCGACCTCCCCGTCGAGCTTCACGTAGGTCACGTGCTTTGCCCGGGCGAGCGCCTCGAGCGGGTCGGCGGCGTCCTCGTCGCGCATCTCCGCGACTTCCGGGTGGCGGTAGAGCGCGTTGTCGTCGACGGTGAACTTCGAGTCGAGCGCCTTGACGATCCCGTCGGGCGTGACGATCAGTGGGTTTATCTCGCAGAGCATGGCGTCGAAACGGACGAAGGCCTCGTAGAGCTGGCCGATGATCTTCGCGATCTGCTTCTGCTCGGACGGGTCGGTCACGCCGCCGCCGTAGACGAGGTGGCGGGCCTGCCACGGGTTGAAGCCCTCGAGCGGGTCCACGTGAAGGCGGACGAGCGCATCGGGGCTCTCCTCGGCGACCTGCTCGATCTCGACGCCGCCCTGCGTCGTGAACATGAACAGCGGCTTCTTGACACCCCGGTCGAATGTCAAAGAGAGGTAGTACTCCTTCGCGATATCCGACGCCTGCTCGACCCAGAGCCGCTTGACGACATGGCCCTTGATGTCGAGGCCGATGATGTTCTTCGCGTGCTCCTCCGCCTCGTGCGCATTCGCCGCCAGCTTGACTCCACCGGCTTTCCCACGCCCGCCGGTCAGCACCTGCGCCTTGACGACGACAGGCCCTCCCAGTACCTCCGCCGCCTGCCGTGCCTCGCCCGGGGTCGTCGCAAGACGCCCGTCGCTGACGGGAATCCCGACACGACGGAAGAGCTCCTTGCCCTGGTACTCGTAGAGATCCACTGGGGGTGAGCCTACCTACGCGTCTGTGCGACGATCCGATCCATGCGACAGCTGTTCTTCCTCCTCGTCGCCGTGGCCGTCGTGAGCGGCTGCGCGTCCAAGACGGTCGCCGTGCCGACCACGATCAAGGCTCCACCGCAGACGGCCCGCCTCGACTGGAAGGAGCGGTATCCGAGCGCGCAGCCGGCTCTCGTCTTCGGCGTCTCCCGGTTCACGATCACCCGTGAGGGCTGGAAGGCCGACATCTCGGTGGAGAACACGTCGAACGTCGCGTGGACGGTCGGTGATCCGAGCATCGGGCCCGAGCTCGCGTTCGGCGTCGTGCTGTTCCCGAACGACGATCTCGACGAGCTCGAGCGCCGTAACCGAAACCAGGATCTGCCGGCGCTCCGTGCCGCAACGACCTACGTCCCGGCGCTCCCGGAGCGGATCGAGCCGGGTGAGACCTGGCAGGGCACGATCGCCGCTCCGGGCGCGCTTGCGGGCGGGCTGTGGGCCCGGCTCTCCTTCGGGCCGTTCGGCAGCGTCGGCGACCCTCCCGACGGAGCGCAGACCCCCGTGGTCTGGTACACGGACCACGCATACCACCTCGAAACGGTCGACGGTGAGCCGGCCTAGGCGGGTAGAGAACCGGGGTCACGGCCTCCGCGTCGCGAGAGGCCGTGACCGGCGGCGCTCTCAGAGCTTCTTCAGCTTCGGCCCCGCGTACGTCGCGAGGGCATAGATGATGATGTCCGCGGCGAACATCGCCATCGACCAGAGCGGATACGCCTGGATGAAGAACAGCTGGCCGATCCCGTTCAGGCCCGCGGCAAGATGCCGAACCAGCGGGCGAACTGGCTGCCCGTGAACACCAGCACGGCGGCTGAGGAGGCGAGGGGCGACGTCGCCACCGCCTGACGGCTCCCCCGGGGCAACGGGCCTCCCTGGCGCGAGGCCACCGGCCTGCTGACTGGACGGGTACGCTCGGCCACTATGGACGCCATCGTCGTCGACGGCCTCGAGAAGACGTACGGCAGGGGCGTTCGCGCGCTCGACGGAATCCGCTTCTCGGTGCCCGAAGGCGAGGTCTTCGGGCTCCTCGGCCCGAACGGTGCCGGCAAGTCGACGACCGTCCGCATCCTTGCGACGCTGACGCGCGCCGACGCCGGTCGCGCGGTCGTTGCAGGCCATGACGTCGCCTCCGAACCGGCCGCGGTGCGGCGGGCGATCGGCTACGTGCCGCAGGCCTCGGGCGTCGACCGCGAGGCAACGGGGCGGGAGAACCTCGTCCTGCAGGGCCGCCTCCAGGGAATGCGCGGACGCGAGCTCGAGCAGCGCTCGACGGATCTGCTCGAGACGTTCGGTCTCACCGGCAAGGCGAACGCCCTCGTGCGGACGTACTCGGGCGGGATGAAACGGCGGCTCGACGTCGCGATGGGGCTCGTCCACCGGCCCCACGTGCTGTTTCTCGACGAGCCCACGACGGGTCTCGACCCGGAGGCGCGCGCCGCGATGTGGGAGGAGCTCGAGGCTCTCGCGCGTGCCGAGCAGCTGACGATCCTGCTCACGACCCACTACCTCGAGGAGGCCGACCGGCTCGCGCGGCGAGTGGCGATCATCTCCCGCGGTCACGTCGTCGTCGAGGGCGAGCCCGAGGCGCTGAAGCGGGAATTGCGGGGAGACGCGGTGACCGTCGAGCTGGATGGATCCGACACGAGTCGCGCGGCCGAGGCTGCGCGTGCGCTCGCCGGCGTTCACGAGGTCACCGAGGACGGCCGCCGCCTCCATCTCCGGGTGGATCACGGCGCCCAGGCGGTACCACTGATCCTTGCGGCACTCGACTCCTCGGGAACGGGGGTCCAGGCAGTCACGGTGTCCCGGCCGTCGCTCGACGACGTCTACCTCCACCACACGGGCAGGGACTTCGGCGCCGACGACCGGGGCTCTGCGTGACCGTCGCCTACCAGACCTTGATCTTCTGTGCCCGCGTCCTGCGGAACCTGGCGCGGCAGCCGATCTGGATCGCCGTGATGATCGTCCAGCCGATGTTCTGGCTCCTCCTCTACAGCCAGCTCTTCCGGCGGATCACGGAGCTCCCCGGCTTCGGGACCGCGTCCTATATCGACTACCTCACACCAGGCGTTGCGATCATGACCGCGTTCTTCTCGGGGTCGTGGGCCGGGATGGGAATGATCGAGGATCTCGATCGCGGCGTGCTCGAGCGGTTCCTCGCGACCCCGGCGAGCCGCGCGGCGATCGTCTTCGGCCGGATCCTCCAGGCGGCGCATCACCGCGACATTGCAGGCGTTGCTGATCCTCCTCGTGGGCCTCACGCTCGGTGCGACGAACGGCGGCATCGTGGGATGGATCGTGATCCTGCTCGCGGCCTTTCTCATCGCAGCGGGGTTCTCCGGCCTCTCACACGGGATCGCGTTGCGCACCCGGCAGGAGGCGTCGATGATCGCCGTCGCGCAGTTCATCAGCCTGCCGCTGCTGTTCTTCTCCTCCCTTCTGATCGCCCGCACGCTGATCCCGGGGTGGATGCAGACGTTCTCGCTCCTGAACCCCGTCGAGTGGGCCGTCCGGGCCGGCCGCGGGGAGGCGCTTCCCGGCACCGACTGGGCCGAGATGGGGACGTTCCTGCTGCTGCTCGCCGGGTTCCTCGCGCTGACGACGACGTTCGCGACGCGAAGCTTCCGCTCCTACCAGCGCACGCTCTGAGAAACGACCAGCGGCGGCGCCCTTCAGGATCGATTCTCGATCATGCCGCGCCGATCCTGTGGGCGCCCCGGACTACTGCGGCTGCGCCGTCGGGCGCACGAGGATCTCGTTCACATCGACATGAGGTGGCTGCGACAGCGCGTAAAGGACCGCGCGGGCAACGTCGTCGGGCTCGAGCGGCGCGTCGAGCGGCACCTTCTCGAAGAACGGCGTATCGACCATCCCGGGCGCGATGATCGTCACTCGAACACCGGTGCCGTCGAGCTCCTGGCGAGCGGACTCACCCATCGCGTGCACGGCGTGCTTGGTGGCCGAGTACAGCGACCCGACGATCGGGCGCCTCCCCGCGACGGATCCCGTCAACAACAGGTGACCCTTCGTCTCCTTCAGGCCCGGCAGCGCGGCGCGGATCGTCAGCGCGGCACCGTAGACGTTGGTCAGGACCATCTCGCGCCAGTGCTCGACCGAGTCTCCGAGGAAGCCCCTCTGCCCACCGAAACCGGCATTGGCCCAGGCGGCGTCGATCCGGCCGAAGTGCTCGAGGGCGACGGTGACCGCCGCCTGCTGGTCGGCCCACTCGGTCACGTCGCACTCGACGGCGACGGCGCGATCCGGCCCGCCGAGCTCCGAGGCGAGCTCTTCCAGCTTCTCGATCGACCGTGCCGCGAGAACGAGCCGCCACCCCTCGGCGGCAAGCATCCGTGCGGATGCGGCGCCGATTCCGGTCGAGGCCCCGGTGATCACGATCACGCGCTGCCCGTCGGTCATGCTGCAGACTCTATCGGCGACGGGCGACGCCGGGCGACTCGATCACGCTGTCGAGTGTAAACGAGCGACCCAACGGACAGGGGCCTCGGGCTCGGCACCGCAACTCACCGGAACGGCAGGCCCGAGGCTCTCGGCAACCTCGGCGGTGAGCTCGCCGACCGGCGTCGAGAACGTCACGAGCGCACCGTCGACGAAGACGAGCCGGAGGTCGGTGACGCGGTCACATCCCGTGGCCGTTCGGATACAGATCTCCGCCGCCTGAACCGGTGGGGCATAGACCGTGCGGCCACGGTAGAGGTCGAGTGGAATGCGACCCTGGCCGAGGAGCTCGGCGACCTCGCCGGCGCGATCGACGGGGATCCGCCCCAGCTGGACGCCGTCCGGGAGCACGAGCACGTTCGGGGCGAAGCGGTGCCCACCCAGATGCGAGCTCTGCCACAGCTGCGTCGGAGCAACGTGGGCTTCGAGCGCGGAGAAGACCGGCGGGCCGAGGCGGGCGCAACACGCGTCCCGTCGTCCGTGCGCGCAGACGAGCACGATCGGCCCCGCGAGGGGCTCCCCGCGGTCGCGCAGGGCGTCGGGAAGCTCGGCCAGGGTCTCGAGCTCCTGCCGGACTGCGATGCCGCCCGCCTCGTCCGCGTCGGCACGGATCACCGTCACGCCGGCTCGACGGTCGGGCCGCCGCACGAGGAGCACCTTCCCTGGGAAGGCGCCGAGCACGGCCGCCACCTCGGGCGGGAGCCCACCGTCCCGGATGGCATCCCTCCCCCATCCGGCGCGCACCTCGACGAGGAGCCAGTGCCTTCCCTCCGTCGCCGTCCCCGCGAGCGACTCGCCGGCCGCGAGCGACGCGCCCGCGCAGGTCGCATCCTCTCGCGCGCCGCTCACTTCCCGAGCCGGTCGGCGAGGAGCCTGCCGAGTGCGGGGTCGATGCCGAGCTCGGCCGCGAAGGCCCGGTACTCCGCGAGCGCCTTCGACCGGTCGCGCCCGGGCCGCAGGACCGCGCGCAGGAGGATGTTCTTCGGCGTGTGCTCCAGCTCGACGAACTCGATCACCTGGACGTCGTACCCCACCGCGCCGAGCAGCTGGGCGCGCGCCGCGTCGGTGACCTCGGCCGCGAATCGCTCCCTCAGCGTCCCGTGTCGAAGGAGCGGGCGGAGCGCGGCGTTCTCGAGCTGAGGCATGAGCTCGTGCTGGCAGCACGGGACGGCGAGGATCACGGGAACGCCTGCTCGCACCGCACGATCGAGGGCGTCGTCGGTCGCCGTATCGCACGCGTGGAGGCTGACGACGAGGTCTGTCCCCGCGAGAGCCTCGTACCCGGCGATGTCGCCTACCTCGAAGCGCAGCCCCTCGGCCCCGACCCGCCGCGCGAAATCCTCGCACTCGCCGACGACGTCGGCCTTGAGATCGAGCCCGACGATCTCGGCCTCGCGCCCGCGCACAGCGGTGAGGAGGTGATGGAGAGCGAAGGTGAGGTACGACTTCCCCGAACCGAAGTCGACCACGCGCAGCCGACCGGAGGGCAGCGACGGCAGGACGTCGTCGACGAGCTCGAGGAACCGGTTGACCTGCCGGAACTTGTCGTATCGCGGCTTTCGGACCTTCCCTTCCGGCGTCATCACGCCGAGCTCGACGAGGAACGGGACGGGGGTGCCCTCGGGAAGGAGGTAGTGCTTCGTGCGATCGTGCGCGAGGGTCGCGCGCGGCCGGCTCGGCGGTCGCCGGAGAATGGTCGGCGCCCCGCGGCCGCTCAGCACCTGCCAGTCCGCGTCGACTGCGTGGAGGAGCCCCTGCCGGAAGTCGGTCTCGAGCAGATCGACGAGCCGCCGGGCAGCCGCGTCGGGGGGCAGGTTCTCGTCGGTCGTCCGTGTCGCGAAGTGCGCGGTGAAGCGGTAGCGCGGCGACTTCGCAGCCGTGATCGGGTCGACGGTGATGCGCGACGGGCGCGACGGGTCGCTCCGTGCCGGTCGGCTGATCGTGGCGCCCGTCAGTGTTCCCTCGTCGACGAGCCCGCGCACGAGCGCTCCGACGTCCGAGCCAGGGACGCTCACTCCGCTCCCGCGACGACGCAGATCAGCTGTCCGCTCGTCACACTCTGGCCCGGCGCGACCGAGAGCGAGCGGACCGTTCCCGGATGCTGCGTCGTGATCTCGTTCTCCATCTTCATCGCCTCGACGACGCAGAGCACCTGGCCCGCCTCGACCTGATCGCCGTCCGCGACGCCGAGGGAAAGGACGGTGCCCTGCATCGGGCTGACGACGGCCCCGGAGCCCGCGCCCGAACCGCCGGCAGAGCGCTCCCGCCGCGCGCGGCCCAGGGTCGCCCACGGCGGCTCGGTCGCGTGGACCCTCACGTCGAAGGAGCGGCCGTCGATCTCGATCGCAACGACCTCCGACCGCAGCACGGTGCCGTCCGAAGGACGCCCTACACTCGTTGTCGAATGAGAAAACGCATCGGTCATCTCCTGCGCACGCTGGGCCAGCTCCTGCGACTCGACGATTCCGTGGCAGGTGCCGCCCTCGACGAAGCACGGCTCGGTGAGCAGCGCCGCGTGAAACCCGAGCAGCGTCGGCGGGCCTTCGATGCTGAACTCGGCCAGCGCACGGAGCATCCGCCGCCGCGCTGTCTCACGGTTCGTGTCGTGGACGATGAGCTTGGCGATCATGGGGTCGTAAAGGCCGGAGATCTCGTCGCCCGCCCGGACGCCCGAGTCGACACGCACGCCTGGGCCGGCCGGCTCCTCGTAGGCCGTGATCACTGCCCGGAGCCGGCAAGAAGCCCATGCCCACGTCCTCCGCATTGATCCGGCACTCGATTGCGTGGCCACGGAGCATGACGTCCTCCTGCCGGATCGACAGCGGCTCCCCCTGGGCGATGAGGATCTGCTCGCGGATCAGGTCGAGGCCGGTCACGAGCTCCGTCACCGTGTGCTCGACCTGGATTCGCGTGTTCATCTCCATGAAGTAGTAGGCGCCGTCGGCGGTGAGCAACCCCTCGATCGTTCCCGCCGAGCGGTACCCCGCGGCCCGCGCGGCATTGACCGCGATCTCGCCGATCCGCGCGCGCAGCGCATCGTCGACCGCCGGCGAAGGGGCCTCCTCGATCAGCTTCTGGTGTCGCCGCTGGATCGTGCAGTCGCGCTCGCCGAGGAAGAGGACCGTCCCATGACCGTCGGCGAGGATCTGCGCCTCGACATGTCGCGGTTGCTCGAGGTAGCGCTCGACGTAGACGGTGTCGTCGGCGAAGTACTTCAACCCCTGTCTCTGGGCGGCTTCGAACGCCTGGGCGACGCCGGCCGGCTCGGCGACGATCTCCATGCCCTTCCCGCCTCCGCCCGCGGCGGCCTTGATGATCAGCGGGTAGCCGATCTCCTCACCGAGCGCAACCACCGCCTCGACCGTGCGTACCGGCTCGGTCGCGCCAGGGATGATCGGGACGCCGGCGGCCTTCATGGCCGCGCGCGCCTCGGTCTTCGAGCCCATCAACTCGATCGCGGATGCGGGAGGGCCGATCCACGTGAGCCCGGCGTCCTCCACCGCCTGCGCAAAGGGTGCGTTCTCGGCCAGGAACCCGTACCCGGGATGAATCGCGGAGACGTCGGCCCGCAAGGCGGTCTCGATGATCAGGTCGCCTCTCAGGTAGCTCTCGTTCGCGGGGCCAGGGCCGATCCGATACGCCTCGTCGGCGAGGCGGGTATGGAGGGTGCCGCGGTCGGCGTCGGAGTAAACGGCGACCGCCTCGATGTCGAGCTCACGGAGCGTGCGGAAGATCCGCACTGCGATCTCACCACGGTTCGCTACGAGCACTCTGGTGAAGGTCGGCATGCGCGCCGCGTATTCTCCCTGAAAGATGACCATCCCCGATCAGTTGACGCTTTGCCGGGCTCTGGCTGTCCCTGTCGTCGTCGTGCTCTTTGCGTGGGACTTCCCGAACCACGACTACTGGGCGACGGCCGTATTCGTCGTGGCAATGGCCACCGATCAGGTGGACGGCTGGCTCGCTCGACGGTGGAACCAGACCTCGGCGTTCGGCTCGCTCCTCGACCCGATCGCCGACAAGGTGCTGGTGATGGCTGCCCTCGCGATGCTGATCGCCGAGGGCGTCGCACCCGCGTGGATGGTCGCTGCGATTCTCGCCCGCGAGTTCATCATCTCCGGGCTCCGCCTCGCCGCGATCGAGAAGGGAGTCGTCATTGCGGCCCGTGATCTGGGGAAGCTCAAGACGTGGGCACAGGCGCTCGCCGTCGCTGTCGGCGGCTTGGCTGCGGCCGGCGCCTGGAGCAACAACCTCGCCTGGTGGATCCTGCTCGTCGCCGTCGTCCTGACCTGGGTCTCCGGGCTGGACTACGCGCGCGTCGCGCCGCGGTTGCTCGGCGGCAGCTCGGCATGAGGCAGACGAGCGACCGATTCGCGCAGCCCGGCGCTGGCCCAGGCCGACGGACCGCGGGCGGCACCGGCGCCCCGGCGTGCGACCGCAGCGAGCGCCAGACGAAGGGCCTCGCGCTCGGCCGGCGTCGGCTCGGGCTCGAGGACGAGATCGAGATCGGGATCGGAGTCGGGGTCGGGTTCGGTGTTGGGCAGCCTATTCATGAGTCGATGCTATGCGACGCCGGGCGATCGCCCGCCGGTTGAGCCGAGCGGCACCAACGGGAATCCACCACACGGCAAGGCCCACACCGAGGCCGACGAGCAGATTGACTTCGAAACCCAGCCCTCCGATCAGGAGCGCGATCGCCCATTCGCGAACGCCTCGAAGGTCGCGCAGCAGACCGATATGCAGCAGGCCCGCGACCGCCAGAAGGCCCGCGAGAATCGGCAGAGGGAACGCCGGAAGCACCGCGGCGAGCCCCGCGCCGACCCCGAGCGCAGCCACGACGAGCGCCGTTCCGAGCGCCGCGGGGGCCCGCCACGTTCGGGCGCCGAACGCGACATGGGCGGTGAGGCCCCCGGCGCCGTGGCAGACGGGCATCCCGGAGATCGCTCCGGCGAAGATATTCGCCGATCCCAGGGTCATCGCAAGCCGCCCGGGCTTGATCCTGTCGGCAGCCTCACCGAAGTAGGTGCGGGCAGCGTCGGCCGTTGCGAGGCACGAATTCGCAAACGAGAGGGGCAGCTGCGGGATCACGAGCACCGTGAACGCCGTCCAGAACGTGGCCGAGTCGAGAGACGGGAGCGTGATCGCCGATGGGCCTGCGACCAGCCCGTCGCCCGCTCGTATGAGCATCGCGGCGAGCCCGATCCCGACGAGCGCGAGAGTCACAGGACGGCGCCGCAGCACGACCGCGACCACGACGACGAGCACACCGAGCGGGACGGCCCAGGCGGGAGCGATCGCGTACGAGGAGAACGACGCGGGGGGATCGGAGACGAGCCCCCAGGCGATCTTCAGGAAGAGGAGCCCAACAGTGAGCTGCACCCCCCGAATGAGAGCCTTCGGGAACGCACGGCCCGCGAGATCGACGAGCCCGATCCAGCCGATGACGAGGAAGATCACCCCCATCAGGATCGCCGCCGCGGCGATCTCGTTCGAACCGAGGCCCTGGGCGATCGCGATCGCGCCCAGAGCCTTGAGCGGCTGCACCGGCACGGGCAGCCGATAGACGGCCGCAACGAGGAGGAGGAGGCCCCCCGCCGGCAGCAGCACGGCCGTCGCGGACAACCCGTTCTTGACGATCAGAGCGACTGCGATCGGAATCAGGACGCCGAGGTCCGCGACCGCACCCGAGAGCTCGCGGCTGAGCCGATAGGGCGTCATCTCTCGACCATCACGCTCGTCGACTTGATCACACCGGCGGCGCTCATCCCGACCTCGAGCCCGAGCTCCTCGGCCGACTCGCGGGTGATGATCGCGACGACCCGCGACGGCTCGGTGACGTCGATCTCGACCCGCGCCAGCAGCCCGTCGACCTCGACCGAGCGAATCGTCCCCCGGAATCGATTGCGGGCCGAAGAGACCTGCGATCCCTCCGCCCCGCGCAGACGCTCGATCTCCGACGCGGGCACGACGCGCCGGTTCGCCTTGTCGCGGCCGACCGCTATGCGCCCCTGCCGATCCCAGCGCCGCAGCGTGTCGAGGCTGATCCCGAGCATGCGCGCGGCCTCCGAGGCAGTGTATTCATTCCTAGGCATTGCCTAGTTATAGCGGACAGATCGCCGATCGATCTACGGGGCGGTGAGAACCTCGATCCGGTCGACGAGCGAGGCGAGCACCGCAAACGCGGCCTCGACCGACTCCGGTCCGGTCATGTCCACGCCGGCGAGCCGAAGCGCGTCGAGCGGGTAGAGAGAGTCACCCGCCGAGAGGAACGCGAGGTAGTTGTCGGCGGCTCCGTCGACGCCGGCGAGCACGTCGCGGGCAAGGGCGTGCGCCGCCGAGATCCCGGTCGCGTACTGGAAGACGTAGAACGGCTCGTAGAGGTGCGCGAACTTCGCCCACGCGATGCCGAGCCGCTCCCGATCGATCTCGACCCCGGGCCCGAAGCCCTCCGCGAACAGGTCGGCGGTGCGCTCGCCGAGCAGCTCGGCGGTGAGACCCTCACCGCCCGCGACGCGCTCGTGCATCTCGCGCTCGAGCCGCGCAAGCGTCGGCATGACGAAGAAGTAGCGGTGGAAGTTCGACATCGCCTCGTCGAGCACGGCGAGAAGGATCGCCGGGTCGGTGACCGCCGCGAGCAAGTGTGCGCGAAGGAGCGCCTGGTGGAAGTTCGATGCGACCTCCGCGATGAACAGCGAGTAGTGGGTGTACGGCTGCGGCTGAGCCTGCCACGCCCGGTAGGAGTGCATCGAGTGACCGAGCTCATGCGCCAGTGTGCCGAGGCTGACGGCGGTCCCGTCGAAGTTCATCATGATGAACGGGCTCGTCCCCGGGGCTCCAGCCGAGAAGGCTCCACCCATCTTCCCGGCAGTCGGGTACACGTCGACCCAGCGCTCCTCGAGGCAACCACGTCGTACCGTCTCGGCGTACTCGTCGCCCAGTGGTGCGAGCGAGTCGCAGACCCAATCGACGCACTGCTCGTACGGCAACAGCGGCGTCGTCTCGCCGAGCGGAGCGGCGACGTCGTACGGGGCGAGCTGCTCGAGACCGAGGACCTCCCGTCGCAACCGCCAGTAGCGATGCCACGTCGGCAGGTTCGCCTCGAAAACCGCGATCAGGTTGTCGAAGACCTCGACGGGGATGTTCGACCGGGCAAGCGACGCCTCGAGCGCCGACGGGTACCGGCGGACGCGGGCAGAGAACAGCGCCTGCTTGACGGTGCTGGAGAGCGTCGCCGCGAGGAGATTGCGGGCGCCGAGATAGCCGTCGGAGTAGCTCTCCCAGCCACGTCGCCTGAAGCGCGCGGTCCGGATGCGCGAGTACCGCGTCGATCGTCCCCTGCGTGACCGGAAACGCCTCACCGTCGCTCGAGATCGACGGCTCGAAGACGAGGTCGGAGTCGGTGAAGGCGCTATAGGCGTTGTAGGCGCCGGCGAACGCGTCGCGCGCGAGCCCGAGAATCTCCTCGACCTCGGCCGAGCGGGTATGCGGCTCGAGCCGGAAGAGATCGTCGATGGCGTGCCCGTACACCCCGAGCGACGGATCCGCCGCGAGCCACCCGTCGACCTTCTCGCGCCCGGCCGCGATCACCTCCGGATCGACGAACGCCGTCGCCGCCCCGACCCGCGCCGCAGCAGCCTGCGCGCGGCCGTGCCGTGCGACGGCCTCGGTGTTGGTCGTCTCGACGGCATACGCCATCTCGGCATACGCCATCAGGCGCCCGAGCCGTTGCGAGACGGCGTCTCGGGCGCGAAGCGCCTCGCCGAGCGAGCCTGCATCGACCGCGACCCGCCCCTGCAAGCCCGCCAAAGGCCGGCAGGCCCGCGAGCAGCGCCTCGAGCTCCGACTCCCAGTCGGCCGGGGTCGAGAAGACACCCTCGGCGCCCCACGTCCGGTCGATCGCGACGCTGGCGCGAGCGATCGTCACAACGGGATGTTGCCGTGCTTGCGCTTCGGCGCCGGCTCGCGCTTGGAGAGATGCATCTCGAGCGCACGGATCAGATAGGGACGGGTCGAACGCGGCTCGATCACGTCGTCGACGTAGCCACGCTCGGCGGCAGAGTACGGATTGGCGAAGCGCTCCTTGTAATCCTCGATCAGCTCGGCTCGCCGCGCGTCGGGCTCGGCGGCTTCGGCGAGCTCCCCGCGAAAGATGATGTTGACCGCGCCTTCGGGCCCCATCACCGCAACCTCGGCCGTCGGCCAGGCGACGTTGACGTCGGCACGAATGTGCTTGGAGCTCATCACGTCGTAGGCGCCACCGTAGGCCTTGCGTGTGATCACGGTCAGCTTCGGGACGGTCGCCTCCGCGTAGGCGTAGAGGAGCTTGGCACCGTGCCGGATGATCCCGCCCCACTCCTGCTCGGTCCCGGGCAGAAAGCCCGGCACGTCGACGAACGTGACGAGGGGGATGTTGAATGCGTCGCAGGTCCTCACGAATCGCGCTGCCTTCACGGAGGCGTCGATGTCGAGGACGCCCGCGAGCGCATTTGGCTGGTTCGCGACGATCCCGACCGCATGCCCGCCGAGTCGGGCGAACCCGCAGACGATGTTCTGTGCGAAGCCGGCCTGGAGCTCGAGGAAGTCGGCATCGTCAACGACCGTCTCCACGACCCGCTTGATGTCGTACGGCTTGTTGGGCGAATCGGGGATCAGCGTGTCGAGCTCGGGCGCCTCGCGATCGACGGAGTCGGCCGGCGCCGCGTAGAGCGGCGCCTCGAGGTTGTTCTGAGGCAGAAACGAGAGAAGGTAGCGCGCGTCCTCGATCACTTCCTTCTCTCCCGCCGCGACGATGTGCGCGACACCCGACTTCGCCGCGTGCGCGGCCGCGCCGCCGAGCTCCTCCTGACTCACGTTCTCGCCCGTCACGGCCTTCACGACGTCGGGGCCGGTGATGAACATGTACGAGGTTCCCTCCGCCATCAGCACGAAGTCCGTGATCGCGGGCGAGTAGACGGCACCGCCGGCACACGGCCCGAGCACGAGCGAGATCTGGGGCACAACGCCGGACGCCTGCACGTTGCGCCAGAAGATCTCTGCATAGCCGGCGAGGGAGACGACCCCTTCCTGAATCCTGGCACCACCCGAGTCGTTGATCCCCACGACCGGGCACCCGACCTTGACCGCCATGTCCATCACCTTGCAGATCTTCTCGGCGAACACCTCGCTCAGCGAGCCGCCGAAAACCGTGAAATCCTGGGAGAAGACGCAGACCGGTCGCCCGAAGACCGTGCCGTACCCCGTGACGACAGCGTCCCCCCACGGGCGTCGCTCACGCATCCCGAACTCTACTTCACGGTGCCGCACGAACCGGTCGAGCTCGACGAACGAGCCGGGGTCGAGCAGCAGCTCGACCCGCTCGCGGGCGAGCAGCTTCCCGCGATCGTGTTGGCGCTCGACCGCGGCCGCGTCTCCCGCGTGGGCGGCCGCGTCGCGCAGCTCGGCGAGCCAGGCGAGCTTCGCCTGGGTGGTCGTGTGAATCGTGCGAGAGCTCCCGTCGGCCGCCATCGCACCGGAGCCTATCTCGCCGCCTGTCACCGCGTGCCCGTCAGCCTCACAGAGCTCTCACGGTCCGGATCCGGAGCACACCGCGCCGTCCCGGCGGAACGCCTCCACGAGAGCGGGATCGACGTCGCGCGAACCGGGCACCACTCGACTCTATCTCTACACTCGCGGCGTGACCTCGGCCCTCGATCGCTCCGCCTCCTGGCCCTACGACGTCGTCGGAGAGCCCGGTGCGTTCGCGTATGCGCGCGACGAGCACCCGAACGGCCGCGCCGTCGAGAGGACGATCGGGGCGCTCGAGGGTGGACGCGCGCTGCTCTACCCGGCCGGGATGGCTGCAGTGACCGGCGCCGTCCTCACGATGCTGCCGCCAGAAGGAACGATCGCCGTCGCGTCCGGCGCCTACTACGGCCATTCGCAGCTGCTCGAGCACCTGCGCCCGCGCGGCGTCAACGCCGTCGCGTTCGACCAGACCGGTCCGCCGCCCGCCGGAGTCGACCTGATCCTGATCGAGTCGCCGTCCAACCCCATGCTGACAATGCCGGATTTCGCTGCCGCCGCCGCGCACCCGGCCCCCGTGATCTGCGACGCGACGCTCGCCTCCCCGCTCCGAGTGCGACCGCTCGAGCTCGGCTGCGACGTCTCCCTGCACAGCGCCACGAAGGTGCTCGCCGGTCATGACGACCTCATCGCCGGCGTCGCGAGCGTCGACGACGACGCGCTCTACGACCGTCTCTTCCTCACACGCAAGCTGACCGGGCTCGTCGCCTCACCCGATACCGCGTGGCTCGTCGCGCGCGGTATCGAGACGCTCGAAGTGCGGCTCGAACGAATGGAGGCAACAGCGAAGGCGCTCTACGACCGCATCGCTTCACACGACGCCGTGACGACGGCCCGCTATCCAGGCTTCGGGTTCGTGGTCTCCTTCGACGTCGCCGATGGCACCGCCGCGCGCCGCGTCGAGACGGCCACGGAGACGATCGTCAACGCGACGAGCCTCGGGAGCACGCACACGAAGCTCGAGTCGCGCCACCGCTGGGAGGGCGAGCGCTGCCCGGAGGGGCTCCTGCGGCTATCGGTCGGGCTCGAGGGCGCTGAAACGCTCTGGGCCGACCTCGAGCAGGCGCTCGCACACGCCTGATCGATCTGCCCGTGTCGTCGAGGTTGGCGGCCGCCTGTAACGAATCGCCCCCTGCCGATACGGTAGGAACATGCTGTTCACACGAAAGTCCCAAGCCATGCCCGCGCCCGAGGACACGCTCCCGGGCCGTCCGGGCGCGATGCCCGTCACCGAGCCGCACGTCGTGCTCGGCACCCCGATCGAGCCACCGTTCCCCGAGGGAATCGAGACGGCGATCTTCGGGATGGGATGCTTCTGGGGGGCCGAACGCCTCTTCTGGCAGCTCTCGGGCGTCTACACGACCGCCGTCGGCTACTCCGGCGGGACGACCCCCAATCCGAGCTACGAGGAGACGTGCTCCGGCCGCACCGGTCACACCGAGGCCGTGCTCGTCGCCTACGACCCCACACGGATCTCCTACGACGATCTCCTGCGCACCTTCTGGGAGGGCCACGACCCGACCCAGGGCATGCGACAGGGGAACGACGTCGGCTCACAGTACCGCTCGGCGCTCTATTGGACGACGCCCGCCCAGCAGGAGGCGGCGCTCGCCTCGAAGGCGCGGTACGCGATGGCCCTGGCCCAGTCGGGATACGGGATGATCACGACCGAGCTCGCCGAGGCCGGGGAGTTCTACTACGCCGAGACCTATCACCAGCAGTACCTGGCGCGAAACCCGCGAGGCTACTGTGGGATCGGAGGCACCGGCGTCGCCTGTCCGATCGGTACGGGTGTCGCGGGCTGAGGCCTCACACCCGTCGGCGCCAGCGCGCGAAGACGTCGTCGACGTCACGGCGCATCGACCGGGGTGCGAGCACGAAGAGATGATCGCCGGGCTCGACGAGCGTGCTGCCACGTGGCGGGATCGCGTCGTCACCGCGGACGACGACGGCGACGATCGCGCTCCGCGGTAGGCCGAGCTCGCGAACGGCGGCCCCCGCGATGGCGTGATCGCCCGCGACGGCGAAGTCGATCAGCTCGAGCTTGCTGAGGTGCCCGACCTCGAGCGGAGCCTCGGCAGGCACGGGCGTGGGAGAGAGAAGGCCGAGCCGCCCCGCGAGCCACTCGAGGGTCGTTCCCTGCAGGATCGTCGAGACGACGACCACGAACAGGACGGCGTCGAAGATGGTTGTCGCCTCCGGGATGTCTGATGAGAGCACGAAGGTCGCGAGCACGATGGGAACCGCGCCGCGCAGGCCCGCCCATCCGAGCAGGAGGCGCTCGCGCGACGTGAAATCGCTGAACCAGGTCGACGCCCAGACGGCCACCGGGCGGCACACGAACACGAGCAGGAGCGCAAGCGCGAGGCCCGCAGCCGCTACTTCCGGCAGCTGGCTCGGGAAGACGAGAAGGCCGAGGACGACGAAGAGCGCCACCTGCGCGAGGAACGCGAGCCCCTCGTGGAAGGCAACGAGATGTCGCCGGTACCGCGACGGCGTGCTGCCGACAGCCAGGCCGACGAGGTAGACGGCGAGGAACCCGCTCCCCCCGATGACGTCGGCGACTCCGAACGACAACGCCGCGACCGCGACCGACGCGACCGGCGCAAAGGCACCGATCGAGTGCGGCAGGCGGGCGAAGACCCGCGAGGCGAGCAGGCCGATTCCCACACCGACGAGCACCCCGAGGCCGAGTTGCCGGACGACGAGGAGCAGCAGGTTCTCGATCCCGTACGTGTCGGGCTTCTCGATCCAGGCGATCAACCCGAGCGTGAGCGCGACTGCCATCGGATCGTTTCCCCCGGATTCGGCCTCGAGCGTCCGAGCGACGCGTCGCCGAATGTGCGTCGACCGCAACGTCGAGAAGACAGCGGCCGCGTCGGTCGACGCGACGACGGCACCCAGAAGGAACGCCTCGAGCCAGCTGACGTCGAAGAGGACGTGCGCGGCAACGCCCGTCAGGATCGTCGTGACCACGACGCCGACCGTGCTGAGGAGCGCCGCCGGCACCGCCACCTGCCGGAGACGCCGCCACGACGTCTGCAGGCCTCCCTCGTAGAGGATCAGCACGAGGCCGATGACGCCGACCTTTCGCGCCAACGCGGGATCGTCGAACTCGATCCCGCCGATGCCGTCGGATCCGAGCAGCATTCCGAGCCCGAGGAAGGCCACGAGCACGGGCAGGCCCGTGTGCGCTGCTCCGAGAGCGACGACGAGGCTGGCCGCCAGGATCGCGCCGGCGACGAGAAGGATGAGCCCTTCGTCCACGGCTCTATCCTTGCTGCCCCTCGCGCCCGGCGTCGGATCGGGCGACGACAGGCCCTGGCACGCTATCCCTCGCCCACGACTGCTTCCCGCCCGGAGGCGACGTCGCCGGTCGTCACCTGCACGCCGCCGAGGGTCGCGACCGCGTCGACCCGGAGCGTCGGGGCATCGTCACCGAGCGCAGCTTCGTCGGCCACGCGAACATCGATACCCCCCGCCGTCGGCCGCCCGTTGACGATGACGCGCCAGTCCTCGCGGACGAAGACCTGGATGCCACCGAGATAGGCTCCGAGAACGAGCTCGGCTCCCTCGGGAGCGAGTGTTGCCTGACGGAGGTCGAGCTCGACGCCGCCGAACACGACGGTCACGCGGCCCCGCAAGAGAGATGTGGCCCGGCTGGCACGGTTGTCGCCATCGAAGACGGCCATGATCGAGAACTCGTCCGATGCGGCATCGCCCTCCGTGCCCTTCCGCGTGACGAGCGCCCCCACAGCACGAAGCGCAGCGAAGAGCAGAGCGACTCTGAAAACGATCCGAAGCACCCGACCACCTCCTCTTCGCCGCGCGGCACCACGAGCTCCGGTCGCACGACGAGCGTCCCTGTTGGCTGCAACAAGGCTACCCCGATCGGGCAGGAGGCACGATCGAGGGCTACGGTTCGGCGACGCCCACGGTCTTCGCCTCGTCGCCCTCGATCGGCCCCGCGAGCTTCTGGGCGGCCCACACGGGGATGATCGAGATCACGATGACGGCGAGCGCCACGACGTTGATGATCGGCAGCTGGTTCGGACGGGCCAGGTTCGAGAAGATCCAGATCGGCAGCGTCTGCTCGGAGCCGGCGGTGAAGACCGTCACGATCACCTCGTCGAACGAGAGGCCGAAGGCGAGCAGGCCGCCGGCGAGCAGTGCCGTCCCGAGTGCGGGCAGCGTGACGAGCCTGAACGTCTGGATCGTGTCGGCACCGAGGTCGCCGGACGCCTCCTCGTACGACAGCGAGGTCCGGCGCAGGCGCGCGATCACGTTGTTGAAGACGACGACGATGCAGAACGTCGCATGCCCCATGACGATGGTCGCGAGCCCGAAGCCGATCCCGATCGGCTCCAGAACCTGGTTGATCGTCGCGTTGAGCGCGAGGCCCGTGACGATCCCCGGAAGCGCGATCGGGAGCACGACGAGGAACGAGATCGTCTCGCGCCCGAAGAAGCGGTAGCGCGCGATCACGAACGAAAGGCACGTCCCGAGCACGATGGCGATGAGCGTGGCGATCGTCGCCGCCTTGACCGACAGCAGGAACGCGTCACGCACCTCGGGGTCGTGGAAGGCGACCTCGAACCACTTCGTCGTCCAGTTCTGGATCGGCCAGGCCTGCGTGATGTCGTCGTTGAAGGCGTAGAGCCCGATTACGACGAGCGGGAAGTAGATGAAGACGAGGACGGCCGCGGTGCCGAGCCGAAGCATCCACCGGGTGAGAGGGCCCTCTGTCATCAGAGGTTCTCGAACGCCCCCGCACGACGCGCGAGCAGCAGGTAGACGACCATGACGGAGATCGGCACGAACGCGTAGGCCGCCGCGAGCGGCAGGTTGTTGGCCACGCCCACGTTGTCGTAGATCACGTTCCCGATGAACTGCGTGCTCGAGACGACCTTCGGAGTGATGTAGTCACCGAGCGTGAGCGAGAAGGTGAAGATCGAACCGGCGATGAGCGCCGGGAAGGCGAGCGGCAGGACGACGCGGAAGAACGTGCGCCCCGAGCGCGCACCGAGGTCGGAGGAGGCTTCGAGCAGGGAGTTGGGTATCCGCTCGAGGCCCGCGTAGAGCGGCAGGATCATGTACGGCAGCCACAGGTAGGTGAACACGAGCCACGTGCCCGTGATCGAGTACCCCGGGCCGGTGAGACCGAACGGCTCGAGCAGCCAGTTGAGCACCCCCTCCTTGCCGAGGATGATCCGCCACGAGTAGACCTTGACGAGATAGCTCGCCCAGAGCGGGATCAGGATCGAGACGAGAAGGAGGCGCCGCGTGTGCTTCGACGCGATCCGCGCCATGTAATACGCGATCGGGAACGCGAGCACGGCGCAGGCGATCGTCACGGCGCCGGCCATTGCGATCGTCCGGATTGCGATCGTCCGGTACACGGGTACCTCGACGATCGTCTGGAAGTTCTTCAGCGTCGGCTCGCGAACGACCTCGCCCGTGAAGGTGTTCAGCTGCCAGAAGGCCGAGACCAGGAGGACCACGAGCGAGCCGACGTAGAGCACGACGATCCACCCGAACGGCGTGGCGAGGAGAGCGCCGAGCCGCACGCGCGGCCGCCGGTACAGCCAGGCGGACAGCCGCCGCCCCGCGCTACGGCGGGGCGGCGGCTCTGTTCCGGCCAGAGTGGTCAACGGTGCTGTTCTAGCCTCTGATCTCGGTCCACGCGGTCGTCCACTCCGAGTAGTCCTTGCAGACGGCGCCGCGATCGTCGCCACAGTCGGCAACCGGCGTCGTCCAGTAGTAGACCTTGTCGAAGTACGCCTCGTCCTCGGCGTGGAACTTCGTGCAGTGCGCCGTGTCGACCGTCAGCTTGCACGCCGCGGCCGAGACCGGAGCCTCACCGAAGTACTCCGTCGCCTTGGCGTTCGCCTCGGGGCTGATGATGTAGTCCATCCACAGGTACATGCAGTTCGGGTGCTGGGCGTTCGTCGCGATCATCCACGTGTCCGACCAACCCGTCGAGCCCTCGTCGGGCAGGATGGCGTCGACCGGCACCGGCTGCTTCGCACCCTGGAGCTGGTTGACCTGGTACTGCCAGGTCGTGCCCGCGGTGCTGTCCCCGCTCGTGAACGACTGAATCTGCTTCGCTGCGTCGCCCCAATACTCGCCGACGATCTTCTTCTGCTCCTTCAGCAGGGCGACCGCGGCGTTGAACTGGTCCTCGTCGAGCTCGTAGATGTTGTCGATCCCGAGATCGGGCTGCGTCGTCTTGAGATGCAGTGCGGCATCCGCGATGTAGATCGGGCTGTCGAACACCGAGACCTTGCCGGCGGCGGGTGAGCTCGCGTCCCACACGACGTCCCAGGTCGTGGGTGCCGGGCTCACGTCGTCCTTGTTCCAGATCAACAGGTTGGCGCCGCGGCCGTGGGCGACACCGTACGAGACGCCGTCGACCGTGTTGTGCGGCTGGTTCTTCAGGCCCTCGAAGACGTTCGCGTAGTTCGGGATCAGGTCGAAGTTGACCGGAGCGACGTCCTTCGCCGCGATGAGCCGCAGGGTTGCGTCACCCGACGCGGAGACGCCGTCGTAGTTGCCCGTCTTCATGAGCGTGACCATCTCGTCGGAGCTCCCACCGACCTTCGAGTTGACCTGGCACCCCGTCTGAGCGACGAACGCGTCGGTCCAGTCCTTCTCGACGTAGCCGGCCCAGTTGATCAGGTTGACCTGACCTTCCTCCCTGGCCTTCGCCTGGATCTCCTCGAGCGTCGTCCCGAGCCCCTCGATCTGGGTGTCGGACGAGCTCGAGCTCGAGCTCGAGCTGCCACCGCACCCCGCCGCCACGACGGCGAGCGCCGCAACGACCAGTGCCAGAACGGCCCGTATGCCGTGCTTCTTTCGCGCCTTCATGCTGGTACTCCCTCCCGTTCAACGATGACCGACTCCTGCTCCGGGCGCCATGCGAGCCGCACGCGCCTCCCTCCCGACGCCAGCACCTCGGTCGAGGTCTCCTCCAGGTTCTGCGTCAGAACCTGAAGCTCCCCTCCCCCGTCGAGGCTGACGTGGTACCGCGTCACCGGCCCGACGTACTGGACGTCGCGCACGATGCCCTCCTCCACACGGGCTCCCTCGTCCGGCTGCGCGCCGTCCTCGAGGACCCGGATCTTCTCCGGTCGTACCGTCACCGTGCGCCCGTCACGCTCGATCACGTTCGAGACACCGACGAAGCCGGCGATGAACTCGCTGGCCGGATGCTCGTAGACCTCGGCCGGCTTGCCGATCTGGACGATCTTGCCCTCGTTGAAGACCGCGATGCGATCGCTCATCGTGAGCGCCTCTTCCTGGTCGTGGGTGACGTAGATGAACGTCATCCCGAGCTCCTGTTGCAGCTCCTTCAGCTCGATCTGTAACTCCTGGCGGAGCTTGAGATCGAGCGCGCCGAGCGGCTCGTCGAGCAGCAGTGCACGCGGCGTGTTCACGATCGCGCGTGCGAGCGCAACCCGCTGGCGTTGGCCGCCCGAGAGCTGCCCGGCTTCCGCGCGCCGTACTCCTCGAGCCGAACGACCCGGAGCACGTCCTTTACCCTCTCCCGGCGGTCGACCTTCGGCACCTTCTTCACCCGGAGCCCGTACTCGACGTTCTCGGCGACCGTCATGTGCGGGAAGAGGGCGTAATCCTGGAACACCGTGTTGACGTCGCGGTCGAACGGAGGCAGCGCCGAGACGTCCTTGCCGCCGAGCTCGATCGTGCCCTCGTCCGGGCGTTCGAACCCGGCGATCATGCGCAGCGTGGTCGTCTTCCCCGAGCCCGACGGCCCGAGCATGGTAAAGAACTCCCCGCGCGCGACCTCGAGGTCGATGCCGTCGACCGCTGCGACGTTCCCGTAGTGCTTCCGGAGCCCGCTGATCCGCACGTCGACGGGCGGCTGCTCACTCACCCGCTCAGAGAGCTGCGTCAAGCGATTCCTCCAGCAGCGCGAGGCCCTCTTCGAGCTCGTCATCGGTGATCGTCAGCGGTGCAAGCAACCGGATCACGTTTCCGTACATGCCGCACGCGAGCAGGAGCAGGCCGCGCTCGAACGCGTCGGAGACGATCGCCTGAGCCTGATCCGGCGACCGCTCTGCGAGCTCGAACGCGAGCATGGGACCGAGGCCACGCACCTCACCGATAGCCGCATGCTCGGCGGCCAGCTGCTCGAGGCGGGAGCGAGTCGTGACGCCGACTGCCGTCGCCCGGGCGAGGAACTCCGGGTCTGCGACCGCGTCCAGCACGGCCACGGCGGCGGCACACGAGAGCGGGTTGCCGCCGAAGGTGCCGCCGAGCCCCCCGGTCGGCACCGAATCCATGATCGACCCGGCGCCCGTGACGGCAGCGAGAGGCAGACCGCCGCCGACGGACTTTCCCGAGACGAGCAGGTCGGGAGCGACACCGTCGTGGTGCTCGACGGCCCACATCTTCCCGGTGCGTCCGACGCCGGATTGCACCTCGTCGTCGACGAACAGGATTCCGTGGGCGCGGCAGATCTCCGCCAGACGGAGCAGGTAGTCCGTGGGCATCGCGAGGAAGCCACCCTCGCCCTGCACCGGCTCGAGCACGGCGCACGCGACGGTGGCCGGATCGACCTCGGCCTTGAAGAGCTGCTCGAGCCCCGCGATCGCGTCGTCGGTCGTGATGCCGCGATAGAGGTTCGGTGCCGGTGCGCGGTACACCTCCGGCGCAAACGGGCCGAAGCCGGCCTTGTACGGCTTCACCTTGGCCGTCATCGTCATCGTCAGAAGCGTGCGACCGTGAAAGGCGTTGTCGAAGACGACAACAGCGGGTCGGCCGGTCGCCGATCGGGCGATCTTGACGGCGTTCTCGACGGCTTCGGCGCCTGAATTGAGGAGGATCGACTTCTGCTCCTCGCCGGCACACGGTGAGAGCTCGGCGAGGCGGCGACAGACGTCGACGTACGGCTCGTAGACGCCGACCATGAAGCACTGGTGGAGGTAGTCGTCTGCCTGGGCCTTGATCGCGGCGACGACGGGAGCGAAGCGGTGCCCGGTGTTCTGGCAGCCGATGCCCCCGGCGAAGTCGAGGAACGTGCGGCCGTCGACATCCGTGACGCGCGCGCCGTCTGCGTGGGAGACGACGAGGCCTGGCGTGGAAACGCCGGCGCTCACGTAGCGGGCGCGCTCGGCGAGGATGCGGGCGTGGGCGGTGGTCTCGGTGGGGGAGTTCATCGCGAGAGTATGACGCAGCACGGCGCGCCCGGACAGGGGTCCCGGCCCGGCAGTCATTCGGCTGCCGCCGTCACGGATCCGCGGCTCGCACGAACGCGCCTCGCAACCGCAACGCGATCGCGACGGATGCGAGGAGGGCAGCGCTCACGGGAAGCCCGAGGCACAGCCAGGCCGACCAGCAGGGGACTCGGCGGCATGGTGTGGATTCCCGTACGGCGGACACCGCGCGTTTCTGAGACCATCTCACCAATGCCGAAGACCGTCCTCATCGTCGACGACCACCCGAGCTTCCGCGCATCGGCGCGCGCGATCCTCGAGGCCGACGGTTTTCGGATCGTGGGCGAGGCGAAGGACGGGGCCACGGGCCTGGAGGCGTTGCGCCGCCTGCGTCCCGATGTCGTGCTGCTCGACGTCCAACTGCCTGACATGACGGGCTTCGACGTCTGCATCGAGTGTGGCGACCTCGACGCGACCTCGATCGTGCTCACGTCGAGCCGGGACGCGGCGGATTACGGCTCGCAGGTCGCGCTCAGCGGAGCGAGCGGCTTCGTGCCGAAGGGGGAGCTCTCGGGCGCGGCAATCCTCTCGCTCCTCCCGTGAGAGCCTTCCGCTTCGGCATCGCGGGCGCATTCGCGCTCGTCGAAGCCGCCTTGGCGATCACCGTGGTGGCATCGAGCGACCACGACACGCACCCGTGGCTGACCGCCTCGCCGGCTCTCACCGCTGGGCTGACGTTCGTCGCGGCCGGACTCGTTGCCCTGTGGCGCCGACCCGAGAACGCGACGGGAAAGTGGCTCGCCGCAACCGGATACCTCTGGTTCCTCGCCTCGCTGACCGACGCGAACGACTCGGCGTTGTGGACGGCGGGCTTCATCTTCGGAAACCTCGGGCTCGTCTGCTTCGCGGCCCTCGTGTTGGCCTATCCTGACGGCATCCTCTGCACGCGCGACCGGCTCCTCGTCGCGGGGGGCGCCGTTGTGGCTCTCGGGGGAAACCTCGTCGTCGTACTCCTCGACGAGACGCCGGCGACGCAGTGCGACGACTGCCCGACGAGCGCGATCGCAGTCGCGAGCTCTGACGTCGCCGTCGCAGCGGTCAACATCATCGGATCCGTCTTCATCGTCGCGCTGTTGATCACGATGGTCGCAATACTCGTCGGTCGCTGGCGTGCAGCGTCACCGACGCGCCGCCGCGCGCTTCGCCCGGTCTACGTGTCGTGCAGCGTCACGGTCGTCCTGCTTCTGCTCTCGGTTGCCACCGACCAGCTCGCGAGCAGGACGTACTCGATCAACTGGTTCCTGTTCCTCGTCTGGTTCGCAATCGTTCCGATGACGTTTCTCGCCGGTGTCCTCCGCACCCGGTTCGATCGCGCGTCGGCCGCGAGGATGCTCGTCTCGCTCGACGAGGGCGTGCCCCTTCGCGATGTCCTGGCAGACGCTCTTCACGACCCGTCGCTCGAGATCGTGTTCTGGAACGACCGCCGCGGGTGGATCGACGAGAGCGGCCACGAGGTGCCGACGCCGGAGCCGACCGAGCTTCGCTCCGTCACGATGGTCGACCGGGGTGGGCACCGAACGGCGGCGCTCCTCCACGACCCCGCTCTCGACAGCGAGCCCGACCTCGTTCGGCTGATTGCCGCGGGTGCGAGCCTGCCGCTCGAGAACGTCCGCCTCCAGGCCGACCTTCGCGCCCAGTTCCTCTTCCTCGAGACCGTCACCAACACCGCGCCGAGCCTCCTCGTCGTGATCGATACCAATGGCCGGATCCTCAACCAGAACCGCGCTACCGTGGAGGCGAGCGGATATCCGCTCGAGGACGACCTCCGGGGCCAGTACTTCTGGGACGTCTTCATCGAGGACTCCGACCGCGAGGCGATGCAGCAGCGCTTTCATGCGCGCGCGCCCGACTATCCGGACGCGCAGTACGAGAATGCCTTCACGAACCAGCAAGGCGAGGATCGCGTGATCGAATGGCGCAGCGCGCCGGTGGCCGACGCGACGGGAAGGGTCACGACCATCGTCCTCGGCGGGATCGACATCACGGAGCGAAACCAGCGGGAGGTGCAGCTTCAACGCGAGCGAGACATCACCGCGACGCTCATGCAGGCGATCCCCAGCCTGATCATCGTGGTCGACAACGAGGGAACGATCGTCGACAGCGGGATCGACGAGAACCGGGCGGGCGTCAACAACGCGGTACGCTCGGCGCTCGGATGGCCCGACGAGGCCCTCGTGCGCAGGAGCGTCCTCGAGTTCATCGATCCCGGTGATGCGTACGTGGCCTCGATGATGATCGCCGGGGCCGCGAACGGGGTCACGATGCCCGAGCGGGAGTCCCGCTGGCTGCGCGCGGACGGCGGCCACCTCGATGTCGCCTGGACTGCGACCGCAATCGACGACGTCACGGGCCGCAAGGCATCGCTCGTCCTGCTCTCCGGCGTCGACGTGACCGAACGCAAGAGACAGGAGGCCGAGATCCGCGCCTCCCGCGCGCGGATCATCGAGGCGGCCGGCGAGGCACGGCAGAAGCTCGAGCGAAACCTCCATGACGGTGCCCAGCAGCGACTTGTTTCCCTGTCCGTCTCACTCCGCCTGGCCGATTCGCTGCTCGACTCCGACCGGGACGGGGCCAGGCAGGTTCTCGCGGCCTCACGGGAGGAGCTGGCGGCCGCGCTCGAGGAGCTCCGGGAGCTCGCACGCGGGATCCACCCGGCCGTCCTCACCGACCAGGGGCTCGCCGCGGCGATCGAGGCGCTCGCGGTGCGGACGCCCCTGCCGATCGAGATCGATCTTCCCACGGATCGCCTTCCGGCCGCCGTCGAGGCTGCGGCGTACTACGTCGTCTCCGAGGCGCTGACGAACGTCGTCAAGTACGCCGGCGCAACGCGCGTGACCGTCACCGTCGAGGCGGACGACGACTGGGCCAACGTCACCGTCGTCGACGACGGGATCGGCGGCGCCGACGCATCGCGAGGAACCGGGTTGGCAGGGCTTCGGGACCGCGTCGAGGCCCTCGACGGCACGTTCGAGGTCGCGAGCGATGTGGGGGGTGGAACGCGGATCTCGGCCGAGATGCCATTGCAGGTCACAGACGCCGTCGAAGTAGACTCGACGTTGTGACGAGCGAAGCCGAAACGGTTGCGTTCCTGCTCTCCGACATCGAGGGCTCGACCCAGCTCGTCCATGAAGCAGGCTCCGACTACGCGGTCATCCTGACCGACGTGAGACGGCTGCTGCGCGAGGCAGTCCGCGCGAGCGGCGGCGCGGTGATCGACGCGCACGGCGACGAGCTGTTCGCAGCCTTCGAGACGCTCGGTGCAGCCGCGACAGCGGCCGTCGAGTCACAGCGGGCGCTGATCGACCACGAGTGGGTCGGCGACCGACGCGTCCGCGTCCGCATGGGAATTCACGTCGGCCGGCCGCTCGTGACCGACGAGGGATACACGGGGATCGACGTCCATCGGGCGGCCCGGATCGGAGCGGCCGGGCACGGCGGTCAGATCCTCCTCTCGGAGACGGCCTGCGATCCGGCCCCGTTCGCCGCCCGCGATCTCGGACATCACCGGCTGGCGGGTCTCCCCGAGCCGGAGCACATCCACCAGCTCACCGCCGACGGCCTGCCACGGGATTTCCCACCGCTTCGGAACACGATCGCGATGCTCGGACACGCGATGACGGTCGTGATCGCCGAGGACTCGATCCTCCTCCGGGAAGGTGTCGTCCGCCTCCTCGGCGAGGCCGGGTTCGAGGTAGCGGCGCAGTCCGGCACGGCGGACGACCTCCTGCGTCACGTTGCACTTCACAAGCCGGACGTCGCGATCGTCGACATCAGGATGCCTCCGACCCACACCGACGAGGGACTCGTCGCCGCGCGGACGATCCGGGAGCGCTTCCCGGCGACGGGGGTGCTCGTCCTCTCGCAGTACGTCGAGCCTGGCGTACGCGGTCGGCCTGCTCGAGGACGGGCGCCGAGGGCGTCGGCTATCTGCTCAAGGACAGGATCTCCGATCTGGAGGAGTTCGCCGCGGCCGTACGGCGCGTCGGGGAGGGCGGCTCCGCGCTCGATCCCGCTGTCGTCAGCCAGCTCCTCGGGCGCAAGCGCGTCGACGACCCGCTCGATGCGCTGACGCCGCGCGAGCGTGAGGTGATGGAGTTGATGGCCGAGGGTCGCTCCAACCAGGCGATCGCCGACAGGATGTTCGTGACGCTGCGCGCGGTGGAGAAGCACGTGACGAGCATCTTCACGAAGCTCGACCTGCCGGCGACGAGCGATGACCATCGCCGCGTGCTCGCCGTTCTCGCCTTCATGCGGGAGTAAAAGGACCAGCGCGGCGAAGCCGCTTCCCTCTGGGGGGAGGCTTCAGCCTCTCCCCTGGGTTTCGTCCGGGCAGCCTCTCCCCCGGCTGACGCCCCACCAAAGAGTGCGGTTTTCCCTACCCGTGAACGCCTGAACGCCGCACTGCCCCGGCGGTGCCACGGTGCGAGCCTGCGGGGGTCAGATCAACGACCCTCTAGGAGAATCGGATGTCACCCTTGAAGCAGAGCACGAACATCGCGGCCCGGATGGGTCGCTGGAGTGCGAACCACCGCAAGACCGCCATCTTCGGATGGCTTGCGTTCGTCGTCGCGTCGGTCGTCATCGGCAGCGTGGTCGGCATGAAGACGATCGACCCGAACGACATGAACGTCGGCGAGGCACGCACGGCCGACCACATCATCCGCGACGCCGGCTTCAAGCCGGACAAGCAGATGGAGTACGTCCTCGTCCAGTCGTCGTCGAAGACGGCGACGGATCCAGCGTTTCGCGCGGTCGTCGACCAGGCGATCACGAAGCTCGAGTCCTCCCCGAAGGTGACGGAACTTCGCTCGCCGTTCGCGAAGGGCAACGACGGGCAGATCTCGGCCGACGGGCACGCAGTGCTGATCCAGTTCAGCCCGAAGGGCACCTACGACGAGGCGGCGGCCTACATCGACACGATCACCGCCGGCACGGAGCAGGTCCAGAAGGCGAATCCCGCGTTCCTCGTCGTCGAGGCCGGCTCGGCGTCGACCGGCAAGGCTCTCGACGCGATGTTCGGCTCGCAGCTCGCCCGTGCCGGGATGATCTCGATCCCGATCACGCTCGTGATCCTCATGCTCGTGTTCGGGTCGCTCGTCGGCGCCCTGATCCCACTCGGTCTCGCGCTCACCGCGGTGATCGCCACGATGGGCCTCGTCGCCCTGCCGAGCCACATCGTGCCGATGGACGAGTCGATCTCCGAGGTCATCCTCCTGATCGGTCTCGCCGTCGGCGTCGACTACTCGCTCTTCTACATCCGTCGCGAGCGCGACGAGCGGAGGGCGGGACGCAGTGAATCGGCAGCCCTCGAGGCCGCCGCGGCCACGTCCGGCCGTGCAGTGCTGATCTCCGGCTTCACGGTGATGATCGCGATGGCCGGGATGTTCTTCTCCGGCGACAAGACGTTCATGTCGTTCGCGATCGGAACGATGATGGTCGTGCTCGTGGCGATGATCGGCTCGCTCACCGTGCTGCCGGCGATGCTCTCGTGGCTCGGCGACAGGGTCGACAAGGTGCGGATCCCGTTCGTCAACCGCCTCAAGCGCGACGATGGACAGGGTCGACTCTGGGGCGCGATCCTCGGCGCCGTCCTGCGACGCCCGCTCGTCTCGGCGCTCG
Organism: uncultured Thermoleophilia bacterium; assembly: GCA_963727515.1. Lineage (GTDB taxonomy): Bacteria > Actinomycetota > Thermoleophilia > Gaiellales > Gaiellaceae > Gaiella. Next base: position 199,553 of record CAVSGN010000002.1, on the reverse strand, counting down.
GGGCGACCGCCGTGCTCATCGCACTGGCGCTTCCGGCCCTCAACCTGCACACGAGTCAGTCCGGCCTCGAAGCGATGCCGAAGTCACTCAAGGAGGTGCAGGACTACCAGAAGGTGCAGGACGCCTTCCCGGGCGGCGCGACGCCGGCGATCGTGGCGATCGACGGCAACGCAACCGATCCCGCCCTGCAGGCGGCGGTGGCAGAGCTGAAGACGCAGGCGCTCGCCTCGGGCAAGGCTCTCGAGCCGATCTACTCGGAGACCTCGCCGAACGGCAAGGCGCTCTGGGTTGCGATTCCGCTCGTCGGAAGCGGGACGGACTCGACCTCGAACCAGGCACTCGACACGCTCCGCAACGAGGTCCTGCCGGCGACGATCGGCAAGGTCGACGGTATCGAGTACGCAGTGACGGGCGAGACGGCGTCGTCGAAGGACTGGAGCGAGAGCATGAAGTCCTCGGCGCCGCTCGTGTTCGTCTTCGTCCTCAGCTTCGCGTTCGTGCTGCTGCTCGTCTCGTTCCGGTCGATCGTGATCCCGATCAAGGCGATCCTCATGAACCTGCTGTCCGTCGCGGCCGCGTACGGCCTGCTCGTGGCCGTGTTCCAGTGGGGCTGGGGGTCGAACATCCTCGACTTCCAGACGAACGGTGGCATCGCCTCGTGGCTGCCGATGTTCCTGTTCGTGATCCTGTTCGGGCTCTCGATGGACTACCACGTGTTCATCCTCAGCCGGGTCAAGGAGTACTTCGACCGCGGCATGAGCACGGAGCGGGCCGTCGAGGCAGGCATCCGCTCGACCGCCGGTGTCGTGACGAGCGCGGCCGTCGTGATGGTGTTCGTCTTCGGTGTCTTCGCACTGATGCCGATCATCGACATGAAGGAGATGGGCATCGGCCTCGCGGCCGCCGTCCTGATCGACGCCACGATCGTGCGGGCCGTGCTGCTGCCCGCGACGATGAAGCTCCTCGGCGAGTGGAACTGGTACCTGCCGACGTGGCTCGAGTGGCTCCCGACGCTCGAGCACGAGCGTTCGGCCGACCAGCCGGTGATCGAGGCGCAGCCCGCTCGGGCGGCTGCCTGAGTCGTCTCCGATCCGGGTGTGCAGTGGCCGCGCCGTGTGCGCGGCCACTGCTCGTTCCGGCGCCACACGCGAATGCGGACGGGCCCGTCGTTACCCGCGGCGACTACCATGTCGCTGTCGCCGGAGTAGCTCAGCTGGTCAGAGCACCGCTCTTGTAAAGCGGGGGCCAAGGGTTCGAATCCCTTCTCCGGCTCTCCCGCTCCCGCCGACGTCACACACGCGGCGTACCCACGACGGCCCCGACAACGACGTAGGACAGCCCATCTGGCCCGGCTACCACCTGGCGCGTCTCCTCCGGCGAGACGAGGACGAAACACCCCGGTTCGAGCGGGACCTCGTCAACACCGATCACGAGCCTGCCGCTGCCTGCGACCGGGACATAGATCTCCTCCTGGCCGGACTCGGCCTCATCGTGGCTGAAACCCTCCTGGCCGGGCTGCGAGTCGAAACGGTTCAGCCTGATTGCCTGCGCGCCGAGCTCCCGGGCGATCAGCTTGCGCCGACCCTCGAGCGAGCCGGCGTCGACGAATGTGTACACGACACCCCCTGTTCGTCGTCACGCGGAGATCCTGCGCCCGAGCCGGACGCGCGTCCCCGTCTACGGATACTCGTTCCTGGTTGTATCCGACGCGCCCTGACCGTAGAGTCAGTCTCGATGCCACGCGACCCGCGCTACGACGTCCTCTTCGAGCCGGTGCGGATCGGGCCGGTGACGGCGCGGAACCGGTTCTTCCAGGTCCCGCACTGCAACGGGATGGGGCACCGCGACCCCACCGCACACGCGTTCATGCGCGGGGTGAAGGCCGAGGGCGGCTGGGCGGTCGTCTGCACGGAGGAGGTCGAGATCCACCACTCGAACGACTTCGGCGGCTACGTCGAGGGGCGGATCTGGGACGAGTCCGACATTCCCGCTCACGCCCGCCTCGTCGAGAAGGTGCACGAGCACGGCTCGCTGGCCGGGATCGAGCTCGTCCACGCGGGCATGAACTCACCGAACTTCTGGGCCCGCCGCCCGCCGCTCGGGCCGTCGAACCTCCCGACGATGGGCAGCGACCCCGTCCAGGCGCGCCGCATGGACATCGGCGACATCGCCGACCTCCGCCGGTGGCACCGGCAGGCGGTCGCGCGGTCGCTGCAAGCCGGCTACGACCTCGTCTACGTGTACGCGGGCCACGGGCTGACGACGCTCCAGCACTTCCTCTCCCGCCGCACGAACGACCGCACCGACGCCTACGGGGGCAGCATCGAGAACCGCGCGCGGCTGCTGCGCGAGGTGCTGCTCGATACGCTCGAGGAAGTTGATGGGCGGGCCGCGGTCGCCTGCCGCATCTGCGTCGACGAGCTGGTCGGCGATGCCGGCCTCGAGCGGGCAGAGATCGAGGAGGTTCTCGGCCTCGTCGGCGAGCTACCCGACCTCTGGGACTTCATGGTGGGCGAGTGGGACTTCGACTCGATCACCTCACGCTTCGCCGCTGAGGGTGCACAGGAGGAATACGTCAAGGGCCTGAAGCAGCTGACGACGAAGCCCGTTGTCGGCGTCGGGCGCTTCACCTCGCCCGACACGATGGTGCGCATGATCCGCGACGGTGTTCTCGACCTGATCGGAGCCGCGCGCCCGTCGATCGCCGACCCGTTCCTGCCTCGGAAGATCGAGGAGGGCCGGTTCGAGGACATCCGGGAGTGCATCGGCTGCAACATCTGCGTCACGGGCGACGCGCTCGCCGTCCCGATCCGTTGCACCCAGAACCCGAGCATGGGCGAGGAGTGGCGGCGCGGCTGGCATCCCGAGCGGATCAGGCCGAAGACGACCGACGGCAAGGTACTCGTCGTCGGAGCCGGACCGGCCGGCCTCGAGGCAGCGATGTCGCTCGGCCGCCGCGGCTACGACGTCGTCCTGGCGGATGCGGAGGGCGAGCTCGGTGGACGGGTCGTGCGCGAGGCGCGCCTACCGGGGCTCGCTGCCTGGATCCGCGTCGTCGACTATCGCAAGGCGCAGCTCGAGCGCCTCCGCAACGTCGAGCTCGCGCTCGGGAACGCCGTCACCGCCGAGGAGATCCTCTCCTACGACTTCGACCACGTCGCGGTCGCGACCGGTGCGCGCTGGCGCGCGGACGCGGTCGGCCGCGTCCATACCCGACCGCTCGCACTCGCGACGGCGGAGATCCTCACGCCCGACGACCTGCTCGCCGGGAGGCGGCCCGCGGGGAACCGTGTTGTCCTCTTCGACGACGACCACTTCTACACGGGCGGCGTGCTCGCAGAGCTTCTGGCCGACGAGGGCTACCGGGTCACGATCGTGACATCGGAGCCACGTGTCTCGGAGTGGACGGTGAACACCATGGAGCAACACCGGATCCAGCGCCGTCTTCTCGAGCTCGGTGTCGAGGCGCTGACCTCGCACGTACTCGTCGGCGCGGACGGCGGGAACGCGCGGGTCGTGTGCTCGTACACGGACCGGGAGCACGAGCTGCCGTGCGACGCCCTCGTGCTCGTCACCGCACGCCTGCCGCGCGACGAGGTGGCGCTCGAGCTGACCGCGTCCCTCGAAGGCCGCGACGGCCCGGTCGTCCGCCTCGTCGGTGACGCGTGGAGCCCCGGCACGATCGCAGCCGCTGTCTGGGAGGGGCGGCGCTACGCCGAGGAGCTCGACGAGCCGCCGTCCGACGACGACACGCCGCCGTTCCATCGCGAAGTGGTCGCGCTCGCCCCGCTCGTCGGCTGAGATCAATCCGGGAGCTGCGGCATCGTGATTCCCGGGGCGCGGCCGACGAGCACGCCGCGCGTGATCGCCGTCGAGCCGAAGCGGTCACGAACCCGATCGAGCGCCGCGTCGAGCGCCTCGGGGTCGTCCCCGTCCAGAGGCAGGACGAGTTGTACGGCGCGCGCATCCTCGAGATTCGCGACGGAGATTCCGACGAGCGTCAAGCCGCGCGCCTCGATCTCCGGAAGCGAAGCCGCCAGAAGGCCCCTCGCGACGGCGAGGATCTGCGTCGTCGCCGCGGTCGGTCGCGTCAGGGTGAGCGAGCGGGTCGCCCGCGTGAAGTCCTCGAAGCGGAGCCGCAGGACGACGGTGCGTCCGACGCGTCCGGCGGCCCGCAGGCGACGCGCGACCCGGTCGACGAGAGCGACGAGGTCGGCGTCGACGGACTCATGCGACCAGCGCGAGTGCCTGCGGGCGCGCTGTGAGCCGATCGACCCGCGCCGGTGGCGGGCACGAACACGTCTCGGGTCACGGTTGTGGGCGAGCGCGTGGAGGTGGCGACCCGCGCCCGGTCCGAGCATGGCCGAGAGCGCATCCTCGGAAACGAGCGCGAGCCGGCCGACGGTCGTGATCCCACGGGAGCGCAGCTTCCCCGCCGTGACCGGCCCGACGCCCCAGAGCCGTTCGACGGGGAGTGGATGAAGGAACGCCAGCTCCCGATCCACCGGCACGACGAGCAACCCGTCAGGCTTTGCGACGGCGCTCGCAACCTTCGCAAGAAACTTCGTCCGGGCGATCCCCACGGTGATCGGCAGTCCGACCTCGTCGCGCACGGCGTCTCGGAGGCGCACCGCGATCTCGACGGGTGAGCCGACGCTCCGCTCCATGCCCCTCACATCGAGGAAAGCCTCGTCGATCGACAGCCCCTCCACGAACGGAGCCATGTCATCGAAGACCCGGAAGACCGCCTTGCTCGCCTCCGAGTACGCCGACATGCGAGGCGGGACGACGACGGCCTGGGGGCAAAGGCGCTGCGCGAGCCGGCCACCCATCGCGGTCCGGATCCCGTACGCCTTGGCCTCGTAGCTCGCCGCCAGGACCACGCCCCCGCCGACGATGACGGGACGCCCGCGTAGCCGTGGGTCGTCCCGCTGCTCGACGGACGCGAAGAACGCGTCGAGGTCGGCGTGCAGGATCGAAGCTCCTCCAGATGAATCGAACATATGTTCGACTGAACGTTACCGTTCTCGGCGAGGGAGTGCGGCCACGCTGGACCTACGTCGTCACGTCGCCCTCGAGCGCTCCGATTCAGCGAGCGGCTCCTGCCAGACGAGCGCCGTGCCGTCGAGGACGACGACGCCGTCCTGATTCGTGATCGTCGTCGCGAGCTTGTAGATCGGCTTGTCTGCACGGGCCTCGAGCACCTCGGCGCGCGCCGTGATCTCGTCGCCCGGGCCGACCGGGGCGCGGAAGCTCCAGTCGACGTGGAGGAAGACGGAGCCCGGGCCGGGCAGGTCCTCGGCGACGAGCGCGTTCAGCAGCCCCGAGGTGACGCCGCCCTGAACGATGATCCGCCCGAAGCGGCTCCGCGCGGCGAGCCCCTCGTCGTAGTGGAGCGGGTTCCTATCGCCCGAGATCTCGGTGAAGCGCTCGATGTCGCTCTCGAGCACGAGCCGTGTGCGCGACGCGCTCTGGCCGACCTCGATCATCGGCCGAGTCTAGTCAGCCCCGTCCGCCTGCGATCTGCGCGGACTCGGGAAGCGAACGGAGACGTAGCATCGCCGCAACCCCGATCACCGGTCCCGGCACGAGGAGGACGAACGCCCAGAACCAGCTCGAGCCGTCCCGGACGACGGGCACGAGCCAGATCGTGACGACCGTGAGGACGAAGCCGATCGCGAGCTGCATCGTGACCGCGGTGCCGACGTATGCCTGATCGGCGACCTCGGTGACGATGGTGGAGAACTGGGCGGAGTCGGCGACGACCGTCAGGCCCCAGACGAGCGCCACGGCGATCAGGACGACGAGCGGGCCGGTTCGCAGTGCCCCGATGACGAGGGCGCACGCGCCGGATACCGCCATCGCCGACGCGGTCAGCCTCGTTCTTCCCCAGCGGTCGCCGAGGACGCCGCCGCCGTAGCAGCCGATGGCTCCGGCACCGATGACCGCGAACGTCAACAGGGATGCGACCCGCGTCGGGTCTGCGACTCCGTGCAGCCTCAGCATGTCGGTGGCGAAAGCGGCGAACCAGGCCCACATGGCATAGAGCTCCCACATGTGGCCGAAGTATCCGAGGGACGCGAGCCGGACCGCGCGGACGCGAATCAGCCGTCCGGCCTCGCGCGGATCGAAGACGGCCGGCGGGAAGCCGAACGGGCCTTCGTGGAAGACGGATCCGGCGATGAGACCACCCGTGACCGTGAGAAGCGACGTCGTCACGATCACTGCCTCCCAGGAGACGCCACCGAGACCGTTGACGAGGTGCGGCAGCGCCGACCCGAGCGTGAGAGCTCCAACCATGATCCCGAGCGCGGTGCCGCGCCCCGCCCGGAACCAGGTCGACATCGCCTTCAGCGCCGGCGGGTAGACCGCTGCGAGCGCGATGCCCGTGAGAAACCGGAGCGCGATCGCGATCCCCGCACCGGAGGCGAGGAGCAGCCCGAGGTTGGCGGCGGCAGCGGCGAGCGAGCCGGCCAGGATCAGGCGCCGCGGCGCGACGATGTCGGCGAGGTTCAGCAGGGCGGATGCAACCGCACCGACGACGAACCCGAGCTGAACGGCGATCGTCAGCCACGAGGCAGCCGTCGTCGAGAGGCCCCACTGATCACGGAGCTGCGGCAGCACCGCCGACGCCGAGAACCAAGTCGCCATCGACATGACCATCGCGACCGCGAGAACGGCGAGGGCCCGCCAGCGTCCGGGGGGATCAGGGTTGCCGTCGCGAGAGGGCTTGCCCTGCACCACGGCGCGTCGGGGAGATGTCACGTTGTCGCTGCCTTCGGTCGTCGCGGAGATCGAGCTTGTGTTGATTCAACACGAGCAGTTCCTGGGCTGCCGGGTTGCCGCCGCACGTCCTTCCCGCCTTCCGTCCTTCCTTCCTGCGGTGCAACGGTTCCGTCGGCGCGGAACGCTAGCGCGAGGAGGCGGTGACCGCTTGGATGCTCTCGGTGATCACGATGCCCGGCTCGATTGCTCGCCGCACGGGACAGCTCGCCGCGACCTGCTCGAGTCGAACGAGCTGCTCGTCCGTCAGGTCTCCGCCGAGTGCGATCGTGACCGCGGCCGTACGCGGCCTCGCCCGATGGTCGTAATCCACGGCGACGGAGACCTCGCCGAGGTCCCATCCCTTCGTCCTCGCGTACATCACGAGCGTCGTCGAGACGCAGCCCGCAAGAGCTGCCACGAGAAGCTCGTGGGGCGCCGGCGCTGTCCCCTCACCGCCGACCGCCACCGGCTCGTCGGTGACAAGCCGGTGGCGACCACCGTCGATGAGGATCTCCTGACGCAGCGAATCCGGGATCGCACGCGCTGTGGCCGTCAGAGTCACGAGTGACCGAACCGGACGTCGGGGAGGATACGGTCGAGCCACCGGGGCAAGCCCCAGGCCCATGTCCCGAGAAGCCGCAGCGCGACCGGGATCAGGACGAGCCGGATCAGGAGCGCGTCGAGCAGGACGGCGACGCCGAGGATGACCCCCATCTCCTTCGGCGGCAGCGGCCCCGAGAGGGCGAACGTGAGGAACACGGCGACCATCACGGCGGCGGCGGCGAAGATCACGCGGCCCGAGTGTGCGACCCCGCCGACCATCGCCTCCTTCGGGTCATGGTTGAGGTCGTAGTGCTCCTTTGCCGACGAGAGCAGGAACACGGTGTAGTCCATCGAGATCGCGAAGATCATCGCGAAGAAGAACACCGGCCCCCAGGCATCGATGAAGCCCTGCGACTCGAAGCCGAGAAGCCCGGACCCGTGGCCCTCCTGGAAGATGAGCCGGGCGACGCCGAAGGCCGCTCCCACCGCCAGCAGGTTGGTGACGACGCCGACGGCGGCGATCACGGGCGCCTGCAGCGCCAGAAGGAGGAGGAGGAATCCGAGCACGAGCACGACACCGATGACGAGCGGGGTCTTGGCGGCAAGCGCCACCTCGAGGTCGTGGTTCTCCGCGGTGGCGCCACCGACGAGCAGCCCGGCCGGTAGCGTCGCGCGCAGGCGATCGATCGTCGCGCCGACCTCCGTGCTCGACGGATCGGCATTGGGGATCACCTGCAGGAGCGCGAGCCCGCCCGCACCAGGCTGCACGGGCATCGCTCGTGCAACTCCGGCGTCGGTCTTGACGATCACCGCCGCATTCGTGACGTCTGCGGCCGAGCCGACGATCTGGAGCGCACCAGGGGCTCCCTCGCCGAAGGCAGCCTGCACGAGCTCGTACCCCTGGCGAGAGGTGTCGCTCGCCGGGACGACCTTGATCGAGGGCATGCCGGTCTTCAGACCGAGCACCGGCAAGGCAAGCACGACCAGGATCGCGAGAGCGCCCGTCCCGAACACGATCGGATGCCGCCACAGCCGCTCGGCCCAGGCGGCGAACGCCGGCGAGCGGTGCTCTCCGGAGTGCACCCATTTCAGAGCGAGCCTGTCGACACGCGGGCCGAGCTTGGCGAGCACTGCGGGGAGCAGCGTCAACGTGGCGAGCAGGACGAAGAGGACCGAGACCATGATCCCGAGCGCCATCGAGCGGAACGCGGGGCTCGGGACGAGCATGACCGCCGACAGCGAGATGAGCACGGTTGCGCCGGAGAAGAGAACCGCCTTGCCGGCCGTGTCCATCGTCACCGCCACGGCCTCGCGCGCCGGAAGCTTCGAGCCGAAGAACGCGCCACGGAAGCGGTGAACGACGAAGAGGGCATAGTCGATCCCGAGAGCGAGGGCGAACATGAGCGCGAAATTCATCGCCCAGATCGAGATGTCGAAGAACTTCGTGCCGAGATACAGCGTGCCGGCCGAGGCGACCAGCCCGAGAATCGTCAGCATGAGCGGCAGCCCCGCTGCGACGAGCGAACCGAAGGCGAGCATCAGGATGATGAGCGTCACCGGCCACGAGAGCAGTTCGGACTTCATCATCGCGCTGCGGTTCGCCTCGTTGAAGTCCGACCACATGCCGGACGCGCCCGTGAGGCTCACCTGCACGCCCTCCGCACCCGCCTTCTTCAGGTCACCCTTGAGGGCCTCTGCTGCCGCGACCATGACCGTCGTCGAGCCGTTCGCTCCGGCGCTGACGATCGCCGTGTGGCCATCTTCGGAGATCGAGAGGCCCGCACGGGGGAGCGCGACCGACGCCACACGGGAGTCGGCCCGGAGGATCCCGACGACGCGATCCACCGTTGCGGTGAACTGCGGATCTGCGACCGTCGCGTCCGGTGAATGGACGACGACCATCAACGCGGCGCTCGACTGGCCGCCGAAGTTCGCATCGATCAGCTTGCGCGCCTCGACCGACTGCGAGCCGGATGCCTCCCAGCCCGCACCCGAGAGCGCGTGCTCGACGCGGGGCGCCAGCACGCCGAGCCCGACGGCGACGACGATCCACGCCACGAGCACTGCCCGGAAGTGGTCGGCCGTCCATGCGCCCAGACGTCCGACAGGCCCAACGGCCGTCATCGGGGACAACCCCTCTTTGCGCCGAAGACGCGCTCGACGACGAGCGACGCCGGGCACCAGGAGACGGTGACGAAGAGCCACTGGCTCGCGCCGACGAACAGCGTCAGCAGCAGGAACCAGGGCGTAACGAAGGTCGCGGCGGCGACACTCGCGATCGTGACGGTGCCGGCGAGCGCGAAGAGCACACGCTCGAGCGGCCAGGATGACGAGATCATCGTCCGGCCCCTTCCAGGATCGCGTTCAACTCGGCCACCTGGCGCTGGACGCTGCCACACACGGCCTCGCAGAGCTCGAACACGCCCTCGTCGACGACGCGGTAGTACGCCTGTGTCCCGTCCTTGCGCCGGGCGACGATGCCGGAATCGTGGAGGACGCCGAGATGCTTCGAGACATTCTGCTGCGATGCGTTCACCGCCTCGGTCAGCTCCTGCACCGTGGCCTCGCCTGCGCGCAGTCGATCGATCAGCTTGATGCGCATCGGCTCGCCGATGACGCGGAAGCGTCGCGCGATGAGATCGACGAGCGGCTCGGGCAACGGGCTCGGTAGTGCGGACATCGGTGCCTCGGTCATCGGACTCCCTCTTCTCTGGGCGCTGGCGCCCGTCTTGGGTTGGATCACTCGCGGAGTATACACAACTTAGTGCTTGTACAGTCTAAGTAGTTGTTACGGATCCGGACTGTGCCGGCACCCCGATGCGCCTGCCCCTGGGCGGGCGCACACTGCAAGCACCGAGACAGCAAGCCGGCATGAGAGGTGGCGGATAGTGACGAAGAAGATCGTGATCCTTGGTGGTGGCACCGGCGGCACGCTGATGGCGAACCGCCTTCGCAAGTCATACGACCGCAGCGAGGTCGAGATCGCCGTCGTCGACAAAGACGATCGGCACGTCTACCAGCCCGGTCTCCTGTTCATCCCGTTCGGGCTCACACGCAGCGAGGACATCGTCCGCCCGCGGCACCGCCAGTTCCACGACGGGATCGCCTTCCACGAGGTCGAGATCGACCACGTCTCGATCGACGACGACCGCGTCCACCTGAGCGACGGCACCGCCCTTCCCTACGACGTCCTGATCGTCGCCACCGGTGCGAGGCTCGCCCCCGAGGAGACGGAGGGGCTCGAAGGCCCCGGCTGGATGGAGCGGGTCTTCACCTTCTACACGCCCGAGGGCTCGGTGGCGCTCGCCGAGGCGCTGAACCGCTTCGACGGGGGTCGGCTCGTGGTGAACCTCATCGACATGCCGATCAAGTGCCCCGTCGCGCCGATCGAGTTCGCGTTCCTCGCGGACTGGCACATGCGCGAGCGCGGGATTCGCGACAGGACGGAGATCGTCCTCGCGACGCCGCTCGACGGCTGCTTCACGAAACCCGTCGCCTCGGAGCACCTGACATACCTGCTGGAGGAGAAGGAGATCGGCCTCGAGGTCGAGTTCGCCGCGGGCGAGGTCGACGGCAGTGGTGGACGCCTCATCTCCTACGACGGACGCGAGATCCCGTTCGACCTCCTCGTGACGGTTCCCGTCCACTCCGGGGCCGAGTACGTCGGCCGCTCGCCGGGCCTCGGCGACGATCTCGACTTCGTGCCGACCGACCCCCGAACGTTGCAGTCGCTCGCGCGGCCGAACGTGTTCGCCCTCGGCGACGCGACGAACGTCCCCACGTCGAAGGCGGGCTCGGTGACGCACTTCGAGGGAGAGATACTGACCGAGAACATCCGCAGGTTCCTCGCCGGCGATCCGCTGGACGAGGCCTTCGACGGCCACTCGAACTGCTTCATCGAGACCGGCTTCGGCAAGGCCCTCCTGATCGACTTCAACTACGAGACCGAGCCGCTGCCCGGTCGCTTCCCGTCGTCCCTCGGGCCGATGCCGTTGCTGCAGGAGTCCCGGCTCAACCACATGGGCAAGCTCATGTTCCAGTGGATGTACTGGCACCTGCTGCTGCCCGGTCGCGACATTCCGGGGATCTCGCCGCAGATGCAGATGCGGGGCAAGAAACCGGTCGAGACCAATGCCTGAAGAGAGGACACCACCGATGACAACCATCGAGCTAACCACCATCGATCGCGATGCGGAGGGCTTCCTGACCGACCCACAGCAGTGGAACGAGACGATCGCCGCCGAGATCGCACGCGAAGCCGGCATCGCCGAGCTCACCCAGCGCCACTGGCTGGTCGTCACGTTCATGCGAGAGACGTATCTGGCAAACGGCGAGGCCCCGTCGATTCGCACGCTCGGCAAGGCGTCCGGCGTTCCGATCAAGGAGCTCTACCAGCTTTTCCCGAAGGGGCCGGCAAAGCTCGCCGCCAAGATCGGCGGCATCCCCAAGCCCCACGGCTGCATCTAGAAGAGGAGACGAAACGATGACCACGATGACCGATCACGACCTCGAGCAGCTCGTTGCGCCCGAGGCCGCCGAAAAGCCGAAGCCGATCGAGAAGGTCTCGATCGTGATCTCGAAGGGGTCACTGGAGGGCGTCTATCCCGGACTGATCATGGCGAACGGGGCCAGGATGGAAGGCATGGAGGCCAATGTCTTCTTCACCTTCTTCGGGCTCGATGCGATCACGAAGAAGCGCCAGGACCACATCAAGGTCGCGACCGTCGGCAACCCCGGCATGCACATCCCCACGATCGTCGGGGCCATTCCCGGCATGTCCTGGATGGCGACGAAGATGATGGCGCGGAAGATGGAGAAGCTCGACATCCCGCCTGTCCCCGAGTTCGTCGAGATGATCGCCGACTCCGGCGCCGGCGTCTACGGCTGCAAGGCGACCGTCGACATGTTCGGGCTCTCGGCCGACGACTTCGTCCCGCACGTCACGGGCGTGATCACGGTCGGCGAGTTCTACGAGAAGGCCGCCGGCGGCGAGATCGTCTTCACCTGAGCATCGCCTCCGCGACCCCGTACGAGAGCGAGCCGCCTGCGGGCGGCTCGCTCGTTTACCGAGTACCTCGCCGGTGGCCGGCTGCGCCTCAGTCGGCGGACGCCTCCCAGACGCGCTCCACGACCCGGGCGAGACGGCTCCGGATCTCGGCCGCAACGGACGCGAGCTCCGAGTTGTCGACGATCGAGAGCATCCGCTCCGCGTCGATCGCCGAGACGATCGTCTGCTCGCCCCGCTCGTAGACGACGACGTTGCAAGGCAGCAGAACGCCGAGCTCGGCCTCGAGCTCGAGCGCCTGATGGGCGAACGTCGGGTTGCAGGCGCCGAGGATCAGGTACGGCTCCACCTCGATGCCGAGCTTCTTGCGCATCGTCGCGCGCACGTCGATCTCCGTCAGGACCCCGAAGCCCTCTGTCTCGAGCTCCTTGCGGACGCGTGCGACGGCCTGTTCGAATCCGAGCTCGGTCTCCCCGGTCAGGGCGTACTGTTCTCCAACGATCATGCTGCTGCCTCCTCCAGTTGGCGGCGGCGCACCTTCTCTGCCTTGATCCGGTGGGACGTGGCGCCCAACGGCTCGGCACAGTGGCCGTCTAGGTAGTCGAGAATCGTCTCCTCGCCGACGAGCACCTGGCCGTCCGCCGCAACGTACGTCGGAATCGAATCCGTGCCGGTGGCCGCGACGAGGGCCGCACGCTCGGTGCGTTCGACCGGCACCGGCACAGACACGAACGGCAGTCCGAGCTCGGTGAGCCGCTGCCTGACTCGGTGTGAGGCCGGGCACCATTCCGTCTGGTACAGGAAGGGCAGCGATGCGGTGTCGGAGAGTGATCTCACTCCTCCACTATACCACTACATAGTTGTAGAATGTAGGTAGTTGCTACTGATCTGTGCCGAGGGCGCCCGACCGAAGAGGCCAGAGCTCCGCGGATGGCGCCTCCACTCAGCCCCCGGCGACCGTCGGCAACCCGGCCGTCTCCCACGCGTCGAACCCGCCGTCGACATCGGTGACGCTCGCGAAACCCCCCTGTGCCATCATCACCGTCGCCTGGCCGCTGCGATTCCCGGACTTGCAGTAGACGACATACCGCCCGCCGTGGTCGAGACCGCCGAGCCGGTCGGCAAAGTCCGAGGCGTAGAAGTCGATGTTCTCGGCGCCGGCGATGTGACCGGCCGCGAACTCCTCGGGGGTCCGAACGTCCAGAAGCGTCACGCCGCCATCCTGGATCAACGATCGGGCTTGCGCCGGCGAGGCGAGGACGACAGCGGCCGTATCCTCAGAGCTCGCAGCCTTGTCGGCCGTCGCCGAGCCTCCGCACCCGGCCAGAACGACGAGCGCGAAGGCAACAAGCAGGACGCGCATCGACCGAGTCGACGTCGGTCGCAGGCGAAGGGTGCCGGGGACAACCACGCGGCGATCGTAGCCGTACCGCGCGGCGCCCGGCCCGGCTCTAGGCGGGAACGGCGCGCGTCGCCTGGTGCTGCACGATCTTGCGCTTGACCCGCTGCAACGCGTTGTCGATCGTCTTCGTGTCGCAGTCGAGCTCGACCGCCATCGCGTCGTACGACTTGCCGTCGAGGTAGAGACGCAAGGCGTCGGACTCGAGCGGGGAGAGCGACGTGCCGAGACAACCGACGAGGCTCTGCAGCTCCTCCGTCGAGATCACGCAGCTGGCCGGGTCGTTCGTGCCGGGGCCCGGCAAGGCGTCACCGAGGGTGCAGTCGCCGTCACTCTCCTGGCCCGCCGGGGTGTGGCTGAACGAGACGTACGTGTTCAGCGGAGAATGCTTGAAGCGGGTCGCCGTCTTGATCGCGGTGATGATCTGTCGCGTCACGCACAGCTCGGCAAACGAGCGGAACGACGTCTCCTTGTCGTGCCGGAAGTCGCGCATCGCCTTGTAGAGGCCGATCATCCCTTCCTGGATGAGGTCGTCCGCGTCGCCGCCCGCGAGGAAGTAGCTGCTCGCCTTGAGTCGGACGAAGCCGTGGTAGCGCCGCATCAGCTGATCGAGGGCGGCCTGGTTCCCGTTTCGCGCCTTGAGGACGAGCTGCAAATCCTCGAGTTCACGTTGAAGCTTCTGCGGGGTCTTGGGGGCGACGGCTGTGCGGGCGGACATCGATTCTCCCTGTTTGAGCGGTTTCCGAGGGGGTTTGCGCGAGGATCGACCGAAGTCTCACCCTGTAGTTGAGGGAGAACCTAGCACCTTCTTGCAAGCGTTACAACCCCTTTGCAAACTTTGCACGGTGATTAGAACAGGTGTTCGCCCCCACGGTCGGAGAGAGGCATCGGCCTCTCCTCCGGGTCTCGTCCGGCTGGTGAACGCCGCGGACTACAGGCCGCGACGGAGCCGCTCGAGCCTTGCCCGCGTCTCCGGGTCGATCCGATCCCGGAGGCGCGAGGCCTCGTTCTCGTCGTGCGACGGGCTCTCGAGCTCCCGTAGGAAGGTCCCGGAGGAGACCTTGCGCACTTCCTGACCGCTCGTTCCGCGAACGGCGGCATCCGACGAGACGAGACACACCTGCTCGCCGTGACGGTGCTCCGCTGCGAGCCGCTCGAGGAGCGTGTCGGCGTCGGGCGCATAGCGAACCGAGAGCGGGCCGGCGACCTTGTCCTCCCCGACGCCGTCGAAGACGACGATCCCCCGCGCACCCCTCATCGCGACGAAGCTCGCCAGCTCGTCGGTCAGCTCGCGCACGTCGCCGTGGCCGCCGGCATGCAGCAGGTTGTAGCCGTCGAAGAGGTAGAGGGTCGGCTCGGGCAGGCCGTTCACCCCCGGGGAGGGGCCGGCGCCTCTCCGCCGCGCTGGCGCCGCGCCTCGTAGAGCAGGACCGCAGCGGCGACACTGACGTTGAGCGATTCGACGCCCGCCGCGAGCGGGATGGAGATCGTCGCGTCGCAGGTCTTGCGAACGAGCGGCCGCACGCCCTTTCCCTCGGCGCCGAAGACGAGCGCCACGCCGCCGGTCAGATCGGCCTGCCACATCGTCTGCGGCGCATCCACGGTGGCCGCGTACGACCAGAGGTCGTCGCGCTTGATCTCGGCCAGATAGCGGGCGAGGTTCGGCACGACCGCGACCGGAAGGTGCTCGACCGCTCCGGCCGACGAGCGGCACACCGCGGCGGTCACCTGAGCCGCACCGTGCGCCGGCACGATCACGCCCGTCGCCCCGGCTCCGGCGGCTGAACGGACGACCGCGCCGAGGTTCCTGGGATCCGTGACCTGATCGAGGCAGGCGAGGAGGGGCGCCTCCTCGGCTGCGAGTGCCCACGGGTCGGCGTACGGGTAGGGCTCGGCCCATGCGACGACGCCCTGATGGTCCGGGCTCGCCGCCGCCTCGGTGAGCTCCCGCTCCTTGACGACGCGGGGCCGGGGCCCCTCACCGAGCCAGTCGAGCGACGCGGCCGCGCGCTCGGAGACCCACAGCTCGAGCACTGCCCGGCGACCGCGGAGCGCCTCCCGGACGGCGTTCCTGCCGAAGATCAGCTCCCGCGTCACGTCAGCGGCACGAGCTCGAAGCCGCCAGGGACGTCCCGAACCTCCCACCCCGCCTGCGCGATCTCGTCGCGCAGGCGATCTGCCTCGGCGAAGTCGCGTGCCGAACGCGCCTCGGTGCGCGCACGGGCCAGCGCGGCGATCTCGGCCGGCACCTCGACCGTGTCGGCGAGCTCACCGAGACCGAAGACGGCGAGGCCGCGCTGCAGCTCCTCGAGCGCGCCCTCGCGTGCGAAGCGGTGCAGAACGGCGAGCGCGGCCGGGGTGTTGAAGTCGTCGTCGAGCGCGACGGCGAAGGAATCCCAGTCGCCCCGCGACCTGGTCTCGCCGCGCAGCGCGTTGCGCAGGCTTTCCACCTGCGTGCGCGCGGCCGTCATCGCCTCGTGCGAGAACTCGAGTGGCTTGCGCCAGTGCCCCGTCATGAGGAAGAGCAGCGCGGTCTCGCGCCCCCACTCGGCGATCACCTCCTGGATCGTGGCGATGTTCCCGACCGACTTCGACATCTTCTCGCCCACGAAGCGGAGGAGGCCGTTGTGCATCCAGATCTTCGCGAACGGCCGCCCGACGGCCAGCGACTGCGCCCGCTCGTTCTCGTGGTGCGGGAAGACGAGGTCGAGGCCGCCGCCGTGGATCAGGAACTCCGGCCCGAGCGTCTTCTCGGCCATCGCCGAGCACTCGATGTGCCACCCGGGCCGGCCCGGCCCCCAGGGTGAATCCCAGGAGGTGTCCTCGCCCTCCTTCGTCGCCTTCCAGAGCGCGAAGTCGCGCGGATCCTCCTTGAGCGCGCTCGGCTCCTGCTCCTCGACCTGATCGGGGCGCTGGCCCGAGAGCGCACCGTACGTCTCGAAGCTCGCGACCCGGAAGTAGACATCACCGCCGGCCTCGTACGCGTGCCCTCCGGCGATGAGCTCCTCGATCAGGGAGACGATCTCGGGAATCGTCTCGGTAGCGAGCGGTTGCGCGTCGGGCATCTCGAGCCCGAACGCCGCCGTGTCCTCGAGATACCAGCGCGTCGCGTCACGCGCACGGGCCGCGCTCGCTCCGGGAGCGGCCTCGTAGATCTTGTCGTTCACGTCGGTGATGTTGTGGACGTACGTCACGTCGTAGCCGCGCTCGCGGAGCCAGTTGCGAAGCCAGGCGAAGATCACGAACGGGACCGCGTTGCCGATGTGGGCCCGCTGGTACACGGTCGGGCCGCAGACGTACATCCCGACCTTTGCAGGGGCCGAGGGGAGCTCGACGAGCGACTTCGTCTGCGTGTCGTAGAGCCGGATGGTCATCGCGGTGTTATAGCCGCGGCGGCCCGACGAAGGGCCTCGTCATGCGGAATCGCGGCGACGACCGTCCACAGCTCGGGCCCACGCTCGGCTCCCGTGAGCGCGAGCCTGAGCATCTTCAGATTGCCGCCCACCGCCTTCAGCTCGCGCACGATCGCGCGCGCGCTCTCCTCGTCCAGGTTTCCACCGGCCGGCCCGCGAAGCTCGGCGAACCGTTCCAGCGTGGGGCGCGCCTCGTCCCCCAGAGAGACCGTTGAGGGATCGATGATCTGTTGCGCAATCGTGCGTGCCTCGACGAGGGTGCGCGCGCCCCGCAGCGCGCGCGCGAGCTCGACCGGCGCGTCTGCCGCTGCGGCAAGGTCGGCATCGCTCATCGAGGCGATCGCGTCGATTGCGAGGCGGTGGAGCCGGGCGACGTCGAGGTGGATGTCGTGTCGCGGCAGGCCCAGCTCGTCGAGGTAGGCGCGAACGGCGGTGGCAGGGATGCCCTCGTCGCGGAGATCACCGACGGATGCATGCTCCGCGCGCTTCGAGAGCTTCTTCCCGTCGTCGCCGAGCAGGAGGCCGTGGTGGATCACCTCCGGCAACTCGGCACCGAGCGCGCGGGCAATCCGCTGCTGCACGTCCTCGTTCGGCCGGTGGTCGGAGCCGCGGATGATATGGGTGATCCCGAGGTCGAGGTCGTCGACGACGGTCGCGAGCTGGTACGTGGCGGTCCCGTCGGCGCGCGCAAGCGTCGTTCCGGCGAGGCGAATCGCCCCGTCCGGATCGCGCACGGCTCCGTGCTCGAGCGTCAACGCGGCGGCCTCGGCGTGGCGCCCCGCCCGCGAGCTCTGCCGGATCGGCCCTTCCTCCCAGCCGATGTCCAGCCAGTGGAGGTCGGCGAGGATCGCCTCCTCGCCGCCGGCGACGCTGCGCTCGGGATCGGTGTCGTCGATCCGCAAGACGAGTGTCCCGCCGTGCTCGTCCGCGTACCCGCGGTTGGCGACCGCGCTCAGCGCATTGCCGAGGTGGAGCGACCCGGTCGGGCTTGGCGCGAAACGGACGCGAACGGGCCGGCTCACGCGTCGATCGTGATGTGGCCGCCCTGCCCGGCAACCCGATCGAGCCACGCGCGGATCGCGGGGTACGGGCCGAGATCGAAGCCACCCTCGTGTGCGACGTGGGTGTAGGCGTACAACGAGATGTCGGCGATGGAATAGCGATCTCCGACGAGGAACGCGCGGCCGGTCAGATGCCGTTCCATCGCGTCGAGGGCGACGTACCCGTTGGCGGTCTGCTCTCTGATGCGATCGGCGTGCTTCTCGGCCTCGCCCGAGTACGCGAGCAGGAACCGGACGACGGCGATCGCCGGCTCGTGCTGGTACTGCTCGAAGAACTGCCACTGCAACACCTGCGCGCGGTCGTAGCGGTCATCGGGAACGTAGGCGGTGCCGTCACCCAGATACCAGAGGATGGCGTTCGACTCACCGAGCGGTCGTCCGTCGTCGAGGACGAGTGTCGGCACGCGACGGGCAGGATTGAGGTCGCCGAGTACCTCGGCGCGGTTGGAACGGTCGACGACGCTGAGCTCGTGGAGCTCGAGCGGGAGCCCGAGGTGCGCTGCGAGAAGGCGCACCTTGTAGCAATTCCCGGAGACCGCAGAGTTGTAGAGCAGCATTCCCCCAACTCTCGCACAAACGCGGCCACTCACATTGGCCGCCGTCGACGACGATGCTCAGTGAGGATCCCGTGGCCGAGAGGGGCAACGCTGCGTAGCGATCACTCCCGCTTCCAGTCACGAAAGGCGGCGAGCAACGCGAGCTTCGTCTCGCCCGACAGGTCGTCGACCGTAACGCGACCTGCGAGATCGATCGTTCTTCGGATCTGGTCGACGTAGTTCGCACAGCCGCCACACTCGGCGATGTGCTCCTCGAACTGATGCCTCTTCGCGTCCGTCAGCCCACCCTCGAGGTACTCGGTGACGATCTCGACGAGCTCCTGGCAGGTCAGTTCTTCGCGGCTCATGTCTGCTCTCCGTCCAGGTACTCCTCGAGGGCGCGACGTACCTTCGACCGTGCTCGGTGAAGGATGACTCTCTGGTTGGTCTCGCTCAGGTCGAGAGCGTTACGGACCTCGTCAGAGCTCCACCCCTCCACGTCGCGCAGCGTGATCACCGTGCGCTGGGCCTCCGGGAGCGCCGCGATCGCGCGCTCCACGACGCCGACCGTCTCGCCGCCGACGAGCTGCTCTTCGGGAAGCTCCGACCAGCGGCTCGGCGCGGACGTCCAGTGGCCCGCCCACCGCCCCGCATCGAGGAAGCGATCGGGATCGACGGCCGTGCTCGCTCTCGCCGTCCCTGCCCACGACCGCCGAGAAGGGGAGGCTGCGCCCTTCGCGCTCGCCGCGCGTCTTCGCGATGTTCGTGACGATCCGGAAGATCCAGGTCTTCAGAGACGCGCGGCCCTCGAAGCGTCCGATCCCGCCGATGACGCCGAGCCAGGCTTCCTGCACGACCTCCTCTGCGACCGCGCGGGAGGAGACGTACATCCGGGCGACGCGGAGCATCCCGGGGCCGTACTCGTCGACCAGCGCCGCGAAGACGCGCTCGTCACCGCGACGGAGCGCAGCGACGACCTCGTCCTGCCCCGGTGGGGGTGCGTACGTCGGCTCGGAGGCGTCCACGGCGGAACCGTACGCCTCGCACGGTCCGCCGTCCAGCGTCGCCCTGAATAGTCTCTTAAACCTCGGTCGAAAAGCGTGCATCGGGAGCCTGGGAGCAGCAACCCTTGACCGATCCGGAACACCGACACAGGGAGATACCACTGATGAAGAAGACCGCTCTGCTGGTCGCGTTCGCCGCCATGGCGATCGTGCCGGTCGCCCTCGCGCAGTCCGCGACAGGGCCCCAGACCGTACGGGGCGCAAAGCCCGCGATCGAGATCAAGACCAACAATCTCGGCAAGGTGCTCGCGACCCCCGGCAAGTTCGGCATCTACTACTGGAAGGTCGAGAAGAAGGCGGGCGGCAAGATTCGGTGCAAGGGAAGCTGTGCCGTTGCCTGGCCCCCGGTCTACGTGAAGGGCACGGTCAAGAAGCACGTCAAGGGCGTGATGGCGACCTTCGGCACCATCAAGCGCGGGAAGAAGCGACAGCTGACGGTCAACGGTCTCCCCGCTTACACCTACCACAACGACCCGAAGGGCGTCGTCCTGTGTGACAACGTCGACGGCTGGTTCGCCGTCCGGCCCATGTAGCGAGCCCCATGCGCCGGGCCGTCCGGTCGCGGGCGGCCCGGCGCTTCTCTCGTCGTGATGGTGCTCGACGGGCGGCGCACCGTCCGCCTGCATACGATCGCCCGTATGCAAGAGCTCCTCCTCACCTGGTACGACGAAAACGGGCGCGATCTCCCGTGGCGCGCCACCACGGCCCCGTACGCCATCCTCGTCAGCGAGGTGATGCTGCAGCAGACGCAGGTCGATCGCGTGGTGCCGCGGTACTCGGCCTGGCTCGAACAATGGCCGAGCATCGACGACCTTGCCGCCGCGAGCGCTGCCGATGTGATTCGCGCGTGGCAAGGGCTCGGCTACAACCGTCGTGCGCTCGCGCTCCATCGCGCCGCACAGATCGTTGCACGAAGCGGCTGGCCCGCCGACCTGACGGAGCTTCCGGGCGTCGGGCCGTACACCGCCGCCGCGATCCGGAACTTCGCGCTCGGCGAGGACGTGCTGCCACGCGACGTCAACGTCGAGCGGGTCGAGCGTCGCACCGGCCATTCGTTCACGCGGCGCCGCAGCCAACGCGCTGATGGACCTCGGCGCCACCGTGTGCCTCGCTCGCGTGCCGCGCTGTGAGAGCTGCCCTCTCGCGGTTGGATGCCCGTCATTCGGAACGAGGGATGAGCCGGCCCGGAGGCAGGGTCGATTCGAAGGCTCGTTCCGGCAGCGCCGCGCGGCGACGCTCCGTCGCGTGGCGGCCGCCGCGACCCCGAGCGATTCGCTCGACGGCGAGGCGGTCGCAGCGCTCGCGCGGGACGGGCTCGTCGTCGTCAGCACGGACGGCACGGTGGCTCTGCCGTAGCGTGTGCCGCGGGCCGGGAAAGCAAATTCATCTCCCCGTAAGGCCGGACCGCCACAATGGGTGGGATGGCCACCGTCCTTGTCGTCGATGACGAGCCGATCGTGCGAGAAGTCGTCGTGCGCTACCTCCAACGGGAGGGTCACACGACGCTGGAGGCGGATCACGGCGACCACGCGCGCGCAATGCTCGAGCGCGAGACGCCCGATCTCGTCGTTCTCGACGTGATGCTCCCGGGCACGGACGGGCTCGAGCTCTGTCGTTGGATCCGGTCGCGCTCGGAGCTGCCGGTGATCCTGCTCACGGCACGAGGCGAGGAGGCCGACCGGATCGTGGGTCTCGAGCTCGGAGCGGACGACTACGTGACGAAGCCGTTCTCACCGCGAGAGCTCGCGGCCCGCGTGCGCACCGTGCTCCGGCGCTCGGCGCCGGCGGAGGACGCCCGGGCACGGCTCTCCTTCGGCGACATCGAGATCGACACCCGCACCCGCGACGTCGTCAAGGACGGGACGGAGCTGCGGTTGACGGCGAAGGAGTTCGATCTCCTCGCATTCCTCGCGGGCAATCCCCGTCGCGTCTTCGGACGCGATCAGCTGATGAGCCGGGTCTGGGGGTACGAGGCAGCCCTCGACACCGGGACCGTGACGGTTCACGTCCGCCGGCTGCGCGAGAAGATCGAGACCAATCCCTCCGAGCCGATTCACCTCCAGACCGTCTGGGGCGTCGGCTACCGGCTGGTGCCGTAAGTCGATGATCTGGAACGCCGCTGTCGTCGCACTGATCACGCTCGGCGTCGGGTTCCTCCTCGCATTGGCCCTGCGGGCGCTCCCCACCGTGCGGCTGCAGCTGATGGGGCTCGCGGCCCTCGCGGTCTGCCTGCCGCTCGTCGTCGTGCTCACCTCGGGGTGGGTGATGTTCCACATGGGCGACGATGTGAAGATCCTCGCGATGCTCGCCGCGTCGGCGACGGTCGCGATGATCGGCGGCCTTTTTCTCGCCCGGTCGATCGCGGGCTCGATCGACAAGGTCAGGGATGCCGCGGTCGCGCTGTCGCACGGTGACCTGACGGTGCGAGCACCGGAGTCCGGCCCGAACGAGGTGGCCGACATGGCCGAGTCGTTCAACGAGATGGCCGCCAACATCGAGCAGCTGTTCGATGCTCGGCGCGAGCTCGTTGCGTGGGCGAGTCATGATCTCCGGACGCCGCTCGCGAACATGCAGGCGATGCTCGAGGCGCTCGAGGACGGTCTCGCCGAGCCGGCCGACTACCTTCCCGCCCTCGGTGATCAGGTACGCGGCCTGACGCTGCTCGTCGAGGACCTCTTCGAGCTCGCACGGATCGACGCCGGGGCGCTGACGCTCGAGCTGCACGCGTCGGGCCTCGACCGCGTCGTCTCGTCGTGCCTGCGCGGCGTGGCCGCCGAGGCGCTGCAGCGTCACGTCACGCTCGATTCCGAGGTCGACCCGGCCGCAGTCGCCCGCTTCGCGCCCGACAAGGTCGAACGAGTGCTACTCAACCTGCTTACGAACGCACTGCGCCACACGCCGTCGGACGGTGCCGTCGCCGTGCGCGTCGAGCCCGACCGTGATGCCGTGCGGGTCACGGTGGAGGACACGGGCGAAGGTCTCGACGACGAGGCCGAGCGGCGCATGTTCGATCGGTTCTGGCGCAGCGACCCGGCCCGCTCGCAACGTGGAGCGGGGCTCGGGCTCGCGATCGCCCGCGGCCTCGTCGAAGCGCACGGGGGGCGGATCTGGGCGGAGAACCGCCCGGGGGGCGGCGCCAGCGTCAGCTTTACGCTGCCGGCTGCCTGAGCCGCACACCTACCTAGCCGAACGCCGGTGGAAAGTGCGACGACCGTGTGCCCGATCCGTGACGAGAGCGTGACCGTTTCCCGGGCGCCCCGTTCTCGAGGCCGCCCGACTCGACCGCACCCGGTACCGCATCGCTCCATCGAGCGGCACGGGTTCACGGAAGCGGTCGACGGCGCCCAACGCCTTGCAGTTCGCCAGCGTTCCCTGACCGACCGACGACAAGCCTCGTCCCGCCCGAGACGTCGGACGATGACGCGAGCGATCCGGAGGCGCTCCTCGTGGCCGATTGGGCGCCCGAGCCGCACGCCTCCCGGCCATCCGCGAGCCGTCCGTCATCGAGACCACTTGCGCTCAGGTGTGGCGCTTCTCGCGAGCGTACGGCCCACCTAGCGTGCAGTGAGCTCCAGCAAGGCGACCGCCTGCGCCGCAAGCCCCTCTCCACGCCCGGTGAACCCGAGGAAGTCCATTGTCGTCGCCCGCACCCCAACCCGGCCGGACTCGACGCCGAGCGCCTCCGCCAGCCGGCGTCCCATCTCGACGCGATGCGGCGCGATCCTGGGCTCCTGGCCGATGAGCACGCAATCGGCGTTCACAAGCCCGAACCCGGCGGCTTGCACGTGCCCGTAGGCGTCCGCGAGCAGCTCGAGCGAGTCCGCTCCACGGTAGCGCTCGTCGCTCGAGGGAAACAGCGCACCGATGTCCGCGAGCCCGGCCGCTCCGAGCAGCGCATCGGTCAACGCGTGCGCGACGACGTCACCGTCGGAGTGCCCCGCGAGGCCGCGCGGGTGGTCGATCGTGACGCCGCCGAGGACGAGCGGCACGCCTTCGGCGAACGCGTGCGCGTCGATCCCGATGCCGATCCGAAGCCCGCTCATAGGAGCGAGGCTAGCGCCTGTGGCAACGACGCGAGGTCGTCGACGCCGATCGCCGCCTCCGCGGGCGTTCGCTGCAGGGATCCCCACGGCCCTCGTCGCACGTGCACCGCCACGAGCCCGGCGCGTGCTGCAGGGAGCACGTCGTTATCGACCCGGTCACCGACGTATGCGACCTCGGGAGCCGGAAAGCCCGCCAGCTCGACGACATGCTCGAAGAAGGCAGGATCGGGCTTCCGGACGCCGAGGCTCGCCGACATCGAAGAAGACGGCCCTCAGAGCCATGATTCGACGAGCGCCAGATCGGCGGTCGTCGTGACCTTCAGCAGCCGCGGGTCACCGTCGACGACGCGCACGCGGCCGCCTCGCGCCTCCACGAGCGAGGAGCAGTCGGTCGCGGCGAGCGGTTCATCTCCTGCATAGGCAGCGCGCAGCGCGGTCGCAGTGAACGCCTGGGGGGTCTGAATCGTGACGAGCCCCGTCCTGTCCACCGTCTCGGCGACGACGCCTCGCTCGACGCGCTTGACCGTGTCCGCGAGAGGAAGGCCGGGGACGGCGCCGTCGTAGCCTTCGCCGAGCGGAAGGATCACTCGCTCGATCACCGCGTCGTCGACGAGGGGCGAGCGGCGTCGTGGACGATTACGACCAGGGCATCGTCGGGAACCTGCTCGAGCGCCGCCCGTACCGAAGCGGCTCTCGTGGCGCCGCCCGTGACGACGGCCGCGACCTTCGACGCCACGATCTCCTCGGCAAGTGCGATCGCTGCGTCCTCCCAGTCGGCCGGCACCGCGACGACGACCGCGTCGATCCACTCGCTCGTGTCGAGGCGCTCGAGGCTCTCGGCCAGAAGCACACGGCCGCCGAGCGCGACGAACGCCTTGGGCCGCTCGGCCCCGAGTCGTTCGCCGGAGCCGGCGGCGACCAGAATCGCCCAGGTCGTGCTGTCGTTCCCCTCACCTACCACGGCGGCGAACCCTGGCCCTGCCACCGCGGAGACGGCGCGTCACGCGCTCGCGGCAGCGACCTTGGCCTTGGGCTTGACCTTCTTCTTCCCGCCGGCGGGATTGGCAAGCACCTCGTCGAGCCACTCGGCCGCCTCATCCTCGGTCATGTTCTTTGCGTACATGAACTCGGAGGCGAGAATCTTCTTCGCCTTGACGTACATCTGCTTCTCGCCCGTAGACAGGCCCTTCTCGTGATCGCGCAGCGCGAGGTTCCGCACGACCTCCGCGAGCTCGAGGATGTCCCCGGTCTTCATCTTGTCCCGGTTGTGCTTGAAGCGCCGGTTCCAGTTCTTCGGCATCTCGGTCGACTCACCGGAGAGCGCCTTCACGACGACCTCCACCGCGTCCAGCCCGATTACCCAACGAAGGCCGACCTTCTCGGCATTCTCCGTAGGGACATTGACGGTCATGTCGTTGTGCAGGATCTTGATGGTGAGGTATTCGCGCTCCTGCCCAAGAACGATGCGCGTGTCCTTGCTCACGACCGTACCTGCTCCGTGGTGTGGATACACCACATTGTCGCCGACGTCGAACAAGCTAACCCTCCCGTTATCCGCCCATTTCACGAAAACCGCCGGCGCTGAGAGGCTGCCGGCGAGGGACTCCTATTCTAGCTGAGAATTACATCGCGCTCCGGTCGAATGCACCACGTCCGGGAGACGCGATGCTAGCCATGGTCGGACGGGGTGTTCCCGTCGAGCCCGGCGGCGATTGCCTGCCTGAGGGTCTCGGCGCGCGTGACTCTCGGCCCGCCGCGGCCGGTCGTCCCCTCCGGTGCGATCACGGTCGCGACTCCGAGCTTGGCGCACTCCTCCAACCTGCGCTCTGCCTGGGCAGCCACCCGTAGACGCCCGGTGAGGCCGATCTCACCGAAGACCGCGACGCTGTCACGCACCGGGATTCCCCGGGCTGCCGAGGCGATTGCGAGGGCGACCGCGAGGTCGGCGCCCGGCTCGTCGATGCGCACGCCGCCGGCGACGTTGACGAACACGTCCGCCGAGCCGAGCGCGATCCCGGCATGACGCGAGAGGACCGCGACGATCATCGCGAGGCGCTTCGGATCGACGCCCGTGCCGACCCTCCGGGGCATCGCGAGGTCGCTCCGCGAGACGAGCGACTGGATCTCGAGCAGGATCGGCCGGGTTCCCTCGAGAGCGCATGCCACGGCAGCGCCGACCTCCCCCGAATGGCTGCGTCCGAACAGCTCGGAGGGATTCGGGACGCCGACGAGGCCCGCGCTCGTCATCTCGAACACGCCGAGCTCGTTGGTCGAGCCGAACCGGTTCTTCACGGCACGGAGGATGCGGTGGGCGTGGTAGCGGTCGCCTTCGAACTGGAGGACGCAGTCGACGAGGTGCTCGAGCACGCGCGGGCCCGCAACGGAGCCGTCCTTCGTGACGTGACCGACGAGGATCGTGGCGACACCCGTGCTCCTTGGCGACTCGGAGGAGCCGTCCGGCCGCCTCCCGCACCTGGGCAACCGAGCCGGGCGCCGACCCGAGGTCGGCCGAGTACAGCGTCTGCACGGAATCGATCACGCAGACGTCGGGGCGCTCTCGCTCGAGCGTGGCGCACACGGACTCGAGCTCCGTCTCGGCGAGGATCTCCACCTGCTCGGCGCCGCCGAGGCGATCCGCGCGAAGCTTGACCTGCGCCACCGACTCCTCGCCCGTGACGAGAAGTGACCGGCGGCCCGCCCGCGCGACGTTTCCGAGGGCTGCGAGCAGAAGGGTCGACTTGCCCACGCCCGGCTCGCCTCCCACGAGGACGAGCGATGCGGGTACGAGCCCGCCACCGAGGACACGATCGAGCTCCGGCACGCCCGTTCCGATTCTCGTCGCCTCCTCGGCTCGCACCTCACTCAGCCGCTCCGGCGTGCGCGCGACGCCCCCGCGACCCTTCGCCGGGGTTGCCTGCCCGGTCATCTCCTCGACGAGCGAGCCGAACGCGCCGCAGCCCGGGCACTTGCCGAGCCAGCGGCCCGTCGCCGTGCCGCATTCGGAGCAGACATGCTGAACGATCACCTTTGCCATGCCGCGAATCGTACGCGAGGCATCGGACGATGTGTCGTCATATCGGACAACGGACGGAGGAACGAACGGTCTCTATCCCGTCCCCACCTCGACGATCTCGTCCTCGGCGTCGTACTTCTGCCGGTAGTGCTCGTCATGGATGAGCTTGCCGTGACGGAACACCTTGCGCGTGAAGTCGACGGTGAAGCCTCCGTCCCCCGCCGCCTGGACGACCTTCCGCGTTCCCGCCGGCAGGGCCGAATTCGTGACGCTCACGGTTCCCGGCGTGGTCGGGAGATACGGCTTCCCCGTCGTCGTCGTCACGCGCCGACCCAGCTTCGTCGAGAAGAAGCGCACGGTGATGCCCGTGTCCGTCGCGTCGAGCTTCATCAGGATCGCCGCAGGCCAGTCGTTCTTGAAGATCAACTCGGGGCCGCCCCACGAGATCGTTGCCTCACGACCCATCGGATAGCGGGAGATGTAGAACTGATGCGCCCGGTGCGAGACGAGCCTGATACCGGAGAAGAACGCCGCGTTGAAGAGCGTGGTCGCGACCTGGCTGATGCCGCCACCGACGGCGTCCTCGAAGCGGCCGTTGAAGATCTGCGGCGCCGCGACGAACCCCTTTGCCTTGGTTCGCTTTCCCAGCGCGTCGTTGAGCGAGAACTCCTTCCCGGGGCGGATGATCGTGCCGTCGAGAAGCTCGGCCGCGCGCTTGATGTTCGTCACGCGCGGAGCACAGCACGGGTAGTTGGTCGTGAACTCGGAGACGAGCTCGGTGATGCGGAGCTTCTCCGCGGCCGATGTCGTGAATGTCGGCTCCGCGATCACAAACCAGGCCCGGTGCGCGTGGGCTGTGAGATTGCCGACGAGCGACAGCCCGATTCGCTCCCCGTCGAGCCTCTTTCCTTCCGTTGCCCGAATCAGCCGTGCGCGCGATCCGTCGGTCACGAATCGCGCGTCGGCAGGCGCCTCCTCGAACCGACCGAGACGTGGAAGCAGGGCACGCCTGAGCCCCTCCGGATCCAGCTCGATACCCAGCTGCCCGGCTTCGGGCTGGGTCGTGAGGAGTGACGCGACCGTCGCAACCCGGAGAACCGCACCGGTGTCGCGAAAGCGCACTTCCCGCGGCCCGTCGAGGAGGCGCCCCACCTTCGCCTGCGCTCTCCGCGCCTCGTCCACCCCGATGAGGGGCGGGCGCGTGACGAGCGGGACGCCCAGCTCCGGCGGGAGCGCGCTCAGGCCCCGCCGGAGCGCACCGCGATCGACGACCGTTCCGGGTGCGGGCGCCGTGATGGTGACCGACGATCCGTCGGCGCCGATCTTCAGATCGGCGTTCTTCGGCACGTCGCCGAACTCGTCGTCGAGGCGGTTTGCGAGCTCTGCGGCACGAACGGGGCCGAGGCGGTAGGAAAGCGGAACGGTTCGCTCGGCACCGAGACCGAGTCGACGCAGGAGGCGGGTGCTCCATCCCGACGTGGTGGCCTCCGCGAGCGCCACGTCGACGAGCGGTCGCGCGCCCAGCTCACGACCGCTGACCCGCAACGCGCCGTCTGGGCCGATGAGCCGGATCGGACGGGCCGTCGCTCGCTGCGTCGCCGGAAGAAGCGCCTCCGTCGCCTCGTCGTACGACATCCCACCGACGTCGATACCCGCGACGGTCGTACGCGCCGGGATCGTTCCCCGTTCCGTCACGACGAGGCCCCCTGTCCCGAGCGCCACGATCAGCCCGACGACGGCAACGACGAAGATCGCGGATCTCCGCCGGCGCCGGCGGCGGGGCCTCCTGGCCGACGAGACGAAGAGATCCGGCATCCGGATGACGGTAGCCGAGCGCTCGTGAAGATCGTTTGAAGACCGTCAGCTCAGCTGCTTGACGAACAGCACGCGATCCTCGCCCGGCCCGTCGTAGTCTTCGGCGACGCGCTCGGCGACGAAGCCGAGCGACTCGTGGAACGCGATCGAGCCCTCGTTCACCGGCGACGTCACGCATCGGACGCGTGTCCTACCGTGGTCCTCGACGACGGCGAAGAACCGCTCGTAGAGCTCCCTCCCGATGCCCGAGCCACGCTGCTCGGGGGCGACGCCGACGAAGTGAATGTACGCCTCCTCGGCATCCGCCTGCGAGAGGAATCCGATCAGGAACGCAACCAGCTTGCCCTCGTCGTCCTCGGCAACGAAGCTCGTTCCCTCGAAGTGGAGGAAGAACAGCTTCGGCAGCATCGGCGCCATATCCCGGCCGCCCCACCAGGCGTTGAGATGCTGGATGACGCGCCCGTAGTCGGCCGGGCTCGCGTGCCGGATCGTCAGTGCCATTCACGCCAGCCTACGTCATCGTGGTGCGCGGACCGCCCCGGAGCCACGATGCCCGCCGTTCGATCCGTTGCTCCGGGCGACCGCCCGGCGGTCACCTCAGGTCAGGTCGCCCTCGGCCGGTGCGACCTCGTCCACCTCGGCGGGTGCCTCGGGCGGCACGGTCACCGGCTCCTCGGCCTTGACCTCACCCTCGATGATGGTGATCTCGACGAGCGACTCGCCCTCGAGCCCGTCGAGCTCGTGCTTGCGGTCGACGAGGATCGTCGCGCCCTCCGAGAGCTCGCGGCCGAGCACGAAGTCGGCGAGCGGATCCTCGATCAGGCGCTGGATCGAGCGCCGCAGCGGGCGCGCTCCCATCGCCGGGTCGTAACCCTGCTCGACCAGCAGCTCCTTCGCGTCGTCGGTGAGCTCGATGACCGCTCCGTGGATCGTCATCTGGTCGCGAAGTCGCTTCATCATCAGGTCGACGATCTGCAGAATCTCGCTCTTCTCGAGCTTGTGGAAGACGATGATCTCGTCGATGCGGTTCAGGAGCTCGGGCCGGAAGACCTTCTTCAGCTCGCCCATGACGCGACCCTTCATGTCGTCGTAGGTGAGGCCCGTCTCGTCGCCGAGCGTGAACCCGAGCGACTGGTTCTTCGAGATCTGAGCCGCGCCGATGTTCGACGTCATGATCACGATCGTGTTCCGGAAGTCGACCTTGCGTCCCTGAGCGTCCGTCAGCTTCCCGTCCTCGAGGATCTGGAGGAGGATGTTGAACACGTCGGGGTGCGCCTTCTCGACCTCGTCGAGGAGGAGAACCGAGTAGGGCTTGCGCCGAACGGCCTCGGTGAGCTGGCCGCCCTCGTCGTAGCCGACGTAGCCGGGAGGCGAGCCGACGAGGCGCGAGACGGAGTGCTTCTCCATGTACTCGCTCATGTCGATCTGGATCATCGCCTCCTCGTCGCCGAAGAGGAACTCCGCGAGCGTGCGCGCGAGCTCGGTCTTCCCGACGCCGGACGGCCCGAGGAAGATGAAGGAGCCGGTCGGGCGCTTCGGGTCCTTGATCCCGGCGCGCGCGCGGCGGATCGCCTTGGAGACGGCCACGATCGCCTGCTCCTGGCCGATCACGCGCTTGTGCAGCTCTTCCTCCATTCGAATCAGCTTCTGCGACTCGGCCTCTGTGAGCTTGAAGACCGGGATGCCCGTCCACATCGAGACGATGTCGGCGATCTCCTCCTCGCCCACCTCGGGCTGCTCCTCGTCGGCCTCGTTGCGCCAGCTCTCCTCGAGCTCCTTCTTCTTCTGGGTCAGCTTGCGCTCCTTGTCGCGCAGCGCGGCCGCCTTCTCGAACTCCTGCGCCTCGATCGCGTTCTCCTTGTCGGCGCGAACCTTCTCGATCTCCTCCTCGAGCTCCCGGTAGCGGGGCGGGGCGGACATCGTGCGGATGCGGAGGCGCGAGCCGGCCTCGTCGATCAGGTCGATGGCCTTGTCCGGCAAGTGACGGTCCTGGATGTACCGGTCGGCGAGCACCGCCGACGCACGCAGAGCCTCGTCGGAGATCTTGCAACGATGATGAGCCTCGTACCGGTCGCGCAGCCCGCGCAGGATCTGGACGGTGTCGTCGATCGACGGTTCCTCGACCCGCACCTGCTGGAAGCGGCGCTCGAGCGCCGCGTCGCGCTCGAGATACTTGCGGTACTCGTCGAGCGTCGTCGCGCCGATCGTCTGCATCTCGCCGCGGGCGAGCGCCGGCTTGAGGATCGACGCTGCGTCGATCGCTCCCTCGGCCGCACCTGCGCCGACGAGATTATGGAGCTCGTCGATGAAGAGAATGATGTCGCCCCGCTGGGTGATCTCCTTCATCACCTTCTTGAGACGCTCCTCGAACTCGCCGCGATACTTCGAGCCGGCGACGAGGGCCGCGAGGTCGAGCGTGTAGATCTGCTTGTTCTTGAGCAGCTCCGGCACCTGGTTCGCCGCGATGCGCGATGCCAGGCCCTCGACGACGGCGGTCTTGCCGACACCGGGCTCGCCGATCAGGACGGGGTTGTTCTTCTGACGGCGCGAGAGGATCTGCATCACGCGCTCGATCTCGGTCTGGCGTCCGACGACGGGGTCGAGCTTGCCCTCGGTCGCCATCTTCGTCAGGTTGCGCCCGAACTGGTCGAGCAGCTTCGAATTCTTCGTCTTCTCGCCGCCCGCTGCGGCGCCCGTGCCGGCCTGCCGGCGACCAGGGCCCGAGAGCATGCGGATGATCTCGTTGCGGATCTTCTCCGCGTCGGCGTCGAAGTCGAGCAGGATGCGGGCTGCGACACCTTCGTTCTCGCGCACGAGCCCGAGCAGGATGTGCTCGGTACCGATGTAGTTGTGGCCGAGCGACAGTGCCTCGCGCAGCGCGAGCTCGAGCACCTTCTTCGCGCGCGGCGTGAACGGAATCTGACCCGTCGTGACCTCGTCACCCTGGCCAACGATGCGGGCGACCTGCGCGCGCACCTCCTCGACCGTGATGTCGAGCGATTCGAGCACCCGCGCGGCGAGACCTTCCTCCTCGCGCAGCAGGCCGAGCAGGATGTGCTCCGTGCCGATGTAGTTGTGCTTGAGAGCCCGGGCCTCGTCCTGAGCAAGGACGACGACCTGACGGGCTCGTTCAGTGAATCGCTCGAACAACCGTCCACCCTCCTTTCCGCGTCGACTCGAAGCCTACGACGCCCGCAGGCCTCGAAGTGAGGGTGAGACCATCGTACCGAACGGATACGTCGACGCCGCTTGCTCGGAACGCGCACGGCTGTCGGCACGGTCGAGCGCGGCGGCCGGTAGCCTCCCGATGATGGCAGGCAAGGCTCTCATCACGGGCGGCGCGGGATTCATCGGCAGCCACCTGGCCGAGCGGCTCCTCGACGACGGCTGGGAGGTGTGGGCGCTCGACGACCTCTCGACCGGATCCCTCGCGAACGTCGAGCACCTCCGTGATCGCGCGGCGTTCCACCTCGTCGTCGACAGCGTCCTCCAGTCGACGAGCGTGAACGAGCTCGTCTACAAGTGCGACGTCGTCTACCACCTCGCTGCCGCAGTCGGAGTGCGGCTGATCGTGGAGCAGCCCGTGCAGACGCTCGTGACCAACCTCCGCGGAACGGAGATCGTCCTCGAGCACTGCCACCGCTTCGGGAAGCGGGTGCTCGTCGCATCGACGTCCGAGGTGTACGGCGACCATCGCGAGGAGAAGCCTCTGGAGGAGACGGCGCGCCGGATCTACGGCCCGACGACGCAGCGCAGGTGGGCGTACGCCGACTCGAAGGCGATGGACGAGTTCCTCGCGCTCGCCCACTTTTCGGAGCACGGGCTCGACTGCACGATCGCGCGCCTCTTCAACACCGTCGGCCCGCGCCAGAGCGGCCAGTACGGGATGGTGATCCCGACCTTCGTGCAGCGGGCGCTCGAGGGCCGGCCGCTCGACATCCACGGCGACGGCGACCAGACACGCTGCTTCTGTCACGTGCAGGACACGATCCGGGCCCTGCACGGGTTGATGGACGACGACGTCTCGGGCGAGATCTACAACGTCGGGGCCACGAACCGCATCTCGATCTCGGAGCTCGCCGCGAAGGTGATCGAGCTCACCGGTTCCTCGTCCGGTGTCACGAACGTCCCGTACGCCGAGGTGTACGAGCACGGGATCGAGGACATGCTCCACCGGATTCCGTCGACGGACAAGATTCGCGCCGCGATCGGCTGGGAGCCGACGCGGTCGCTCGACGACATTCTCTCGGACGTGGTCTCGTTCGAGCGCTCCCGCACCGCCGTAGGGCGGGGCCCGTCCCGCCGGGCTGCCTACGAGTTGGAGCGCAGAGCAGGAAAGAGGACGACGTCGCGGATCGTCTCGCGGCCGGTGAGCAGCATCACGAGGCGGTCGATGCCGAGGCCGAGGCCTCCCGTCGGCGGCATCCCGTACGACAATGCCTCGACGTAGTCGGGATCGCCGGGCTCGCCCTCGAGCTGCTGTGCCTGCTGGTCGAACCGCTCCTGCTGCGTCGCTGCGTCGTTGATCTCCGAGAACGCGTTGCCGAGCTCCATCCCGCCGACGAAGAACTCGAATCGCTCGGTCAGCGTCGGATCGTCGTCGGTCGCACGCGCGAACGGGGAGATCTCGACCGGGTAGTCGTGGATGATCGTCGGCCGGATCAGCTCGGGCTCGACGAAGTGGCTGAAAGCCTTGTCGATCAGCTGCGCCCAGTCCCGGTCCGCCTCGGTGTCGACTCCCCGCTCGGTGAGCCGGGCGCGGAGCTCGACCTCGTCGCGCGTCCACAACTCGTTCGCCTCGAGCGCCTCGGTGAATCGGAGCCGGTGCCACGGCGCCTTCAGGTCGAGATCGTGGCCGCGGAACTGCACTTCCGTCGTGCCGATGACCTGTCGCGCGACCGACTCGACGAGCGTCTCGATGCGCACCATCGTGTCGCGGTAGTCGGCATACGCCTCGTACCACTCGAGCATCGTGAACTCGGGGTTGTGCTTGAACGACACGCCCTCGTTGCGAAAGTCCTTCCCGATCTCGTAGACGCGCTCGAGACCGCCCACGATCAGCCGCTTCAGGTAGAGCTCCGTCGCGATGCGAAGGTAGAGATCGCGTTCGAGCTCGTTGTGATGCGTGACGAACGGACGCGCCGACGCGCCACCGTAGAGCGGCTGCAGCACCGGCGTCTCGACCTCGAGGAACCCGTCGGCATCGAGGAGGGCGCGGACGGCCGCGACGATCCGCGAGCGCAGGATGAAGTCGGCGCGCGTCTCCTCGTTGACGAGAAGGTCGAGGTAGCGCTTGCGGTAGCGGAGCTCGACATCCGTCAGTCCGTGAAACGTGTCGGGAAGCGATTGCGTGTTGCGCGACAGCACCTCGAGCGACTCCGCGAGAAGCGAGGGCTCACCCCGCCGCGCTCGACCCGGATGCCCGCTGACCCCGACGACGTCACCGAGGAGGACGTCGATCTCGCCCGTCTTCGCCGTCTCGCAAATGACCTGAATCCGGCCCGAGCGGTCGACGACGTCGAGGAAGACGAGCTTGCCCATGTCCCGGCGGGCCATTGCCCGGCCCGCGATCCGACGGTCCGCCTCGGCCGACTGGCCTGCCTCGAGTGGCTCGCACTCGTCTCGAACCGTTGCGATCTCGTCCCGACCGGGAAAGCGCTTGGCGGATGTCGGATCGGACACCAAGGGATCGTACGCGGGACGCGGCGTCATCGGCCACGGAGCGCAACCCCGGAGACAGGCCGATGCCTGCCACCACGAGTCAGGCTGCCGTGATCTCCATGATCTTGAACTTGATCTTGCCCCCGCGCGGCGTCTGCACCTCGACCGTTTCGCCCTTCTTGTGGCCGAGGATCGCACGCCCGACGGGCGACTCGTTCGAGAGCTTGAACTCGGCCGGATTCGCCTCGGCGGAGCCCACGATCTGGTA
Source organism: uncultured Thermoleophilia bacterium (assembly GCA_963727515.1). GTDB lineage: Bacteria > Actinomycetota > Thermoleophilia > Gaiellales > Gaiellaceae > Gaiella. Next base: position 164,967 of record CAVSGN010000002.1, on the reverse strand, counting down.
CTTGACCGTCTGCTTGGCGCCGACATCCCGCAGGCGAACGACCGAGCCGACCGAGACGACGCTCGTGTCGACGTCGTCGGTATCGATCAGGCGCGCGCTGAGGAGGCGCTCCTCGAGCTGGGCGATCTTGTGCTCGAGCATGGCCTGCTCGTTCTTCGCATCGTCGTACTCGGCGTTCTCGGCGATGTCGCCGAACTCGCGGGCGACACGAATGCGGTCGGCGACCTCGCGGCGCTTCTCGGTTCGCAGCAGCTCGAGTTCCTGCGTCAGCTTCTCGTAGCCCTCGGGGGTGAGGAGCACTTCCTTCAAGATAACCGGCCTCCAGGGGGCTTGGATAGGACTCCCGCCCGGGTTTCGGGCGTCACGACGGTCGTGAAGGGTAGCTGCCGCGGCTGCCCCCGCGCAAACCGCATCTACCATTGATCCCGATGCCGACCGAACTCGAGCTCGATCTTCGACAGAGCTGGCACATCGGCGCCGTGGAGGTGCCGACGCGGCTCGTCCTCGCGCCGATGGCGGGCGTCAGCGTGCAGGCATTCCGCCGCCAGGGTCGCCGGTTCGGAGCGGGCCTCGTCTGCTCGGAGATGGTCTCCTGTGCCGGGATCGAGCATCGCAACGAGAAGACCCTCGGCTACCTCCGTGTCGCGTCGGACGAGCACCCGCTCGCCATCCAGCTCTTCGGCTCGAACCCCGAGACCATGGCAGAGGCGGCGCGGATGGTGGCCGACGCCGGGGCCGACATCGTCGACATCAACTTCGGCTGCCCGGTGCGGAAGGTGACGAAGACCGGCGCCGGAGCGACCTTGCTCGACGACCCCGACCTCGCCTGTCGTATCGTCGCCGCCGTCGCGGACGCCGTGGATCTCCCCGTCTCCGTCAAGATGCGGCGTGGGCTGAGGAACGGCTCGCGCGACTGCCTGACCGTCGGGCCGGTGCTCGTCGAGGCGGGCGCGTCCGTCCTGACGCTGCATCCCCGCTCCGCCCAGCAGATGTACACGGGCACCGCCGACCACTCGCTGACGGCCGAGCTTGCCTCACGCGTCGACGTTCCGGTGATCGCGTCGGGCGACATCACGTCGCGCGCCCGGGCGCAGGCAATCCTCGCGACCACGGGCGCGACGGCCGTGATGGTCGGCAGGGGCGCACAGGGGAACCCCTGGGCACTGCGCGAGATCGTCGACGGCGACGCCGAGGAGCCGAGCCGCGAGGAGGTCGTCGCAGAGCTCGTGCTCTTCATCCGCGAGACGGTGCGCGAGCTCGGAGAGCGGCGCGCCTCGGGCTTCCTGAAGAAGTTCTATGCGTGGTACCTCGGGCGTGGGCGCTTCCCGCGACCGTTCAAGCAGGAGCTCGTCGTGCTCGACTCGACCGAGGAGGTCGAGCGGCGTCTGATCGCCGCGGCGCCCGGCTCACTCCCGCTCATCGAGCAGCTCGAAGCAGATCTGCCGTCGGGAGACGAGGTCACCCTCACGCTCCCGATCTCGGTCTACGGCGGCGGATAGCCCGCAAGGGGCATCTCTCCCCCGCGCGGGGGATACTCGAACGGGGGTTTCAACCCGTTCTCTCTACTAGTCGTGAGAGAGAACGCTGTGACCCCCCGGGCACGGAGCCCGAAGGCTCGGACGCACTCGTCCGCGGAGGTCGCAGACCCCGCCCGCGGCACGCTCGTCGCCGCCGGGCTGCCCTTCGCCGCTCTCGCCGGCGCGGTCGCGTGCGCCGTGACGCTCGGCCCGTCGGTCACGACCTCACCCGCGATCTCGCTCGTCCTGGTCGGGTTGGCGGCTGCGGCGAGCCAGGCGGTCGTCCAGCTCGGGCCGCGAAGCTGGTACACGGCCGCGACGCCCGTCGTCGTCCTCGCGGGGCTGCTCGGGGGACCGCTCCTCGGTGTGGCGGCCGGCGCCGCCACGCAGATCGTCCATCGCGGCGCTGTCTGGCGCCGCGTGGCGGCCGAAGGCGGGGTGGCCGCGCTGCAGGGCCTCGCGGCAGGCCTCGTCGGGCTGGCGCTCGTCGGTGGCGACGAGCTCGGGGGCGGGCTCGCAGCCGAGCTCGCGACCGCAGCGATGCTGGCCGCCGTCATCGTCAATTCGGTCTGCCGGTTTCTCATCATTCTCGAGCGTCACCCGCGCCGGATCGTGGAGCTCTGGGTGCGGGGCCTCCGCGTCGACATCCTCGAAACGGTTCTCGTCGTCCCGCTGCTCTCGGTGCTCCTGCTCGCGAGCGGCTCGAGCGCGGCGCTCGTCGCCGCAGCCACAGCGTCTCTCCTCGCGGTGCTCCTCACTGCTCAGCGGGGTCGCGAGTCGACCGCGGTCGCGCTCGCAACCGAGCAGGCCAACGCGCGGCGCGATCAGCTCACGGGGGCGCCGAATCGCCGCGCCTTCGAGGAGGCGATGATCGCCGAGCACGCGCGTATCGTTCGCGGCGGCGTTCCGGCAGGCCTCTTCGTGGTCGACCTCGATCGGTTCAAGTCGGTCAACGACCGGTTCGGGCACAAGGTCGGTGACGAGGTGTTGATCGAGGTGGTCGCCCGCCTCGCCGACGGCATGCGCCCCTCGGACACCGTCGCCCGCTGGGGCGGCGAGGAGATAACCGTGCTCGTGCCCGGGGTTCGAGGACAACGCCAGCTGGAGCAGGTAGCCGAGCGGATCCGCGGTCTCGTCCGCGACCTCCCGATCGCGACGTCCACGACGGCTCTGCCGATCACCGTCTCCGTCGGGGGCACGTTGCTCGACGGCTCTGTCTCCCCGAGCGCGGCGCTGCACCGCGCCGACGGGGCGCTCTACGAGGCGAAGCGCACCCGTGACGCGGTTGCCATCTCCCTCCCGCCGCGCCTTGCACTCCACCTCGAGACCGCCTGATCGCCTACCCGGATCGGGTATGCGAGCCCGTCAGCGCCGTCAGGAGGCCGAGGCCGACGAAGATCGATCCCGAGACGTAGCGCTGCACCTGAGCCCACATCCGGCTCTTCCGCAGCGCCTCCCCGGCCGAGCCCGCAGCGAGCGCCCACGACGAGTCGGTGATCAGGCCGAGAGCGATGAAGGTGAGGCCGAGAACGAGGATCTGGAGTGACGGCTGCCCCCTGGCCGGGTCGACGAACTGTGGCAGGAACGCGAGGAAGAAGAGCGCGGTCTTCGGATTGAAGACGTTGACGACGACGCCCTCGGCGAAATCCCGGCGGCGGCGGCGCGGCGCTCGCTGGGGATCCGTTGCGTCCTCGGCCGCGCGACCGAGAAGCGTGCGGATCCCGATCACGACGAGGTAGAGGGCACCGAGGAGCTTGACGACCGTGAAGGCCGTCGCCGACGAGACGAGAATCGCCGACAGCCCGAGGGTCGCGAACGCGAGGTGGAAGAGCGTCCCGACGTGGATCCCGAGAACCGACGCAAGGCCGGCGCCCCGCCCCTGATCGACGCTGCGCGTGACGATGTACAGAACTGCGGGGCCCGGGACCGCGAGAATGGCGAGCGCCGCGAGGGAGAAGACGGCGAGCGTCTGCGACTCGATGATCACACGTTCAGGTCCCAGACGATCCGGAGGCCGTCCAGCGTGAGGTGTCGATCGACCAGCTCGATCGTCGCCGAGAACGGCGCGACGAGCTCGGCCAACCCGCCCGTGGCGATGACGCGGGCTTCGGCGCCGAGCTCCCGGCGGATCGCGGCGACGATCCCGTCGACCTGGCCGGAGAACCCGTACACGATGCCGGACTGCAGGCCACCGACCGTCGTCTTGCCGATCACCGCCGGCGGCTCGACGTAGTCCACCTTGACGAGCCGAGCGGCGCGCGCGAACAGCGCCTCCATCGACGTCTCGATGCCCGGTGAGAGAACGCCGCCGACGTACTCGCCGGCGGGCGAGACGACGTCGAAGTTCGTCGACGTGCCGAAGTCGACCACGATCACCGGGGCGCCGTAGCGCTCCCGCGCAGCGATCGAGTTGACGATGCGGTCTGGGCCGACCTCTCGCGGGTCGTCGTAGCGGACGGGGATGCCGGTCTTGACGCCGGGCCCGACAACGAGAATCCGCGCATCGGCCCAACGGCTCGCCACGCGCTCCCATTCCCGGATCAACGTCGGGACAGTCGAGCTGAGACAGATCCCGTCGATCGCTTCGAGATCGAACATCCCCCCGAGGAGCACGCCGAGCTCGTCGCCCGTACGCGTTTGCTCGGTCGAGAGGCGCCAGTCCTCGCGGAGGTGCTCGCCGTCGTACAGGCCGAGAACGGTCTGGGTATTGCCAACGTCGACGGCGAGCAGCATGGGGCGGATTGTACGAGCGCCTGCCTCGCCCGCAGGCGGGACCCCTCGGCCCCTACAGGGCTTCCTCGTCGTCGGGAAGCGACTCGCCGATGCGGTCGGCGAGCGACTGAGCGGTCAGCTTGGGCTCGTCGCCCTCGCGACGCAGCTCCTCGACGGTCATGTCGCCCGACGTGTAGACCTCGGCACGAGGGATCATCCGCGTGGGCCGGTTCTTGTCCCACACCCAGACGTCCTCCATCTGGAGATGGAAGAACGGATAGCTCGCCTGCGGCACGACCTTGAGATCGAGCCGGTTGCACAGGTACGTCGCGTCCTGGGTGAGGATGCAGTAGCGGAAGAGACCGAAGACCGCGGTGTACTCGCGCTTCAGCTCGAGCTCGAGCTTCGCTTCGAATTCGTCCAACTCGTCGAGATGACTCATGGGCGGATTCTAGATGGTTGCGTTTCGAGCCCGCTGAGGAGCTCGCTGACCGTCCCACGGCCCGGCACGAGAATCGACGGGTCGATCTCGACGAGCGGCTCGAGCGCGAACGCCCTCTCGTGTAGCCGCGGATGCGGAAGCGTCAACCCCGGCTCGTCGCGCGTGACACCGTCCACCACGAGAAGGTCGAGATCGACCGTGCGAGGCCCGTACCGCGGCCCCTCACGCGTGCGGCCGAGCTCCCGCTCGACGTCGAGAAGGGTTGCGAGCAGGTCCTCCGGGCCCAACGTGGTCTCGATCGCCGCCGCACCGTTGAGGAAGCGGGGCTGGTCGAGAACGCCGACCGGGTCGGTCTCGCGAAACGACGACACGGCGACGACCTCGATTCCCGGCCGCTCGGCGAGGAGCTCGAGAGCGCGCGCGAGGGTTGCGGCCCGGTCACCGAGATTCGCTCCGAGCCCCACGTAGGCACGACCCACAACCCAACCTTAAACACCGACGGGCGTCTACGTTCAGTACCAACACGTACTACTGAGGACAATGCGCCTGCTTCCCACTCTCCTGCTCGGGGCCTTCGTCGCCGGCATTGTCGGCGTGCCGTCGTTGGCCGCCGATTCGGAGCCCGGGTCGACGCTGGTCGAGCTCCGCCCGTCCGCACGCTGCACCGACGCCGTGACCGTCACGACTGCGGGCGGGAGGCTCGTGGCTCCCTCGCTCGGCCTCTACCTCGTCCCGAACCGCGCCGCCGGCCGACTCGTCCCGCTCCTGCGGAAACGAGAGTCGCTCGCGCTCAGCACCCCGAACCGGATCGCGGGTGAGCTCGCCGTCACGGACTTCAACGATCCGCTCGTCCCGACAGAGTGGTGGCGTGCGGCGATCGGTGTCGACACGCTGACCCCTCCACGCGCCGGACGGCCGGTGACGATCATCGACTCGGGCATCGACATCACGCACCCCGAGTTCCTCGGACGTGCGAACACGGAGACGCTGAACGAACAGGAGCCGGCCGGAATCGGCGGTGAGCACGGGACATCGGTCGCGTCGATCGTGGCTGCGCCGGCGAACGGCGTCGGCATCGTCGGGGTCTACCCCGAGGCCCTCCTCCGCTCGTGGGATGCAGCAAAAGGGCAGGGCACCCAACTCGAGACCTTCCAGATCGTGCAAGGCGTCATTGCGGCGGCCGACAAAGGCCCCGGCGTGATCAATCTCAGCCTCGGAGGGGATACCAGGGAGGACGTGATCGAGCAGGCGATCTACGAAGCGATCAGGAAGGGATCGCTCGTCGTCGCTGCGTCCGGCAACAGCGGCGACGACGGAAACGCGCTCGGGTATCCGGCCAGCATCCCCCACGTCCTCACGGTTGGCGCCAGCAACCCGTCGAACGGCATCGCGCCGTTCTCGAGCCGCTCGCGCTTCGTCGACCTCGCCGCTCCCGGCGTCGCGATTCCGATCGCAACCGCGCTCAGTAAGGGATGGCGCACCGGAGAGGGGACGAGCTTTGCCTCTCCGCTCGTCTCGGGTGCTGCGGCGTGGGTCTGGACCGTCCGGCCGGCACTCGACGCGAGCCAGCTCTTCGAGATCATGCGCCGCTCGGCGGCCGATGTCGGCGCGCCCGGAAGAGACGACGCGGCAGGGTTCGGGATCCTCAACGTCCCGAACGCCCTCTCGTATCCCGCGAACGTTCGCGACCCGCTCGAGCCGAACGACGATATCGAGTTCGTCAAGGTCGGCGGCTTCTACGACACGTCCGTGCCGCCGCTCACGACACCGCGCAAGCGCTCGAACACTGTCCGGGCCCGGATCGATCGCGTGGAGGACCCGCGCGACGTGTATCGCATCTGGCTCCCGAAGAACGGCCGGATCAAGGCCACGCTCACCGCCGATGCGAACCTCGACCTGAGCCTGTGGAGGGAAACCGCGGTCGGCATCACACAGCGTAACGCTGCCGCGGACAGGCTCGCCCGGGCGATGAAACCGGGCACGACCGAGCGGCTGACGTTCACCAACAAGCGCGCCGCGCGCTACGTGTTCCTCGCGGTCGTCCCCGCGAGGAACGTGCGAGAGGCAACGTATCGCCTCCGCGTGTCCTGAGCCCGTCGGTGCCCGTGCCCGTTCAGGGCCGTGCGCGTCGCTCGACGGCAACAGCCGCGTGCTCGACAGGCGGGTCGAGCACGACATCCGGCTTCCGCACCCTGACGCGTGCCGCGGTCACGGGCCACCCGGACACGAGCGCGTCGGCGACCGCTGCAGCGAAGGCCTCGAGGAGCCGGTAGGCACGCTCGTCCGAGATCTCCCTGACCCTGGCCACGATCTCCCGGTAGTCGACGGCGTCCTCGATCTCGTCGCTGTCCGCCGCTCGCTCGTCAGCGAGGTCGAGCTCGACGTCGACGAGAAACCGCTGGCCGTTCCTTCGCTCCTCCTCGAGCACCCCGTGGTATCCGTGCAGGGTGATGCCATGAAGCTCGATCGTCATCGGTGGGCGCCCTGCTCGACCGCGGCAGCGATCGTGAGCGCCTCGACATGGGAGGCGACATCGTGCACGCGAAACAGGCTAGCTCCCCGGTCGAACGCCGCTATCGCGGCGCCGACGGAGGCGGCATCGCTGCCGACGCGACCGTTCGGATCGCCGAGCAGCCGGGCCAGCGTGCTCTTGCGCGAGACGCCGACGAGAACCGGCGGCCCGATCGCGCAGATCCGGTCGAGCCCCCTGAGGAGCACGAGGTTCTGGTCGACGGTCTTGCCGAAGCCGATCCCGGGATCGAGACACACGCGATCCTCGGCAATACCCGCCGCGACGGCAGCCGCGAGGCGCTCCTCGAGGAACGCGGCGACCTCACCGACGACGTCGTCGTACGTCGGCTGCCGCTGCATCGTCCGCGGCTTTCCCTGCATGTGCATCAGGCAGACGTATGCGCCGGCATCTGCGATCACGCCCGCGATCTCCGGGTCGGCTCGCAACGCGGTGACGTCGTTCACGAGCGCGACGCCGAGACCGAGGGCTCGCCGCGCGACCTCGGCCTTCGACGTGTCGACCGAGATCGGGAGCCCCACGAGCCCCTCCAGCACCGGAATGACGCGCCGTAGCTCGTCGTCGAGCGAGACGTCGTCGGCTCCGGGCCTCGTCGACTCCCCGCCGATGTCGACGAGCGCCGCGCCTTCGGCCAGGAGCCTGCGCGCGGTCGTCACGGCGGCCGCCGGGTCGAGATTCTCGCCGCCGTCGGAGAAACTGTCCGGCGTGACGTTCACGATCCCGATGACGGAGGGGCGCTCCCAACACTCGGCAAGAGGCGGACGTCTCATCAGACGGTGGAGGGTAGATGAATAGCGGCTCGAAGAATCGTGCCGCGATCGGGCTGCTGGCGCTCCTCAGCCTGCTCCTGGCCGTCGCCGTCGCCTCGACCGGGTCGGTGCCGGTGGGATCGGGCGGGACGCGGCCGCCCTCCCACCGCTTCATCGACATGCTGGTGAGCCTCTTCCTCGTGTGGATGGTGCTCGGCACGATCCTGCTCGTGCTCCTGCTCGTCAATCGCAAGGGGATGCTCGCGCAGGCAGTGACGCAGCGGAGCAGAGGCCGTCGCCGCGATGCGGTGATCGCCGCGGCGGTCGGCTTCGGCCTCCTCGCGCTCTTCATCCGCTGGATATGGGGAAACGGCGAGCAGGGACAGACGATCTTCGATCGCCTCCTCCCCGGATCGCGGCGCGCCAACCTCGACGTTCCCGGTGCCGCCCCGAGGTACGAGCCGGAGTTCGCGACGGGGCCGGTCCTGATCGTGCTCGGGTTGCTCGCGATCGCGATCGTCCTGTGGGCGGTCGCCTACCGCGCCCGCAGGCGCAGCCTGCCGCCGCTGCCCGAGTCGCTCATACCGACGCTGACCGACCTCCTCGACGACACGCTGGACGACCTGCGGGCAGAGACAGATCCACGACGCGCGGTGATCGGCGCATACGCGCGCATGGAGCAGGCGCTTGCCGCGTACGGCCTCCCCCGTGCGCCCTCGGAGGCCCCGGACGAGTATCTCCAGCGAATCTTCGCCGACCTCGAGGTGAGCCGCCGCGCCGTGTCTCGCTTGACCGCGCTCTTCGCATGGGCGAAGTTCTCGGGACATGAGGTGGCGCCCGAGATGAAGGACGACGCGATCGAGGCCCTCGAGGCAGTCCGCAACGAGCTGCGCGCGGCCGAGATCCTCGCCGAGGAGCGGCGGGTCGCCGCCGCGGCGGAGCTCCGCGAGCGAGCGTGGTCGTGATGCGTCGCGCCTGGCGGGTGGCGGAGTGGATCTTCTTCCCGACCGCGGCGCTCGTCGTCACGCTCGTGATCGCTCCCGATCGCACCGAGCTCGCGATTCACATCTGGCTTCTCGTCGTGCTCGGGCTCGCGTTCATCGCGCTCCTGCGGATCGTCAGCAACGCGTACCCGACCGGCCACTCACCGTTCCTCGCGAGCCTCACGCAGGCGGCGCAACCCGTGCAGCGGCCGGCGTCTCTCGCCCGCACCGAGCGCGAGATCTCCATGGCCGGGGCCTCGGCGTTCGACGTCCACTTTCGGCTCCGGCCCGTCCTCGTCGACCTCGCGGGGGATCTTCTCGCATCCCGGCGCGGCATCGATCTCGAGCGCGAGCCGGACCGGGCACGAACCGCGCTCGGCGACCCTGCCTGGGAGATCGTCAGGCCAGATCGGCCGGAGCCGCGCGAGCGCAACGACCCGGGCCTGGAGCCGCACGAGCTCGATCGCCTCATCACTTCCCTGGAGCATCTCTGATGGAGCTCCGCGAGCTCGCCGAGGTCGGAAGCCGCCTCGTGGACGAGGTCGAGCGCGCCGTCGTCGGCAAGCGCGAGCAGCTCGAGCTCGTGCTCCTCGGCATGCTCGCCGACGGCCACGTGCTCCTCGAGGACGTGCCGGGGCTCGCAAAGACGCTCACGGCACGCTCGTTCGCGGAGGCGAGCGGGCTCGGGTTCAGCCGCGTCCAGTTCACGCCGGACCTCCTCCCCGCCGACGTCACCGGCTCGTCGATCTGGAACCAACGCGAGGGCGACTTCGAGTTTCGCTCCGGGCCGATCTTCACCAACCTCCTCCTCGCCGACGAGATCAACCGCGCCCCTCCGAAGACCCAGGCTGCGCTCCTCGAAGCGATGCAGGAGCGCCAGGTCACGACGGACGGGGTCACGCGCCCGCTCGAGCGGCCGTTCCTCGTGCTCGCGACCCAGAACCCGATCGAGTACGAGGGAACCTATCCCCTGCCGGAGGCGCAGCTCGACCGGTTCCTCCTGCGCACCGGGTTCGGCTATCCGAGCGGGGATGCCGAGTGGGAGATGCTCGCGCGGCGCATGAATCGCCGGGAGGACGAGATCGAGCTGGAGCAGGTGATAGACCGGGAGACGCTGCTCGCGATGCAGGCGGCCGTGGAGCTCGTCCACGTCGAGCCTTCGGTCAGTCGCTACATGGTCGACATCGTCGCCGCAACGCGCGAGAGCGCGAGCCTCGCGGTCGGCGCGAGCCCTCGCGGCAGCCTCGCCCTCCTGAAGCTCTCCCGCTGTCGCGCCGCACTCGCGGGACGCGACTTCGTCACCCCGGACGATGTCAAGGCGATTGCGGTCCCGGCGCTCGCCCATCGACTCCTCCTGAAACCCGAGTTGTGGGTGCAGCGACGATCGGGCGCCGACGTCGTGACGGAGACGCTCGACCTGGTTCCGACCCCTCCGGCCGAGGACGTCGTCTCCGAGGCGTGACCCCGTTCGCCTCCCCCCGGCTCGCCTCGTACGTCGGCCTGGCCGCGCTCGGGCTGATCGGCGCGCTCTCCCTGCGGCGGCCGGAGCTCGTCGTCGTCGCGGCGCCGTTCGCGCTGATCGTGGCGGCAGGGCTCTTCCTCGAGGGCCTGCCGGACATCCGGGCGTGGCTCACGTTCGACCGCGACCGCGCGCTCGAGGGTGACGACGTGGTGGCGGAGATCGAGATCAGCGCCCGCACCCGGGTCGAGAAGCTCGAGCTCAACCTCGTCGTTCCCCGCGGCGTCACCGTCGTCGACGGCGCCAACCCGGCCGGCGTCAGCCTCCGAGCGGGGGAGGAGCGAACGGTCACGACGACGCTCCGCTGCCTGCGCTGGGGATCGGTCGACCTCGGCGAGATCCGCTTCCGCGCCCGTGGACGGATCGGGATGCTGACCTGGGAAGGCGGCCTCAGCCGCCCGCACCGGCTCCGGATCTACCCGCGTCCCGAGCTCCTGCGGAGCCTCGTCGCTCCGCTCGAGACGCAGCTCGCAACGGGCAGCCTCGTCGCACGGGTGAGGGCCGACGGCCTCGAGTTCGCGGACACGCGCGACTTCGTGCCGGGCGACCGGCTGCGCTCGGTCAACTGGCGGGCAAGCGCGCGGCGCGGCGAGCTCGTCGTCAACGAGCGCCATCCCGACCGCAACGCCGACGTCGTCCTCTTCCTCGACAGCTTCGCCGAGGTGCGGGGGAGCGACGACGAAGACGGCACGCTGGAGCGCGCGGTACGCGCCGCCGCCACCCTCGCCGGCCGGTATCTCGAACGGCGTGACCGCGTCGGCCTCGTCACGTTCGGGGGAATCCTCCGCTGGCTCGAGCCGGGCTCGGGTCTCGTGCAGCGCTATCGCCTCATCGACGCTCTGCTCGAGACCGGGGTCGAGTTCAGCTACGCCTGGAAGGACGTCAACACGATCCCGGCGAGAACACTGCCGCCCGGAGCCCTCGTGATCGCGGTGACGCCGCTCCTCGACGAGCGTTCGATCGCCGCGCTGCTCGACCTTCGTGGCCGCGGCTACGACCTGTTCATCGTCGAGGTCTCGCCGGAGGACATCGTCGGGCCCGGTGACGGAAGCGACGCGCTTGCCTACCGCCTCTGGCTGCTCCGCCGCGCCGCCTTGCGCGCACGGTTCGAGCGCTTCGGAGTCGCCGTGGCGGAGTGGCGGGAGGACGTCCCCCTCGGTGTCGGGCTCGAGGGGGTGAGCGCATCACGCCGTCGCGCGCGACTCGCAAGGCGCTAGCGCTGGGGCTCACCGCGATGGTGGCCGCCGCCGCTCTCACCGGCTGGTTGGCGCTGAGCGCCGGGCCGGAGTCCTCTCAGCCCGTTGCCGGCCTCGGGGCGGTGGCGGTCTTCCTCCTCGTGACCACGCTCGTCGTCGGCCAGCCACAGCCGATCGCCGGCAGCCTCGCGCTCCTCGGAGCCGCCTACGCGCTCATCCTCGTGATCGACGATCCACCCCTCGACGGCAGGTCGGCTGTCGTCGGCGCGCTCCTGCTCGCGATCGGCGAGCTCGGCCACCTGTCGATCGAGTCTCGCCCGGGCGTAACCGACGAGGCGGGCTCGGCAACCCGGCGTCTCGCGTTCGTCGCCATGCTCACCCTGGGAGCGCTCGCCCTCGGAGCCGCCATGCTGGCGCTCGTCGATCTTCTCCGCACCGGGGGCCTTGCGATCGAGGCCGTAGGCGTCGCGGCGGCAGCGGGTGCCGTCGGGCTCCTCGTCTTCGGAGCGCGCGAGGCGCCGAAGGGGGTGAAGCGGGACCGGCCGCACTGAGCCGCCGGGTCCGTGCGGGTCAGCCCGCGGCGCCCTCTGCGGGCGGCTGCATCGCCGCTCCCGGAAGTGTCCGCGGTGACGGGCGTAGGACGGGCTTCTTCTCTGGCGCGCCGTCGTCGACCAGTGGCGGCACCACGGGCACGACCTCGTCGGGAAACACCGTCGCCTCGGGCTCGCCCGCCAGCAGGCGCTCGAACTGATCCTTGTCGACCGTCTCGCGCTCGATCAGGACGAGCGAGAGGCGGTGGAGCTCCTCCATGTGCTCGCGGAGGACGCGCGTCGCTGAATCGTGCGCCTCCTCGATGACACGGCGGATCTCGTCGTCGATCTCGCGGGCGATCTCTTCCGAGTAGTCGGGAGCCGAGCCCATGTCACGGCCGAGGAACGGCATGTCGTGATCGCGTCCGAGCACGCGCGGGCCGAGCTTCTCGCTCATCCCGAACCGCATGATCATCTGCTTGGCGGTGTGCGTCACCTTCTCGAGGTCGTTCGCGGCTCCGGTCGTGACCTCGTGGAAGACGAGCTCCTCCGCGGCGCGGCCGCCGAGGGTCATCGCCATCACGGACATCAACGTGCCCTTCGTCGTCAGGTAGCGATCCTCGCTCGGGAGCGAGATCGTGTACCCGAGCGCCTGACCGCGACTGACGATCGAGATCTTGTGGACGTCGTCGGTTCCCTCGAGATAGTAGCCGACGAGTGCGTGCCCCATCTCGTGGTAGGCGGTGATCCGCCGCTCCTTCTCGGAGAACAGGCGCGACTTCTTCTCGGGGCCGGCGATCACCCGCATGATCCCTTCCTCGAGCTCCTTCTGGCCGATCGTCTTCTCGCCGCGACGGGCGGCGAGCAGGGCCGACTCGTTGATCACGTTCGCAAGGTCGGCGCCCGTGAATCCGGGAGTCTGGGCGGCGAGAACGTCGAGGTCGAGCTCCTTGCCGAGCGGCTTGCCCTTCGAGTGCACCTCGAGGATGTCGCGGCGACCCTTGCGGTCGGGGCGATCGACGACGATCTGCCGGTCGAAGCGGCCCGGGCGAAGAAGCGCGGGATCGAGGATGTCGGGCCGGTTCGTCGCAGCGATCAGGATCACGTTGTCCTTCTGCTCGAAGCCGTCCATCTCGACGAGAAGCTGGTTCAGCGTCTGCTCGCGCTCGTCGTGGCCACCACCCATGCCGGCGCCACGATGGCGACCGACGGCGTCGATCTCGTCGATGAAGATGATGCACGGGCTCGCCTGCTTCGCCTGCTCGAAGAGGTCGCGCACACGCGAGGCTCCGACGCCGACGAACATCTCGACGAAGTCCGAGCCGGAGATGGAGAAGAACGGCACGCCGGCCTCGCCGGCCGTCGCGCGCGCGAGGAGCGTCTTACCGGTTCCGGGAGGGCCGTAGAGCAGGACGCCCTTGGGGATCCGGGCGCCGAGCGCCTGGAACTTCTTCGGGTTCTCGAGGAACTCCTTGATCTCGTGGAGCTCCTCGACGGCCTCGTCCGAACCGGCGACGTCCTTGTAGGTGACCTTCGGCGAATCCGGGGACATGCGCTTGGCGCGGCTCTTGCCGAAGCTCATCACCTTCGAGCCGCCGCCCTGCATCTGGTTCATGAGGAAGATCCAGAACCCGACGAGCAGGAGGATCGGGAGCAGCCCGGTGAGGAGCGCGATCCACGTCGACGTCCCCGTGCCCTTCGAGTCGAACTTGATGTTCTGGTCTTCGAGCAGGTTCTGGAACTCGGTCGCCGACTGTGGCGTCGGGTAGTTGACCTTCACCTTCGTCCCCGAGTCGAGCGTCGCCTCGATCGACTGGCGATTCGGGTTGAACTTGACCTCGCTGACGTTCCCCTGCTTCGCCTGCGTGATCAGCTGCGAGTACGTGAGCTTGGTCGAGCTCTCACGCTTCGGAATCAGCGTCTGGCTCGCCAGATACACGAGCACGACGATGACGACGAGGGGGAACAGCGCACTGCGAAAAAAGCGGCTCACGAGTACACAGGAGGGTAGCAGCGTGTCCCGCCGCTACGGTGCGGCGCGACCTCGTTCACCAACTCCTAATGGGGCGCTCCGGGGATCAGATCCGGGTGCAGAACGCCGATGTACGGGAGATTCCGGTATCTCTCGGCGAAGTCGAGGCCGTAGCCGATCACGAACCGATTCGGGATCTCGAAGCCCACGTACCGGACCGGCACCTCGATCTCGCGTCGCTCGGGCTTCGTGAGGAGCGTGCAGATCGCGAGGGATGTCGGTTTCCGCGCCTGGAGGTTCCGAATCAGGTACGACAGCGTGCGGCCGGAGTCGATGATGTCCTCGACGACGAGCACGTTGCGACCGGCGATGTTGATGTCGAGGTCCTTGAGGATCCGCACGACCCCGGACGAGTCGGTGGCGGCGCCGTAGCTCGCGATCGCCATGAAGTCGATCTCACACGGGATCGAGAGCTCGCGCATCAGATCTGCCATGAAGAAGACGGCACCCTTCAGCACGCCGACGAGCAGCAGGTCTTGGCCGGCGTAGTCGGCGGAGATCTCGGCGCCGAGGGCGGCGACCCGCGCCCTCACGGCAGTCTCGTCGATCAGGATCTCGCCGACGCCGTGGTCCACGTCACTCACGCTGTCTCCTCGCCTCGACGACTCCGTCCCATCCGGGAGCGACGGCAATGCCGGGAACGGCGACGACGTCGTCGCCGCAGACGACGATCGGCCACGTCTCCCGTTCTGCCCTCGGCACCTTCGCGTCCACGAGGAGATCCTGCACTTTCTTGCGGCGCCCTGCCAGATGATCCCCCGGCCGCCGCGTTCGCACCTCGAGACCGTCCCGCTCGGCCTCGAGCGTCCAGGGCCCCCACTCGACCGTGCCCTCGAGTCGCAGCGTGTCGTACTCGCGGACCGCGCGGACGCCGTCTCCGAGGTCCACCGAGCGGGTTCCCGCCCGCGAGGAGAGCAGCTCGACGAGCGACGCCTCGAGCGCCCGCGGCAGTGAGGGACGCTGCTCTCCGAGGGCGCGCAGGTTGGCCTCGGCTCCCGGATGAAGGCGCCGGAGCAGCGGCAGGATAGCGTCGCGGATCAGCCCACGGCTCGTCTCCGGGTTCGTCCGGTCGATCCGAACCGGAAGGTCGTGCTCGCTGCAATACGCGAGGGTCTCCTCCCGGTTCACGTCGAGCAGCGGCCGGACCACGCCGTCCTCTCGACGCACCTTGATCCCACGGGTCGACCCGCTCGAGACGATGCGGTAGAGCACCGTCTCCGCCTGATCGGTCGCGGTGTGCCCCGTCGCACGCAGGCCCGCGTCCGCCGTTGCCGCGTAGCGAAGCTCGCGCATCGCGGCCTCGGTCGCGACGGGCTCGACGTGGATGACGCGCGCCCCCATCGCCGTCGCGCAATGCTCGGCGTCGGCATCCGCATCCGCACCCCTGACGCCGTGATGCACGTGAAGGGCGGCGACGTCATAGTCGAGCGTGCGCATGACGTGCCAGAGGCAGGTCGAGTCGGCGCCGCCCGATACGAGGCACGTGACGGTGCCCCCGGGAGGGACGAGGTCGTGGGCGCGGACGAATGCCTCTACCCGGAAGGTCAGCGGCGCGGACATGCTCGTAGTGTGACGGACACCGGGGAAGGCGATGCCGTCGGGCGGCCGGGCCGCCCGTCGCTCTACGAGCTCTTCGGCTTCAGCGTCGCCGCGTCGACGACCTGATCGGCCGGCGGGAGCTGGAGCTCGAGCGGCTTGCCGTAGTCGTACACCTCGACGACGAGCGACGCCTGCAGCGACTGATCGGAGCCGGGCATCTTCGCATCCAGCGCGATGGAGATCTTGCGGACACGCCCGTCGCCGTCGACCCAGACGTCGATCGGGAGATCGGTGAGCCCGGCCTGCTTCGCGGCCTCGTCGATTCCGCCGAGGCTCCCCTGCTGGTCGGCCGGCACGAGGGCGGTGAGCTTCGCAGGGTCGAGCGTCGCCCGGTAGTGGCTCGTCGCGACGCCTCGGACGTCCTCGCTACCGACGGACTCGATCGTCCCCGAGACACCCTCGAGGAACTTGAAGACATCGCGTGCGTCCAGCCCCGACAGCGCGCCGGCCTGATCGAGGCCCGAGGTGCCCGACTGCGAGAGCTCCTTCGCGTTCCCCTTGACCCACGTCTTGCCGTCCGGCAACTCCTTCGCGATCGGCGGGAACCGGAGATACACGGTGTCCCCGTCGACGATCGCGTCGAGCTTCCAGTCCTCCGGGCTCGTATCCGCGAGATCGCCCGCGACGGTGCCGCCGAGCAACGGGCCGATCTGCGACATCAGATCGGCGAGCGAGGTGAGGTCGACGGAGATCTGCGAGCGCCTGCCGGGAGTATCGAACCCACCGCCGGCCTTGAACGAGAGGCTCTTGTCGACGCCCGGCACGGTCAGCCCGAACGTCAGCTCGAACGTGGCCGAGTCGGACGACGCACTCGACTGTGCGACCGACGTGAAGCTCGAGAGCTCCGGGATCGCGACCTGGGAGCCGCCGCAGCCCGAGGCAACGAGGCCGAGGACGGCCACGAGACCAACCAGCGGTGCAAGGAGACGACGCATTCTCAAACCAGAGTAACTATCGGCGCGGTAGCCGTGCTGCCAATCCACCAAACGGGGCATCGGCGAACCGTGGCGCCTCGGCCCAGCGGCCGAGCGTCTCGGCGGCCAGTTCGACCGCTTGCCGCTCGAGGCGGAACGGTGTCGCGTGTGCGACCGGCTCGAGCCGCATCGCCGGAACGCGCCCAGCGGACGCATCGACGACGTACCTGATCGGCATCGCGTGACCGACGACGAGGGCCGTCTGCTCGGGTCGCTCGAGCAGCACGCGGAGCGCGGCCGCAAGGCGTCGTGCCGCGTTCGCCCGGCTCTCGCCGCCGCCCGGGCACGGAGCCGCAGGCTCGTTCTCCCAGGCCCAGGCGCGGTAGGCCGCGAGCGGCCCGCCCTCGAACGACCCGAAGCCGATCTCGTCGAGGAGCGGCTCGACGATCCGCGGCACGTCGCGGCCGGCGAGCGCGAGTGCGAGCGTCTCCTGCGTTCGCGCGAGACGCGAGGAGTAGCCCACGTCGATCGGCTCCGTCGCGAGCACCGCTCCGAGCCCGAGCGCCTCCCCTCTCCCCTCCTCGGACAGCCCGCCGCCCGGTGGAACCGCGTTGACGAAGGCGCCGGCATTCGACTCGGCGTGGGCATGCCGCGCGAGGATCAAGCTCCTCACAGGAGAACCGAGCGGTAGTCGAGCACGTGCGTCATCCCGACCGACTCGTAGAGGCCGATCGCGATCGCGTTCTCGGCGCGAACGAAGAGACAGACGGTCGGCGTCCGCTCGAGGAGCATCCGGATCAGGTCGCGCAGCCCGCGCGCTGCGTAGCCGTGCCCGCGGGCGGGAGGATCGGTCCACACCTGCTGTAGCTGCACGGCCTCGCCTGTCCAGGCGGACGCCTCCGCCTTGAACCTGATCACGCCGTCCTCGACCCAGAGCCACGAGCGGCCCTCCTCGATCTGGGCTCGCGTGCGCCAGCGAAAGCCGCTCGGATCGCGCCGGAGCGGATCGACGGCGATCTCCTCGAGATGCGCCGCGGCGCACGCCGGTACGAGCAGGTCGAGATCGGCCGGCCGGGCCGCTCTCAGGCCGGTATTCCCGGCTGCCGGCGCCTCGGTGATCGCGTAGACGGGCTGGCCCGGACGATCGAGCCGCGGCCGAGGCAGCTTCTTCCGCGCCGCCTCCCAGAGGTCACTCACGGCTCCCTCCTCCCCGATCAGCATCCGGGCTCCCGACCGCGCAGCGAGACCCGCGAACGCAGCGCACCCCGTTCCGGACGGCACGAGATTGCTGCCGAGATGGCAGAGCGCCGTCAGCTCCCCGTTGCCGTCGGCGAGTGCCGCGAAGCGCCCCTGCCGGCGGCGCGCAACGTCCTCGAGGAAGACACGCTCGATCGGCGCGGCGGCGCAGAAGCGCAGGATCTGCTCGGTTGTCGGCTCGATCACGCGTTGACGCACGGGCTGCACTCTATTTCGGGGTCGCCGCGAGCGGGGCGGTAGGCTTGCGCGCATGCCAATTCACGTTCGAGCCAACCCCGGAGACTACGCCGAAGCGTGCCTCCTCCCCGGCGATCCGCTGCGGGCGAAGTACATCGCCGAGACCTTCCTTTCCGACGTCGTCCAGCGAAACGGCGAACGGGGAATGCTCGGCTTCACCGGAACCTTCTCCGGCAAGCCCGTCTCGGTGCAGTCGAGCGGGATGGGATGCCCGTCTGCCGCAATCGTGATCGAGGAGCTCATCCAGCTCGGCGTCAAGAAGATCATGCGCGTCGGTACCTGCGGCGGCCTCCAGGCCGATCTCTCGATGGGTGACCTGATCATCGCTCTCGCCGCGACCCCGGCCGACTCGACCGCTTCGCACTACGTGCTCGGCGAGCCGCACGCGCCCACCGCCGACTTCACGCTCGTGCACGAGGCTGTGCATCAGGCGAAGCACCTCGGGAAGCCCGTGCGCGTCGGGCCGATCGTGTCGAGCGACATCTTCTACCAGCCCGACCCCGGGATTGCCGGCCGCTGGTCCGACCGCGGCATCCTGGCCGTCGAGATGGAGGCCGCCGTCCTGTTCACGCTCGGGGCGCTGCGGAAGATCCAGGCCGGCTGCATGTTGATCGTCAGCGACGTGATCGTCGAGGGCGAGTTCCTCCGGATCACCGACGAGGAGATGCGGAAAGCCGTCGACGAGATGACAGAGCTCGCGCTTCATACCGTGACGGCGTAGCGGAGGACGGCGAAGTGCCCGTGCGCGAGACCGTCTTCCTCGTCAACCCTGCCGCGGCGAACGGCGCCACCGGTCGCCGCTGGCCGGAGTTCGCCCACAAGGCGGCCGGGGTCGGCCTCGAGGGCGATGCGCTGATCAGCGAGCATCGCGGGCACCTGGCCGTCCTCGCCCGCGAAGCGGCGGCCGGCGGGGCGCGCCTGCTCGTCGTCGTCGGCGGCGACGGTGCGCTCAACGAGGTGGCAAACGGCCTCGACGGCCTCGACGACCCGCCCGCCGTCGCGGTCATCCCGAGTGGGACCGGCGGAGACTTCGTGCGCACGTTCGGGATCCCGGACGACGTGTCGGCCGCGGCCAGGATCGCGGTCGAGGGAGAGACCCGGACGATCGACCTGGGGCGTGTCAGCTACCGCGCCTGGGACGGCACGGACGGCTCGGCACTCTTCGCGAACGTGGCGAGCGCGGGGATGAGCGGGGCGATCGCCCAGCGCGCGAACGACACGTCGAAGGCGCTCGGCGCGAAGGCGTCGTACCTCTGGGCAACGCTCGCGGTCTTCAAGGGGTGGTCGGCCGTGGGGACCCAGCTCACGGTCGACGACGAGCGCCGCAGCGGGCCGATGTTCGACGTCGTCGTCGCGAACGGGTGCTTCTTCGGGGGAGGGATGAAGATGTGCCCCGACGCGGTCCCGGACGACGGGCTCCTCGAGATCGTCACGATCGGAGACGTGACCAAGCGCGATCTCGTGCTGACGATGCCGAAGATCTACCGGGGAACCCACCTGCCGCACCCCAAGGCCGAGGCGCTCCGTGGCAAGGTCGTGACCGTCGAGACCGACGAGCCGGTGCCGGTCGAGCTCGACGGGGAGCAGCCCGGCACGACCCCCGCGCGATTCGAGGTGCTCCCGAACGCGATGCGGCTGCGCGTGCCCCTCCCGTCGCCGACGGCCGCATGACGGCCGGAACCGCGCGAACGATCGTCCAGATCAGCGACTGCCACCTCTTCACCGACATCGAGGGAGCGCTGCTGGGCATACCGACGCGGCCGCGCCTGCGCCGGGTGATGGACGAGATCGAGCAGCGGACGCCGGACTTCGACCTCCTCGTCGTCACCGGGGACACGGCACACGACGAGACCGCGTCGACCTACGACGTCCTGGCCGCCGAGCTCGGGCACCGGGTCGAGCGGCTCCGCATCGTTCCCGGGAACCACGACGAGCGCACGGCGCTCACGCGCCGCCTTCCGAATGCGTGCGCGACGATCGGAGACCGCGTCGCGTTCCTCACCGAGACTCGAGGCTGGCTGCTGATCGGCCTCGACTCGCAACGGCCGGGCGAATCGGCGGGCTCCCTCGGTTTGCAGCAACTCGAGTGGTTGCGCGCGATGCTCGAGGCGAAACGAGACACGGACACGATCCTCTTCCTTCATCACCCGCCGATCGATGTGGCAAGCCCGTGGCTCGACGCAATCGCCCTGCAGGACGCGGATGCGCTCGGATCGATGCTCGACGGGCACCCGCAGGTGAGGCTCGTGCTCACGGGTCACGTCCACCAGGAGGCGTCCGGCTCACTCGGGCGGGCACGCGTGCTCACGACGCCCGCCGTCGGGCCGCAGTTTCGCCCGCACACCGAGACGCTCGAGATCGAGCATGGCCCACCGGCCTACCGCGTGATCGAGCTCTCGCCCGGCGGCGAGTGGTCGACGACCGTCGTGCGCTGCTCCGCGGCCCGGAGCGGCGGAACCGCGGCTCTACTCAGCGGTCTTCCGGGTCGACGCCGCCGGTGACGCCTTCGGCTTCTGAGCACGCTTGACCGTCGCGAGCTCCCGCTCGAGCTTCGCGACGCGCTTCTCGAGCTCGTCGATCCCGCGCACCCTCTTGCCGAGCTCGTCCACACGCGTCCGCAGGTCGTTGGCCGCCCCGAGCGCCTTCGCTCCACCGGGGAGGTCGGCAAGCCTGGCGATCGTCTGCTCTCCGCGTGCGGCGAGGCGCGCGATCATGTCCGCCTCATCCTTCGGGGTCTCGGTCGTCTTCGATGCCTTCGTCGCTTCTGTCATGACGCAGTCATATCAGCATCCGGCAGCCGTGGGAATCCCGCGGTCTATTGTTGTCCCATGCCGGAGGGTTTCAGAAGCGCGTACGACGTCCGCGTGCGGTTCGCCGAGACGGATGCTCAGGGCATCGCCCACCACGCGTCCTACGTGGTGTGGCTCGAGGTCGCCCGCGTCGCGTACCTCGCCGATCACGCGGGCGGGTATCGCTCGATCCAGGAACAGGGGATCGAGGCGCTGACAACCGGTGTCACGGTCGACTACCGAACCGCGGCCGCGTTCGACGACGTTCTCACGATCCGACTTCGCTGCGTCGACGTCAGGGGGGCGCGATTCCGCTACGAGTACCGGATCGAACGGGAAGGCGAGCTGATCGCGACGGCCGAGACGCTCCACGCGACGGTCGACGCGGAAACGCATCAGCCCACGAGGGTGCCGCCGTGGTTCGTGGAGGCAATCGCTACGGCTGAGTCGTCGTAACCGGCGCCTCGGGCGGCGCGGTCGCGGCGTCCGCTGCCGGTGTCGTCGAGACGCCCGCCGCGTCACTCTTGGCCCCGTTCTTCGCGGCGGCCTTGTCGGCCGGCTTCTTCACCGGCTTCTTGGTGCCGACACGGACGAGCGAGGGCTCGCCGACGTAGTACGAACTCCACGTGTTGTCGTAGAGGAGAGTGCCCTTCGAGTCGTAGACGAGGCGGTGGACGCTCGTCTGCCGTGGCGGCGCACCGAACTCGTCGACGACCCTCGTTCCCTTGTCGAGGGTGGGGTCATCCGTCTTCTCGACGGGCACAGGGCCGGTCACCGTGAGCGGCTCCGTCGTCGACTCGACCCGCCGGTCCTGGGGGGTGCCGTACAGGTTCACGGTCAGCGACCCGGCTCCGACGAACGTGCGCAGGAGCATCCAGTGGCTCGTGTCGTTGACGAACTTGAGGTCGAGGTCGGGATAGTTCACCGTCGCGTCGCGACCGGTCGGATAGTGGCTGATGTAGAGCGCGTGGTTCGTCCGCGCCGAGATCGGCAGGCCGGCCTCGAAGGCCGCGTTGAACACCGTCGTCGAGACCTGGCAGATACCCCCGCCGAGGCCGTTCTGAAGCTCCCCGTTGATGATCACCGGAGCCTCCTGGAAGCCCTTCTCGGCCGTCCGCTCACCCGTCGTCCCGTTGAACGAGAACGTGCCGCCCGGCTCGATCAGCGTGCCGTCGATGAGCTGTGAAACGAGCTGGACGTTGGCGAGGCGACCGGGTGTTCCACCATAGGTCGTCGTGTAGGACGAGACGACGCCGGTGATGCCCATCGCCTTCGCCTTCTCGGTAGTCCGCGCCGGCTCGGCGACCTGTACGGCGAGCTGCGCCGTTCGCTTATCGGTCGAGAGCGCCGCTGCCGTAATCGCCTTCGCCGTCCCCGGGATGTCGAGGACGAGGCCCGGCGCCGAGGGCCGAATCGCGATCTTGCCCGTCGCGGTCACCTGAAAGCGCGCGTCCTGCGGCTCGCGCGAGACGGTCGCGGCGAGACGCTCGAGGTACTGCTCGGCGCCCCGCCCCTTGACGGCCACGGTCGTGCTTCCGCCGGACGGAAGCTCGATCAGCGACGCCATCCTCCACTTCGGGATCCGCCAGCGGGTCTCGCCGTAGGCAAGGCGGACGGGCGCCGACAGGGCGATCTGTGCCTTCGCCGCTGCGTCGACGAGGTCGGAGGCGGCAACGCGCGGCGCCGTCGACATCAGCGGAAGCGGCACCTGGTTGCCTCGCTCGAAGCGCGCGAGCGCCTGCACGACGACGGCCCTTGCGGCGGCGCGGTCGAGCTTCAGTCCCGACTGCCCCTCGACGACCTGCACCTTGAGGCCCTTGCGGACGACCTTGGCGTCGACGCCGTTCCGGTTGACGACCCGTGCGATCTGCCCGATCTTGTACGAGACGGCGGCGTCGTAGGCCTTGACGGTGGGCGTCGCATCGAGGCCGACGAAACGCCCCAGGAGCCGCTTGTACCCACGGATCGGGCCGAAGCCCCCACCGGCGACGACCGCGTCCTCGACGGCAGCGTTCCAGTCCGCTGCGACGCCGAGCTGCGAGGCGGTGACCGCGAACGACTCGCCCCCGGCCGTAAACGTGATCGGCGTCTTCTCGACCGCGGCGGCCTTCGCCTCGAGCATCCGGACCGCCTCCTTCTCGGAGAGCCCTCCCACATCGACCCCGGCGACGGTCGTTCCGGCCGCGAGCGACGACTGCGAGCCGGCAAATGCGAGCCCGATCAGGAGCGCGAGGACACCGACAACGGTCGCGAGAAAAGCGGCTCTACGCAGGGCAATCCGACGAGGGGAGCGCCTCGATCGCGCGCGGGGGCGGTAAACGGTGGATTCGGCGCGCACGGAAAGCCCCAGTCTACCGAAGGCGTTCGAGCCCCTGCCGTGGAGCAGGCCCACTCCGCGGACGGAAGACTCCTCCCTTGCCACGCTGTCTCCGGGGCAGCTACGGCAGGTAGATCTCCTTGGCGATCACGAGCCGCTGAATCTGCGACGTGCCCTCGTAGATCTGGAAGAGCTTGGCGTCACGCATCAGCTTCTCGACCGGGTACTCCTTCATGTACCCGTAGCCGCCGAACACCTGGACCGCGTCGGTCGCGACCTTCATGGCCGTATCCGCCGCGAAGCGCTTCGCGAACGACGAGTACTTCGTCGCCTTCCGCCCCTCGCCCTGATCGATCATCCAGGCAGCCTGCCAGCAGAGGAGGCGTGACGCCTCGATCTCGGTCGCCATATCCGCGACGAGGAAGCTGACCCCCTGGTTCATCGCAATCGGCATCCCGAACTGGACGCGCTCCCGTGTGTACTCGACGGAGAGCTCGAACGCCGCCTGCGCGACCCCGACGGCAGCGACCGCGGTCGCCGGACGCGTGTAGTCGAGCGTCTGCATCGCGATCTTGAATCCGTCACCCTCGCCGCCGAGGCGGTTCGCCGCCGGAACGACGACATCGCTGAACGCCACCGCCGAGGTATCGGTCGCCCGCTGGCCCATCTTGTCGAGATGGCGCTCGACGACGACCCCGTCCCCGTCCATCGGAACGACGAACGCGGTCAGGCCCTTGCTTCCGGCCCCCGGATCGGTCGACGCAAAGCAGACCATCCAGTCCGCCTGCCCCGCGTTCGTGATGAACATCTTCGAGCCGTTGATGACGTAGTCGTCGCCCCTGCGTACCGCCGTCGTCTGGATGCCCGAGACGTCGGAGCCGGCGCCCGGCTCGGTCAGCCCGAAGCAGCCGAGGATCGGTGCGTCGAGAAGGGGGCCGAGCCACTGCTTCTGCTGCTCCTCCGAGCCCGCGATCAGGATCGGGCCGGCAGCGAGGCCATTGGCGCCGATCGAGGTGCCGATCCCCGAGCACCCCCAGTTGAGCTCCTCGGCGATGAGCATTCCCTCGAAGCACGAGAGCTCCGACCCGCCGAGCGCGACGGGCAGGTGCGGGTTCATCAAGCCGACCTCGTGCGCCTTGGCAATGATGTCGGTGGCATGGATCTGCCCCTCGTCACACTCCGCTGCCCGTGGCCGGATTTCCTTCTCGGCGAACTCCCGGGCGAGCGCGCGCAACTCGCGCTGCTCGTCGGTCAGGCCGAAAGAGACACCGCCGGCAATCCCGCTCTCCACTGTGGCCATGATCTGCCCCTTCTTCCACGAGGACGGCGGCTACCGACCCCACGGACGTGCATCGATTGACTAGTCAGTCAATTAGTGTAGAGACAGATCACGAGGGCGGTCAAGCGCCGTTTGCGCTCCGCCTCGCGGGAGTCCGTGTCTGGCGCTGGCACCAGGCGAGCGGCACCCGCAAGCCGCTCCTCGACAACGTCTCGTGGTCGGTGCGGACGGGCGAGCGCTGGGCGCTCCTCGGCCCGAACGGCGCGGGCAAGACGACGCTGCTCACGCTCGCGGCCGCCACGGCCTTCCCGAGTCGGGGGCACGTCGAGATACTCGGCGAGACGATGGGGCGCACCGACGTGGCTCGCCTGCGCGAGCGGATCGGCTTCGTCGACGACCGGGACGGCAACCGCTTCGCTCCGCTGCTGACCGTACGCGAGGTCGTGCGGACCGGCGCGACCGGCACGATCGGCTACTTCGAGCAACGACTCGGCATGCTCGACATCGACCGTGCGGACACGCTCCTCGGGACGTTCGGGCTCGGGTCGCTCGCCGAGCGGCGCTTCGGTGACTGCTCTCAGGGAGAGCGGAAGAGGGCGCTCATCGCACGAGCGCTCGTCGGCCGGCCACGGCTCCTGTTGCTCGACGAGCCGGGAGCCGGCCTCGACCTGCCCGGACGCGAGGTCCTCCTCGGCTCGCTGGCCCGACTCGCGAACGCCGACCCGGAGCTGACGATGATCGTGACCACGCACCATCTCGAGGAGCTCCACAGCTCGACGACGCATGCGCTCCTGCTCCGGGACGGCGTCGTTCTCGCCGCCGGGCCGGCCGAGGAGACGCTGACCGACGCATCGCTGACAGCCTGCTTCGGGATCCCGATCCGGGCGGAGCGCAGAGGCGACCGCTGGACCGCGATCGCCGGCTAGAGTCGCGCCACGCCTTTTCTATATATTTTCGGAAACGCCACGACCCGGAGGTCTCCCCCGTGACCACGACAGCAACGCTCCCCGCGCTCGACCCCCACGACTTCCTCGCGATCGATGCGCTGCTCGACGACGAGGAACGGGCGATCCGCGACACGGTGCGGCAGTTCGTCCGCGAGCAGGTCGTGCCCTACGTGGGCGACTGGTTCGAGCGGGGCATCCTGCCGCGCGAGATCATCTCGGAGCTCGCGAAGCTCGGCCTCTTCGGGATGCACCTCGAGGGCTACGGGCTCCCGGGCGCGAGCGCGACGGCGTACGGCCTCACCTGCCTCGAGCTCGAGGCGGGAGACTCGGGGATCCGAAGCGTCGTCTCGGTGCAGGGCTCGCTCGCGATGTTCGCGATCTGGAGATGGGGCTCCGAGGAGCAGAAGGAGCGGTGGCTCCCGGCGATGCATCGCGGTGACGTGATCGGCTGCTTCGGCCTGACCGAGCCGGACGCGGGGTCCGACCCGGGCACGATGCGCACCCACGCACGGCGCGACGGATCGGACTGGATCCTCAACGGCGCCAAGATGTGGATCACGAACGGCTCGATCGCCGACGTCGCGGTCGTGTGGGCACGAACCGAGGGCGGGGAGATCCGCGGCTTCCTCGTCGAGAAGGGAACGCCCGGATTCTCGGCTCCCGAGATCCACAACAAGCTCTCACTCCGCGCCTCGGTCACGTCAGAGCTCGTCCTCGACGACGTTCGCGTGCCGGCCGAGAGCATGCTCCCTGGAGCCTCGAGCCTGAGAGGGCCGCTCTCGTGCCTCAACGAGGCGCGCTTCGGAATCGTCTTCGGCGCGATCGGAGCGGCGCGCGCGTGCTTCGAGGAGGCCCTCGCCTACTCCGCGGAGCGCATCGTCTTCGAGAAGCCGATCTCGGCCTACCAGCTGACGCAGCAGAAGCTCGCCGAGATGGCGCTCGAGATCAACCGCGCGACGCTGATGGCCCTCCACATCGGGCGGATGAAGGACGCCGGCACCCTCCGCTCGGAGCACGTCAGCCTCGGCAAGATGGGCAACGTCCGCGGCGCGATCGAGGTGTGCCGGAGCGCGAGGACGATCCTCGGTGGGAACGGGATCACCCTCGAGTACCCGGTCATCAGGCACATGAACAATCTCGAGTCGGTGCTCACCTACGAGGGAACCCACGAGGTGCACACGCTCGTCGTCGGCGGCGCGCTGACCGGCATTCCTGCCTTCCGGTAGGAGACGTGCCCGTCGTAAGCCCCGTCGGGACGCCGACGGCCCAGGATCGGGCCGCCGCGACGTTGCGCGCAGCGATCCTCGACGGCGAGCTCCGCCCCGGCCAGCGCGTGAACCAGGAAGCGTGGGCCGAGCGGGCGCGCGTCAGCCTGATTCCGCTCCGGGAGGCGCTCCGCGCGCTTGCCGGGGAAGGGCTCGTGACCTATCGCCCCCGGCGGGGCTACGCGGTCACGGAGCTCGATCTGGCCGAGCTCGAGGAGGTCTACCGGCTCCGCAGGCTCCTCGAGACGGACTCCCTCCTCCGCGGCGTGCCGGCTGCGACCCGCGACGATGTCGCAGCGCTCGAGGAACATGCCGACGCCTGCCGAGCCGCGGCCGGCCGGGGTGACGTCGCGGGCCAGCTCGCTGCCAACCGTCGCTTCCACGACCGGCTCCACGCACTCGCTGCGAGCCGGACGTCGTCTCGCCTGATCGATCTGCTGTGGGACTCGACCGAGGCCTACCGCGCGCTGTACTACGCCCTCCCCGGCGAGGCGGACGAAGCCGACCGCGCACATCGCGCATTGATCGACGCGGTCGTCGACGGTGACGCCGCACGAGTAGTCGCGATCCAGGACGACCACCGCGACCGCGCGCTCGAACGCCTGCGTGCGGCGTTCTGGGGCGAGGTGACTGCCTCACCCCGGAACGGGCTCGTGTGATCCCCTCTACGCAGCCGAGCCGGCGGGGACGGTCGGGATGAACGCTGCCGGGGGCGCGCCTGCTCCCCGCGGTGGCCCTCCCCACCCGGGCCGGTCGCCACGGTGGCCCCCGAAGCCGGTGCCGTTGACGAGGTCGTGGAGGTGCTCCGTCATCCGCTTCAGCGCCTCGTCAGCCTGACTCTGCGTGAGCCGCCCGGCCTTGACGGCAGCGTCGAGCTTCTTCTTCGCGTCCGCCGTCAGCGCGTCCTCGAGCCCCGCGACCTTCTTTCCCTCCGTTTTCGCGATGTCCGCGAGCGACTTCCCGGCCATCAGCTGCGTGCGGAGCTCGGCTTCGGTGACGCCGAGGTAGGTCGCCGCCGTCGAGAGACCCATGCCGAAATGCCCGCGGGGACCACCGTGGTGGTCACCGCCGAAGCCGCCAGGCCCTCGTCCGCCGAGCGGCGGGAGCACGCCGTCCTTCGCCCGCTGCTTCATCGCGTCACCCTGTTCCTTCGTGATCTTGCCCGCTGCGACGGCAGCATCGATCCGCGCGTCGAAGGCGCCCTGCAGGGCCTCCTGGAGCTGCGCGGGCGTCACGTCGAGGCGCTTGGCGGCGTCCGAGAGAAACGCCTCCTTCTCCTTGTCGGAGCCAAGGACGCCCCCTGCGACGGCGACGCCGGCGCTGATAGCGATGGCTGCCAGGACGGCGCCGATCACGGCGGTCTTCTTCTTCCAACTCGTCACGTGGTCTCCTTCGGTTCGATGCCTCTCACCAGTACAGCAGGCGAACCTAAGAGCCACCTGTGAGTTCTTCCACCGTGCGCTCCTCGGCGCGGATCAGCGAGAAGACGAGCGGGACGGCGAGCAGGATCGGGATTGCGAGGACGGGCCACAGCACCTGGTAGCCCTCGGTCGCCGGCAGGTAGGGCGACAGGACGTCGATCAGGATCCCGGCGAGAAGCGTTCCGAAGATGAGGCCGATCCCCTTGGTCGTCGTCGCGAGGCCCGAGATCGCTCCCCGATCGCCCTGTGGCATGAGCTTGAAGAGCAGCCCCCAGGCGAGGGTCATCACGGCGCCCGCGAAGATCGCGACCAGGAAGATGACGACCAGGTACCAGGCGTGCCACTTCGTCGCAAAGCCGGCGAGGAGCAGCGCGAGGCCGTAGACGACCGAGCACCACGTGATCACGCGCGCGAGCCCGAAGCGGTCTCCGATCGAGCCGGAGACGAGAGCCGCGACGACGTACCCGCTCGCGACGGCCGCGAGCACCAGAGTCGAGGTCCCGAGCGACTCGCCGAGCCCGACGGTCACGTAGAGGACGACGAACGTCCGGGCCCCGGCGAACGTGCCTTCCCAGGCCGCATTCGCGAGCAGGAACCGCCCCACGTCCGGGTTGCTGCGGAGCACGCGCCACGAGTGCCTGAGGTACACACGGACGCCCTCGAAGACACGCCCGTGGCCACCGTCCTCGCGGAGGAAGAAAACCGGGACGAGACATGCGGCCGTCACGACGGCGGCCGCGAAGAGGAACGGGGCCGGCGACCAGAGGTGAAAGAGCACGCCGCCGAGGATGAGCCCGCCGCCGAGTGCGACGCCTCGAAAGAGGTGCTGGACTCCCTGCGCCCGGCCGTAGACGCCCTCCGGCAGGAGATCGGGATAGAGGCCGCGATACGGCGGCTCGTACACGTAGTAGGCGAAGAAGAACGCAAACACGAGCAGCGCCGTCGTCCACAGGCTCGGCATGAACGCCATCAGCGCGAGACAGAACCCGATCGGGCCGATCGCGACGAGCATGAAGGGACGTCGCCGCCCGAGCGGTGTGTGAAACGTGTCGCTCCACGGGCCGATCACGAGCGGCAGGGTGAGCGCGAACGCACCCTCGGCGGCCAAAACGGCGCCGATCAGCGAGGTCGACTCGGTGTACTCGCCGAGCACCGGTGGCAGGTAGGCGGCGGTCGTCGTCAGCGACCACGCGAGCCCGAAGGCGCCGACCCCGAGCTTGACGACGGTACCGGCGCTAGACGGTCCGTCAGGCGTCGTCGCCGCTGCGGACGATGAGACCGCCGCAGACGACGTCGATGATCGTCCGCTCAGCACGGGCAACCTCCTCGTCACCGTCGGGGAGCTGGCCGAGAACCCAGCCCGTGAGGATCTCCTCCAGCCCGCCGTAGAAGATCCAGCTGGCGAGCCGGGGGTCGAGATCTGGACGGAACGTGCCTTCCGCCTGTCCACGCGCGATCACGTTCTCGATCGTCGCGAACGCCGCGCGGATCTCGTCGACCTGCTCGTCGAGGTGCGCGCTCCGTGCAACCTCGCGCACCATCACGCGCACGAGATCGGGATCGTTGCGCCATGTCCGCAGGAGGGTCTTGGCGATCCCGCGCAGCTGCTCGTCTGCGGGCTCGTCCGAGCTCGCCACCCGGTCGAAGCGTCCGAGCAGCGCGCCCCAGTTCTCGCGAAAGACGGTCGCGAGCACCTCCTCCTTGGACGAAAAGTAGTGGTAGAGCAGCCCGTGCGCGATCCCGGCCTCCTCCGCGATGTCGCTGACCCGCGAGGTGTGGTAGCCATGACGCGCGAAGACCTTGACGGCTGCGTCGAGGATGAGGCGGCGCTTCTCCTCGCTTGCCGCCTGGCGATCCCGGGCGGGGCGTTGCTGCGTGATCGAGGGCTCAGTCAAGACCGGCTCAGGATACGGCGCTTCGCGGATCCCATGTCGTCGGAAGGCGTCGTCTCCGGGTCACGGGGCAGCGAGGCCGAGTGCGACGGGCAGCTGGAAGAGGTCGGTGATCCGGTCGGCCTCACCGGGGTGGCGTCCGTCGCGGTCGAGCAGGATCGCACGCATCCCGAGCGCGCGCGCACCCTCGATGTCGTCCGCATAGGAGTCGCCGACCATCACCGCGTCGGCCGCCGCCACGTCGAGGATCGACAACGCACGCTCGAAGATCGAGGCGTGCGGCTTCGCGCGACCGTGAGCTTTCGAGCCGACGGCGCAATCGACGTCGAGCATGTGGTGCACGGCGAATTCCTCCAGATCACGCTGGCCGTTCGAGATGAGGCCGATCGCGAGCCGATGCTCTCGAAGCGACTGCATCACGGGGAGCGCATCGTCGTAGAGATGGAAGTACTCGTGGATCTCCCAGCGCCGCACCATGTCGGCGGCACACTCCCGCGCACCTGCCGCGCCGCCGCCCATGCCACGAACGATGTCCTCGGTGAACGCGACCCAGACCTCCTCGTCGTGAACGTGCTCGGGATGCGACCGGAGATCCTCCATCGCGGCGAGGCGCGCCTCCTCGTACCGGCTCGCGTCGAGATCCAGGCCGTGCTCCGCGCCGACGCGACGGTACGCGTCCGGCCCGAGCTCCGGCCCGGGCCGCGACAGCGTGAAATCGACGTCGAAGAGAACTGCGCGCAGCACACGGGGATTGTAGGCGTGGGGCCTCGGCCCGGACCCTGTCCGCGCGGAGGGACGGCGGG
The DNA here is from genome assembly GCA_963727515.1 of uncultured Thermoleophilia bacterium. Lineage (GTDB taxonomy): Bacteria > Actinomycetota > Thermoleophilia > Gaiellales > Gaiellaceae > Gaiella. The sequence continues at coordinate 134,037 of CAVSGN010000002.1, read as the reverse complement.
ACAGACGTGTCGATGCGGGCTCCGCCTGTGCGGGCCCGCATCGACACGAGCAATCGGGGTGCCCAGATTCGAACTGGGGACCTCTCCGACCCGAACGGAGCGCGCTACCAGGCTGCGCCACACCCCGAGCGCCCACAGGGTACCCTCTCGCGCCCGCTCGGGTGACGGTGCCGGGCCCTCCGCGGGCATAGACTGTTCACGTGGCAGCGCGAGACGAGATCGTGGCCTACGCAAACGCGCTGCTCGACGTCGAGCAGTGGCCCGAGTTCGCCCCACCGGGGCTCCAGGTCGTCGGCAGCGAGGACGTCACCCTGCTCGCCTGCGGTGTCTCGAGCTCCCGCGAGCTGTTCGAGCGTGCCGCGCAGGAGGGAGCCGACATGGTCCTCGTCCACCACGGCCTCTTCTGGCGCAATGAGCCCCTCGTCATCGACGCCCGGCAGCGCGGCCGGCTCGAGGCGCTGTTCGAGGCGAATCAATCGTTGCTCGCCTATCACCTCGCGCTCGACGCGCACGCGACGCTCGGCAACGCCGCCCAGCTCGCCGAGCGCATCGGTGCGGCCGTCGAAGGGCCGTTCACGGGTGTCGGGCTCGCCTGCTCGCTCCCGGCTATCTCGATCGCCGAGCTCACCGAGCGCGTCGAAGCGGTTGTCGGGCGGGCGGCGCTCGTCTTTCCCCACGGCCCCGAACGGATCGAGCGGCTGGCCGTCTCGACCGGAGGGGCAGGGCACGATCTGATCCGCGCCGCGCACGCGGGGTTCGACGCGCTGCTCACCGGGGAGCCCGAGGAGCCGAGCCAGGCGACCGCGCGCGAGCTCGGCATCCACCTGATCGCGGCGGGGCACCACGCGACCGAACGCTACGGCGTGCAGGCGCTCGCGGCTCACCTCGCCGAGACGTTCATGATCGAGTGGCGCTATCTCGACGTCGACAATCCGGTGTAGGGCCGTGACCCACCCCGGACCGTTTGCGTCCGTCAGATGCCGCGAGTATCCTGATCTCATCATGGTGCAAATCGGGAGGCGGGCCCGTTGACCCCCGTCATGTGCAACCGAGCGTCGATTCCGCCCGACCGCGCGCCTTGCGCCGGCGGGCTTTTTTGATGCTCGAAGGAGGCGACGAATGGCGAATCATCTGACGCCCGAAGAACTGTCGGTCGAGCTCGGCATCGACCGTGATCTGATCATCAAGCTGTGCATCGAAGAAGGCGTGCCCATCTACCACGGCAAGATCGACAAGCATCTTTTCCAGGCGCAGCTCCAGGCGGTCGGGCTTCCGGTCGCACAGCCGGCCTGAACTGCCGCGCGCATCGTGGAGCGCCAGCCGTCCGACGTGCGGCGCTCTGCGGCGTAGCGCCGGCGCACGGCGATTGAGACGCCGGGCAGCACCGAAGCGACGGTACCCACCAGGCTGACGGCGACGAGCCCGACAGCTACGAGCGGGTACGGGCGCGCGGCTTTGCGGTCGTCTTCTTCTTCGCCTTCGGCGTCGGCTTCGAGTCCGTCGTCGGATCACGCTTCGCCGCTGCGACGCTCGCCTTGAGGGCGTCGAGCAGGTCGACGGCCGGAGCGCGCTCCGGCTGGGCGTCGGCGACGGGCCGGAGCTCCTCCCCCTGGAGCTTCGCCTCGAGCAGTGCGCGGAGATCACGTCGATACGAGCTCGTCAGGGTGGCCGGGTCGAACGCGCCGTCGAGGCTCTCGATGATCTGATGCGCGAGCGCGAGCTCGGGCTTCTTCACCTGGGTCTCCGCGACCGCCTCGCCGATCTCGGCGTCCGAGTAGACGTCCTCCGCGAGGTAGAGCGTCTCGAGGATGAGAGCGTCACCCCGCGAGCGAACGAGACAGAGAGATTCGCGCCCCGTCCGTACGAAGCGCCCGAGCGCCCCGGTGCCGGTCTCCCTCATCGCCTCGAGGAGGAGACGGTAGGGCCGTCGCTGCGCCGCGGTCGCACCGGGAACCAGGAAGTACGTTCGATCGCGCCAGATCGGGTCGACCTGCTCGACCGGGACGAACCGGGAGATCTCGATCGACCGGGAGTCATCGTGGCCCTCGAGCGTCTCGAGCTCTGCCTCCTCGACGACGACGAACTGCCCCTTCGACGCCTCCCAGCCCTTCACGATCTCGTCGGGTGCGAGCTCGCGGTCGTGCTCGGGGCACCAGCGCTTCTGCTTGATCGGCGTCAGGCACTCGCGGTGCAGGAGCCGGAACGAGACGTCCGATTGCCTGGCAGCCGGCTTCGTCGCCGGCGCGAGGCCGACGGGGATGCTGACGAGGCCGAATGTCAGTGATCCGTTCCAGGTCGTGCGCATTGCACCTCGATCGATCGGGGACCGACCGTATTCTGCCCCGAATTAGCCGTTCCTGCACGATACGAGTAGATTGGCTCCGTGAAATCCGACCGCACGATTGCCCGACTCTGGCACGACGCCGCCGCGCGCGAGCGCCCCGGAACGGCGTATCTCGTGCAACACGGGGATCACTGGCACGAGGTCAGCTGGGCCGAGGCGGCCGAGCGCGTCGAGAATCTCGCAAACGGCCTCCTCGCGCGCGGTGTCCGCAAGGGTGAGGCGTTCGCACTGGTCGGCCGCACGATGCTGGAATGGTCGCTGTTCGACTTCGCCCTGGCACTCGTCGGCGCGGTCGCAACACCCATCTACGCGAACAGCTCACGGGGAGAGACGGCCTACATCCTCGACCATTCCGGGGCCGTCGGCGTGCTCTGTGAGGACACAGCCAACGCAGCCAAGATCGAGGAGGTACGTGCCTCTCTGCCGGAGCTCCGGCATCTCCTCACGTACGCCGACCTGCCGGCGCTCGAGTCCGAGGGAGCCGCCTTCAAGGCCGGCAGCCCGACCGCGCTCGACGACGCCGTCGCCGCAATCGACGAGGACGACCTCTTCACGCTGCAGTACACGTCCGGGACCACGGGCCCGCCGAAGGGCTGCATGATCCGGCATCGCAACTACTACGCGATGGTCGCGGTGATCGACCACCTGCCGAGCTACGTCCGCGACGACGACCTGATGCTGCTCTACCTCCCGCTCGCGCACAACTTCGGTCGGCTGATGCACCTGACGGGGCCGTACGTCGGCTACACGATTGCGTTCCTGCCCGATCCACTCCAGACGGCGGAGGCACTCCAGACGGTGCGCCCCAACGTCCTTCCCAGCGTGCCGCGCGTCTACGAGAAGATCCACACCGCCGTCGTCGGGGCGCTCGACGAGACCACGGGCGTGAAGCGGCGACTCGCGGACTGGTCGCTCGCGGTCGGACGGGAGCGGAGCCGGCTCGAGGGAGCCGGAAAGCCTCTGGGTCGATCGCTCGCGCTCAAGGCTCGCCTGGCCGACCGGCTCGTGCTCGCCAAGATCCGGGATCGGCTGGGGGGCCGGCTCCGGACGCCGATCTCCGGGGGAGCGCCGCTCGGGCAGGAGATCGCCGAGTACTTCGACGCGATCGGCATCAGGATCTTCGAGGGCTACGGCCTCAGCGAGTGCACGACGGCCGCGACGACGAATACGCCCGCCGCCTGGCGCTTCGGGACGGTTGGCCAGGGCCTTCCCGGCTTCGAGCTCCGGATTGCCGAGGACGGGGAGCTGCTCGTCCGCAGCGACACCGTGTTCGCCGGCTACTACAAGGATCCCGAAGCGACGGCCGAGGTGCTCGATCCGGACGGATGGCTCCACACGGGAGATATCGCGGAGATCGACGATGCCGGCTTCGTCAAGATCACGGACCGCAAGAAGGACATCATCGTCACTGCAGGCGGCAAGAACATCGCGCCGCAGAACCTCGAGAGCGACCTCAAGGCATCGAAGTACGTCTCGCAGGCGCTCGTCGTCGGTGACCGGCGCCCCTACCCCGCAGCGCTCGTAACGCTGGACCCGGTCGAGATCGAGAAGTGGGCCGCAGCGCAGGGAATCTCCGGCGCGATGGACGAGCTCTCGACGAACGAGAGCGTCCGCGCTCTCGTTCAGGGCATCGTCGACGACGTCAACCGGGAGCGGTCACGCTTCGAGCAGATCAAGCGGTTCACGATCCTGCCGCGCGACTTCACGATGGAGCGCGACGAGATGACACCGACGCTGAAGCTGAAGCGCCGCACCATCCGCGAGCACTACGGCGACGAGATCGAGGCGCTCTACGACGCGTAGCGTCGGGGTCGAACGCGACCCTCTTAGAGGCGGCGCGCGCCGACGTAGCCGGATCGGTAGATGCTCGAGATCTTGACGACGTCGCCGGTGTGGGGCGAATGGATGTACTGCCCTCCGCCGATGTAGATGCCGACGTGACCGAGGCCGCTGAAGAAGACAAGGTCGCCTGCCTGAAGGTCCGACTGTGACACCGGTGTGCCGTACCCGTACATCGAGGCGGCGTGGTGGGGCAGCGAGACGCCGACCTGTGCGTAGACGTACGCGACGAACCCCGAGCAGTCGAAGCCGGCCGGGGTCGAGCCACCCCAGACGTAGGGAATACCGAGATACTGCATGGCGATCCCGACGACCCCGCCGTACTGCGACGGTGGCGCCGCCGGGAGGAGCGAGTCGCCGCTCTCCGACGGGCTGAGCGGCGGAGCGACCTCGAGCAGCTGCGTGTGCGAGGCCGCCGACGCGGCTGCCTGCTGCGCGGCGAGACGCGCTCGCGCCTGCTGTGCGATGAGGGCCTGCCGTCGCGCCTCCTCCGCCTGCAGCTGAGCGATCTCCGACTCGAGCCCCGCGAGCATCCGCTTCTGCTGCGCGATCTGACCTTCGATCGCATGTTGCTGGCTGGCCCGCTGCTCGACGATCTGCGCCTGCGAGACGCGCGCGCGCTCGAGGCTCTCGCGGCGCACCCTCACTTCCTTCCGGAACCGCTTCACGTCCTGGAGGACCTTCGAGTCCTGGTCACCGACCCGCTGCACCATGTCGAGGCGCCCCAGGAGATCGTCGAGGCTCTCCGCGCCGAGAATGACCTCGACGGCGCCGCCGCCGTCACCGTTGACGTAGAGCGCGCGCAGCCGCTGTGCGATGTGTACCTGCGCGACGCCGAGGCTCTTCTTCGCGACGACGAGATGGCGCGCGTTCGAGTCGAGATCGGCGTCGATCTGATGCAGCTGCACGTTCGCGTAGTTGTAGGACTCGATCGCCCGCTCGAGCTGGGGTTGCGTCGCCTCGATCTGGGCGAGCACCGCCTGCGCCTGGGCGCGCTTGGAGGTGATCGACGGATTCGCCGTCGACGACGCGACGACGGTCATGACCAGAAGGCAGACCACTCCAAGGGCAAGGAGTTTGGCCGGAGCCTGTCGCGTTCTCGAACGATTCATAAGCCGATTCGGACCGTCGAAAGGCGCCGCCAGGGTTTGTGGAGGCCCTCCGAAGGGAAGACTGTAGCAGGGGAGGAGGGGGACTGCAACAGCGGAGCGTTCAAAATCCCTGGAAAAATAGGGTATTTGAGCGATCCGAGAATGCGGTTTTGCTACGGTTTCCGCCTTGTGAGACTGTTGAGGTCACGATGGCCGTTGCTCGGCGCGGCCCTCGCCGCGGGTGCGTTGCTCACCATCTCGACACCATCGTCCGGGAGCGCGGAGCCCGCGCCGGCGCTCGGCGACCGCATTGCCGCACTCGGCCGCTCCGAGTCGGCTGCTCTCCTCGAGCTGTACGCGGCCGAGTCCGCCCTCGCGCGAGCGCAGGGAGTGGCAGCGCGGCTCTCGCGCGCGTCCGCGAGGCTCGCGAGCGACGAGCGAAGCCTTCGTACCCGCACCGACGTCGTGCGCCGCTCGCTGAAGGCGTCGCAGAAACGCGTCGCGACGCTCCTTCGGGCGCTGTACATCCAGGGCGAGCCCGACCCGATCTCCGTCATTCTCGGCGCGACGTCGCTCGACGAGGCCGTGGCAGGGATCGACGGCCTGTCGCGCGCGACCGCACAGAACCGGCGCCTGAGCGCCGAGGCGACATCGCGGGCGATCGCGCTGAGGCAACTGACGGCCGATCTCCGCGAGAAGCGAGCCCGCCTGACCAGCGCGCAGCGGGCCGCGACGGCGGGCGTCACGCGCCTCGAGGAAGCCGTCGCCGGCAAGAGCGCCACCGTCGCGGCGGTTCAGCGCGAGCGCTCGTTGACGGCGTCGAAGCTGGCGCGCCTCCAGGCACAGGCACAGGCGGCAGAGCGCCGATCGGCAGAGCTGACCGCTGCCGCCGCCTCGCAGCCGCAGGCCGCCGACACGCCGGCACCGGCCGCGACCGAGCAGGCACGGGCCGGCGATCAACCGGCGGCCGCAGCTCCGCCGGCGACCGGCACGCACACGCTCGTCGCCGATGCGGTGGCCTACCACCTGCCGGGTACCACCGCGAGTGGCATCCCCGTCGGGGTCGGTGTGATCGCGGTCGATCCCACCGTGATTCCTCTCGGAACGCGCGTCTTCGTCCCCGGGTACGGGCCCGCCGTCGCGGCCGATGTCGGCACCGCGGTCAGGGGCAACATCATCGACCTCTGGATGCCGAGCACCGCTGAGGCACTGGCCTGGGGCCGACGCACCGTCACGATCACGATCTACGGGTGAGAGCGTGAGGCTCCGGGTCTCTCTCGCGGCGCTCTTGCTCGCGCTCACGGCGGGCGCGGCGACGGCCTCTGCTGCGAACGGTCTCGGGCCGCAGCTGACGAGGTCTCTCGTCGGCCCGTCGCTCTCACTCGGAACGACCGCGGCGCTCGCCGTGGACGTCGCGACCGGCGAGACGCTCTACGCGCACAACCGCGACGTGCCGTTCGCTCCCGCCTCCAACGAGAAGCTGCCGGTCTCGTACGCGGCGCTCGTGCGGCTTGGGCCCGGCTACCGGTTCCACACCGAGGTCTACGGCACGGGCAGCCGCGTGGGGGCGACGTGGAACGGCAATCTCGTGCTCAAGGGGTTCGGTGATCCGACGCTCGAAAGCGCCGACATCGAGCGGCTCGCGGCCACGATCCGCGGGCGCGGGATCCGGACGGTGACCGGGCGCGTCCTCGGCGACGAATCGTTCTACGACCGGCAGCGCGCGGCGGCAGGGTGGAAGCCGGGCTTCCTCGGCGTCGAGACGCCGCCACTGTCGGCCCTGATCGTCGACAAGGCTCGTGGCTGGCCGGCGCTTTCACCACCGCTCCTTGCCGCCCGCGCGCTCAGAGACGCCCTCGTGCGCAGGGGCATCGCCGTCGTCGGACGGCACGGGCTCGGACTTGCCCCTCCGACGGCGACGACCCTGGCCTCCGACACCTCCGAGCCGCTGTCTCTGCTCGTGCGCCGGATGAACCGCGTGAGCGACAACTTCTACGCGGAGATGCTCCTCAAGCAACTCGCTGCCGCAGCGGGCAAGGCAGGCACGTCGGCCGGTGGCGGCAGGATCGTGATCGAGACGATGAGGGAAGCCGGGATACCGGTGTCGGGCGTCAGGATCGTCGACGGCTCTGGGCTCTCGAGCCTCGACCGGCTCACGGCCACCGCCCTCGTCGGTGTCCTCCTGGCGGGGGCGGCGGATCCGGCGATCGCGCGGCCGTTTCTCGCCTCGCTCGCCGTGAGCGGCTCGAGCGGCACGCTCAGCGCCCGCCTGCCGTCGCTCAGGGGCAAGGTGAAGGGGAAGACCGGGACGACGAACCTCGCGTGCACGCTCTCGGGAGTGATCCAGCGCCGGATCGTGTTCGCCGTGCTCGAAAACGGGAGCCCAGTGTCGTCGTGGTCTGCGCGTGCCGCCCAGGACCGGTTCGTGACGATCCTCGCGGCGTCGGCGTCTGCCGGTTGAGTCAGGTGCCGAGCAGCTCGCGTAGCCCCTGCTCGTCCAGGATCGGCACGCCCGCCTTCTCCGCCTTGGCGGCCTTCGATCCCGGGCTCTCGCCGACGATCACGCCCGTCGTCTTCTTCGAGACCGAGTCGGAGACCTTGGCGCCCAACGCCTCGAGGGCGGCCTTCGCCTCCTCGCGGCTGAAGCCGTCGAGCGTGCCGGTGATCACGTACTGCGAGCCCGTGAGCGGCCCGACGACGGCCTTCTCGGCCTCACCTGCCTCGAACTGCAACCCGAGCGAGCGAAGATCCTCGACGAGCCCCCGGTTCTCGTCGTCCGAGAACCACTCCGCGATCAGCTCCGCCCTGTCCGGCCCGATCCCTTCTGCCTCCTCGAGCTCCTCCTGCGTCGCCGCCATGAGCCGGTCGATCGTCCCGAAGTGCCGCGCGAGATTGCGTGCCAGCACCCAGCCGACCTTCGGCATGTTGAGGCCGAAGAGCACCCGCGAGAACGGCTGCACCTTCGAGCGCTCGATCGATTCGACGGCCCGGGCGGCCGAGATCTCGGCATAGCCCTCTACCACGAGCAGCTGCTCGGCGGTGAGGCGATAGAGATCCGGCATCGAGCGCAGCAGTCCCTCGTCCCACAGCTTGCGCACGAACTGCTCGCCAACGCCCTCGATGTCCATCGCGGCGCTCACCCAGTGAATGAGCGTCTCCAGTCCGCGAGACGGGCACGCGCGGTTCGGGCAGCGGTGCTTCACCTCGCCCTCGGGCTTGACGACCTCGACGCCGCAGAGCGGGCAGTGCGACGGCATCTGCCACGGCGTCGTGCCGGGCTGGTGCTCGCCTGCCGGCCCGACGACCTGCGGAATCACGTCCCCCGCCCGCTGGACGATGACGAGATCGCCCTCGCGGATGTCCTTGCGGTTGATGTCCTCCTCGTTGTGCAGCGTCGCCGTCGAGACGGTCACGCCGCCGACCTGGACGGGCTCGAGCTCCGCCCACGGGTTGAGGGCGCCCGTGCGGCCGACCCGGATGTGGATGTGCTTCAGGCTCGTGACCGCCGTGGACGGCGCCCACTTGAAGGCGCGCGCCCAACGCGGGCGCTCGTGGAGCGAGCCGAGCCGCTGCTGCTGAGCGAACGAGTCGACCTTGATCACGATCCCGTCGATCTCGTAGTCGAGGTCGGTGCGACGCGTCTCCCAGGCGTCACAGGCCGCGGCGACCTCCTCGATCGTCTCGAGTCGCGCGGCGTGAGGGTTCGTCCGGAAGCCTCGCTCCCGCAGCCACGCGAGCATCGCGAAGTGCGTGTCCGGCGTCGCCCCCTCGTGCACGCCGGCGCCGTAGATCCAGATCGAGAGTGGCCGCCCGGCGGTCACCGCGGGATTCAGCTGCCGCAGCGAGCCGGCCGCGGCATTCCGGGGGTTCGGCGCCTCCTTCTTGCCTGCTGCGACCTGAGCGGCGTTGAAGCGAGCGAACCCCGAGAGGGGAAAGTAGACCTCTCCCCGCGCCTCGAACAGCGGCAGTGGGCGCTCTCCGTCGGGCACGCGCATGCGCAGCGGAACGGCTTCGATCGCGCGAACGTTCGCCGTCACGTCCTCACCGCGAAAGCCGTCGCCGCGTGTCGCCGCGCGCACGAGCACGCCCTGCTCGTAGATCAGCGAGATCGCCGATCCGTCGATCTTCGGCTCGATCACGAAGGCAACCGGCTCGTCCGTGCCGAGGCGCTTCCGGATGTCCGCGTCCCACTTCTCGAGGGCCTCGGCGGTCGTCACCTTCTCCAGCGATCCCATCGGTGCGAGGTGCTCGACCTTCCTGAAGCCCTCCGCCGGTGCGGCGCCGACGCGCCGCGTCGGCGAGTCGGGCGTGATCAGCTCGGGGTGCGCCTCCTCGAGCGCCTCGAGCTCGTCGTAGAGCGAGTCGTAGGCCGCATCGGGTATCTCGGGATCGTCGAGGACGTGGTAGCGATACGCGTGATGCTCGAGCACGCGCCGGAGCTCCTCGACCCGCGCAGCGCTCTCAGACAAGCTCGAGGATCTCCGTCGGACGCTGAACGAGCGCGTCCGGCTCCTCGGCGAGGAGTCGCTCGTCGGGATGGATACCTCCCCAACCGACCCCGATCGCGAATGCGCCGGCGTCCTTTCCGGCCCGAATATCGAACGGCGAATCTCCGACGTACACCGCCTCGTCGGGGCTCGCGCCCAGACGGCGCAGCGCCTCGAGGACGGGGTCGGGGTTCGGCTTGTGGCGCTCGGTGTCTTCGGCCCCGACGAGGACGTCCGTCAGCTCGGCGAGATACGGAAAGCGCTCGAAGGCGAGGTGCACGGTCTCACGCCGCTTCGCCGTCACGATCCCGAGCTGGTGCCCGCGCCGGCAGAGCTCGGGCAGGAGCTCGGGGATCCCGTCGAACGACTCGAGCGTCGCATGCAGCGGCTCGTTGTGCGCGCGGTAGGCATCGACCAGCTCGTCGACCCGGCTCGGGTCGAGGTCCCGCATCTGCGAGATCAGGCCGGGCCCCCCGATGGCTGCCCGCACCGCGTGCTCGTCCGGCTCGACGCCGAGAACGGTGACGGATGCGTGCCGCATCGAGGCCATGATGATCGGGCCGGAGTCGATCAGGGTCCCGTCGAGATCGAAGAGGATGACGCGGTAGCGCACGGCTCGATCGTATCCGCGCAGCCTCGCGGCAAACGCGGCCAATCGACGTGCGTCTCGATCCCGCGTCGCCGTTCGCCCGCTTTCCCGGGTAAGCTATGGGCTGGCGTGACTCGTCCCGACACCGGGGCTTCATCGGATGCTCCTCTGCGCGTTCTCATCGCGGACGATCATCCTGCGATCGTCGGTGCCGTCGTGAGCTACCTCTCGGACGAGGAGGGGATCGAGGTCGTCGGATCGGCCACCGACGGCGAGCAGGCGCTTCGACTGATCGCGCTACGGCGCCCGGACGTCGCGGTGCTCGACGTCCGCATGCCGAAAGCGGGTGGCATCGATGTCCTCCGGCGACTGGGCACGTCGACGACCGGCCCACGGGTCATCCTCTTCACGGGATACCCCGAGCGAACGTTGCTGGTGGAGGCGCTCGACGTCGGCGCCCGTGGGTTCATGCTCAAGGAATCCGCGCTGTCCGACCTGACGCACGCGATCCGGATCGTCGGCCGCGGCGGGACGTACGTCGACCCGGAGCTCGCAAGCGCGATCGTGACACCGGGCGCGACCGACCGCCTGCACACCTTGACCCGCCGTCAGCGTGAGATCGTGCGGATGCTGGCCGACGGAATGCGGAACGACGATGTCGCCAAGCGGCTCTCGATCTCACCGCTGACGGTGAAGACCCACGTGAAGAACGCAATGGAGCGCCTCGAGGCGGACACGCGGACGGAGGCGGTCGCGACGGCGCTACGGGAGGCGCTGATCTCCTGAGCCGGCGCCCGCGGGTTACGCCGCGTCCGAGGCTACGCCGCCGGTCAGGGGCAGCTCGGTGATCCAGGCGTCGACCGTCGTGCCCGCCCCCGGGGCGCTGCGGACGCGAAGCCCCCCATCGGCGAGCTCGGCGCGCTCCCGGATCGCCGCGAGCCCCACGTGGCCGGGTCGGCTGAAGTCGGGGTCGGGGACGAATCCGACGCCGTCGTCGCTGATCGTGATGGCGATTCCGCGGCTCGTGGAGGCGAGGGTCACGTGGCACTGCGTCGCGTCGGCGTGCTTGCGAACGTTCGACAACGCCTCCTGCGCGATCCGGTAGAGGACGAGCCGGGCCTGCAGGGATGGCTCCGATCGCAACCGGTCTTCCACCGTGTAGACGGTGTCGGAGTTGCCGCCGAAGGCGTCGACGTAGCTGCGAAGTGCCGCCCGGAGGCCGTCGTCGTCGAGCATCGGTGGGCGAAGGTCGAAGATGAGGCGCCGCAGGCGCGAGATCGACAACCTGATCGCCGACTCGAGCTCGTCCATCCGCAGCAACTGCGCGGGGTCGCTCAGCAGTCGTCGCAGGATCTCGAGGCGCATTCCGACCGCGGTCATGACCTGGATCGAATCATCGTGAATGTCGATCGCGATCCTGCGCCGCTCGTTTTCCCCGGCGGCCAGAAGTCGTTCGAGCCCTGCGCGCCGCTCGCTGATCGTACGCACACTCTCGTCGTGGGCATCGACGGAGGTCACGCCGTCGATGAAGACCGCCACCTCGCGCCTGTTGCCTTCCCGGATGGACGCCGCGCGGGCATCCCCGTTGGCAAGCACGATCTCGCCGTCGGCAACGGTGACCTCGTCCGGCCCCGACTCGACGAGAGCCTGGAACCGCACCTCGCCGCTCCGGATGCCCTCGCCGCTATCCGAGCGGCCGATGTCGGCCTCGGCGACCACGCCGACGAGCTCTCGGAGCATCGCGCTCGAGAGGCTGCTCTCACCGCGGGCAGCGCGCCTGATCGCCTCGACGAGCTCCACGGGCACGTCACCCTTCGTGACGTAACCGACCGCACCAGCGGTGAACATTGCCAGCACGCTCGACCGGTCGTCGTGGGCCGACAGGGCAAGCGAACGGGTGCCGGGGGAGACCGATCGGATCCCCTCGGCGGCACGCGGGCCGCCGCCCGGCATCCGCACGTCGAGAAGCGCCACATCCGGCTTGACCAGCCCGGCCTGCTCGATCGCCGTCGCGGCAGAGTCGGCCACGGCCACGACCTCCAACCCCGGCTCGCCGGCGAGAAGCTCGGAGACCGCAGCGAGCAACCGCACATCGTCCTCGGCTACGAGCACGCGCGTCGGTGGCAACACGCTCATCACAGCTGGTGTCCTCTCTCTTCAACCACTTTGTAGCATATTTTACAAAAGAGCAGTCATTCGATCGTCGGATTGTGGGAAAAGATCGTCGCTTTGGTGGATGGTGGGTGTCTCGAGGGCCGTGCACGATGTGCGTTATGTCTCAGAGTACGATTTCGATCGGGAGCGTCGTCCCCTCCCCCCTCCCCACTATCGGCCGCTACGGCCGATCGATCGCGGCGATCGGCGCCTCCCGGGGGACGCTTCCGGTCTTCATTGCGACCTGGCTCATTTGCCTCGGTGCCCTCGCGACGGTGATCAACTCCCAGCGGCAGGTGAACCGAACAACCCATGCTCTCCTCTCGATCGGAGACATCCAGCGCTCGCTCGCCGAGCTCACCCTGACCGTGTTCAGTCCGGCACTCGTCCCGGAGGCCGGACGGCCGACCCCGGCCGAGAGACAGCACGATCTCGTGCGTGACAAGGCGGTCCTCGCGGCGTCGGCCCTGAACCTCGCGAACGCCCTCGGCACATCGGGATTCCTCCCCATCCGGGCGGATCTCGCGGCGTATCTCCCGGAGCTCGACCACGTGGCGACGCTCGTCGACGACGGCTCTCTCGTCGCCGGCACAGCGGCGTACGGCCGGATGAACCAGCCGGACGGGAGCTACGCAGCGCTCGTCGCGACGCTCGACGGGACGAATGTCAGTGCCACGGAGCGGCTCGACCGTGTCCGAATGACCGGCCTGATCAGTGTCGTCGCCGCGTTCTCCTTCATGCTGTTCGCGTTCTCGCTCGCGATCCGTCGCGCCGCTCGCTCCACGCGACAGAGGCAGGAGCTGCTCGCCCAAGCTCGCGTCGAGGCGCTGACCGACGAGCTCACCGGCCTCCCGAACCGGCGCAGCCTGTTCGCCGACATGGATCTCCTTCTCGCACATCCGCCGCCGCACCGCGAGCTCGCACTCGGCATGTTCGACCTGGACGGCTTCAAGAGCTACAACGACGCGTTCGGGCACCCGGCCGGCGACGCGTTGCTCGCCCGCATGGCGCACAGGCTGGCTGCGGCCGTGGCGGGGAACGGCTCGGCCTACCGCATGGGCGGTGACGAGTTCTGCGTCATCGGGTACGGAGCCAATGCCGAGACCGTGCTCTCCGCCGCCGAGAGCGCGCTCACCGAGCGCGGCGACAACTTCGACGTCATGTGCTCACGCGGGCAGGTCGCCGTCGCACCCGGCGAAATGACGCTCGACGACGCACTGCGCCTCGCAGACCAGCGGCTGTACGTGGAAAAGGACTCGCGACGGGTCGCAACCGACAAGGGCGCCCACGGGGTTCTCGTCCAGGTCATGAGCGAGAGCAATGCGGCGCTCGCGACGCACCTCGACACGGTCGCCAACCTCGCCGAGGCGGTTGCGCGAAGGCTCGGGCTCTGCGAGAGCGAGGTCGCCCTCACGCGCCTCGCGGCCGAGTTGCACGACGTCGGCAAGGCGGCGATCCCCGACTCGATCCTCGACAAGCCCGACCCCCTGGACATCGACGAGTGGGAGATCATGAAGCAGCACACGATCATCGGCGAGCGGATCCTCGCGGCCTCACCATCGCTCGCGGCAATCGCGCCGATCGTCCGCTCGAGCCACGAGCGCCCCGACGGCTTCGGGTACCCCGATGGGCTCCTGGCCGGGGACATCCCCGTCAACTCGAGCATCGTCTCGGTCGTCGACGCCTACGACGCGATGACGACATGTCGGCCGTACAACACTCCGCTCGCCCACGACGAGGCGATCGAGGAGCTTCGTCGCTGCGCGGGGACACAGTTCGACGGCGTCGTCGTGGAAGCCTTCGCCTCGGTGTGCGAGGACGTGGGTCCCTGGCGTCCCCGCCGCTCGGTGGCTCCGGCGACGGCCCACGGCCGAGCCCCGCTGGCGATGCCCTTCCCGCAATCGGTCCTGTCACCGGGCGAGGGTGCCACGCGAACGGCGGTGCTCGTCTAATGGACGCGGCTCGCCGAGCGGAGATCCTGAAGGCCTACGACGGTCACCTCCGCCGCTTCAACACCGCGTCCCGCAGGCGGAGCGGAACCGCGGCCGCCGTCCTCCGCCCGCCCGTGTCGGTGGTCGCCCTCGCGCCCGCTGCCGGGTCACGCTCGAAGCGGCAGTGTGTACTCAGCGCGCGACAGCAGGAAGTGCTCGCGCTCGTCGGCGACGGACTGTCCAACGAGGAGATCTGCGGGCAGCTCGACATCACCGTGGAGACCGTTAAATCCCATGTGCAGCGGATCCTCCGCAGGCTGGGTGCCCGCAACCGCGCCCACGCCGTCACGATCGCGCACAAGGACGGAATGCTCCCCCGCGCCGCCGTTGCTCAGTCGCCCGGATACTCGACGCGCTCGAGATAGAGCCCCCAGGGCGGAGCGGTCGCGCCACCCTCGAGTCGCGGCCGTCCCTCGAGCAGACGGGCGAACCGCTCCGGCGTCGCCTGAAGCATCGTGCCGACGAGCGTCCGCACCATGTGCCGCAGGAACGAGTCCGCCGTGATCGTGAAATGGAGATGGTCGCCGCGCCGCTCCCAGCTCGCCTCGGAGACGATGCGGACGAACACGTCGTGCTGGGTCTCCGCCGGCGTGAATGCCGTGAACTCGTGCTCGCCGGGCAACAGGGCCTCGCACGCGAGCAACCGTTCGAGGTCGACCGGTCGCGGCCACCAGAGCGATCGTCGCGCCTCGAGCGCCGACCGAGTGGGCCGATTGAGCACGACATAGCGATACGAGCGGGCTATGGCGGAGAAGCGCGCGTGAAAGCCCTCGGGCGCATCCTGTGCGGCGAGCACCGACACGTCCGGGGGTAGCGCGGTGTTCAGCGCCTCCGCAGCCCTCGCGGCCGGCGCTCCCCCGTGCACCGTGACGCTCGCAACCTGGCCCGTTGCGTGCACCCCCGTGTCCGTGCGCCCGGCGACGCCGAGGTCTTCCCATCCGCCGGGATAGATGACATCGAGCGCTTCGCGCAGCACGCCCTCGACGGTGCGCTGCCCCGGCTGGCGCGCCCAACCGTGGAAGCCGCCTCCGTCGTATTCGAGTGTGAGCCGCAACAGTGCCACGGCCGGTCGTTGTACCACGGGCGAGGGCTAGTGCGGAGCGGGATCGACCTCGAGCACGAGCCCGTCGACGGCACGAACGACGACGCTCGCGCCGGGCTCGATCGCTTCCGTTGCCCGCGCACCCCAGATCTCACCGCCGACACGAACCTGGCCGATCTCCTCGAGCGTCCCCGGTATCAGCCGAGAAACGGCAATCCCGCGCCTGCCGACCAGTGCCTCGACGCCGACCTCGGGCGGTCCCTGCCGCCGACGGCGGCGTGACCACCAGACGAACACCGCTATCTCGACGAGATCGATGATGATCGCGGCCACGACGAGAACGACGCCCCACGGCGACGAGAGGAACAGCAGCGCGATGATGATCGCGATGAGGGTCAGCACACGTCAAGCGTACGGGTCGGCCGGCGCCTCGGGTCGTGACGCACGCCCGTGAACGACGAAGGGCGCCCGCCGGCGCCCTTCGGATCGTGCCTGCGAGCGGCGGCTCAGGCCGCGGTGGCCGCAGGATCGTGGTCGACGAACTCGAGCAGCACCATCGGCGCGGCGTCGCCCGGACGCGGGCCGAGCTTGACGATCCGCGTGTAGCCGCCATTCCGCTCCGCGAACCGCGGCGCGATGTTGAGGAACAGGTGATGGACGATGTCGTTCGAGCGCAGCTCCGCCATCGCAAGGCGGCGTGCGTGCAGGTCGCCACGCTTGCCGAGGGTGACCATCTTCTCGGCGTACGGCTTGACCGCCTTTGCCTTGGCCTCGGTCGTCTTGATCCGGCCGTGCCGGATCAGCGCGCCCGCGAGGTTGGAGTACAGCGCCTTGCGGTGAGCTGAATCACGGCCGAGCTTCTTACCTGAGCGTGCGTGGCGCATGACTAGTTGAGCTCCTCGCCCTTCAGCGTCAGGCCGTGGGCTGCGAGCGTCTCGCGGACCTCCTCGACCGACTTGCGGCCGAAGTTCGGGATCGCAGCGAGCTCGGCCTCGGACTTCGAGGTGAGGTCGCCGATCGTCTCGATCCCGACGCGCTTGAGGCAGTTGTACGACCGGACGCCCAGCTCGAGCTCCTCGATCGGGAAGTTCTCCATCCCGTGCGAGGTCGATGCCTCCTGGGAGGCCTCGATCTGGGCTTCGCTGAAGCCCTCGATCGCGTCGATGTCGGTGAAGATCGCAAGCTGCCGGATGAGGATCTCGGCGGCCTGGCCGATCGCGTCCCGCGGCTCGATCGAGCCGTCGGTGGTGACGTCGAGGATCAGCTTGTCGAAGTCCGTGCGCTGACCGACGCGGGCCGACTCGACCTCGTAGGCGACGCGGCGCACCGGCGAGAAGATCGAGTCGATCGGGATCACGCCGATCGTCGTCTCGGCGCCACGGTTCAGGTCGGCCGGCATGTAGCCGCGGCCGCGGCCGATCGTGAGCGTCATCTCGAGCTTGCCCTTGGCGGCGAGCTGCGCGATCTCGAGCTCCGGATTGAGGATCTCGAGGTCGGCAGGCGCCTCGATATCCGCGGCCGTGACGGCGCCGGCGCCCTTCTTCGAGATGTGCACCTCGACCTCGGGCGACTCGCCGTGGAGCCGGCAGATCAGGCTCTTGAGGTTGAGGATGATGTCCGTGACGTCCTCGCGAACGCCGGGCAGCGTCGTGAACTCGTGGGAGACACCCTCGATCTTGACGGCGGTGACGGCCGTTCCCTCGAGCGAGGAGAGGAGGACGCGCCGGAGCGAGTTACCGAACGTGTAGCCGAATCCGCGGTCGAGGGGCTCGATCGCGAACACGCCGCGATGATCGTCGCCCTCCTCGCTGACGATGCGGGGAATCTGGAATTCCATCAGGCTGGTGCGAGTTGCCAATGCGATCCTTTCGTGTTCTTCACAGCGGGCGGGCGGCGGGGGTTGCGCCTCACCCATACGGTCGAGAGAGGCACGCCTCTCCGTGGTCTACTTCGAGTACAGCTCGACGATCAGTGACTCCTGCACGGGTGTATCGATCTCCGCGCGCTCGGGCCACCGCAGCACCTTGCCGGCGAGGCCCTCGTGGTCGGCCTGCAGCCACGGCGAGACGGACGCGGTCAGGTCTGTCGCGTCCCTGACGAGCGGCGCCGCAGCGCTCCCTGCCTTCAACGTGATTACGTCGTTCGGTCGTACGGCGAAGCTCGGGATGTTGACGCGGCGGCCGTTCACCTGGAAGTGACCATGGCGGACGAGCTGCCGGGCCTGCGCCCTGGAGCCCGCGAAGCCGAGCCGGTAGACGACGTTGTCGAGCCGGGTCTCGAGCATCCGGAGCAGGTTCTCGCCCGGTGCGCCCGTGCCGCGCGTCGCCTTGTCGTAGGTGTTGCGGAACTGCTTCTCGAGCAGCCCGTAGTAGCGGCGCGCCTTCTGCTTCTCGCGCAACTGGAGCAGGTACTCGCTCTGCTTGATCCGGCCGCGGCCGTGCTCACCCGGCGGATACGAGCGACGCTCGATCGCGCACTTCTCGGTCAGGCAGCGCTCGCCCTTGAGGAACAGCTTGATGCCCTCGCGGCGGCAGAGCCGACACTTGGGGCCGAGGTCGCGGGCCATTAGACACGCCTCCGCTTCTTCTGCCGAACGCCGTTGTGTGCCTGCGGCGAGACGTCCTTGACTCCGAGGATCTCGAGGCCGGCCGCCTGGAGCGAGCGAATCGCCGTCTCGCGTCCCGAGCCGGGGCCCTTGACGAAGACCTCGACCTTCTGCAGGCCGTGCTCCATCCCCTTGCGCGCGCAGTTGTCCGCCGTCACCTGCGCTGCGAACGGGGTCGACTTGCGAGAGCCCTTGAAGCCTGCCGAGCCGGCCGACTCCCAGGCGATCACGTTGCCGTCCTTGTCGGTCAGGGAGACGATCGTGTTGTTGAACGACGTCTTGATGTGGGCCTGCCCGATCGCGATGTTCTTCTTGACGCGCCGGCGCGTGCGGCCGCGAGTGGCCGCTGCTTTACGAGGGGGTGCCATCTACTTGCCCTTCTTCCCGCGTCCGACGGTCTTCTTCGGGCCCTTGCGCGTGCGCGCGTTCGTCTTCGTTCGCTGCCCGCGCGCAGGAAGCCCACGGCGGTGGCGGATCCCGCGGTAGCATCCGATCTCGGAGAGGCGCTTGAGCGCCTGCGAGCGATCGCGCCGAAGGTCACCCTCGACCTCGACGTGCTCGTCGATGTAGGCGCGGAGCTTCACGATCTCGTCGTCGGTCAGGTCCTTGATCTTCTGGTCCGGGTCGAGCTCGAGCGCCTTGCAGATCTTCTGCGCGGTCGACTGGCCGATCCCGTAGATATAGGTGAGCCCGATCTCCAGACGCTTCTGGTTCGGGAGGTTGACGCCTGCGATGCGAGCCAAGGTCCTACCCCTGCCTTTGCTTGTGCCGTGGGTTGACGCAGATGACCATGGTGCGCCCGTGCCGCTTGATCACGCGGCAGCGCTCACACATTGGTTTGACGGACGGGCGAACTTTCATCGTGAATTCCTCGGTGGCGGTAGTGGAGGTGGCGTGTCAGCGGTGACGGAACGTGATGCGGCCGCGTGTGAGGTCATAGGGAGAGAGCTCGACCTTGACCCGGTCGCCGGGGAGGATGCGGATGTAGTGCTTGCGCATCTTCCCGGAGATCGCGGCGAGGACCGTATGTCCCTCGTCGAGCTGCACCCTGAACATCGTGCTCGGGAGCGCCTCGACGACCTCGCCTTCGACCTCGATCTTCTCTTCCTTGACTGCCACCCTTCCCTCGCGCGAACGCCTTGGTCGTGATTGAGAGCTCCCAGCCTGCGGAGCACGAACGGACAACGTTGAACAGTGAACCGTCTGACGAATCCCATCGCGCAGCGAAACGGCCGCGCCGCGGGCCGCTTACTGTAGCAAACTCGCGGTCTCGGCCGCGATTCCGACACGGGGTGTGAGAATGCGCGGCCCCGAGTTGGTTATCGCGACCGTGTGCTCGAAGTGGGCGGCGAGCGAGCCGTCCTCGGTCGAGATCGACCAGCCGTCGTCGTGCAGGTAGACCTCGGGGGAGCCCATCGTGATCATCGGCTCGATTGCGATCGTCATTCCCTCGGTCAGCTTCGGCCCCCTGCCCGGCTGCCCGAAGTTCGGCACGTGGGGATCCTCGTGGTAGTGCCGGCCGACGCCGTGCCCGACGAGGCTCCGGATGACCGAGAAGCCGGCCCCCTCGACCACGGTCTGGACGGCGTACGAGATGTCCCCGATCCGGTTCCCGGGGCGGGCCTGCGCGATGCCGGCGGCGAGCGCCTCCTGGCAGGCGTCGAGCAGCCTCTGCGCCTCGGGAGTGATCGCCCCGACGGCGAACGTGTACGCACTGTCGCCGATCGCCCCGTTCAGCACGACGCCGACGTCGATCGTGACGAGGTCGCCCTCCGCGACGCGGTACGGGCCGGGAATGCCGTGGACGACCATCGCGTTCGGGGAGATGCAGATCTCGGCCGGGTACGTGCCGTGGTAGCCCTTCGACGCGGAGATGCCTCCGGCCGCAGCGACGAACGCGCCGGCGATGTCGTCCAGCTCGCCCGTCGTGATTCCGGGGCGGAGATGCTCGCCGACGTGCGCGATGGTCGCCGCCACGAGGTCGCCTGCGCGGGCGATGCGCTCGATCTCCTCCGGGCCCTTGCGAATGATCATCGGACGAACAGCTCGAGCGCCTCGGAGATCTCGGCGAACACATCGTCGACGCCGCGCACCGCGTCGAGCGTGTGGAGCGTTCCGGCAGCGCGATAGCGTTCGACTACGGGCTCTGTCTGCTCGTGGTAGATCGCAAGCCGCCGCGCCATCACCTCGGGAGTGTCGTCGGCGCGCCCTTCCTCGCGCGCACGCCCGAGCGCACGCTCCGTCGCAGTCTCGTCGTCGAGGTCGAAGAAGAGGACCGCGTCGAGGGGCCGCTCGATTGCGTCGAGCATCTCGTCGAGCGCCTCCGCCTGGGCGAGGTTGCGCGGGAAGCCGTCGAGGACGAAGCCCCGGTCCGCGTCGTCCTTCGAGAGCCTGTCCCGGATCAGGGCGATGGTGAGCTCGTCCGGGACGAGCTCGCCGGCGGCGAGGATCGGCTCCACCGTGCGACCGAGCTCGGTTCCCTCTGCGATCGCAGCCCGAAACATGTCTCCCGTCGAGACGTGGGGAACGCCGTGGGCCGCGCAGATTCGCGTTGCCTGCGTTCCCTTCCCGGACCCCTGAGGCCCGAGGACGAGGACGTTGATCGACACTATTTGAGGAAGCCCTCGTAGTTGCGCATCATCATCTGGCTCTCCATCTGTCGCATCGTGTCGAGAGCAACACCGACGGCGATCAGGACCGAAGTGCCACCGAGGGCGCGGGCATTTGCCTGCGAGAAGCCGCCGTACCGGATGAACAGGCTCGGCGCGACCGCGACCAGGGCGAGAAAGAGCGATCCGGGCAACGTCAGGCGGGTCATCACACGGTCGAGATACTGGGCCGTCGGCGGGCCCGGCCGGATGCCGGGAATGTAACCGCCGTACTTGCGCAGGTTGTCCGCCTGCTCGACGGGGTTGAACTGAACGGCCGTGTAGAAGTAGGTGAAGAGGATGATCAGCGCGGCCTCGATGAGCAGGTAGGTGAGGTTGCCGGGCTGAAAGTGGTCGTTGATGAACTGTTGCGTGCTGGGGAAGTACTGCGCGATCGTCGCAGGGAACGCGAGGAGCGCGGCGGCGAAGATGACCGGGATCACGCCGGCCATGAGAATGCGCAGCGGCAGGTAAGTGGCGCCGCCGGTGGTCATGCGGCGGCCGACCATGCGCCGCGCGTACTGGATCGGGATCCGTCTCTGCCCTTCCTGGACGAACACCACGGAGGCGACGATGCCGATCGCAACGAGCGGGAAGAAAATGCGCTCCATCGGCCCGCCGTTCCACCAGGCGCTGACCCCGAGAGGGAGGCTCGTGAGGATCGAGGCGAGGATGAGGATCGAGATACCGTTGCCGATCCCGCGCTTGGTGATCTGCTCACCGAGCCACATCAGGAGCACCGTCCCCGTCGTCAGGGTGACGACGATCAGCGTCATCCGGCCGGCGTTCGCCTGAAGTGCGTCCTGCCGCTGGAACAGCACCGCATACCCGAACGCCTGCAGCGCTGCGAGGACGACCGTCAGGTAGCGGGTGTACTGGTTGATCTTCGCGTATCCGGCCTCGCCCTCCTTCTGCAGCTCGGCGAGCTTCGGCACGGCGACCGTCATCAGCTGGACGATGATGGACGCCGTCACGTAGGGCATGATCCCGAGCGCGAAGAGCGAGAACTGCGACAGGGCACCGCCGGAGAACAGGTTCAGGAGCCCGAGGATCGAGCCGCCGCTGCCCGAGAAGTAGTTCTCGATCGCGGACGCGTCGACGCCCGGTGCGGGCAGCCAGGAGCCGAGGCGATAGACGGCCAGGATGAACGCCGTGAAGAGGATTCGACGTCGAAGTTCAGGGACGCGCCAGGCGTTTCCGAGCCAGCTCAGCATTACTCAGCAGGTGCCTCGTCGGCTGGAGCCTGTGCTGCCTCCTCGACGATCTCGACCGCCACGTCTTCGGACGTAGTCTCCTCGACCGCCTCGGGCCGCTTGGCCTTTGCCTTCTTGGGCTTCTTCGGGACCGGCTCGCCACGCAGCCATGTGATAGTCCCTCCTGCTGCCTCGATCTTCTCCCGGGCGGTCTTCGAGAAGCCGTGGGCCGTGACGGCGAGGCTCTTCGTCAGCTCCCCCGAGGCGAGGATCTTGATGTCGATCTTCGTGTTCTTGATCAGACCCGCCGCGACGAGCGAGTCGGGCGTCACCGCGGCACCGGTCTCGAAGCGTGCCTCCAGGTCGCGGAGATTGACAGGCTGCGTGGAGGTGCGAAAGGGCCCGATCGGCATCGCGTCGGCCGACGTGTTACCCCGCAGCTTCGGAAGCCGCATGTCGATCGGCATCTGCCCACCCTCGAAGCCCGCGGGCATCTTGTGCGAGCCGGAGCGCGACTTCTGGCCCTTGATCCCGCGACCCGAGTAGCGACCCTTGCCGGAGCCCATGCCGCGGCCGACCCGCTTCCGCGCCGTGCGCGCCTGTGCCGGCTTGAGCGTGTGGAGATTGAGCTCCTCTGCCATGACTAGCTGTCCTTCCCTTCGACCTTGACGAGATGAGCGACGTGGCGCAGCTGGCCGGCAAGCTCGGCCGATTCGGTGTGCTCGGCGGTGCGACCGATCTTGCCGAGGCCGAGCGCGCGGATCGTGCCGTGGTGCGCCTTGCTCTGGCCGATCGTGCTGCGAATCTGGGTGATCTTCACCGTGGTCACGCGCCGGCCTCCACCACATCGGACTCGGTGGCAGCGTCGGGCTCGGCCTCTGCCTTCGCAGCGGCAGCCGCCGCGACCGCGACCGCGTCGTAGCCGCGAGGCAGCGGTAGCACCTCGCGGATCGTCTTGCCGCGCTGCCGGGCGATGTCCTCGGGACGGCGCAGGTTCTTGAGGCCGTCGACGGTCGCCTTCGCCATGTTGATCGGGTTCGTCGTGCCGAGGCTCTTCGCGAGCACGTCGCGGATCCCGGCGAGCTCCAGGACGGCGCGGACGCCGCCACCGGCGATGACCCCGGTTCCCTCACTGGCCGGGCGCAGGAAGACGCGCGCCGCACCGAACTCGCCGAGGATCTCATGGGTGATCGTCGTCCCGTGCTTCGGCACCGTGAACAGGTTCTTCTTCGCGTCGTCGACGGCCTTCGAGATGGCGAGCGGAACCTCGCGCGCCTTCCCGTAGCCGACGCCGACCCGGTCGGTCTCGTCTCCGACGACGACGAGCGCCGTGAACGAGAAGCGCCGGCCGCCCTTGACGACCTTGGCGACGCGGTTGATCTCGATCACGCGTTCCTTCAGCTCGCGTGTCTCAGCCACTCCGAACGTACTCAAAACTCAAGCCCTCCTTCGCGCGCGCCGTCGGCGAGCGCCTTGACACGACCGTGGTAGAGGTAACCACCGCGATCGAAGACGCAGGTCGTGATGCCTGCGTCCTTCGCCGCCGCGGCGAGCTGCTTGCCCACCTCGGCCGCCTGCTCCGTCTTGTTGCCGGAGAAGCCCTTCAGCTGCAGCCAGCCTGCCGCCGCCAGCGTCCGCGACTCCCGGTCGTCGATCAGCTGGGCGAAGATGCCCTTGTTCGACCGAAACACCGCGAGGCGCGGCCGCTCCGCGGTGCCCGCGACCTTGCCGCGGATGCGGCGATGCCGGCGAAGACGTGCTTCGCGCGTCGACAGAGTGCTCATGCCCGTTTACCGACCTTTCTCCGAACCTGCTCGTCGCGGTACCGGATTCCCTTGCCCTTGTAGGGCTCGGGCGGCCGCACCTTGCGGATCTCTGCGGCGATCTGCCCGACCGCCTGCTTGTCGGTGCCCTTGACGACGATCTGGGTCGGGATCGGCACCTCGAAGGTGACGCCACGGCGCGGCTTGACCGTCACCGAGTGCGAGTAGCCGACTGCGAGCTCGAGGTCGGTGCCCTTGAGCTGCGCCCGGTACCCGACCCCCTGGATCTCGAGGTGCTTCTCGAAGCCCTTGGTGACACCCTCGACCATGTTTGCGACGAGCGTGCGCGTGAGACCGTGCAGGGCACGATCGTCGCCACGGTCGGTCGGACGTGTCACGTTGATGACGCCGTCCTCCTGGGCGATCGACATGCGGGCAGGAACCCGCTGCTCGAGCGTCCCGAGCGGGCCTTCCACGTTCACCGTCCCGCCGGGCGTCACCTGCACGGTGACACCACTCGGAACCTCGATTGGCCTGCGGCCGATACGACTCATGGCGCTACCAGACGAAGGCGAGCACTTCGCCGCCAACGCCGCGCTCAGCGGCTTGGCGACCGGTGATCACGCCGGTCGAGGTGGACAGGATTGCGGTGCCGAGACCGCCGAGCACACGCGGCAGCCGGTTCTTCGGCGCGTACACGCGCCGGCCCGGCTTGGAGATGCGCTTCAGGTCCGTGATCACGCGCTCGCGATTTCGGCCGAACTTGAGCTCGACCACGAGCGTGGAGAACGGGGTGCCCTCGACGACCCGGAAGTCCTTGATGTAGCCCTCCTCCTTGAGCAGGCGGGCGATCTCCTCCTTCATCCGTGAGGAAGGCATCTCGGTGGTGTCGTGCATCGCCTTGTTGGCGTTGCGAATCCGGGTCAGCATGTCTGCGATTGGGTCGGTCAGCATGTCTTCTCTCCTACCAGCACGTGCCCTCCGAAGGAGGGACCATGAGTATCGGAAGAGTTCGTGGTGATACGGTTTTTCATCACCACGAACTCTTCGTCATGCCCGGGATGGCGCCCTGATGTGCGAGCTCGCGCAGGCAGATCCGGCAGAGCTTGAACTTCCGGTAGACGGCCCGCGGGCGGCCGCACCGGTTGCAGCGCGAGTAGGCCTGCGTCTTGTACTTCGGCGTCCGCTTCTGCTTGACGCGGAGTGAGGTCTTGGCCATGCCCTTAGTCCCTTCTGCTTTCGGTCGCGAACGGTAGACCGAGGTGGCGCAGCAGTGCGCGCGCCTGGTCGTCGTTCTCCGCCGTTGTGGTGATCGCGATATCGAGGCCGCGAATCGACTGGACGCTGTCGTAATCGATCTCGGGGAAGATGATCTGCTCCTTGATCCCGATCGAGTAGTTCCCCCGCCCGTCGAACGAGTCCGGGCTGAGGCCCCGGAAGTCGCGGATGCGCGGAAGCGCGATCGAGACGAGCCGATCGAGGAACTCGTACATCCGGGCTCCACGAAGCGTGACCTTTGCGCCGACGGCCATTCCCTCGCGGAGCTTGAAGCTCGCGATCGACTTGCGCGCGCGGCGAACCTGAGCGTGCTGGCCCGCGATCGTCGAGAGCTCCTCGATCGCGGCATCCATCGCCTTCGCGTCGGTCTTCGCCTCGCCGACACCCATGTTGAGGGTGATCTTCGTGACCTTCGGAACCTGCATGATCGAGTCGAGCTCGAGCTCGTCCTTGAGGGCGGGCCTGATCTCGGCGTCGTAGCGCTCCTTGAGGCGCGCCACGTATGTCTCGGTGGCGGCCATCAGCGATCGACCTCCTCGTTGCACCGCTTGCAGTAGCGGACCCGCAGCGTCGCGCCCTTGATCTCCTTGACGTGCACGCCGATGCGCGTTGCCTGGTTGCACGTCGGGCAGACGAGCATCACGTTGCTGACGTCGAGCGGCGACGGCTTCTCGAAGATCCCGCCGGGGGTCATCTGCGCGCCGCCCATCCGGGACGTGTCGCGCACCGGCTCCGGCTTGCGGTGCCGCTTGACGAGATTGAGGTTCTCGACGATGACGCGACCCTCGCTCGGGCGTGCTTCGATCACACGGCCCTGCTTGCCGCGATCCTTGCCGGAGAGCACCTGGACGGTGTCGCCCTTCTTGATCTTCATGGTGGTTGACATCTAGAGAACCTCTGGGGCCAGGCTGACGATTTTCATGAAATTCTTCTCGCGCAACTCCCGTGCGACAGGCCCGAAGATGCGGGTGCCACGCGGGTTCAACTGAGCATCGATGATGACGGCGGCGTTCTCGTCGAAGCCGATCAGCGTGCCGTCGCTGCGACCGTAGGGCTTCTTCGTGCGGACGACGACGGCTTTCACCACCTCGCCCTTCTTGACGGTGCCCTGCGGCGTTGCCGTCTTCACGGTAGCAACGATGATGTCGCCAACGCGGGCGTAGCGACGGTGCGATCCCCCCATCACGCGGATGCAGAGGATCTCACGGGCGCCGGTGTTGTCGGCGACCTTGAGGCGGCTTTCCTGCTGGATCATGTTACTTCGCCACCTCGACGATCTCCGTCAGCCGCCAGCGCTTGGTCGCCGAGAGCGGGCGCGTCTCCACGATCCGCACGATGTCACCGACGTTGGCGGTGTTGCCCTCGTCGTGCGCGTGGAACTTGACCGAGCGGCGGATCACCTTCTTGTACTTCCGGTGCGACTTGGTCACCTCGACCTTGACGACGATCGTCTTGTCCATCGCCGCCGAGACGACGGTGCCCTGCCGCTCCTGGCTTCGGCCGCGCTCGTGCTCGGGCTTCTCGAGCCGAACGATCGGCTTGCGCTCGGTCGCCTTCTCGCGCTTCGGACGCGTCTTCTGCGGGCGAAGGGCGCGCGGCAGCCGCTTCTTCTTCAGCTTCGGGCCGGACTGGGGCGCAGGAACCCTCTCCTGCTCGGCCTCGACCTCCTGCGCAGCCTCGACGGCCTCCTCGGCGGCAAGCTCCTCGATCGCCTCCTCGGCCACGGCGGCCTCGACGACCTCCTCCGCGATCACCTCGGCAGCAGCCTCCTCGACCACTTCCTCGGCCACGGCGGCCTCGACGAGATCCTCGGCCACCGCTTCTGCGACGACCTCCTCGATCACCTCGATCGCCTCGGCGCCCTCCTCGGGCGTCAGGGAGCCTTCGGCAACGGCCTCGACGACGGCCTCCTCTGCCTCGATGCCTGCCTCGACATCGGCGGCGACAGCCTCGGCGGCTGCCTCCTCGATCGCCTCCTCGATCACCTCGACCTCCGCGACGACCTCCGCCACGTCCTCGGCCACGGCTTCCTCGATCGCCTCTTCGACCTCGACGACCTCGTCGACGACCTCGGAATCACGGCCTCCTCGACCTCGACGGCGTCGACCGGGGCCTTCTCGGTTGTCTTCTTCTTTCGTTCTGCCATCAGATCTTCCCCAGTCGTTCACGCTCGGTCTTCACGGTCAGGATGCGTGCGATCTCGCGCTTGGCCGACTGCAGCCGGGCGCTGTTCTCGAGCGCGCCGGTGGCCGACTGGAAGCGGAGATTGAAGAGCTCCTTGCGGGTCGCGACCATCTTCTCCTCGAGCTCCTCGTCCGTCATGTCACGTAGCTGGCTAGCTTTCAAAGAGATCAGCCTCCCGCCTCACGAACTTCACCTTCAGTGGCAGCTTCTGGGCTGCGAGCCGAAGTGCCTCGCGAGCGAGCTCCTCGTCGACGCCGGCCAGCTCGAACAGCACGCGGCCCGGCTTGACGACGGCGACCCAGCCCTCCGGCGAGCCCTTGCCCGAGCCCATCCGCGTCTCGGCGGGCTTCTTGGTGAAGGGCTTGTCCGGGAACAGGTTGATCCAGACCTTGCCGCCGCGCTTGATCTTGCGCGTCATGGCGATGCGGGCGGCCTCGATCTGCCGGTTGGTGATCCAGCCGTCCTCGAGCGCCTTGATCCCGTAGTCGCCGAACTGCACGGTCGTCTGCCCCTTCGCGTAGCCGCGACGGCGGCCCCGATGGTGCTTACGGTGCTTGGTCTTCTTGGGCAGGAGCATCAGGAATCAGCCCCCTCGGCCGGCGTCTCCGGTTTCACGTCGGGCGTCGGCGCATCCGTGGGCTCGGGAGCCTTGGGCTCCGCCTCGCGAGGCGGACGCGGCGAGCGCTGCGAGGGGCGAGACCCTCCGCCCTGCCCGCCCGAGGGACGACCGCCCTGGCCGCTCGGCCGCGGGCCGCGCCCGCCGCCGGGGGGACGACCCCCACCGCCGGGTGCTCCGCCGCCGCCCGCGCCGCGACGGCCCTTCTTGACGAGGCCGAGCCCTTCGCGATCCTGACCGCGACCGCGACCGCTCTCGCGGGAGGCGCCGAGGCCCTCTGCGGCGCCGCCGCGCTTCCGGCGGGCCTGGTCCTGGTCGCCGAGCCGCGTCTCCTTGCCGGTCGACGTGCCCTCGTAGCCCTCCGGCATGATCTCGCCCTTGTTGACCCAGACCTTGACGCCGATCCGGCCGAACGTCGTCCGGGCCTCGGCGAAGCCGTAGTCGATGTCGGCGCGGATCGTGTGCAGCGGCACGCGACCCTCGGTGTAGCGCTCGACGCGGCTCATCTCGCCGCCGCCCAGCCGGCCGCCGCACTGGATCTTGATGCCCTGGGCACCGGATCGCATCGCGGAGGCGAGCGCGCGCTTCATGGCGCGCCGGAACGAGACGCGGTTCTGGAGCTGCTCGGCGATCGACTGCGCAACGAGCTGCGCGTCGAGCTCCGGCCGCTTGATCTCGTTGATGTTGATGTGGACCGACTTGCCGGTGATCGCGTGCAGCTCCTTGCGGAGCGCATCGACCTCGACGCCCGACTTGCCGATCACGATCCCGGGCCGAGCCGTGTAGATGTCGACGGTGATCCGCTGCTTGTCCTTCCGGATCAGGATGTCGGACAGGCCCGCGTGGGAAAGCTTCCCGTTGATGTGCTCGCGGATGCGGACATCCTCGAGGATGTAGTCGGCGAACTCCTTCTTGCCGGTGTACCAGTTCGACTTCCAGTCGTGGATGACACCGACGCGTAGGCCGCCAGGATGGATCTTCTGGCCCATCAGGCAACAGCCTCCTTCTTCTTCGCCGGCGCACGCTTCTTCGGGCTCGGCTTCGGCTTGTCGTCGGCAGCGGAGCTCTCGGACGTCGGAGCGTCGGTCGTGGCGGGCTTGTCGGCCGACCGCTTCGGACGCGCCTGCGCCTTCGGGCTCTCGCTGACGATCAGAGTGATATGGCACGTGCGCTTGCGAATGCGGTTGACGCGACCGCGGGCGCGGGCGCGCCAACGCTTGAGCGTCGGCCCCTCGTCCGCGTAGGCGGCCAGGACGATCAGCTCGTCACCGTCGAGAGCATGCGCGGACTCGGCGTTGGCAACCGCCGAGCGCAGCACCTTCTCGATGTCGACGGCCGCGGCCCGCGAGGTGAACGCGAGGATCGTGCGGGCCTCCGGCACGCTGCGGCCACGGATGTGGTCGAGCACGACGCGGGCCTTGCGCGCCGAGAGGCGCACGTACTTCGCCTCGGCGCGAGACTGGAGGAGCTCGGATGTCTGCGCGGTAGCCACTAGCGCTTCTTCACCTGGGTCTTGTTGTCGCCGGCATGGCCGCGGAAC
The DNA here is from genome assembly GCA_963727515.1 of uncultured Thermoleophilia bacterium. Lineage (GTDB taxonomy): Bacteria > Actinomycetota > Thermoleophilia > Gaiellales > Gaiellaceae > Gaiella. Next base: position 104,673 of record CAVSGN010000002.1, on the reverse strand, counting down.
GTCCGCGTGGGAGCGAACTCTCCGAGCTTGTGGCCGACCATCTGCTCGCTGACGAAGACCGGAACGTGCTTGCGCCCGTCGTGGACGGCGATCGTGTGACCGACCATGTCGGGGAACACGGTGGAGCTGCGCGACCACGTGCGGACCATCCGCTTCTCGTTGGAGGCATTCATCGCTTCGATCCGGCTGAGCAGCCGGTCGTCGATGAAAGGCCCCTTCTTCGATGATCTGGACATAGTTGGTTAGCGCCTTTCCTTGCCGCGGCGACGGCCGCGGACGATCAGCTTGTCGGATTCCTTGTGCTTCTGGCGGGTGCGCTTGCCGAGCGTCGGCACGCCCCAGGGCGTGACCGGGTGACGGCCTCCCTTGGACTTGCCCTCGCCGCCGCCGTGCGGGTGGTCGACCGGGTTCATGGCCGAGCCGCGCACTGCCGGGCGCTTGCCGAGCCAGCGGCTGCGACCCGCCTTGCCGGACACCTCGTTGGCGTGGTCGGAGTTGCCGACCTGGCCGACGGTGGCGCGGCAGGTGAGGAGAACGCGGCGCATCTCGCCCGAGGGGAGGCGAAGGACGCCGTACCCCTGGTCCTTGGCGACGAGCTGGACGCCGGCCCCCGCCGAGCGGGCCATCTTCGCACCCTGCCCGGGCTTGAGCTCGACGTTGTGGACGAGCGTTCCGGTCGGGATGTTGTCGAGCGGGAGCGCATTGCCGGCCCTGATGTCGGCAGACGGGCCGGACTCGACGGAAGCACCCACGCGAAGGCCGGCCGGTGCGATGATGTAGGCCTTGGCGCCGTCCGCGTAGTGGAGCAGCGCGATCCGTGCCGACCGGTTGGGGTCGTACTCGATCGCCGCCACCTTCGCGGGCACGCCGTCCTTGACGCGCTTGAAATCGATCACGCGGTACATCCGCTTGTGGCCGCCGCCCTGATGGCGCGTCGTGATGCGACCGTTGTTGTTGCGGCCGCCGGTCCTCTTGAGCGGCTCGGTGAGCGATTTCTCCGGGGCCTTCTTGGTCACGCCCTCGAACGAGGAGACGGCCATGAAGCGGCGCCCGGGGCTTGTCGGCTTGTACTTCTTGACAGCCACTAGACCTGAGCCCCCTCGAAGATCTCGATCGTCTGACCCTCGTGCAGCTGCACGACGGCCTTCTTCCAGCCCGGCCGGAAGCCGGCGTGGACGCCCCGGCGCTTCGGCTTGGCGGGCACCTTGATGATGCGAACGCTGTCGACCTGGACGCCGAAGAGCTGCTCGACGGCCTGGCGCACCTGCGTCTTGTGCGCATCCTTGTGCACCTTGAACGTGTACTTGCGGTCGGCGAGCCCGGCGTAGCTCTTCTCGGAGACGACGGGGGCGATGAGCACGTCAGCGGCGTTCACGATGCCTTCCCTTCGACGAGCGGCAGCGCGGCCTCGCTCACGAGCAGCGAGCGCGCCCAGACGACCGGCGCCACCTCCAGCTCGGAGGCAACCGTGACGAGCACCCGCTCGAGATTGCGGAACGACTTGATCAGCCCGATCTCGTCCTCATGGGCGACGACGACGAGAGGAGTCTCCTTGCCCCAGGTATCGACGAGCGCCTTGGCCTGCTTCGTCGAGGGCGTCTCGAAGGCGCTACCGTCGACGAGCGCGAGCGTGCCGTTGCCGACGTGGTTCGAGAGCGCTCCCCTGAGGGCGGACCGACGGACCTTGCGGTTCACCTTGACGTCGAAGCTCCGCATTCCGATGGCGAATGCGACGCCGCCACCCGTGAAGTGCGGTGCCCGGATCGTGCCCTGACGCGCGCGGCCGGTGCCCTTCTGGCGCCACGGCTTTGCGCGACCACCCGAGACCATCCCGCGGGTCTTCGCACCGCGCGTGCCCGCACGATGGGCGTTCATCTCGGCGCGCACGACCTCGTGCACGATGTGCCGCTTGAGCTCGGCGCCGAAGACGGCCTCTCCGAGGGTCGCGGACTTGGCGGACGAGCCGCCCAGGACGTCTACTTTCAAGGCTGCCATCAGTCGGTGCTCCTGATCTCGACGATGCCACTCTTCGGGCCCGGGACGGCACCCTTGACGAGGAGCAGGTTGCGCTCGACGTCCACGTCGTGGACGACGAGCCCGAGCTGGGTGACGCGCTTGCCACCCATGCGGCCCGACATCTTCTGCCCGCGGAAGACGCGCGACGGCGTCGCGGAGGCTCCGATCGAGCCCGGCGCGCGAACGTTGTGCGAGCCGTGGGAGACGGGGCCGCGCTTGAAGTTGTGGCGCTTGATCGTGCCGGCGAAACCCTTGCCGATCGAGGTTCCGGCGACCTTGACCGCGTCGCCGGGCTGGAACGCCTCGACGGTCACGGTGTCGCCTACCGCAAGCGCGGTCTCACCACGGAACTCGACGAGGTGCCGGTGGGCCGACGCTCCCGACTTCTCGAGATGGCCGATCTCGCCCTTCGTGATCTTCCTGGCCGCGACGGGCTCGTACGCGAGCTGGACCGCGGCGTAGCCGTCGGCACTCTCCTCACGGACGTGCGTCACAGGGCACGGGCCCGCCTGGATGACCGTCACGGCGGTGACGCCACCGGTCTCCGGGTCGAAGATCTGGGTCATGCCAAGCTTTTTCCCGACTATTCCTTTCACGACGTCCCTCCGTAGCAACGGGAAAAAGCGTTAGATAGTGCCTTCATTTGTGGGTTATGGAATCTCATGGTTTCAATCTAGAACTGTAGAAATTGCCCCAGCAATTTCTAAAGTTTTATTTCGATGTCGATGCCGGCGGGGAGGTCGAGGCGCATCAGCGAGTCGACCGTCTTCGGCGTAGGGCTGTGGATGTCGATCAGGCGCTTGTGGGTGCGCACCTCGAAGTGCTCGCGCGAGTCCTTGTCCTTGAAGGGGCTCCGGATCACGCAGTACACGTTCTTCTCGGTGGGCAGAGGCACAGGGCCCGTGATCGTCGCGCCCGTGCGCTGCGCCGTCTCGACGATCTGCGACGCCGAGCGATCGAGCTGCTGGTGGTCGTAGCCCTTGAGCCGAATGCGGATTTTCTGTTGCGCCATGTGTCTGGTCTCTTCCTGCTCGCGAGCGGGAGAAGCGGCCTCTCCCCTCCAGGAGGAGGAGAGAGGCTATGCCTCTCTCCCTACTTGATGATCTCCGTGACGACGCCGGCACCGACGGTGCGGCCACCTTCGCGGACGGCGAACCGGAGCCCGGCGTCCATCGCGATGGGCTGACCCATCTCGATCTCCATCTGCGTGTTGTCACCCGGCATGACCATCTCCTGGCCCTCCGGCAGCTTGATCGAGCCCGTCACGTCCGTCGTGCGGAAGTAGAACTGCGGGCGATAGCCGTTGAAGAACGGCGTGTGGCGTCCACCCTCGTCCTTCGAGAGCACGTAGACCTCGGCCTTGAAGTGCGTGTGCGGCGTGATCGAGCCCGGCGTCGCGAGCACCTGGCCACGCTCGACCTCCTCACGCTTGATGCCGCGGAGCAGCACGCCCGCGTTGTCGCCGGCCTGCGCGAAGTCGAGCACCTTGAGGAACATCTCGAGCCCCGTGACCGTCGTCTTCTCGACCTTCTCGTGGATGCCGACGATCTCGATCTCCTTGCCGACCTCGATCTTGCCCTGCTCGATGCGGCCCGTGACGACCGTGCCGCGGCCCGTGATCGTGAACACGTCCTCGATCGGCATCAGGAACGGCTTGTCGGTGTCGCGCGTCGGCTCCGGGATGTAGGAGTCGACGGCCTCCATCAGCTCGATGATCTTCGGCGTCCACTCGGGGTCGCCCTCGAGCGCCTTGAGCGCCGAGACGTGGATGATCGGGATGTCGTCGCCCGGGAAGTTGTACTTCGTGAGCAACTCGCGGACCTCGAGCTCGACGAGCTCGAGGAGCTCCGGGTCGTCGACCATGTCGGCCTTGTTCAGCGCCACGACCATGTACGGCACCTCGACCTGACGGGCGAGCAGGATGTGCTCACGCGTCTGCGGCATCGGGCCGTCTGCGGCCGAGACGACGAGGATCGCACCGTCCATCTGGGCGGCACCGGTGATCATGTTCTTGATGTAGTCGGCGTGGCCCGGGCAGTCGACGTGCGCGTAGTGACGGTTCTCCGTCTCGTACTCGACGTGCGCCGTGTTGATCGTGATGCCGCGCTGCCGCTCCTCGGGAGCCGCGTCGATCGACGTGAAGTCGCGAGCGGCCGTGCCCGTACCGGACTCTGCGAGCACCTTCGTGATCGCTGCTGTCAGCGTCGTCTTACCGTGGTCGATATGGCCGATGGTGCCGACATTGACATGCGGCTTCGACCGCTCGAACTTCTGCTTCGCCATCCTGCAATCTCCTTCTTACGAACCTGACTGCGAGTCGACGATGTCGCTCGCGATGGACTGGGGTACTTCTTCGTACCGGTCGAACTGCATTGAGAACGTTGCCCGACCCTGGGACATCGAACGAAGGTCGGTCGAGTAGCCGAACATCTCCGACAACGGCACGCTCGCGTGGATCGACTGCGAGTTGCCGAGCGGCTCGAGCGATTCGACCCGCCCGCGCCGACCGTTGAGGTTACCCATCACGTCACCGAGATAGTCGTCCGGCGTGACGACCTCGACGGCCATGATCGGCTCGAGCAATTTTGGCTTGGAGCGCTTCAGCGCCTCCTTGAAGGCCATCGAACCGGCGATCTTGAAGGCCCGCTCGCTCGAGTCGACGTCGTGGTAGGAGCCGTCGATCAGCTCGATCATGACGTCGACCACGGGGTAGCCGGCGAGAACGCCTGCGTTCATCGCCTCCTGGATCCCCTCGTTCACCGGCTTGATGTACTCCTTCGGGATCTTGCCGCCGACGATCTTGTCGATGAACTCGTAGCCCTTGCCGGGCTCCTGCGGGAGCAGGTTGATCGTGACGTCGCCGTACTGGCCCGAGCCGCCGGTCTGGCGCACGAACTTGCCCTGCACCTTCTCGGCCGGCTTGCCGGCCGTCTCGCGATAGGCGACCTGCGGCCGCCCGACGTTCGCGTCGACCTTGAACTCGCGCATCAGCCGGTCGACGATGATCTCCAGATGGAGCTCGCCCATGCCGGCGATGAGCGTCTGTGCCGTCTCCTCGTCGGAGCTGACCCGGAACGTCGGATCCTCCTCGGCGAGACGCTGCAGCCCCTGTGACAGCTTGTCCTGATCGCCCTTCGTCTTGGGCTCGATCGCGACCGAGATGACCGGCTCCGGGAACGTCATCCGCTCGAGCACGATCGGCTGGTTCTCGGCCGAGAGCGTATCGCCCGTCGTCGACTGCTTCAGCCCGACGGCCGCCGCGATCTCGCCCGCGCCGATCTCGTCGCGCTCCTCGCGGTGGTTCGCGTGCATCTGGAGGATGCGGCTGACGCGCTCGGTCTTGCCGTTCGTCGTGTTCAGGACGCGCGCTCCCGAGGCGATCGAGCCCGAGTAGACGCGGAAGTAGGTGAGCTTGCCGACGAAGGGATCGGACATGACCTTGAAGACGAGCGCCGAGAACGGCGCGTCCATCGCCGCCGGTCGCGTGATCTCCTCCTCGGTCTTCGGATCGACGCCCGTTACCGACGGGACGTCGAGCGGGCTCGGAAGGTAGTCGATGACGGCGTCGAGGAGCGGCTGCACGCCCTTGTTCTTGAAGGCCGAGCCGAGCAGGACCGGCGTGAAGGCGCTCGCGAGCGTGCCGGCGCGCAGGGCCCGACGGATCATCTCGGGCGTGACGGAGTCTCTCGTCCTCGAGGTAGCTCTCCATCAGCTCGTCGTCGAACTCGGCAACCGCGTCGATGAGCACGTGATGGTGCTCCTTCGCCTGCTCGAGCAACTCGGCGGGAATGTCTCCGACGGTGAACGCCTCACCGAGGTCGTCGTCGTAGGTGATCGCGTTCATCTCGACGAGGTCGACGACGCCGCGATGATGCTCTTCCTGGCCGACCGGAATCTGGATGCAGACGGCATTCGCACCGAGGCGGTCGCGCATCGTCTGCACGGCGTTGAAGAAGTCGGCGCCGGTGCGATCCATCTTGTTGATGAACGAGATGCGCGGGACGCCGTAGCGATCGGCCTGGCGCCACACCGTCTCGGACTGCGGCTGAACGCCGGCGACCGAGTCGAAGACCGCCACCGCGCCGTCGAGGACGCGCAGAGAGCGCTCAACCTCGACCGTAAAGTCCACGTGCCCGGGCGTATCGATAATGTTGATCCGATGGTCGCGCCACTCGGCCGTCGTGGCGGCCGAGGTGATCGTGATGCCGCGCTCCTGCTCCTGCGCCATCCAGTCCATCGTCGCCGCGCCCTCGTGCACCTCGCCGAGCTTGTGCGTGCGGCCGGTGTAGTAGAGGATGCGCTCCGTCGTCGTCGTCTTGCCGGCGTCGATGTGCGCCATGATCCCGATGTTGCGGACGCGGTCCAGTGTGATGCGGGAGGCAGTTGTGCTCATCGTCGTGTCCCTCTACCAGCGGTAGTGCGCGAAGGCCTTGTTGGCCTGCGCCATCCGGTAGATGTCGTCCTTCTTCTTGTAGGCGCCGCCCTGCTGGTTGAGCGCATCCATCAGCTCGCCGGCGAGCTTGTCACCCATGTGCTTCTCACGCCGGTCGCGCGCGAACTGGACGATCCAGCGGATCGCGAGCGTGCGGGCACGCCGCTGCGGCACCTCGATCGGCACCTGGTAGTTGGCGCCGCCGACGCGGCGCGAGCGAACCTCGAGGACCGGAGTCACGGACTTGACCGCACCCTCGAGAATCTCGAGCGCAGGCTTGCCGGTCTTCTCCGAGGCCAGCGCGAGCGCGTCGTAGACGATCCGCTCGGCGGTCGACTTCTTGCCGTCGAGCATGACGCAGTTGATGACCTGCGTCACGAGCACCGACGAGTAGACCGAGTCGGGCTCGAGCTGACGCGGCTGGATCTCTGCTCGACGCGGCATCAGCCTGCGGCCTTCTTGGCGCCGTACTTCGAGCGCGCCTGCCGGCGGTCGGAGACGCCCGAGGTGTCGAGGCCGCCGCGGATCACCTTGTAGCGGAATCCCGGGAGGTCCTTGACACGGCCGCCGCGAATGAGGACGACCGAGTGCTCCTGCAGGTTGTGCCCCTCACCGGGAATGTAGACGCCGACCTCCATCCCGTTCGTGAGCCGGACGCGCGCGACCTTCCGCAGCGCTGAGTTCGGCTTCTTCGGGGTGGTCGTGTAGACGCGCGTGCAGACCCCGCGCTTCTGCGGCGCGCCGCGGAGGGCCGGGGTCTTCGTCTTGGCCACGGGGGCCTTGCGGCCTTTGCGGACGAGCTGATTGACGGTGGGCACGCTGCTCCTAACGCTCTCGGTACAGACAGACAAAGAACACGCACATACGCGGCAGGGCTCGCACCCCGCCACCTGCGGACGGCCAGTGTAGCTGACGGCGGATCGGTCCGGCAAGGGGTGGTGAGATTGCGCGCCACCCGTATACAGATCCCCCGATCACGCGTAGAGTTGGCGCAGGGGAAGGGAGAGGGATCACGACTGCGGTAGTCGTTGCGGCTCTAGGTGCCATTTGTATTGCCGGCGTGTTGTTCGCGCTCTGGCTCGCCTCACGGCGGCCGGTCGACGCGCGCGTCACATCGGCACTCGAGAGAGTCGAAGACCGTCTCGTCGATCTGACCAGGCGGATCGAGACGGCAACCGGCGCACACACCGAGGACGACGGTGTCCTCGACTCCATCGGATCGACGATCGAGATCGGGGAAGTCCTGCAGCGCGCGCTCGCAGCCGCCGCGGCTGTCCCCGCGTTCGACGCGGGATCGATCAGCGTGCAGCGCGCCGACGGCAGCGTGTACAACGAGGTCAGGGGCCTCGACCCGAAGAGCCCGGCGCTCTTTCTGGCAGGCCCGCCCGGCGGCGCTCCGTTTCACTCCGGCACCGTCTCGTGGGATGTCGACGGCCCGGGTCAGCTGCGCTCGGGCCTCGTTGTGCCGATCCCGCACGACCGTCCGGCGACGCTCGCCGTCTTCTCCCGCACCGCAGACGCCTTCGACGCGGCGGCTGTTGGGCTCCTGACCGCGATCGCCCGCTCGACGGCGCCCGCGATCGAGAACGCCTTCCGCTACCTCGACGTGCAGGAGCTCGTCGCGACCGACACGCTCACGGGACTGGGGAGCGCACTCGCATTCGCCGAGTCTCTCCCCCGCGAGGTCATGGCGGCCCGACGATACGGCCGGCCGCTCTGCCTCCTCATGGTCGACCTCGACGACTTCGGCCGCTTCAACAAGCCCCCGTATTCACACGAGGTCGGCGATACGGCGCTGGCCGAGTTCGGCGCGCGCGTGCGAGCGACGATCCGCGCCAGCGACACCGCATATCGGAACTCGGGCGGCGCCGACGAGTTCTTCGTCATTCTCCCCAATACGACACGGGCCGAGGCGATGGCAGTCTACGGCCGCCTTGAACTGGAGGTCGCGAATCCTCCGCTGGCAGGCGTCGATCCACCCCTGACGATGTCGAGCGGCCTGACCGAGCTCCGCCCGGCTGATACCGCGGCCACCCTGCGGCAACGCGCCGGTGTGATCCAGGCTGTCGCCAAGAGCGACGGCAAGAACCAGCTCGTCGACGACGGGGACCCGAGGGTGCACGCAGAGTAGGCTGGGGTCAGGTCGATGCCCTCCGCCGCCCTCGCACTCGTGGTTGCGTCAGCAGCACTCGTTGCCGTCGGCATCGTGGTCGCGATCGTGCTCGGCGGGCACCGCGCTTCGAAGCAGCGAATCGACGAGAGCCTCCGCATCATGAGCGCGCGGATGGACGCGCTCGCCGAGGAGCTGTCGACGGCCGTCGAGCAGGCCCGCGAGGAGGCGGTCCGTGCACGGATCGTCGAATCGCTCGGCCAGGCGCTCGACCTCGACGAGGTCCTGATGCGTTGCGCCGAAGCGGCGGCATCGCTCCACGGGGTCGCCGCCGCGACGATCACGCTCGATGTCGACGGGACGCCGATGTTCGCGGCAGCCGGGCTCGACGGAGCCTCCCTCGTCGCCGGCCAGGGCACCATGGGCGGCCCGCCCGACGGCGCCCGCGTGCGCGCAGTCGGGATCTCCTACCACTACCCGCCGGGCGCGGAGGGCGCCCCCGCCTTCCACTCGGGAATCGCCGTTCCGGTCGAGTCGAAGGGGAGCCGGCTGGGGTTCCTGACCGTGTTCGGAGCCGGAGAGGAACCACCCGTCGCCGGTGACGACTTCAGGACACTCGAATCGATCGTTCTCCATGCAGGGCCGGCGATCGAGGCCGCCAGACGGCGTGGAGGGCCTGTCCGCCACCTCCCGGGCATCGATGGCCTGACCGGCCTCGGCAGCCTCAACGCACTCCACGAGACGCTCGCGCTCGAGGTCGCGCGGGCCAGCCGCAATGGGCGGCGGCTCGCCGTCTGCGTCCTCGACGTCGATGACTTTCGGCACACGAACGCGCGCGTCGGTCAGGTCGCAGGCGACGGCCTGCTCGGCGAGGTCGCGACGGTGCTCCGCGAGTCGATTCCTCCCTCGGGCCTCGCCTTTCGTGCCGGCGGTGACGCGTTTGCGGTCGTCCTCCCGGAGCGCGGCCGGATCGAGGCCGAAGCGCTCTACGCCCGGGTGCAGGCGACTCTCCTCGAGCCGGCACCTGCGCGAGCTCGCCTCAGCCTGTCGGCCGGAATCGCGGAGCTGAAGCTCGACGACGACGGGGTATCGCTGTTCGAGCGCGCCGAGCGGGCCTTGCGACGAGCGAAGGAGACCGGGAAGGGAACGGCGGCGTAAAACCGGGGGGTGCCTCCCGCTCCGCGGGAGGCACCTCTCCTGAACTCCGGGAGAGGCTTCAGCCTCTCCTCAGGGTCTTGCCCTCTAGCCCTCTTCGGTCGCCTCGGGCGGCGCGTCCTCGACGGGCAATTCGTCCTCGAACCCGAGGCCGAGCGTCGTGAGGTCGATGTCGCCGTCGCCGATCTCCTCGAGCGCCGCGAGCAGCTCCTGGGCCTCCGCGGCGAACATCGAGGATGGCAGCGGCTCGGCCGGCTCGATCTCGATGCCGCGGTACTTCTTGAGGCCGGTTGCGGCAGGGATCAGCTTGCCGATGATCACGTTCTCCTTGAGGCCGAGCAGCCGGTCGATCTTGCCCTCGATCGCCGCGTCCGTGAGCACCTTCGTGGTCTCCTGGAACGATGCGGCCGAGAGGAACGATTCGGTGGCCAGCGAGGCCTTCGTGATCCCGAGAATCAGCGGCTCGAAGGTCGCCTCCTCCTTCTTCGCCTTCCGGGCCACCTCGTTTGCGCGGGCGAGCATCGCCTTGTCGACGAGCTGACCCGGGAGCAACGTGGTGTCGCCGGCACTCTCGACGCGCACCTTCTTGAGCATCTGGCGCACGATGAGCTCTATGTGCTTGTCGTGGATGTCGACGCCCTGCGACTTGTAGACCTTCTGCACCTCGCCGACGAGATAGAGCTCGGTAGCCGTCGAGCCCTTCAGCGCGAGCAGCTCGGCCGGGGCGATCGACCCCTCGTTGAGCGGGTCACCCGCCTCGACGACCTGACCGTGCGTGACGAGGAACCGCGTCCGGCGCGAGAAGCTGTACTCCTTCGCCGGAACCGGCTCGCCGTTCTCGTCGAGTGCGGAGGGAACGACCGTCACCTTGATCGTGCGGTCGGCATCTTCGATCTCGACCTTCCCTGCGACCTCGGCCACCGTCGCGGCACCCTTCGGATTGCGCGCCTCGAAGATCTCGACGACGCGCGGCAGGCCGTGCGTGATGTCCGCACCTGCGACGCCGCCCGTGTGGAACGTGCGCATCGTCAGCTGCGTGCCCGGCTCACCGATCGACTGGGCCGCGATGATCCCGACGGCATCGCCGACCTCGCAGACGTACCCGGTCGCGAGGAACGTGCCGTAACACGCTCGGCAGACGCCGTGCTCGCTCTGACACTTGAGCGCAGAGCGCACCGGGACGTGATACCCCTCGGCGTGCTCCTCGAGCCCGGCCAGCACCTCGCGGAGGAGCGGCACGGTCAGCTCGGTGCCTGCCGCTGCGAGCTGCGTCTTACCGGGCTTGCCGTCCTTGAGGGGCTTGAAGATATCGCGTGCGATGACCCGTCCGACGACGCTCGAGTTCTCCTTGTCGTCGAGCATCGCGGCGAGTTCGATGTGGTCCTTCGTGCCGCAGTCGAGATCCCGGATGATCACGTCCTGCGAGACGTCGACGAGACGCCGCGTCAGGTAGCCCGAGTCGGCGGTGCGCAGGGCAGTGTCGGCGAGCCCCTTGCGGGCACCGTGCGTGGAGATGAAGTACTCGAGCACCGACAGGCCCTCCATGAAGTTGGCCTTGATCGGGCGCTCGATGATCTCGCCCTTCGGATTGGCCATCAGGCCGCGCATGCCGGCGAGCTGGCGAATCTGGTTGAACGATCCACGTGCTCCCGAGTTGGCCATCATGAAGATGGTGTTCGTCTTGTGGAGGTTCGCCTTCATCGCCTCGGCGACCTCCTCGGTCGCCTCCGTCCACACCGCGACGATGCGCTCGTGCCGCTCTTCCTCGGTCATGAGGCCGCGCTGGTACTCGCCCTCGAGCTTCTTGACCTCGGCCTCGTAGCCGACGAGGATCTCTTCCTTGTTCGGCGGGATCACGATGTCGTTCTTCGACACGGTGATGCCGGCCTGCGTCGCATAGCGGAACGCCAGGGTCTTGATCGTGTCGAGCACGGTCGCGACCGCGTGCGCCCCGTAGAGGCCGACGAGCTCGGCGATGAAGCCGTCGAGATCGCGCTTCGAGAGCGGGCGGTTGATGAACGTGTGGCTGACCGCATCCTCGGTGTGCACCGCAACCTCGAGAGACCGCTTGATCTCGACGTTGAAGATCACGCGACCGGGCGTCGTGAGCACGATCTCCTCATCCCAGCGGTACTCGATCGGCTCCTGCAGGTGCACCTGGCGCGCCTCGATCGCGAACTCGACCTCGTCCTCGGTCCGGAATCGCTTCAGTCCCTTGACACCGAGCGTCTTGGCGATATCGGCGCTCGTCGTCTCGGGCAGCTCGTGGTCGCAGTAGGTGAGGTAGTAGGCACCGAGCACCATGTCCTGGGTCGGCGTCGCGAGCGGGCGACCGTGTGCCGGCGAGAGGATGTTGTTCGACGACAGCATGAGGATCCGGGCCTCCGCCTGGGCCTCCGCGCTGAGCGGCAGGTGGACGGCCATCTGGTCGCCGTCGAAGTCGGCGTTGAACGCGTGACACACGAGCGGGTGCACCTGAATCGCCTTGCCCTCGACGAGGATCGGCTCGAAGGCCTGGATCCCCAGCCGATGGAGCGTCGGTGCGCGGTTGAGGAGCACGGGATGCTCGGCGATCACCTCTTCGAGGACGTCCCAGACGTCCAGCGACATCGACTCGACGTGCTTCTTCGCCGCCTTGATGTTCTGCACGGCCTTCCGCTCGACGAGGCGGCTCATGATGAACGGCTTGAAGAGCTCGAGGGCCATCAGCTTCGGGAGGCCGCACTGGTGCAGCTTCAGGTTGGGGCCGGCCACGATGACCGACCGCCCGGAGTAGTCGACGCGCTTCCCGAGCAGGTTCTGGCGGAACCGACCCTGCTTGCCCTTGAGCATGTCCGAGAGCGACTTCAGGGGCCGGTTGCCCGGGCCCGTTACGGCACGGCCACGGCGACCGTTGTCGAACAGGGCGTCGACGGCCTCCTGCAACATGCGCTTCTCGTTGTTGACGATGATCTCCGGGGCGCCGAGGTCGAGCAGGCGCTTGAGCCGGTTGTTGCGGTTGATCACACGCCGGTAGAGATCGTTCAGATCGGACGTCGCGAAGCGCCCACCGTCGAGCTGGACCATCGGCCGCAGCTCCGGCGGGATCACGGGCACGGCCTCGAGGATCATCCACTCCGGCTTGTTCTCGGACTTGATGAACGCCTCGACGACCTTGAGTCGCTTGATCGCGCGCTGCTGCTTCTGACCCTTCGAGGTCTTGATCACCTCACGGAGCGTGATCGACTCCTCGGCCAGGTCGAGATCGCGCAGGAGGTCACGGATCGCCTCGGCGCCCATGCCCCCACGGAAGTACTGTCCGAAGCCGTACGGCGAGCCGAAGCGGTCCTTCAGCTCGCGGAACAGCTGCTCGTCGTTGACGACGAGCTTCGGCTCGAGCTCGCGGAACAGCTTCCACGTCTCCTCGAGCCGACGGACACCGTCGACGGCCGCCTCGCGGGCGTCGTTGCGGCGGGAGTCCATGTCCTGGACCATCTCGCGCACCTTGAGCGCCCACTGGGCAACGATGTCGAGATCGTCCTTCTTGGCGCCGGGCAGCAGGCAGAGGTCGTAGGCGAGCTCGCGCACCTCGTCGACGGTCTGCGCCACGTTCTCCTCGTGGAGGACGTCCGCGAGCAGCCCGTTGCCGACCTCGCGGGCCTTGTCCAGGTTCTTCGCGTCCACGTTCGCCACGATCTCGGCGTCGTCGCCCGAGAGCTCCGTGCCGGTCGTGAGCGCTTCGACGAGCCTGTTCACGTGCTTCGTGATCGCGCCCTTCTTCGAGCCCGTTGCTTCCTCGAGATCGGCGCGGAGCGGATCGAGCGCCTCGTGGATCTCCTGGGCGGCCGTCGCGACGGATTCGATCTCACGCGGGGTGAGCTTGCGATCCTCGCGGGTCGCGGTCTGCCGCACGAGCTCCCGGATCTTCTTGCCGTCCTCGGTCGTGAGCGACTTCGCGAGCTTCGGGAAGATCCCGCCTGCGAGCTGCCGCACCTCCTCGAGGGTCGGCAGCAGCTGATCCTCGGCCCAGTTGTTGAGACCGCGGGTCCAGAACTCGTCGTCCTCGTCGAAGCTCTTCTCCTTGCCGGTGGCGAAGTACTCCCGCCGCCGCGCCAGGCGCTCCTCGACCGCGAGCACATGCTCGTCCCGGTCGACGTAGATCTGCTCGGACTCGGCGCGAACCTTGTCCTCGAGATCGGCGAGATCCTTTGCACGCGCCTCGTTGTCGACGCTCGTGACGATCGACGCCGCGAAGTAGAGAACCTTCTCGAGCTCGCGCGGGGCGATGTCGAGGAGGTAGCCGATCCGGCTCGGGACACCCTTGAAGAACCAGATGTGCGAGACCGGCGCGGCGAGGTCGATGTGACCCATCCGCTCACGGCGCACCTTCTGGCGCGTCACCTCGACGCCGCAGCGCTCGCAGATGATCCCCTTGTACCGGACGCGCTTGTACTTGCCGCAGTAGCACTCCCAGTCCTTCGTCGGACCGAAGATGCGCTCGCAGAAGAGACCGTCACGCTCGGGCTTGAGCGTGCGGTAGTTGATCGTCTCCGGCTTGGTGACCTCACCCGACGACCAGTCGCGGATCTTCTTGCTCGACGCCAGACCGATGCGGATCGCGTCGAATTCGTTGATGTCGATCACGTGTGTGCTTCGCCTCTTTCCGTTTGCTCAGTGGTCGTCAGGTGTCAGTCGTCGAGCTCGGCGTCGGCAAGGCCGACCTCGAGCTCCGCGTCGGCTTCGACGCCGTCCAGGGACTCGTCGGCAGCAACCGCGACGTCTCCGCCCTCGTCGACGGCGGCGGCGCCTTCCTCGACCTCCTGGGCCGAGAGCTCACCGGCTGCGGCACGAACGGCGGCCGGTGAGAGGTCGATGCCGAGCTCCTCTGCAGCGCGGAGCAGCTCGTCGTCTTCCTCGCGAACCTCGACGTCGCGTCCGTCGTCCGACTGGACGTGGACATCGAGGGCAAGGGACTGCATCTCCTTCAGCAGCACCTTGAACGACTCGGGAATCGACGGCTCGGCGATGTTCTCGCCCTTCACGATCGCCTCGTACGCCTTGACGCGGCCGATCGTGTCGTCGGACTTGATCGTGAGCATCTCCTGCAGCGTGTACGCGGCGCCGTAGGCCTCGAGTGCCCACACCTCCATCTCCCCGAACCGCTGACCGCCGAACTGCGCCTTGCCTCCGAGCGGCTGCTGGGTGACGAGCGAGTAGGGGCCGGTCGAGCGGGCGTGGATCTTGTCGTCCACGAGATGGAGCAGCTTCAGGATGTACATGTAGCCGACGGTGACCTTCTGCTCGAAGGGCTCGCCGGTCTTGCCGTTGAAGAGCTGCACCTTGCCGGACGCCTTGCGGCCGGCGGGGCGCGAGTGGTCGACGTTCATCTTGATCGGCGAGTCCGTGGTCTCCGCCCAGCGCACGAGTGCGTCGTCGACATCGGTCTCGGTGGCGCCGTCGAAGACGGGCGTCGCGACCGGATGCGGCTTCGGGGCGTTGATCGAGGCGCGCGGGTTGACGCCGATCGGCGTGTCCGACTCCGCGAACATGCCGTGTGCGGCAGCCCAGCCGAGATGTGTCTCGAGGATCTGTCCGATGTTCATCCGGCTCGGCACGCCGAGCGGGTTGAGCACGACATCGACCGGGCGCCCGTCCTCGAGGAACGGCATGTCCTCCTCGGGAACGATCTTCGAGATGACGCCCTTGTTGCCGTGGCGCCCGGCGAGCTTGTCGCCCTCGGAGATCTTGCGCTTCTTCGCCACGAACACGCGCACGAGCTCGTTGACGCCCGGCGGCAGATCGTCGCCCGCGTCGCGCGAGAACGTCTTGACGCCCATCACCTTGCCGCCCTCGCCGTGAGGCACCTTGAGTGAGGTGTCGCGCACCTCGCGTGCCTTCTCCTTGAAGATGGCGCGAATCAGCTTCTCCTCCGCCGTCAGCTCGGTCTCGCCCTTCGGCGTCACCTTGCCGACGAGGAGATCGCCCGATCCGACCTCGGCTCCGATCCGCACGACACCGCGCTCGTCGAGGTTCGCGAGCGACTCCTCCGAGCGGTTCGGGATGTCGCGCGTGAGCTCCTCGTCACCGAGCTTCGTCGTGCGGGCGTCGATCTCGTACTCGTGGATGTGGATCGAGCTGAGCACGTCGTCCTTGACGAGGCGCTCCGAGAGCACGATCGCGTCCTCGAAGTTGTAGCCCTCGAACGGCATGAACGCCACGAGCAGGTTGGCGCCGAGCGCGAGCTCGCCACCGTCGGTGGACGAGCCGTCCGCGAGGACGGTGCCCTTCCCCACCTTGTCGCCGAGCTTCACGACCGGCTTCTGGTGGATCAGCGTCCCCTGGTTCGAGCGCATGAACTTCGTCAGGTTGTACTCCTCGCGGGTGCCCCTGCCCTCGACGACGATCGTCTCGGCATCGACATCGATCACGGCGCCCGACGTGCGGGACACGACGACGTCTCCCGTGTCGATCGCAGCGCGGTACTCCACCCCGGTGCCGACGAGCGGTGCCTGAGCGATCATCAGCGGCACTGCCTGCCGCTGCATGTTCGCGCCCATCAGGGCGCGGTTCGCGTCGTTGTGCTCGAGGAACGGGATCAGCGCGGTCGCCACGGAGACGATCTGCGATGCCGACACGTCCATGTACTGGACGTCCTTGGGAGAGACCATGACGGCCTCACCCTCACGCGACCGGCAAAGGACCTGCTCCTGCACGAACTTGCCCGTCTTCTCGTCGACGCGCTCCGACGCCTGGGCGATCGTGAAGAGCGCCTCCTCGGAGGCGTCGAGATAGACGATCTCGTCCGTGACCTTTCCGCCCTTGACGATGCGGTACGGCGTCTGGATGAAGCCGAACTCGGACACGGTCGCCATCGAGGCAAGCGAGCCGATGAGGCCGATGTTCGGGCCTTCGGGCGTCTCGATCGGGCACATGCGCCCGTAGTGCGTCGGGTGCACGTCGCGCACCTCGATCGGTGCCCGCTCGCGCGTCAGCCCTCCTGCGCCGAGCGCGCTGAGACGCCGACGATGGGTGAGGCCGGCCAGCGTGTTCGTCTGGTCCATGAACTGCGAGAGCTGGGACGAGCCGAAGAACTCCTTCAGCGCCGCCACGACCGGGCGGATGTTGATGATCGTCTGCGGCGTGATCGTGTCGACATCCTCGGTCGTCATCCGCTCGCGGACGACGCGCTCCATCCGGTACAGGCCGACGCGGAACGCCTCCTGGATGAGCTCGCCCGTCGTGCGAAGGCGACGGTTGCCGAAGTGCTCGTACTCGTCGAGCTCGCCGCGGATCGGGTCGCGGTTCATCTGCGCGGCGTCCGCCGCGAAGTCCTTCGAGTCCTCGGGCACGCCGAGCTTCGTCGGGAGCGAGACGAGCCGGCGCACGAGCGCGAGGATGTCCTCGGTCGTGAGCACGCGCGTGCCCTCGGGCACCGAGACGCCCAGCCGCTGGTTCAGCTTGTAGCGGCCGACCTTCGTCAGGTCATAGCGCTTCGGATCGAAGAACAGGGCCCGCAGGAGGTTGCGCGCGTTGTCGAGCGTCGGCGGCTCACCGGGACGCTGCTTCTTGAAGACCTCGATCAGCGCCTCTTCCTCACGCGTGGTCGTGTCCTTGTCGAGCGTGTTCTGGATGTAGACCGAGCCGTCGAAGAGCGCCAGGATCTTTTCGTCCGTGCTCGTGTCGAGCTGGAAGCCCGTCGTCGGATCCTCGAGCGGGAGGGCCCGCAGGAGGGTCGTGATCGGGAGCTTCCGCTTGCGGTCGATGCGTGCGTACGCAATGCCCTTCTTGTCGATCTCGAGCTCGAGCCACGAGCCGCGTGACGGCATCAGATTCGCGATGCATACCTGCTTGGTGGCGTCCTTCGGCTCCATCAGGTAGGCACCGGGCGAGCGGACGAGCTGCGTCACGATGACGCGCTCGGTGCCGTTGATGATGAAGGTCCCGACCTCCGTCATCATCGGGAAGTCGCCCATGAAGACCCGCTGCTCGCGGATCTCGCCCGTCTCGGTGTTGACGAACCGGACCGTCATCGACAACGGGGCCTGGTAGGTCATGTCCTTCTCGCGACACTCGTTGATCGTGTTCGCGGGCTCTCCGAAGGAGTAGTCACCGAACTCGACGGCAAGCGTCCCGGTGTAGTCCTCGATCGGTGAGATGTCGTCGATCGTCTCGCGGAGACCCTCGTTCAGGAACCACTCGAACGACGTCTTCTGGATGTCGATCAGGTTGGGGAGGTCAAGGACATGCTTCAGACGTGAAAAACTCGTGCGCGCGCGCGGCGCAACAGTAGTGCTGCTCAAGATGCGACAGCCTCCCTTAACGGCGTGCAGGGTCGAAGGAGCAAGAAAGCTCGGGCGGAACGGACGATAATAGCGGACGCGCATGCGCCGCCGCAACCGCCCTCAGGCGGCGTCGGCGGAACGTCCGCAGACAAGTATAGCGCAAAGGCCGTGGGAAAGGCGCCCGGCCAGGGAGAGAAGCTGGAGCCTCTCCCCCTGGCCGGCCCCGACTACTTGAGCTCGACGCTCGCGCCCGCTTCCTCGAGCTCGGCCTTGAACTTCTCGGCCTCGTCCTTGGCGACACCTTCCTTGACGGGGCCGGGGGCACCGTCGACGACGTCCTTCGCCTCCTTGAGGCCCAGACCCGTGATCGCGCGCACGACCTTGATCACCTGGATCTTCTTGTCGCCCGTCTCCGTGAGGATGACGTCGAACGAGTCCTTCTCCTCGGCGACAGCGCCGTCGCCGCCGCCGGCGGCCGGGGCGGCTGCGACTGCAACCGGGGCCGCGGCCGTGACGCCCCACTCCTCCTCGATCGCGTTCTTGAGCTCGACGAGCTCGAGGACGGTCATCTTGCCGAGCGTCTCGAGAACCTTTGCCGTATCCGTAGCCATGTGGTGTTTCCTCTCGCGTGTGTGGTTGTTGTGTCGTTCCCGTTCGGAGCAGGTCTCGCCTACGCTTCCGGGGTTTCGGTCTCCGCCTCGGCCACCGGCTCGTCCGCCGGCGGCTCCTCTGCGACGGGAGCCTCGGCTGCTGCCGGAGCTTCGTCGGGAACCGCGTCGGCGCCTCCGAGCTGGGTGATCCGGGCGTCGATCAGGCCGACCAGGTTCTGGAGCGGCGCGTTCAGCACCGCGGCGAGCTGGGTCAGCGGGGCAACGATAACCCCGACGAGCTGGGCCTTGAGGACGTCGATCGGTGGCAACTTCGCCAGGCTCTCGATCTCGGGAGCGCTGATCGGGTTCCCCGACAGAACGCCTCCGCGCAGCGTCAGGATCTTCGTGTCCTTGGCCGCATCCGTGAGTGCCTTCGCGACCGCCACCGGATTGCCGTCCGCGGCCACGAACGCGATCGCCGTCGGGCCCTCGAGGAGAGCCAGCAACGAATCCGCACCTGCCGCCTCGGCTGCACGCCGCGTGAGCGTGTTCTTGACGACGCTCAGCTTGGCACCGTGGTTCAGCAGCTCCACCCTCAAGGTCGCAAGCTGGCTGTTCGTGAGACCGCGATAGTCGGCCACGAGCAGCGCATCCGCCGACTGAAGTCGCTCGGTCAGCTCCGCAACCATCTTTTCCTTGTCTGCTTTCTGCATCTTTCACCTCCTCTCGCACGTCGAGCCCGCACGGAGGCGGGCTCGAGCGAGCGACAGCAACGGCTGTCATTCGTGCGAGGCCACCTCGGCCGGGCTTCTGCCTGTGTTGGCCGGCGCCGTCTCGCCGCCGCCAGGTGACGGAAAATCGTGTCACATGGCTTTGGCGATTCGGCGCGAGCTAGCACGGGGCTGCCGGCTGTCTTCGGCGACGGGCAATGTCAGAAAAACGTCATCGGTGAGGCAGATGCCTCACCCGGCCAGAGCCGGTACCTCCTCGAGCTCGTCGATGATGTCGCGCGTGCGCGACGGATCGATGTGCAGTCCAGGCCCCATCGTCGAGGTCAACGTGATGCCCTTGATGTAGCGGCCTTTCGACGAGGCCGGCTTCGCGCGCACGATCTCGTCGAGGAGGGCGGCGTAGTTCTCCACGAGCGCCCGCTCGGCGAAGCTCTTCTTGCCGATTGAGACGTGGACGTTCGCGCCACGGTCGGTGCGGTACTCGAGCTTGCCTGCCTTCGCGTCGGAGACCGCCTTGGCGATATCGAACGTGACGGTGCCCGTCTTCGGGTTCGGCATCAGGCCGCGTGGCCCGAGGACCCGGCCGAGCTTGCCGACGTTCCCCATCTGGTCGGGCGTCGCGATGGCGACGTCGAAGTCGACGAACCCGCCCTCGATCTTTGCGGCCAGGTCGGCCGCGCCGACGACGTCGGCACCTGCCTCTTCGGCCTCGCGGGCCTTGTCGCCCTCGGCGAACACGGCTACGCGGGTGACGCGGCCCGTGCCGTGCGGCAGCATCAGCGTGCCGCGAAGCTGCTCGTCGGCGTGGCGCACGTTGAGGCCGAGCCGGAAGTGCACCTCGACGGTCTCGTCGAACTTGGCTCCCTCGATGTCCTTGAGGATCTTGATCGCCTCGACAGGTGTGTAGAGCTTCTCGCGGTCGATCTTTGCCCGTGCCGCGCTGTATCGCTTGCCGTGCCCGCTCATCCTTCGACCTCCACGCCCATCGAACGGGCCGTGCCGGCGATCACGTTCATCGCCGCCTCGATGTCGTTCGCGTTCAGATCGGGCATCTTCGTCTCCGCGATCGAGCGGAGCTGGTCACGGGTCAGCTTGCCGACCTTGACCATGTTCGGCTCGGCCGAGCCCGACTGGAGGTTGAGCACTTCCTTGATCAGGACGGCGGCAGGCGGCGTCTTGGTGATGAACGTGAACGACCGATCCTCGAAGACCGTGATCTCGACCGGGATGATCCGGCCGTTCTCATGTGCGGTCTGGGCGTTGAACGCCTTGGTGAACTCGACGATGTTGACGCCGTGCTGGCCGAGCGCGGGACCAACCGGCGGGGCCGGGTTGGCCTGACCACCCGGAATCTGGAGCTTGATGAGTGTGATGACTTTCTTTGCCATATGCGTGAGTGCAGTCGGGGCTGCGCGCCCCTCCTCCCGTCTTGTCGATTACGAAATACGTGCCCTAGTCGATCTTCTTGACCTGGTCGAACCCGAGCTCGACCGGAACCTGGCGCTCGAAGATGTCGACGAGGACCTTGAGCTTCTGGGCGTCGGGGTTGACATCGACGATCTCGCCGTCGAAGTCGGACAGCGGGCCCGAGGTCACCTTCACCGACTCACCGAGCGTGAACTGGGCCTGGGACTTCGCGGCCGGGCCACCACCGGCACCCGCCGTGTGGAGGATGCGGTCGACCTCGGTCTGGGAGAGCGGCACGGGCTTCGCGCCGGCACCGACGAACCCGGTGACGCCGGGCGTTCCCTTGACGACCGTCCACGCCTCGTCGCTCAGGTCCATGTTGACGAGGACGTACCCCGGCAGGACGCGCTTCTCGGTCTGCACCTTCTGGCCGTCCTTCGTCTCGATCACCTGCTCCGTCGGCACGACGACCCGCCGGAAGCGCGGGGACTGGTTCAGGGAAACGATCCGGTGCTCGAGGTTGGTCTTGACCTTCTTCTCGTGCCCGGAATAGGTGTTGATCACATACCAGAGAAACATGTTGGCCTCACTGCCCGAGAAGGACGTCGCGGACGAAGGGGCGGACGAGCTGGTCGACCCCCCACAGATACGCGCCGACAATGGTGACGGCGATGATGACGGCGACCGTTCCCTGGATCACCTGGGCGCGGTTGGGCCAGTCGACCTTGTGGAGCTCGGCCCACGACTCGCGCACGAACCCACCACGACGCCGGGGCTCGCGCTCGATCGGCGCGACGGAACCGCCGCCGCCTGTGGCGGCGGCAGGCTGGGGAACGCCACGCGGCTCCTTCGGCGCCTGTTCGCCGGCAGCGCGACGTGCGTCCCGCCTCTGCCTCCGGGTCTCGTCGGCCACGGTTAGCGGGTCTCCCGATGGATCGTGTGGGAGCCGCACCAGCGGCAGTACTTCTTGAACTCGACCCGGTCGGGCGAGTTCCGCTTGGACTTCTCCGTCTGATAGTTCCGCCGCTTGCAGTCGATGCAGGCGAGCGTGATTGCGACTCTGACTCCGGTTGCCATGGCTTCTTCTCGTGTGGTAGGAAGGGCGTGCGAGGTAGCGGCGGTAGGACTCGAACCTACGACACGCGGATTATGATTCCGCTGCTCTAACCAACTGAGCTACGCCGCCGAGCGGCTGCGAACTCTAGCAGTGCAGAGTAGCCTCTAGCACTTGCAGAGTAGCAGTGTCTCGGAGACGCAGGCACCCACCCGGTGAGGACGAGAGCCGCTTGTGCAGGCCGGTGAAGCCTAGCGGAGATCTCGTGCGGGCGAGCGGGAATCGGTCTCTCGAGGCACCGTTCCGCCAGCGGACGATCCGACCGACGCGCTCTGTAGTCTCCCCCACCGTGATCAGGATTCCTCCACAGCACGGTGGCTGGCTCGAGGTGATCTGCGGGCCGATGTTCTCGGGCAAGAGCGAGGAGATGATCCGGCGCCTGCGCCGGGCCGAGATCGCCGGACAGCGCGTCGTGATCTTCAAGCCCCGGATCGACGACCGCTACGACGCGACCGATGTCGTCTCTCACGCGGGCGCCCGGATGCGGGCCGTGGCCGTCGAGAGCGTGCCCGAGCTCGTCGCCCGCTCTGCGGGGCACGACGTGATCGGGATCGACGAGGTGCAGTTCTTCGACCGCGCTGTCGTCGACGCCGCGCTCGCGCTCGCGGACGGCGGCGTTCGGGTGATCGTCTCGGGCCTCGATCAGGACTTCCGACGGCTGCCGTTCGGCGTCATGCCCGAGCTGCTCGCGTACGCCGAGTTCGTCGACAAGCTGCAGGCCGTCTGTCATCGCTGCGGCGGAACGGCGACGACGACCCAGCGCCTGGTCGATGGCCGTCCCGCGCCCTACTCCGGCGAGACGATCGTCGTCGGCGCGCTCGACTCGTACGAGGCGCGCTGCCGAGACTGCCACGAGGCGGGGCAGGACTCGCTTGCGTTGACGCAGTCGCTCGTGGCGTAGGGCTCGGCCCGATCGAGCCGGTCGGGCGAGCGCAGCGTCCCGCAGGCGACGTCAATGGCTCGAGCACCATTCCTCACGCTCGCCAGAACCGCCCCTCACGTCTGCGGCGCTCCTACAGGGAGGCGTCCGGCCTGACCTCGTCTTGCCTGACGATGTCGACCGAGATCTCCACCGCCGGCATCGTTCCTCTGTTCTCGAGCCAGTGCGTGGTGTTCCTGTCCTCCGGCCAGCCCACCCCCGGCCCGTAATCGGTAGCGACCCCATTCCGATGGTCGGTGATCGTTCCTTGCAGTATGTAGACGATGCCTGGTCTGTCCTTGTGGTCGTGAATCGGGCCGAACACGCCTCCAGGCTCGATCGTCACCATGCGCATTCGAAGTTGGCGCCCCGCCATGCCCTCGATCTCGGAGCCGAGGTCAACTGTTGCAAGCACCTCCGCCGTAACACCTCTCGTCTCAGGTGCCGCCTGTTCGTCGCTCATCGTGCTCTCCTCTCCTTCCTCCCGGGGCCAAACGTTCGGCCCAAACGTGGATTCTCGCGATTGTCAGCGGCGCCGCCCCGCGCGCTCGATCCCGATGCCAACACTCAGTCGCCGCTCGAGAGGGGCGAGATCGGCGATGACTCCCCCGACGGTGCCGGAGAAGGACACGAGTTCGCGCACCGTGTCGTAGATGCGCCGAGTACCGCTGCCGAGGCGATCCCGGCGATCATGAAGGTCGACTGCATGTGCGGCGCACACGAGCTCGGCGGCCGCGACGTGATGGGCGAGTGGAACCATCTCGGCCAGGCGCCGGGCCGCGAGCGTCGTGAGGACGATGCGGTCGTCGACACCTTCGTCGATGCTCGACGTCGGCGCCTCGAGCGAAACCGGCGCGGCCAGAAGTCGCAGCTCACCCGCGGCGGCCGCCGCGGTGTAGCCGAGCATCGCATACCCGTCGCCGGGGTCGTCGCGGTTGGCCCGGAGATGCGTCGGAAGCCCCGTGAAGCGCTCCGTCAGAAGCTTCTGCACCCGTTCGGAGCCAAGCGTCACGGCATGGGCCAGGCCGATCCGGGCGTAGTCGAGGGCGATCGCCACGGGTGTCGAGTCGAAGTTCCCCGCAGAGATGAGGGCGTCTGCGGCGACCGACACGAACGGGTTGTCGCCGGCGGAACCGAGCTCGATCTCGAGCTGCCCGCGCGCGTGAGAAAGTGCATCCCGCGCCGCGCCGTGTGTCTGGGGAACGACGCGAAACGAAAGCGGGTCCTGCAACTCCCGCGCGACGTCACCGTCGAGGAGATCTCCTCCCGCGAGAAGCTCACGGAGGCGTTCGAGCGTGGCGATCGCGCCGGGGTAGGGCCGTGCCTCCACGACCTCCCGGCGCAGGGCTCCGGTGTTTGCGAGCACGCCCTCGAAGCTGAGAGCCGCAGCCGCGTCGAGCCCGTCGAGACCCCCCTCCGCATCCGCCAGCGCCAGGGCTCCCCAGCCAACCGAAAATGCGTTCGCGCTCATCATCGCGATCGCCTCCTTCGCCTGCGGCACGATCGGTGTCAGCCCGGCAGCGAGGAGCGCAGACCCGTGGTCGCCCTCTCCCATCAGGCCGTACGCGATCTCTGCCAGCGGAGCGAGGTCCGACATCCCGAGCGAGCCGATCGGCCGCACGGGCGGATGGAAGCGGGCGTTCAGCGCGGCGACATACGCGTCCGCGAGAGCCGGTCGCGCCCCGGACCGGCCCTGGGCGAGTCCCTGCACCCGGACGAGCATGGCCGCACGGACAACCGACTCCGGAACGGGTGGCCCCTGACCAACGAGATGGCTGAGGATCGCAGCGCGGTTGAACGTCGACTGGATGTCCTGCCGCTCGTCGTCGGGTGGATGACCCTCGACCAACGAGCCGACACCGGGCAAGCGCAAGGCTATGTGCTTCAACGCCCCGAAGGCCGTCGTCAGTCCGTAGACCGGCGCATCGTGGGTCAGCGCCCTCTCCACGACGTCGCGCGCCGCCTGCATGTGCGCGCGGGCGTTGTCGCCGATGACGACGTCGCGCATGCCCACGGCGACGTCGCACACGTCGTCGATGGACAACGGCTGGCCGTCGAGAGTGAGCGGCGTTGGGGTCATGGAGCCTCCGTTGTCAACGTCGTGGGATATTGCCGGAGCCTCGCTCGTGTCGACTCTCCGTCGACCAGAAGCGCTCGGCCCGGGCGCGAGCGAGATCGGTGTGCTCGCCGGGATGAGGGGCGGCCGGGGCCGGAGTCTCCGGGGAGAGACGCCACGGCGCGCCCCCTGCGACGAGTTCACCCGACGGGGTTGGTAACGCGCGCAGGATCCCGTCGTCCCAGAAGTCCTTGCGGGTCATGACCTCCTCGTCACGCATGACGCGCGCGCAGGGGATCCTGGCGCGGCCAAGGCGGTGAGCCCACGCGGCGGATGGAAGCGCAAGGAGAATTGCGCCGATCTCGACCTCGATCCGCTCCCGCGACGCGAGGCGATCGTTGTGGCGCGCGAACGAACCCTGTCGGAGCACCTCCGACCCGAGAACCTCGACCAGCCGCGGCCACCCAGCGTCATCGCAGCTGAGCGCGACGTGGCCGTCCGCCGTGCGAAAGATCGCGTCCGGCACGTCCGGCGGTCTCGCCGCACCACCGAGCACGTCTGACATCACCTCCAACATCGACGTCTCCACCTGGACTGCCTCACCCACTGCATCGCGTGACAGTAGCCCCGCACAGGCCGCCTCGGCGACGACGCACGATGTCACGAGGTCGACGATCGCGTAGTAGCGAACACGGCGGGGCACCCCGTCCCGAGGATCGGCATTCCCGGCAGCGAAGCCGCTGAACGCCTGCATGTGGGGGTCGGTGCAGGGCTCGCCGGACAACGGCCCGGTCGAGCCGAATCCTGTGACGGAGCAGTAGACCACCGAAGGGTTCAGAGCTCGCACGTCGTCGAAGCCGAGACCGAGCCGCGCAAGAGCCCCGGGCCGGAAGTTCTCCATGACCACGTCAGCCGTGCTGACGAGCTGTCTTGCAAGCGCATGGTCCGGGCCGTGCTTCAGATCGAGGCGGATGGAGCGCTTGCCCTGGTTGATCGCAAGGTAGGTGGTGCTCATGCCGTGGAAGCTCGGACGGACAGCGAGGATGAACTCGTTCGGAGCTTCGACCTTGATCACATCGGCACCGAGCCAGGCCAGAAGCGTGGCCGAGAACGGGCCGACGCCCCCGACGCCGAAGTCGACAACACGAAGGCCCGCGAGCGGACGCCGCCCGTCGACGAGCCGCGCCGAACCACACTGTGGCGAGCTACCCGACATCGACCAGGGCAGCCCGCGCTCCACGCGATCGCGAAGACGGAGAGCCTCTGATTGGGGGTGCGCGAGACATTGCTCGACCGACAGAAACGGAACGGACGATCCGCCGTGCCCGCGAACGAGCTCGATCGCCTCGGCCGTCGAGCGGTTGCGCAGGTAGCTCTCGTAGATCGGTCGGGCCTCGTCGACGTCGTCACCCCAGCCGACCGTCTCGTACCAGCGCGGCTCGAAGCTGTCCACGATCGCGGCAGGCAGCTCGAGGGCCTCGACGAACTCCCGCCAGCGCTCGAATCCGTTGAACGGGAAATCGAGCGTGACCCGGCCGTCGCGCGTCTCGTAGCCGGAGTCGACGAGACGCTCGCGTGACCGGACGTGGGTTCCGGTCCATGCGTCCGGCTGCGTCCGGGCTGCCCAGATGATCGTCTTCAACGATGCCAGCGCCCGCATGGGAGACACCGAGACGCGCACCGGACGCTCGCTGCCCCTCAGCGTCGCGAGCGCTGCGAGCACCCCGCAGAAACCCGCTGCCGCCGAGGTGAGGTCGCATCCCGTCCGCGCCGGCTCTCCCCCGAATGGCCCGATGTAGTCGGTGAGCCCCAGCGCCGCCTGCGCGGTGGTCTCCGACGCGACCAGGCCACCACCGAGCAGCTCATGATCCTCCGCATCGAGCACGACGTCTGCCTCGCCTGCCGTCCCGACCTCGGCGCCGAGGCGCTCGAGATGGCGCATGCACACGGCCGTGGCTGCGGTTTCGCGACGGGTGGCGACGACGATGCCGCCGAGAATGCTCATCGCTCGATCTCCTCGACCAGTTGCTTGCGGAGGAGCTTGCCGGCCGGCGTGCGCGGTAGCTGCTCGACGAGCACCACGTCCTCCGGCCACTTGACCTTCGCAAGCGCGTGCTCGCTGCAATGTCGACGCAGCTCGTCGAGAGTCGGGTGGCGGTCACGCGCGACGACCGCAGCCACGACCCTCTGTCCGAGGCGCGGGTCGGAGACGCCGACGACCGCCACGTCGAGGACGTTCGGCGCGCTCGCCAGCGTGTTCTCGATCTCGACCGGCGAGATGTTGACGCCGCCGCGAATGATCAACTCCTTGGCGCGACCGGTGATCGAGAGATAGCCATCGCGATCGATCTCGCCGAGGTCGCCCGTCGCATACCAACCGTCCGCGTGGAGCCGCCCCTCGACGTCGCCACCCCAGTACCGCCTGCAGGCGTGTGCGCCCCGCACGTGAAGCTCACCGTGGGCAACGCGGATCTCCATCCCGGGGAGAGGCGTGCCGACGGTCGTACGAACCTTGTCCGGCGGAGCACCGGCCGGACACGTCGTTACCGCACCGGTCTCGGACGTGCCGTAGTACGCACTGGCGACTCCTGCACCAAGCGCACGCTCGGCCCTGGCGATGAGGGTCGAGGGAACCGGGGCGCCGCCACAGAGGAAGAGGCGCAGCGACGCGAACTCCGTTGCCCCGGCCTCGACGGCCTCGACGACGTCGAGGAGGAACGGCGTGGGTGCCGCAACGAACGTCCCACCGGAAGAGGCCATCAGCTGCCTCATGGCGCCGATGTCCCAAGCGGGGAGGATCGCCATCGGGCACCCCGCGCGTAGGGCGAGCTGCATCCCATAGACGAACCCGATCGCGTGGCCCATCGGCGCCGCGACGACAACCACGTCCTCGGGACCGACGTCGTGGCGATCGATCATGGCCTCCACCATCAGGGCGAGCGTCTCCTCGGTGTGAACAGCGCCCTTTGGCGGGCCGGTGGTGCCGGATGTGAACGCCAACCACGCGACATCGTCACGCCGTCGGAGCGCAGGCCTGACCGTCGATCCGGCGTCCGTGAGGGCTCGCGTGAGGAAGAAGGATCGATCACCGAGGGGGACGAAGGCCTTCTCGGTCGAAGCCTCGGCAGGGAGGACGACGAGGCGCGCGTCGGTCTGGTCGCAGATCTCGACGATCTCGCGGCGGAACTGCGCCGGGAGGTTGACGAGGACAGCGCCACACACCCGAGTCGCGAGCTGCGCGACCACGCAGCCGACCGAGTTGGGCAGCGCCGTGACGACCCGGTCACCTTGCCGGACGCCGCGATCGCGGAGATCGCCGGCGAGCGCCAACGCGGCGTCGCGCAGCTCGCCGACCGAGACCGCGCCTTCGAGGGAGACGGCTCCGAGTGCATCGGAGGGGCGCCCCGCCAGAGTCTCCCAGTCGGAAGGTGAAGTCTGCGACGCGCCGATGGTGGCTACTTCGCCGCAGGCTCTCGAAGCGGTGGCACGAGCTCGACTGCAAAGCGCTCGATCGCGGCGAGTGTCGCCGTCGCCGCCGCCGGGGTCGGATCCATGGCGACGCTCTCCTCGTGCACCATCCCGAGCGCGAGGTGCTCGACCCCTGCATCGACGAACTCGCGCAACTGACTCACGCAGGACTCGGGCGTCCCGTGGACGCAGTACTTGTCGACCCAGGGAGCGAAATCCTGGCCGTAACGCCACGAGAGGTCACGAATCGCGAGCTCCCTGGCTCGCTCGGGGGAATCGTGCATGCTCACGTAGACGAACGCCGACTGCGTGTAGGGATCGCGTAGCTCCGTGCCGAGCTCAGCCGCCTTCTCCCGCACCTCCCCGAAGGCAGCGCGACAGCGTTCGGCCGAGTACATGTACGGCATGTAGCCGTCTCCGAGCCGCGCTGCACGCGAGATGGCGGCATTGCTCCGCCCGGCGAGCCAGATCGGCGGGCCGCCCGGCTGCAGCGGCTTCGGATCCATCCAGACGTCGTCGAGCTCGTAGATCTCGCCCTCGTAGGAGAATCGCTCCTCGGTCCAGTACAGGCGCATGATCTCGATCGTCTCTGCCGTGCGCCTCCCCCGGCGCTCCATCGGCACGCCGCAGGCCTCGAACTCCTTGGGGAAGTCGCCGCCGACGCCGGCGACGACGACGAGCCGTCCGCCGGACATCCGATCCACGCTTGCGAGCTCCTTCGCGAGGATCGTCGGGTGGCGGAGCGTGACCATGATCGCCGCCGGGCCGATCGTGATCCGGTTCGTGACGGCCGCAATACCCGCGAGCACGGGGACGCAATCGAGGATCGGCCGGTGGAAGACGATGTGCTCCCCGGTCCAGAGGGAGTCGAATCCGAGCTCCTCGACCGCCTGGTAGCACTCGGTCGGCCACCAGACCCCGCCGCATGTCACTCCGACCTCGGCCATCAAGCGCCTCCCGCTGCGGTCGCGGTCGCACGCCGGTCGACGCAGTACTTCTCGACCTTCTCGACGTCGACGTCGACTCCCAGCCCCGGTGCGTCGTTCAGGAGCAGCGACCCGTTCTCGAAGGGGAACGGAGCGGCGACGATGTCGTCTTGGAAATAGCGCCCAGCTGTCTTCGTCGAGAATGCCCCCGCCGGGGCATTCACGGGGATCACGCTGGGGAGTAGCTCAGCCGGCGAGGCGAGGGCAACGTGGAGGTTCGCGGCGTTACCGATGCCGAGCTCGAGCGCCCCGTTGAGGTCGTGGGGCATCCGCGCCGCCGCGGCGATCGTGCACACGGCTCTCGCCGGCGCGATCCCGCCCGGCTTGCCGACGTAGACCGAGAAGAGGTCGACGGCACGGCGCCGGACGAGGTCGAGCGCGTCAGCCGGCGTCCAGCACGACTCGTCGGCCATCAGCGGCAGCGGGGACGACAGCCTCAGCTCCTCGAGCACGGCGACGTCGAGCGTGGGCTGCTCGACGAGGTTCGCGCCGGCATCTGCCAGAGCCTCGAGCGTCCGGCGCGCGAGCGCGCGCGTGGGATAGCCGCCGTTCGCGTCCACGCGAAGCAGGACGTCGCTGCCGAGCTCGCGGCGGAGGGCGCCGATCAGCTCGATGTCGCGAGCGGGATCCTGGCCTCCCTTGACCTGGAGCGCACTGACGCCGTCATCGATCGCGGTGACCCCCTCGCGGAGAGCCTCGTCGACGGGCATCAAGCCGATCATGTGCGCCACCGGGACGACGGTACGTGCAGCGCCACCGAGCAGGTCGTAGACCGGGACGCCGAGCGCCTTGCCGACGAGATCGTGGACGGCGATGTCGACGAGCGCCTTCGCATAGGGATTGCCGACCACGAGGTCGTCGAGACGCGCGGAGAGCTCACCCAGCTCGAGCTCGTTCTCCAGCAACCAAGGCGCGAACTGCTCGTGCACGATGGCGGTCACACCGGAAGATGTCTCCCCGTGGCGCCGTCCGTCGAAGCTCCCCCAGTCGCGAAGCGCAACGATCTCCCCCCAACCCTCGATGCCCCCGGCACGGATCCGGATCAGGACGAACTCCCCGAGGGGCCGGCTGAGCGAGAGCCAGCGGAAGTCCGTCCGCGCGGGGACGCTGATCGTGAACGTCTCCAGCTGTTCGAGCTTCAGTCTCATGCGCTACCCACTTCGATGTCGAGGATGAGGTTGCCCAGGTCGTCGACCGCGGCAGTCGCGAACGACGGAATCAAGGTCGTGGCGTCGAGCTGATGTACTACAGCCGGCCCGGCCAGCCTCGCTCCTGCGGCGAGCGTGTCGCGATCGTAGACAGGAGTGGAGACGCGGCCGAGCTCGAGGTCGTACACGAGGCGTTCGCCGACGGGCTCTGCGCCGCCGTCCGCATTGGGCATCTGCTCGGTAGCCCGGCGCTCGAGCTCCGCGCGCGCTGCCACGCGAACGGTCACCACCTCGCACGGGTCGTCCGGGCTCGAGAATCCGTACGAACGCTCGTGCAGCTGGTGGAACCGGGCGAGCAGCGCCTCGACGGCAGCTTCGTCGAGCCGTGCTGCTCCGAGCCCGACGGAGACCTCGTAGGCCTGCCCCACGTACCGCACCTCGCAGCTCCGCTCGTACGCGACGTCCGCGCCCGCGATCCCCGCGTCGGACTCGAACTCGGCGCGGGCCTCCTCTTCGAGCATCTCGAGTGCGGCGTTCACGGAGCTCGCGAGACCCGGATCGTCGCTTGCGCGTACGTCGCTGAAGGAGTAGTCGAGACGCACGTCCGAGCCGAGGAAACCCAGGGCTGAAAGCGTCCCGGGATGCGCAGGCACGATCACCGTCCGCATGCCCAACCGGCGCGCCACCTCGGCGGCGTGCAGTGGGCCGGCTCCGCCGAAAGCGATCAGTGCGTAGTCGCGGGGGTCGTCACCGCGCTCGCGCAGAGCCACCCGCGTTGCACGCTCCATCGCCGCGTTCGCGACCTCGATCACCCCGGCTGCCGCAGCGTCGAGCCCCATCGAGAGCGGCTCGGCGAGACACCCACTCACCACTTCCCGGGCAGCGTCGCCTTGCAGCGAGAGGCGACCGGCGAGCGAGAACGACTCGGTCAGCCGGTCGAGAGCGAGCTGGCAGTCGGTCACGGTCGGCTCGGTGCCACCCCGGCCGTATGCCGCCGGCCCCGGATCGGATCCCGCGGACTCGGGGCCGACTCGCAGCGCTCCGGCCGCGTCGAGCGAGGCGATCGAGCCGCCTCCGGCGCCGATCGAGTGAACCTCGATGCTCGGGATCCTGATCGGGAGGTCACCGATCGAGAGCTCGGTCGTCGAGCGAGCCTCATAGTCGCTGATGATCGAGACGTCGGTGCTCGTGCCGCCCATGTCGAAGCCGATCACGTTCGGCCGCTCGAGCGCGCGGGCGAGCTCGACGCACGCAACGACGCCGCCGACCGGGCCGGAGAGCGCGAGCGTCACCGGCCGGGCTCGGGCCGCTCGCGGCGTCAGCGCTCCGCCGTTCGACTGCATCACGAAGAGGGCCGCGTCCTCGGACACCTCGCGCAGCCCGCTCTCGAGCTTGACGATGTATTCGTCGATCAGCGGCATGAGCGAAGCATTCAGGGTCGTCGTCGACGTCCGCTCGTATTCGCGCAGCTCCCGTGAGAGCTCCGACGACGCGCACACGAACCAGCCGTTCTGCTCGCGTAGGATCGCGGTCATTGCACGCTCGTTCGTCGGGTCGCGGTACGAGTGGAGGAACACGACCGCCACTGACTCGACCCCGTTCTCGTGGATCGTGCTCGCAAGATCCTCCGCCGCCGCGGCGTCGAGCGCGACGAAGTCGGCGTCACGCACCCCGACCCGCTCGAGCACCTCGTAGCGGAGCTCTCGGGGAACGAGCGGGACGGGCGCCTCGATGAAGGGGTCGTAGAGCTCTGTCCGCCAGTGGCGGGCGATCTCGAGCACGTCCCGGAAGCCCTCTGTCGTGATCAGCGCGGTCTTGGCGAGCCGCCGCTCGATGATGGCGTTGGTCGCAAGCGTCGTGCCGTGCAGGAGCAGCCGCACGTCGTCCAACGGGACGCCGAACTCGTCCGAGAGGGCGTGAAGGCCGGCG
The DNA here is from genome assembly GCA_963727515.1 of uncultured Thermoleophilia bacterium. GTDB lineage: Bacteria > Actinomycetota > Thermoleophilia > Gaiellales > Gaiellaceae > Gaiella. The sequence goes on along the minus strand of CAVSGN010000002.1, from coordinate 72,351 downwards.
AGCACGCTCGAGGCCGGTTCGGCGCGCGACGACGGAACTTTCAGGTGCCGCAGCCGGTTGTCAGGCCCTCCGACTGCGACCACGTCGGTGAACGTGCCGCCGATGTCGACGCCGACGATCCAGGACGCGCTCACCGGGCGCCACTCCCGACCGCGACGAAGCCGTACTCGCGCTCGGCGGCTTCCGGCGAGATCTTGCCCTGGGCTACGTCGCGCGCCAGAGCGTCCCGGTCGCGCTCGAGCGGATCTCCGAGCCCACCGCCGCCCTGCGTCAGGATCGTGACCCGGTCTCCTGCGAAGAGCTGGATCCCGAGCGTCTTGCCCGGCAACTCGCGCTCCACTCCCTCGTGCTCGACGATGATCTTGGCGGCCGCCCCCGGCAGCCCGCCGTGAAGCCCTGGCGGCGGAAACTTGATCCGGTCGAACTGCGACGAGAGCTCGCAATCGATCATGACCTCGAACGACCTCTCGGCACCGAGCCCCCCGCGCCACTTCCCGGCGCCACCCGAGTCAGATCGCAGCCGGTAGCTGAGCAGCCGCAGTGGGAACTCGTTCTCGACGAGCTCGATCGGGTTGTTGGCCAGGTTGTGGATCCCGGCCGAGAGGCAGTCGGGACCGTCCATGCCCGTCCGGCCTCCCCAGCCACCCACCTCGATCTCGAACTGCACGTTCGCGCGGCCCTCGTCGTCGTACGCCGAGAGCACGTAGACGTTCGAATTGCCGTAGTAGGGCGCCATCGCGCGCTCCGGCAAGGCGAGGGCGAGAGCGGACATGACGACGTTGGCGATCCGGTGCGTGATCACGTTCCTGCCCACGACGGGGGCCGGCGAGAGCGGGTTGACGACCGTCCCCTCCGGCGCGACGACGCGGATCGGCCTGTAGGCGCCGTCGTTCGGCGGCACGCCGGGGTCGAGGATCGCCGTGACGGCGTAGTAGACCGCCGACTCGGTGGAGGCGATCGGACAGTTGATCGGGCCTCTCGTCTGCGCGGATGTCCCGGTGAAGTCGACGATGAGCGAGTCCCCGTCGCGCCGGATCGAGACGCAGATCGGCACCGGCTCGTCCTCGAGCCCGTCGCCGTCGACGATGTCCTCTGCCGCGAACGTCGCATCGGGCAGCGTCGCGATTGCCGTCCGCATCCGCTTCTCGGAGAGAGCGACGAGCTCCTGGGTGCCCGCGAGGAGTGTCGCGGCGCCGTAGCGGCGCGCGACGCGCTCGACCTCCGACCCGCCGATCGACAACGCCGCGATCTGCGCGCGGATGTCGGCGAGCGTCTTGCGTGGCACCCGGATGTTCGCCTCGAGGAGGGGGAAGAAGATCTCGTTCGGGACGCCCCCCTCCATGATCCGCATCGGGGGCAGGCGGATTCCCTCCTGGTAGATCTCGGTCGCGTCGGCTGCGTAGCTGGCAGGCCCACGGCCGCCGACATCGAGATGGTGGGCAAGGGTGCCGGTGATCGCCACGAGCACGTCGTCGACGAGCACGGGCGCGAAGGTCTGGATGTCGGGGAGGTGCTGACCGCCGGAGTAGGGGTCGTTGGTCGCGTACACGTCACCTGTCCCCCAGCCCTCGATCGGAAAGCGAGCCAGGATCGTCCGCAGCGCGCGTGTCATCGAGTTGAGGTGCATCGGGATACGCGTCGACTGGGCCGTGATCCCGCCGGTGACATCGAAGACGGCCGTCGAGTAATCGAGCATCTCGCGCACGACCTGCGACTGCGCGGAGCGCTCGATCACCGTCGCCATCTGCTCGGCGGCAGCGGCCAATCCGTGACGGATCACCTCCAACGTGACCGCGTCCGGCACTGACCTCGTGGGCTCGACCACCTCTGCCCTGGCGCTCATGTCCTCCTCTCGCACGCTGGTTCGGCTACTGGTATCCAGTATACCGCTATCCTTCCGGTTCACATGAGCTCCTCCGCACCCGCTCCCGGCCAGATCGAGATCCCTCCGTCGTACCCCGAGCTCGTGCGGCGGATCCTCGAGAAGGAGATCATCGAGGGCAGCCTGAGGGCCGGCGAGCGGCTCTCGGAGCACGAGCTCGCGGGCCGGCTCGGCGTCAGCCGCACCCCCGTCCGCGAGGCGATGCGGGCACTCGAAGCACAGGGGCTGATCGTTCGCCACCGCGGCAAGGGATCGTTCGTCGCGCGCCTCACCACCCGGCTCGAGGCCCATGCCCTCTACGAGACGCGGGCCTCGCTCGAGGGGTTCCTGGCCGAGCGCGCCGCCGAGAACATGTCGGACCCCGACATCACCAAGCTCGCGCAGCTCACCGAGGCGTTCCGGGCGGCCGCCTCGCACCAAGGGGACGACCGCGGGGAAGTGATCGAGATCGACTCCACGCTCCACTGGCACATCTACGATGCGGCCGGCTCGGAGCTCTCGTCGATCGTGCGTAGCTACTGGGGCCGGCTGCTACGGGAGTTGTACGACCGCGCGTACCTGGGGGAGTCGCCGACCCGGTTCGCACAGCAACACGACGAGATCCTCGCGGCTCTGACCGCCCGCGACGGCTCCGCCGCCCGTTCTGCGATGGAACGACACATCCGCAGCGGGTGGAAAGTCGTCCAGAGCAGCTTTCGACCCTGATGCTGTATACAAGGCACCGTCGACTGTCCGGGACCGATCGAGTGGTGGAAGCAGGAACGTGCTGAGAGGCGAGGTCGCAACGGTGGCGCAGCTCCTCCGAGGGGGAGCGCGGCGCGCACCAGAGCGAGTGGCTCTCCGGACCGGCGAGCGGGCGATCACGTTCGCCGAGCTCGACCGGCGCACGGAGTCGCTCGCCCATTTCCTCCAGGCGCACGTCGCGGCCGGGACGCGCCTTGGCATCTTCTGCTCCAACCGGATCGAATGGGTGGAGAGCTACATCGCAGCCCACAAGGCAGGGATCTCTGCCGTCCCCATCAACCACCGGTACCGACAGCGCGAGCTCGGGCACATTCTCCGGGACGCGCGCCTCGGACTGGTCATCCACGATGACACGGCCCGTGACGACCCGGACGTTCAGCGCCTGCTCTCCGAGAGCGACACGCTCCCGGTCGGCCCCGCGTACGAGCTCGCAGCGACCGGCCCGACGGAGCTCGTCACGCCACGGCAGGCCGATGAGGACGTGATCGTCTACACGTCCGGCACGACCGCGCTCCCGAAGGGAGTCGTCTATACGAGGGACACGCAGGTGACGTCGGTCATAGTGCCGCAGCTGATGGCCGGCTACGACCCGTCCGACCACTTCCTCCTGTTCACCCCGCTGGCGCATCGCGCAACCCAACCGCTTCTGCTCTGCGCTCTCTTCATGGGCGCGACCACCGATCTTCTCGAGCGGTACAGCCCCGGCGCCCTTGTCGACGCCGTCCGAGACCGCGGCGTGACGGTGCTGGTAGGCGTCCCGACCGCGCTCCGGGATCTCCTCGCGCTCCGGCACACCGAGGTACTCGAGCCCCTCGAAGGCGTGCGCCACGTCCTCATGACGGGCGAGACGGTCGGCGCGGAGCTTCTGGCCGAAATCATCTCCCTGTTCCCGAACGCGCGATTCAGCAGCGCGTACGGAAGCACCGAAGCCGGGCTCGTCACCTGGCTCGATCACGAGTACCAACTCTCCCACTCGCGCTCCTGCGGACGCCTGCTCCCGGGCGTCGAGGTGCGCCTGGTGGACGCCGACGGACATGACGCAGCCGTCGGCGAGCCGGGTGAAGCTCTCGTTCGAGCTGGAAGGCCGGGGACGTACACGGTCGCCGCCGGCTACCTCGGCCCGGCCGGCGTCGAGCCCTTCACGGACGAAGATGGCTGGTACCACACGGGAGACGTGGCGGTCACCGACGAGGACGGCTTCTTCGTCATCGTCGACCGGATGAAGGACATGATCCTCTCCGGCGGAATGAACATCTCCTCGAAAGAGGTCGAGGAAGTCGTCGCGTCGCATCCCGACGTCCAAGAGGTCGCCGTGACCGCGGAGCCCGACCCCCGTTTCGGGGAAAAAGTCGTGGCGTGGGTGGTTCGACGGCCAGGGTCGAATGTGCAGGCCGAAGCGATCATCTCCCATGCCGCGTCGCACGCCGCGTCGTACAAGAAGCCGAGCGTCGTCAACTTCGTCGACTCTCTCCCCCGCTCTGCAACGGGCAAGGTGCTGAAGCGCACCCTGCGAGACGGCGTCGTACCAGCCGCCCTACCAGAAGGAGTCCAATGAACGTCGACGACCTCGTGGCCATCGATATCCACACCCACGTGAAGATCCCGATGCGCGGAGAGGAGGATCCACTCACACGCGAGCAGCGACTCGAGGCAACGAAGATGTTCAAGGCCGACGTCGATACCGCGGTGACGGCGCAGGACGTCGTCGACTACTACCGCGAGCGAAAGATGGCGGCCGTCGTCTTCGGGGTCGACAGCTCAGCCGGGACGGGAGAGGTGCCGATCGCGAACGAGGAGGTCGCGGAGATGGCGGCGGCCAACCCGGACGTCCTGATCCCCTTCGCGAGCATCGATCCGTGGAAAGGCAAGGCGGGCGCGCGTGAGGCCCGCAGGCTGATCGCGGACCACGGCATCAAGGGCTTCAAGTTTCACCCCAACATGCAGGCGTTCTTCCCGAACGATCGGCACGCCTATCCGCTCTACGAGGCGATCGCCGAGGCCGGGTTGCCGGCGCTCTTTCACACCGGGCAGAGTGGGATCGGGATGGGCCAGCGAGCCGGGGGCGGGATCAGGCTGAAGTACTCCAATCCGATGTGCGTCGACGACGTCGCGGTCGACTTCCCCGACATGCCGATCGTGCTCGCACATCCCTCGGCACCCTGGCAGGACGAGGCGATCGCCGTCGCCATGCACAAGCCGCAGGTCTACATCGACCTCTCCGGCTGGTCACCGAAGTACTTTCCGCCCACCCTCGTTCACCACGCCAACACGCTCCTCAAGGAGAAGGTTCTCTTCGGCTCGGACTTCCCGTTCATCACCCCCGAGCGCTGGCTGGCCGACTTCGAGCAGGCAGGGTTCCGCGACGAGGTGAAACCGCTGATCCTCAAGGAGAACGCGATGCGACTTCTCGGGCTCGGGAAAGGAGGCGACAGATGACGGCGATGTACTTCGAGGACTTCGAGGTCGGGGCGACCTTCTCGACCACCGCCCGCACGATCACCGAATCGGATGTGATGAGCTTTGCCGGACTCTCCGGCGACTTCAACCCGCTCCACGTCGACCGTGAATTCTGCAAGTCGGGTCCGTTCGGTGAGCCGATCGCGCACGGACTGCTGGTCCTCTCGATCGCCTCGGGCCTCGGTGTGCAAACCGGCATCTTCACGGGCACGAACCTTGCCTTTCTCGGTCTCGAGGACTGGCGGTTCGTGGGAGCCGTGAAATTCGGTGACACGATCAGGATGGAGTCGACCGTGCTCGAGACGCGCCGGACGAGCAAGAGGGATCGGGGAGTCGTCCGGATCAAGCAGGAGATCAAGAAGCAGGATGGAGAAGTCGTGCAAACGGGCGTCTTCGTGTCGCTCATGGCCGCCCGCACGCTGGGCGAGGACGAGGGAGGGAGCTAGGTGCCTGGAGTCGAGGGTCGGAGCATCGTCGTCACCGGAGCGGGCGGAGGCCTCGGGCGGCGGCATGCGCTGCTGCTCGCTGCCCACGGAGCGCGCGTCGTCGTGAACGATCTCGGGGTTGCGCTCGACGGATCGGGCGCCGAGCGCTCGGCCGCCGACGCCGTCGTCGCGGAGATCGTGGCTGCCGGCGGCGAAGCCGTGGCGAGCCACGACGACGTGGCCACGGAAGCAGGGGGAAGCGCGGTCGTTCAGGGGGCGATCGACACATTCGGGCAGATCGACGCCGTCGTCAACAACGCCGGCATCCTGCGCGACCGCACCTTCCACAAGATGTCCGGCGAGGAGTGGGACGCTGTCATCAAGGTCCACCTCTACGGCACCTACAACGTCACCCGGGCCGCCATGCCACACTTCCGGGCCCAGAGTTACGGGCGCATCATCGTCACGACGTCCGTCACGGGCCTCTATGGCAACTTCGGGCAAGCGAACTACGGCGCCGCAAAGCTGGGCCTCGTCGGACTGATGAACACCCTCGCTATCGAGGGGGAGAAGCAGAACGTTCTCGCCAATGCGGTCTCGCCGCTCGCGGTCACGCGCATGTCGGAGGGAATCCTCGACGAGGCACACGATCCCGACTTCGTGTCGGCGCTGGTCGTCTACCTCTCGAGCGAGGAATGCGAGGTCACCGGAGAGATCATTCATGCGGCCGCGGGTCGATACTCCCGCGTGCGCTACGCCGAATCGGTCGGGGTCAGCTTCCAGGCAGTCCCCTCGCAGGCGGAGCTTCGGGCGCAGTGGGGCGGGGTGATGGACATGACCGACGCCCGGATCGCGCCCCCCGTTCCGCAGACACCGGCAACCTGATCGGAAAGGGCTGTGATGACCGGCGACGCCGCGTCCGAAGCGGCGAGCGACTCCACGAGACCGGTTCTTCTCTCCGGCGGGAACCCCCAGATCGCGAAGGCCGACGGCGACGCACCCGTCCAGGCCTCCATCGCCGCCATGCCCGGCAGGAAACGCGACGGTTCGGTGGCTATCGGCCGGAGGAGCCGTTCAGGTCGACTGCCGCGCGAATCAGAGCCATGAAGGCCTCGTCGTCGATCTCGTCGCCATCACGGAAATCGATCGCGCGCCTCACGTTGCCGTCGAGGCTCGCATTGAACAGCCCCGATGGATCCTCCAGCGAGGCCCCCTTCGCGAACGTCACCTTGACGACGCTCTTGTACGTCTCGCCCGTGCAGATCATCCCGTCGCGATACCAGACGGGAACACCTCTCCACTTCCACTCCTCGACGACGTCGGGGACCGCCCGCTTGACGAGCGCGCGCACCCGGGACAGCATCGCGCCCCTCCAGTCGCCGAGCTCCTCGATCCTGGCATCGATCAGCTGTGACGGGGACTCGCCGTTACTCGCGTTCATCGCGTACGCACCATCCTCGAATCGTATCTCGCCGACGGAAGGCTACCCCGCGATGCCTGCGATCGCGGGGTCGAGCACGAGAACCGTGCGCGCGCCCTCGCCACGCCTGAGGCGGTCGAGCGCTTCGTGGACGCCCTCGAGGTCCGAGACGTGCGTGACGACATCGGACAGGTCGAGCTCTCCCGTGACCGCGAGCTCGGCGAGCGCCGGGAGATCCGCGGCCGGGTCGCCCGAGCCGTAGTACGAGCCGCGGATGCCCTTGTCGGAGAGGAAGTCGATTGCCGGGAGCGAGACCTCGACGCCCGCGGGGGCGAGGCCGACGACGATCGCTGTCGCGGCCGGCCGAATCAGCTCCCACGCGAGCCGTATCGTCTCGGGCCGCCCGACGACCTCGAAAGCATGATCGACGCCACCGGCGTTGATCTCGATCACCGCGCCGAGCGGGTCGACGACGGACGCGTCGACGACATGCGTGGCGCCGCGGCGACGCGCGATCTCGAGCTTGCCGGGGTCACGGTCGATCGCGATCACCGGCCAGGCACCCGCGAGCGCGGCGGCGGCGACGACCTGGAGCCCGACGCCGCCGCAGCCGATCACGGCAACGCTCTCCCCCACGCCGACGCGCCCGACGTTCCGAACGGCGCCGAAGCCGGTCATCACCCCGCAACCGAGGAGCGCCGCCTGCCACAGGGGAAGGGCCGGTGGAAGCCGGACGGCGCCGTGACCGTCGACGACCGTCCGCTCGGCGAAGCACGCCGTCATCAAGCCGTGCTGGAGGGCGGTGCCGTCTGGCAGCCGGAGGCGCGACGTTCCGTCCATGAGCATTCCCCGCGCGCCGTTCTCGCCCGCCGGCACGCACATGTTGAACCGCCCGGCGCGACACGCCGGGCAGCCACGGCAGGAGGGGACGAACGAGAAGCCGACCGGGTCACCGACCGCGACGTGCGTGACACCCTCCCCGATCTCCTCCACGATCCCGGCGCCCTCGTGCCCGAGCACCATCGGCCAGCGACCCTCGCCGAGATGCCCGTCGACGAGGTGGAGATCGGAGTGGCAGACGCCGGCCGCAGCAACTCGGACGAGCACCTCGCCGGCCTTCGGCGGGTCGAGCTCGACCTCCTCGACGACGACCCGGTGCGGCTCGTGCAGCACCGCCGCGCGGACGCGCATCAGGCGATCCGCCACTGCTCGAGCGTGTCGAGGTCGGGCGTGACGCCGAGCCCCGGGCCCTCCGGCGGCGCGATCGAGCCGTCCTTCGCGATCGTGAGCGGCGCGGGCAGCAGCCAGTCGCGACGCTGCACCGACCAGGCCGGAGGGTCGAACGGGCACCTCGACGAACGGCACCGTCGAGAGTGCGAGCGCGGCGTGCAGGTTGACGAGCAGGCCGTAGCCGTTCGACCACGTGTGGGGCGACCAGGCCCGGCCCGCGAGATCCGCGAGTGCAGCCGCGCGCCGACAACCGCCGATCCCGAGCGACAGGACGACGTCGCACTGCAGCACGTCGATCCCACCTCGGAGGACGAGATCGCGCGCCTCCTGCGCTGAGCGCACCATCTCACCTGCCGCGAGCCGGACGCTTGTCAGCCGGCGAAGCGCCGCGTAGCCGTCGACGTCATCCGTGCGCAGCGGCTCCTCGAGCCAGTAGATCCCGAGCGGCTCGAGTGCGCGCGCGACCTGAGCGGCCGTCGCGACATCCCAGCGCGGCTCGAGGTCGCCCGGCATGCGCCAGCCCTGGTTCGCGTCGACCATGATCTCGAGATCGGTCCCGACGGCGGCGCGAACTTCCGCGACGACGGCCACGTCGTCGCGCCAGTCGGTGTTGTGAAAGCGGATCTTGACGCCCTGCACGCCCGCGTCGCGCAATGCGACGCAGCGCCGGGCTCGCTCGGCCGGCTCGACGAGCTCACCGGTCGAGGCATAGGCGAGGAGTCTCTCCGAGCGCCCGCCGAGCAGCTTCCACAGAGGTTGCCCGCAGGCCTTTCCGACGAGATCCCACACGGCCGCCTCGACCGTCCAGGGACGGCCGCCGTGGAAGTCGACCGTCTCACAGAGCTCGCGGACGATCTCCGTCCGGGTCGGATCGCGACCGACGAGCAACGACTCCAGCTGCTCCCGATCGGGGAGAGCGTCACCGCTCGCCCACCCCGAGAGGCCCTCGTCGGTGTGGACGCCGACGAGCGTTGCCACCTGATGGTCACGCGGAACGGGATCCCACGCCGCGCGGAACGGTGGGTCGAGCACGACGCGGTAGCGTCGCGTCTCGACCGACGTGATCCGCATCAGCTGCCGCCGTAGAAGGGGTTCTCGAGCGAGTCACGCCGCTCGACGAGCCGTGCAGCAGCCGCAGGATCCCGACCTTCGACGCACACGCCGATCGCCTTCCGGACCGCGGCCCGATTCGCGACGCGAACGGCCGTCTCGTCGTGTGCGTCGGGCGCGACCCAGACGGAGACGAGAACGTAGAGGTCTCCGGTCGCCTCGATCAGGCCGTCGGCGACCGCGTCGAGCACGCCCTGGCCGATCCCGAGCTGTGCGGCACCCCACGTGATCGTCTGATGGAGATCCTCCGTCGCGGTCGCCTTGTTCATCATCAACGTCGGCGGCCAGATCGGCTCGTACTCCGCCGGCGTCGGCCCCGCGCAGCACAGGACGGGCGTGTGCCCCGGCGACGGCTGCGCGAACATCGTCAGCGCTGCGGCGGCGGTGGCGCTGCCGCGGCGAGCGAGCACGACGTTGACGTGGCTCCCGTTCGGTACCGAGCCGCCCCAGCCCTCGCCGACGCGGCCGTCCAGATCATCCAGGTTCATGGTTCTCCCTTGCAGTGTCGCGGTTGGTCACGTGTTGAGATCGAGCACGACCCGCAGGGCCTCGCCACTTCGCATCAGCTCGAACCCGAGGCCGACCTCGTCGAGAGACAGGTGATGCGAGACGAGCCGCTCGAGCGGCAGGCGCCCCGCCTGGTAGAGCGCGAGCGTCGTGCCAAAGTCGCGCTCCGGCCGCGACGAGCCGTAGATCGAGCCCAGCACGCGCCGCTCCATCCGCGGGATCGAGAGAGCCGGGAGCGTCACCGTCGCGTCCTCACGCGGAATCCCGATCAGGACCGCGGCACCCCGAGCGCGCGTCGAGAGGAACGCTGCCGTCATCGCCTCCGGCCTCCCGGTCGCCTCGATCGCGTAGTCGACGCCCCCTCCGGAGACATCGCGAATCAGCTCGGCCGTCGCCTCGGCCGACCCCGCCCAGAGAACGCCGTCGGTCGCGCCGAACGTCCGCGCCATCTCGAGCTTCGTCGCGGCGGCATCCACCGCAATCACCGGCTCCGCCCCGACGGCGACCGCCGCCATGAGAGCCGACAGCCCGACGCCACCGCAACCGATGATCGCGACGCGGTCCCCCGGCCGCACCCCGGCGGTGCGCCAGACGGCCCCGACGCCGGTCGTGACTGCGCAGCCGACGAGCCCCGCGACGTCGAACGGGACGTCCTCGGGAATCGGAACGCACGACTTCTCCGGCACGACGCAGGCTTCCGCGAACGTCGAGAGGAACGAGTAGTGAAAGACCGGCTCCCCCGAGCGGGAAAGGCGCGTTGTCCCGTCCATCAGACCGCCCGTTGCCATCGCCGGCCAGGCCGCCGAGCAGAGCTGCGGGAGATCGCGAAGGCACTCCCCACAGGAGCCGCACGACGGTGCCCACGAAAGGGCAACGTGATCCCCGACCGCGACCCGGGTCACACCGGCGCCGATCGCCTCGACGACGCCGGCCCCCTCGTGACCGAGCACCGCGGGGCAGCGCGTCTCGGCGGTGCCGTCGATCGCGTTGAAGTCGGAGTGGCAGACACCACTCGCCGCGAGGCGCACGAGAACCTCGGCCGCTCCTGGCGGCGCGAGGTCGACGTCCTGCACCTCGAGGGCGCCACCCGTCTGCTCGAGAACGGCGGCGCGGATCTTCACGGAGCCGCGATCACCGGTGACGGAGTGGTTCCGTCGCCCTGAAGAGCCCGCAGCTCGTCGAGCGGGATGTGGCAACGCATCAGGTGGTTCTCCTCGACCTCGACGAGCGGCGGTTCGACGTCGTCGCAGATCGAGCCCACGCGGCGGGGGCAGCGGTTGTGGAAGACGCAGCCCGACGGCGGGTCGGCGGCGCTCGGAATGTCGCCCTCGAGCCGGATGCGCGCGCGTCCGCCACCGTCGATGGTCGGGACGGCGGAGAGAAGCGCTTCGGTGTACGGGTGGTGAGGGCCTCCGAAGACGACCTCGGCAGGGCCGATCTCCATCAACCGCCCCAGGTAGAGGACGGCGATCCGGTCGGAGATGTACCGCACGACCCCGATGTCGTGACTGATGAACAGGTAGGAGACGCCGCTGATCCGCCTGCAGCTCGACGAGCAGGTTGAGGATCGCTGCCTGAACGGAGACGTCGAGTGCGCTCGTCGGCTCGTCGCACACGACGAGCTTCGGATCGCCGGCGAAGGCACGGGCAATGGCGACACGCTGCTTGAGGCCACCCGAGAGCTGCACGGGCTTCTGGGTCAGCGTCCGCTCGGTGATCCGAACCCGGCCCGCGAGATCGCTCAAGCGCTCGTCCGCGGCGCTTGCCGGTGATGCCGGCGAGCTTCTTCATCGACCGGAGCAGGATGCGTTGCACCGAATGGCGCCGGTTGAGCGCGGAGTCCGGGTTCTGGAACACGATCTGGAGCGAGCGCAGGTCGTCCCTCGTGCGCTTCTGGTACAGCGGCGCGAGGGCACGTGAATCGAGCTCGACGGCGCCCGAGCTCGGGGCGATGATGCCGAGCAGCGCCCGAGCGAGCGTCGTCTTGCCGCTACCCGATTCGCCGACGAGCCCCAGCGTCTCGCCGGGCCAGATCGCCGCGCTGACACCCGACGAGGGCATGGATGTCCGCCCCGCGCTGCTGGAAGACCTTGCCGAGATCGTCGAACTGGAGCAACGGGGTCGCGTCTCGGTCGACCTTCGGCAACGCGAGGTCAGCCGCCGTCTCACGCGGAAGGCTCTGCGCGCGATCGTGATGGAAGCAGCGCGCGCTGTGGGCGGTACCGATGCTCTCGAGCGGCGGCTCCTCCGCCCGACAGCGGTCGTCCGCAAGAGCGCAGCGGTCGGCGAAGACGCAGCCCGAGATGGTCGGCACCGAGGCTCGGCAGGAACCCGGGGATCGTGTCGAGCCGGCCGCGATCCTTGCGCACCCCTCCGCGTGGAATGCAGCGCAGGAGGCCGACGGTGTACGGGTGCCGCGGATCCTGGAGCACGGTCTCGACCGGGCCCTCCTCGACCAGGCGGCCGGCGTACAGCACGCCGACGCGGTCGCACATCTTGGAGATCACGCCGAGGTTGTGGCTGATGAAGAGCACGGCGGTGTGCAGTTGCTCCTGCAGGTTCGCGACGAGCTCGAGCACCTCGGCCTCGACCGTCGCGTCGAGACCGGTCGTCGGCTCGTCGAGGATCAGGAGCGACGGGCTCTTCGCGAGAGCCATCGCTATCACCACGCGTTGCTGCATCCCACCCGAGAGCTGGTGCGGATAGCGGCCCATGACGGAGTGCGGGTCGGCGATCTGCACGGTCGCGAGCGCCTCGCGAGCCCGCTCGACCGCTTCGCGGCGTGACACGCCGAGAACGGTGAACGCCTCCGCGACCTGCGCACCGACGCGGATGCCGGGATTCAGGGCAGAGCCGGGGTTCTGGTAGACCATCGAGACCGTGCGCGCGTGGTACTCGCGGAGGTCCTTGCTGCCGAGCGCGAGCACGTCTACGCCGGCCACCGAGACGCTGCCGCCCGTGATGCGACCGTTGCGCGGCAGATAGCGCACGATCCCGAGCGCCGCCGTCGACTTCCCGCAACCCGACTCGCCCACGAGACCGTAGGAGCGGCCGCGCTCGATCTCGAACGAGATGCCGCGCAGGACGGGCCGGTCGACACCGCGCACGGTGTAGACGAGCTCGAGATCCGTGACTGAGAGCGCCTTCGCGGGCACCACACCGGTTTCCGTCACCGCTCGTACACCTCACGGATCCCGTCCGCGACGAGGTTGACGGCGACCACGAGGCTCGCGATCGCGAGGGCGGGGAACAGCGTCATCCACCAGTAGGGATCGATCAGCGTCCAGTACTGGTTGATCTGCGCCGCCCAGTCCGGGGAGGGCGGCGGCACGCCGAAGCCGATGAACGTCAGGGAGGCAACCGTGAAGATCGCGTACCCGAGCCGCACCGTGAACTCGACGACGATCGGCGACATCACGTTCGGCAGGATCTCCTGGTACATGATGTACACCGACTTCTCCCCCCGTAGCCGAGCCGCCTGCACGTAGTCCAGCTCGGCCTCCGTGAGCACCGCCGCGCGCACCGTGCGCGAGACGACCGGTGCGAAAATGAGCCCGATCACGAGGACCACGACCCACGTGCCCGACCGCCCGACCGCGGTCACGATCAGGATCGCGGTGACGATGAGGGGGAGCGACAGCACAGCGTCGATGAAGCGGCTCGCGATATCGTCGACGAGACCGCGGAGGTAGCCGGTGAACAAGCCCAGGATCGTGCCGAGCACCGTGCCGAGCAGGGTCGCGGCCGGCGCGATCAGGAGGATGTTTCGCGATCCCGCGAGGACTCGGGAGAAGACGTCGCGACCGTTCGTGTCGGTACCGAACGGGTGACCCCACTCGGGTTTCATGCTCGGCGGGAACTGGTTGTCGAAGATCGGGTCGTACGGCGCAACGAGCCGGGGGAACAGGGCGCAGAAAACCCAGAAGCCGAGCACGATCGTTCCGACGATCACCGTCCGCGAGCGCAACAGCAGCCGCATGCGCTCGGCGCGGGCGATCCGTGCCTCGGAACGCGAGGGGGTCGCCGGGGTCACATCGGCCGTGGTCACTCCATGCTCCCGAACCTGATCCGCGGATTGAGGACCGCGTAGAGCAGGTCTGCGATCAGGGTCACGGTGAGGTAGACGATGCCCACGACGAGGACTCCGGCCGTAAGGAGCGGAAGATCCTTCTGTCGGGCGGCTTCGTAGATGAGACTGCCGACGCCCTGGTAGTTGAACAGCACCTCGACGACGACGAGCCCCCCGACGAGATAGCCGACCTGGACGGCGACGACCGCGATCGTCGGCAGGAGCGCGTTGCGGAGAACATGCCGTCGAATCACGACCGACGGAGCGAGGCCCTTGAGGTGTGCCGTCCGCGCGTAGTCACTGTCGAGCGCCTCGATCATCGAGGCGCGGGTGATCCGCGCGATATAGCCGAGGAGCACGAGCGTGAGCGTGAACGCCGGCAGGAGGAGATACTCGAACTGCGTCGCGATGCTCGCGCCCGGTTCTGCCTGGGCCGTCACCGGAAGCCATCCCAGCCAGATGGCGAAGACCAGAATCAGGAAGATGCCCGACACGAACTCGGGCATGGCGGAGAACGACAGGCCGGCGGTCGTGATGCCCTTGTCCGTCGCGCCGCCGTAGCGCAGAGCAGCGACGATCCCCGCCAGGATCGAGAGCGGAACGCAGATGATGAACGCGACGAAGGCGAGCTTGAACGAGTTGGCGAGTGCCGGCCCGAGCAGGTCCCAGGCAGGTATCTGCTTGGTCAGTGACGTCCCGAGGTCGCCGTGGAGCAGACCTCCCGCCCATTCCTTGTACTGGACGACGATCGAGCGGTTCGTGCCCAACTGCTCGTTGAGAGCGTCGACCGACTCCTGCGTCGCAAACGGGCCGAGCACGGCCCGGCCCACGTTCCCCGGCAAGATCGTCGAGACCGCGAACACGATGATGCTGAGCAGCACAAGCGTGATCAACGCGAGGCCGATGCGCTTGGCGATGTAGCGGATCACCGTGTGAGCGGCAAGCGCTGCTCCGGCCCGCGCGGAGAACCGCGCCGGCCGGAGCAGGCCGAACCGTTAGGCGAGCGAGACCTTCGCCAGGCGGACCTGCGAGATGCCGTCTGGGACGTAGTTCTTGACCTTCGACGTGCTTGCCGTCACGTAGTTGATGAAGTAGTCCGTGATGACGGGCGTGTCGCGGAGCAAGATCCCGGCCATCTTCTTCGTCGCCTTCCGCTGCGCGGCAATCTCTGCCGCCGCGAGATACGTCTTGGCCACGGAGTCGAAGGCCGGGTTCTTGTAGTGCGACGCGTTCCAGTCACCCGTCGACATGTAGCACCGCGTCAGGTAGATGTTGGGCACGCCTCGGGCGCCGTACTCGGTCAGCGTGGCGGTGCGGTTGAGCCAGGGCGTCGTGCTGGCGTAGTCGGCGCCGGCAGGCTCGCTGTCGTAGTACTTGCTGACGTCCATCATCTCGATCCCGACGTCGATGCCGGCCTCCTTGGCGTACGCCTGCACGGAGGCCAGGTGATCCGCGTGATCCGCGAAGTTCCACGACGTGATGTTGAACTTCAGGTTCTGGGCACCCGCGGCGGCGAGCAACGCCTTCGCGATCTGGAGATTCTGCTTGCGCTGGCCGATCTTCCGGTCGGTCGACGCGAAGCCCTTCCAGAACGGGTTGTCGTTCCCGACCTGGCCGTCTCCGAGCAGGATCTTCTGCAGCTGCTGGGGCCGGTTGATCGTGAGCGCCACTGCCCGGCGGACGCGAGGATCCTTGAGGACACCCTGATCCGTCCGCATCGTCAGCTGGCGGTGCGCGGCGGTCGGAAGGCTGTAGTACGTGTACTTCGGGTTCTTCCTGAAGACCTGCGCCTCCTGGCCCGAGAGCTGGAAGGCGAGGTCGATCTGGTTGCCCCTGAGGGCGAGAACCAGCGGCGCCGTGCCCTGGTAGAAGGAGACGTTGACTCCGTCGAGCGGCGTTCGGCCGCCCCAGTAGGCGTTGTGGCGCACGAGCGTCGCGCTCTTCTTTTCGACGTAGTTCGTGACCCTGAACGGACCGGTACCGACCATCCCGGCCTTGACCCAGGATCCGGGCTTGGCCGCGTCCTTGGCGCGCTGGATGATCGCCTGGTACGTCGTCTGGCTGAGCAGGTACGGGAAGACGCCGATCGCGGACTTGAGCTTGAACCGCACAGCGTACGGCCCGAGTGCGGACACCCCGGAAGCGTCGAAGAACGGCGACAGGCCTGCGTTCGAGCCCTTGACCCCGACGTACTGCTTCATGCTCGCGACCACGTCCTTCGAGGTCATCGTGCTGCCGTCGTGGAACTTGACCCCCTTGCGAAGCTGGAACGTCCACTCCGTGGCGTCCTTGTTCGGCTTCCAGCTCGTGGCAAGTGACGGTGCGACCTGACCCTTGGGGGTCGTCCACGTCAGGAACTCGCCGGGCATTCCGGCCAGCGCCAGCGAGCCACCCTCGTTGAGCAGGTAGGGCTCGAGGGACGCCCCGAAGGCGGCGATCCCGACGCGAATCGTGCCGCCGACCTTCACGCTTGCCGTCTGGGCTCGCGCCTGCGGCGCGGCGCCGGCCTCGCCGACGAACGCGAGCAAGCCTCCCATCATCCCTACCGAGAGCCCGAACATCGCTCCTCGTTGGAGGAACTCGGTCCGGTTCAGCTCGCCGGCGACGAGCTCGTCGATCAGGTTGTTCTCGAGCGGCCCTGCCTCGTTCCTGCGGAAATCTTCGATCTGCCTTCTGGTCTCACGATCCATATGCCTGATCCTCACCTTCTGACTCGACATCGGCCTGGACGTACGTTTCGACGCTACTCTGCACCCAAAGTTGGGACCCGCTCCGCGATCATCGGCCCGGTTGGTTCCAGGTATGGACTCGTGTTCCCAACGTGAAGTGCCGTTATGACAGATCCTGCGCGGTGAAGTCAAGCCGGACGTCACAGAGGCGCGGGTTCGACAGCCGGATTGACAGGGTTCCAACTCTGTCCCTAGATTCCACACGGTGAGCAGCCGCCGAGCGACCCTGCGACCGGTCGAGCAAGGACATCGTTGAGAGCGGCGGTCTGCCGCGCCTTCGGCGAGCCGCTGCTGATCGAGGAGATCGGGATCGCGGCTCCGCAGCGAGGCGAGCTGCGGGTCGAGATCGCGGCGTGCGCGATCTGTCAGAGCGACATCCACTACGCCGGGGGCGCCTGGGGCGGGGAGCTACCGGCCGTGTTCGGGCACGAGGCAGCCGGTGTCGTTGCGGAGATCGGAGCCGGCGTGGAGGGCGTCGCCCTCGGTGACCACGTCGTCGTCACGCTGATCCGGGCGTGTGGAGCCTGCGACGCCTGCTTGCGGGGCGACGATGTTCTCTGCGGATCGAGGTTCCCCCTCGACGACAGGAAAGGACCGCGAGGCCAATGAAGATCACCGAGCTCGAGACGTTCGTCGTCGGCAACCCGCCGCCCCACTTCGGAGGGCGCTACTTCATCTTCCTCAAGCTCCGGACCGACGACGGGCTCGAGGGCCTGGGCGAGGTCTACGCGGCGACGTTCGGCCCGCACACGGTCGCCAGAATGATCGAGGACACCGTCGGCCGCCACGTGATCGGGGCGGATCCGTTCCGGATCGAGCGGCTGTGGCGCGACGTCTACAGCCAGGGGTACACGGGCCGGCCCGATCTCACGCTGGGAGGGATCCTCAGCGGGATCGAGATGGCGTGCTGGGACATCGTCGGCAAGGCTGTCGAGAAACCGGTCTACGAGCTCCTCGGGGGACGTGTCCACGAGCGCCTGCGCGGCTACACGTACCTCTACGTCGAGCCCGGCGACGCAACCGACGTCTACCTCGACCCCGACCTTGCCGCCGAGCGGGCCGCCGAGTACGCCGCCGAGGGCCACACCGCGCTCAAGTTCGACCCGGCCGGGCACTACGCGACCCTCGACCCGCGGCAGCCACGGCTGGACGACCTCGACCGCTCCGAACGGTACGTGGCGAACGTGCGCGAGGCGGTCGGGAGCGGGTGCGACCTGCTGTTCGGGACCCACGGCCAGTTCACGCCGTCCGGTGCGATCCGCCTCGCCCGGAGGCTCGAGCAGTACGACCCGCTCTGGTTCGAGGAGCCCGTCCCGCCCGAGATGCCCGAGGAGATGGCACGCATCGCGCAGGCGACCACGATCCCGATCGCGACCGGGGAGAGGCTGACCACGAAGTACGAGTTCGCGCGGGTGCTCGCAACCGGCGCCGCGTCGATCCTGCAGCTGAATCTCGGACGCGTCGGCGGGCTTCTCGAGGCGAAGAAGATCGCCGGGATGGCCGAAGCGCACTACGCCCAGATCGCTCCGCACCTGTACTGCGGCCCTGTCGTCGGGGCCGCGAACATCCAGCTGAGCGCGTGCTCGCCGAACTTCCTGATCCTCGAGGGGATCAAGGACTGGGGCGGCTTCCACGCCGAGATCGTGAAGACGCCGATCCGGTGGGAGGACGGCTACGTGATCCCGCCGACCGCGCCCGGCCTCGGGGTCGAGCTCGACGAGGAGGTGGCGGCGGCGCACCCCTACGAGGACGACGCGCTCCATCTGAATCCGACCCCCGGCGCGGGTTGAGCTCCACCGCGACGTCCGTAGCACCTACGCGGTTATCGCTGCCGGGAAGCCGGGCGCGCGCAGGTCGGTACCGAGCGCGTCCTCGAGCAGCTTGACGACCATCGGCGACCACGCCGAGCCGCCGTACTCCTCCCGCGCTCGAACGAACGTCTCGCGGACGAGAGAAGCGAGCTCGAGCGGCACCCCGAGCTCGTCACCGAGCTCCTGCGCAAAGCCGAGATCCTTGCAGGCGAGATCCATCGTGAACCCGATGTCGTAGCTGCCGTTCAGGATCACCTGGCTCTCGGTCTCGTGGACGAAGCTCGTGCCCGAGCTCGCCTTGATCACCTCGAACGCCTGCGCCAGGTCGAGCCCCCCGCGCTTTGCGAGCATCAACGC
This sequence comes from uncultured Thermoleophilia bacterium, assembly GCA_963727515.1. Taxonomy (GTDB): domain Bacteria; phylum Actinomycetota; class Thermoleophilia; order Gaiellales; family Gaiellaceae; genus Gaiella. The sequence continues at coordinate 53,610 of CAVSGN010000002.1, read as the reverse complement.
CTCCCCTGCCGCGACGAGGTGGATGAAGGCGAGCATGTTCGTGATCACCTTGATCACCGATGCACTGCCGAGCGGGCCGATGTAGAACACCTTGCCGCCGATCGCCTCGAGGGCAGGCCTATGCGCCTCGTAGACACCCTCGGCGCCGCCGACGAGCACCGTGATCTCCCCCGCTGCAGCGAGGTGGACGCCGCCGGTGACCGGCGCCTCGAGGCATTCGACTCCCTGCGCACGTGCGATCGCGGCGAGACGCTGCAATGCGTGACGGTCGTTCGTGCTCGAGTCGATCCAGGTCGATCCGGGGGCAAAGCCCGCCAGGAGGCCCGACTCGCCGCAGAGCACGTCGGCGACGACGCTCGGTGAGGGAAGGCACGTGAACACGGTGTCGGAAGCGGCCGCGACCTCGCGCGGCGATCCCGCCCACGTCGCCCCTTCGTCGAGCAACGTCGCCGCCGTGCTCTCGTCGCGATCGTTGATCGTGAGCGGGAACCCTGCGCGAAGCAGGCTCGCCGCGAGAGGGCGACCGAGGTTGCCGAGCCCGACGAACCCGACGCGTCGCAACGGCTCGGCGCTACGGGACGACAATGACCTTGCCGAAGTTGGCGCCCGCCTGGAGACGCTGGAATGCGGATCGCGCGTCGGAGAGCCGGTACTCCGAGTCGACGAGCGGCTTCACGTCGGCCTGCTCGAGAAAGCTGCACATCTCGCGGAACTCGGTCAGGGTTCCCATCGACGAGCCATGGATCGACAGCTGCCGCCAGAAGATGCGTGCCAGGTCGGCAGGCGGATCCGGCCCGCTCGTGGCCCCCGCGACCACGATCGTGCCCCCGCTGCGAACGGACTTCATGGAGTGATCCCAGGTCGCCTTCCCCACCGACTCGAGAACGGCGTCGACGCGCTCGGGAAGCCTGCTCCCCGGCTCGAAGACTGCCGTTGCCCCGAGCGTGAGAGCCTGAGCCCGCTTCTCCTCGCTACGACTCGTCACGTAGACCACGAGGCCGGCCGCGCGGCCGAGCAGGATTGCCGCGGTCGCGACGCCTCCGCCTGCTCCCTGGACGAGGACGGACTGCCCAGGGCGGAGCCCGGCGCGATTGAAGAGCATCCGGTACGCCGTCAGCCACGCGGTGGGCAGGCAGGCCGCCTCGGCGAACGAGAGCCCGGGCGGCTTGGGGACGAGGTTGCGCGACGGGGCGGCAACGCGCTCCGCGAGCGTGCCCGGGACACCCCGCTCCGAGAGGATGTGGAAGTCCTCCGCGAGCGTCTCGTCCTGCCCGGGCAACCGGTCGACGAGCACGGGATAGATCACGACCTCGCGGCCGTCGGCGGTGACACCGGCACCGTCGGTTCCGAGCACGATCGGGATCTCTTCCTCGCGGGCGCCGACCCCGCGCAGGCTGAAGAGGTCGTGATGGTTGAGGGCGGCAGCGCGGAGCTCGACGACCTCCCAGCCTTCACGGGGCGCCGGTTCGCCGACGTCGCGCACCTCGAGCCCGGCAAGCGGGTCGGCGGGCGAGAATCGGTCGCACACGGCGGCGAGCACGTCTGACCTCCATCGAGGGGCGCCGGCGGCGGGCCGACGACGCAGAAGACGTCGCGAGCGTATCGACGTCGCGGCGGATCCGTCGCGTACCCGCGCTTCAGGCGGCTCCGCGAACGCCTCGCGGGATCCCGCCGATCGCGACCGAGAGTGCGTCGGCAGCGGTGACGAGACGCAGGGCGGCGCTCTCGAGGCGATCGTCGAAGCGAAAGAGCGGAGCCGAGACGTTCAGCGCGGCCACGACAGCGCCGGAGACCCCGCGAATCGGCGCCGCGGCGGCGACGAGGCCGGGCTCGAACTCTTCACGCACGATCGCGTAGCCGTCCTCGGCCACCCGTGCGATCGCGGCGCGGGCGGACGCGAGGCCGAGTGCCTCGAGCTCCGGCCGGGAGAGATCGGAGACCAGGACCCGGCCGGCGGATGTCGTCGCGAGCGGCGCGAGGCTCCCGGCGCGGGCTGGGGCATGGAGCGTGGCAGAAGGAGACTCCGAGAGGAGCGTGAGCACCGCGTCGCCCTGCCGCACGGAGAGGTGCACGCTCTCGCCGAATGTCGCCACGAGCTCCCTGAGCACCGGTCTGGCGGCGTCCAGGAGGCGGGCATCCGCCGCCCGCGCGGCGAGGCCGAACACGTGCCATCCGAGGCGATAGGCCAGCGTCTCGGGATCCCGCTCCACGTAGCCGCGCTCGTCGAGGGCCTGGAGCGCGCGCGAAACCTGGCTCTTGTCGGCCGCGACGAGCTCCGCCAGCTGCACGACACCGAGCCCCTCGCGTCCCACCCCCGGCTCGGAGAGAGCGTCGAGGAGCGCGAGGCCACGCGCGAGAGCGGCTGTCCCGGGGTTCACGCCGGCGCACTCCGGTCCCGCGCCACACCGGCGAGCGCGAGATAGCGCTCGATGAGGGCCTGCCCGACCGGGTGCTCGGCATCCCACGCCTCGGGGTGGAACTGCGTCCCCCACCAGCGACGCTCGTCGCTCGCGATCGCCTCGATGCGGCACCGCGCACTCGTCGCGAGGATTCGAAAACCGGAAGGCAGCTCCCGTACCTCGTCCTCGTGATTGTGAAAGACGTCGAAGGACGCGGGCGTGCTGGAGAACAGGTCGCTGTCGTCGAGCACGTCGATCGGCGCGAACCCGCGGGTCGGCTCGACCGACGGGCCGACGTCGCCGCCGCTCGCGAGCACGAGGATCTGCATCCCGGCGCAGATTCCGAGGACCGGTCCCGCGTAAGCGCGGAGGTGCCCGTAGAACCGCTCGAGCGCCGCGGGTTGATGCATCGCCCAGGGATCGTCCGACCCGGAAAGGACGAGCGCGTCCGCCGGGAGCGACTCGACCGCCCAGTACGGGATCGACTCCACGGTCGCACCCGTCAGCGACGCGATCCGCGAGCATGCTGCGTCGTAGCGTCGCCGAAGCTCCTCCGTGACTCCGTGCTCGTGCTCCGACGTCACGAACAGGATTCGCATCTGGTCGGGCCGGGCCATCTAGTGCTCGGCATCCCGAAGGACGATCCGCCTCTTCGCGACGAAGTCGGCGAGCCGCGCCTCGACGGCGGGGTCGAGCAGCGGCTGCTCGTACCGATCGAGCGCGTCCTGCCAGACCCGGGTCGCCCGCTGGTCCGCCGTCTCGGAGCCCGCATCCTCCCAGTTCTCGTAGTTCTGCCAGTTCGAGAGCAGCGGCTCGTAGAAGGCCGTCTCGTAGCGGGCCAGCGTATGGGGAGAGCCGAAGAAGTGGCCGCCGGTCGGAACCTCCGCGATCGCAGTGACACCCGCGACGATCTCCTCCGCCGTGACCGTCGCCGGCGCAATCGTCGCCGCGATCATCTGGAGCATCTCGACATCGAGAACGATCTTCTCGAACGAGGCAGTGAGCCCACCTTCCATCCAGCCCGCTCCGTGATAGAGGAGGTGAGCTCCACCGAGCACGGACGACCAGATCGACATCTGCGACTCGTACGCCGCCTGGGCGTCGACTGCGTTGCTCGCGCTGGCGTTGCTCGACCGGTACGGCAGCCGGTAGTGCCGTGCGAGCTGCCCGGCCGCGATCGTGGCGCGGGCGTTCTCCGGCGTGCCGAAAGCCGGCGCACCACTGCGGAGATCGACGTTCGACGTGAATGCGCCGTAGACGACGGGCACTCCCGGCCGCACGAGCTGCGTCAGCGCGATACCCGCGAGTGCCTCGGCGTTCTGCTGCACGAGGGCGGCGACGAGGGTGACCGGCGTCATCGCTCCCATGAGCGTGAACGGCGTGATCACGGCCGGCTGACCGTATGTCGCCATCGTCATCAGGCCGTCGCTCATCGCCTCGTCGAAACGTCGGGGCGAATTGACCGAGATGATCGCCAGCACGCACGGGTCGCCGACGACCTCGTCCAGGGTCAGCCCTCTCGAGATCGCGGTCATCTCGATCCCATCACGCGTTCGCTCGCTCCCGATCGCGAGGCAGTGGAATACGCGATCGGTGTACGTGAGGTTGGCGAGGTAGGTATCGAGATGTCGCGTCGCAGCCGGCAGTTCTTGCGGCGACGTCGGTTGGTTGCCGATGAAGTGGATCACGTCGAAGCACTGGGCGAGCTTGATGAGCGTGATGTAGTCGGCGAGATTCCCCGTTCGGCGCCCGCGGACCCTGTCGTGCACCGTCGGCGGCCCCGCGACGAGCCCGAACGCGATCCGGTCCCCGCCGACCTCGAGGCTCCGCGCCGGGTTTCGTGGGGTGACGACAAAGCGCTCCGGTGCGATCGCGACTGCGTGCTCGACGATCTCACGCGGGATGCGCACGACGTGTGTCTCCTCGTCGACCAGTGCGCCGGCAGCAGCGAAGACCGTTCGTGCGCGTGCGCCCATGAATTCGACTCCCACGTCCTGAAGCAGGTCGAGCGACGCCTCGTGGATCGCTGCGAGCTGGCCCTCGTCCAGGAGATCGACCGGGCCGAGGGCGTTCGTCGGAGGCGCCCCGGCAAACGCTGCCGGCTTCGACCGGGCCGCGCGACGCTCCGCACGCTCGGCGCGGGTGCGGCGCCGCTCGGCGGAACCGCCGTCCGCTGAATCTACAACCACAGTTGCATTATAACGAGCTCGAGCTCCCTGTCGACGCCGGAACGGCCCTTCGCCTAGGCTCACCGAATGCAGGCAGTCACGTTCACGGCGGCGGGCGGGAACGAGGTGGTCGAGGTCGTCGAGCGACCAGACCCCATCCCGCGGGGTGACGACGTCCTCGTCGCGGTGCGGTACGCGGGCCTGAACCCCGCGGACATCGCGCAGCGAGAGGGCCGCTATCCCGCTCCACCGGGCGCGCCGGCAGACGTTCCCGGTCTCGAGGTGGCGGGAACGGTGATCGCGTGTGGGCCGACGGCGCGTCGGTTTGCACCGGGTGCGCGCGTCTTCGGGATCGTCGGCGGCGGCGGTCTCGCGGATCGTGTGCTCGTTCACGAGCGTCACGTGACCGACGTGCCCGAGGCGCTCGACGCGCTCGCCGCTGCGGCCGTGCCCGAGGCCTTCGTGACCGCGCACGACGCAGCCCTCACGCAGGGTGGGCTTCGCCCGGGGGAGTTGCTCGTCGTCAACGGAGCCAACGGCGGGGTTGGTACTGCGGCCGTCCAGATCGCGACGGCGTCCGGCGCCCGCGTGCTCGCGACGCTCCGCGATGCGACGCTCGACGAGGCAGTCTCCCGACTCGGCGCGACCGTCTCGCCACCCGAGGAGCTGGCCGAGCGGGCCAGAGCCGCCGGTGGAGCCGACGTGATCCTCGAGCTCGTCGGCGCGCCGAATCTCGAGCCGGATCTTCGCGCCCTCGCCCCCAGGGGACGAATCGTGATCGTCGGAACGGGCGGCGGTGCCGAGACGACACTCGATCTGCGGTTCGTCATGGCGCGCCGGGCACGCATCATCGGCACGGTGCTCCGCGCCCGCCCGCTGGAAGAGAAGGCGCTCGCCGTCCTCGCGTTCGCGCGGGAGGTCGTGCCCCATCTCGCAACCGGGCGCGTGGCTCCGCTGATCGATCGAGTCGTTCCGGCGGGCGACGCCGCTGCGGCGTTCGATCGCCTGGCGGCGCGCGGCAAGCTCGGCAAGGTCCTGCTCGACTTCGACGCCTGAGGCGTCCGCCTCTCAGGCGGCGCCGAGAAGCTCGTCGGCGTACGTCATCGCAATCCGTCGCATGATGCCGTTCTCGTCCGACTGGTAGTGCCCCATCCGCCAGAGCGCCGGAGAGTAGACGTGGACCGACGTCGCCGGGAAGTCGGTCTCGTTCCGCACGCCGTGGATGTAGGCCGAATCGAAGTCGAACGACCCGCCGGCCTCGTGATGCTTCGTCCGCTCGCGAATCCAGCCGTCCTCGTCCCGGTGGAAGTGATCCTCGCAGAGCATTCCCCTGCAGACGTAGACGCCACCCGACGAGCGATCGTGGTCGTGGTACCCCGTGTCCTGGCGGTGCATCCAGCAGATCAGCCAGACGTCGATGTTGGGATCGCGATAGAGCTGCTGATACTGGCGCTCGTCGGGGTCGTGGCGCTCGTATTCCTTCCAGAGGCGCTCGTCCTTCCCGATGGCGCAGGCGAGCTCGTTGAGCTCCGTTCGGGTGAGATCGACTCCGGGCTCGAAGCGCCGGGCGAGGAAGGTCGCAAGCGATGTCATGCCAGCAGCCGATTCGGATTGTCCACCGTGATCAGCTTTTCGACGGATTCGCCGAAATCCCTTATCGATCCCAGCGTTGCGGACGGGTCGATGACGGGGGCATCGCTGCCGTGGACGAGCTGGTCGACACCGAAGGTCTCGATGCAGACCTCGAGCGCGCGGCGGCCGTACGACGACGTGTCGAAGAAGACGTTCGGGTAGAGCACGGAGCGGACGTCGACGCCACGCGAGGCGAGTCGCTCGAGCTGGACCGGGGCGCCACCCGCGAGGATCGCGAACACGACGTTGACGTCGGGCCACCGTTCCTGTCCCGTTGCGAGCCACGTGAAGTACGCGCGCTGCATCTGCGCGGTGTAGTCGACGAGCGCCGGCCACCACGACGGCGTGCCGGGAGTGGGCGTCCCCGCCTCCGGGTGAACGAAGAGGAATCCGGATCCGCGCAGCTCGTCGAGAACGGGGGCCAGAGTCCCCAGGTCGTCGAGCTCGCTCGCGCCGACCGACACGCCCGCAAAGCCCTCGCGCGGCCGGCTCACGGAGAGTGGAACGATCCTGCCGCCGGCCGACGCGGCGAGCTCGAGGATCCCGTCCTCCCACGTCCTCTCGAGGCTCTCCCGCTCCGTGGCCTCCAGCGCGTCCAGGCCGAGGGTCGGCTGCAGGGAGACGACCGTGGTGTCGATCCCCGCACCGTCGAGCAACGCGAGCCTCGACCCGAGCCGGTTGTTCTCGGGCTCGATCTCGTACGTGCCCTCGGGAGAGGACAACGTGGTGCCGTCGAGGCAGGGGACGGTCTCTCTCCGCGCCAGCGCATCGACGAAGCCGGGCGGCCAGAGATGCTGATGAACGTCGATGGTGCCCACTCAACCACCCATCTTGCCGGACCGGATCTCGTCCGCGAGAAGCTCGAGGTCGGGGAGCACGCCACCCTCTTCGAGAAACGGTGCGAACTCGCGAACATTCGCGCGCACAGCCTCCGTCCCGGCGCCGAGCCGGGCTCCGCGGAGATCGCACGCCTGCGCCGCGAGCAGCAGCTCGATCGAGACGACGCGGGCACCCAGCTCGACCATCGCCTCGAGCCGTCGCGCTGCGAGCGGCGCCATCGTCATCCGATCCTCGAGCCCCTCCGCCTGCGTGGTCGAGACGTTCTCGAACGAGACCGGCTGGGCGAGCAGCCGCGCCTCCGCGGCGAACGCCTGGGCCGCGATGCCGAACTCGCTCAGGCTGCTTTCGGCGAGCGACGATCGCGCCCCGAGCCCCTCCGTGAGACCGGTCAGGGGCGCCTGCAGGAGCTTCACGGCCCGCTCTGCCGCGCTCGTGATCGCCGGCGCGAGCGCGAGGCGGGCGAGATCGAGCGCCGTGGCCAGTGGTTGCAGCTCGAAGTTTCCGACCGAGATGACCTGGCCCTCGTCGACCAGGACGAGGGGATTCGACTGGGCAGCATTGAGCTCGATCGCGAGCTGGTCCGCGACGAACCGAAACGCGTCGCGCGCCGCGCCGTTGACGTGGGCGAGCGTCCTGAAGGTCAGTGGATCCTGCAACGCTCGCGGCTCGACCTCGCTCCCGGCAAGAAGGCTGCGCAGACGCTCGAGCGTGAGCTGCAAGCCGGGATACGGGCGCACGACGCCGACGGCGGGGTGCAGCACGCTCCGATTCGCAGCGAACGCCTCGAGGTCGAGCGCGCCGGCGCAGTCCAGTGCGTCGAGAAGGACGAGCGCGTCGGCGATTGCGAGAGCACCATAGGCGGTCGAGAACGACGCCTGGTTGAGCAGCGCGATCCCCTCGCCGCGCTCGAGCTCGAAGTCTCCGAGAATCCCGTCCGCGAGATCGGCCATCGGCGCGAGATCGCTCATCCCGATGGATCCGAGCGCGCGGACCGCGGGTAGCCGGTCGTCGTTCAGTGCGGCGACGATGTGCAGCACCAGCTCGGGCCGCGCCACGGTCGTCGCCGCCGCGAGCGCGTTGGCCAATCTCAGGGCGGTCGCGCGGACGACCTCGTGCGCGACCGGCGAGCCCTGCGCGATGACGTGCTGACGAACGAGCAGGCGGTCGTGGCCCGGTGCATCGACCGGAAAAGACTTGCGGCTGCCCACCCCGGTGGTGACGCCGTAGGCGACCGAGCCCGCAGCGATCGCACGGTCGGCGACGTCACGCGCGCTGCGCATGGCCTCGAGCGCGGCGGGCGCGACCTCTACCGACGTTCGACGTCGCGTCACGGCGAGCACGTCGTCCAGGGTGAGATCCGAGCCCGTGAGAACGACGTGGTTCATGGATGCGATCATCGCACCATTGCGGCTCAGGCGCGGCGCGCAATCGCGCTCGCACCCGAGCAGAGGACGAAGGCTGCCGCCGCAACGAGCACGATCGTCCCGCCGGGCGGGAGATCCGCGTAGTAGGCGATCGACAGCCCCGCAAGCACCGAGCAGACGCCGAATGCCATGGAGAGCGCGAACGTCGAGCGAAGGCTCCAGGCGACCCTGTTGGCGGCGATGACGGGCAGGACCATCAGTGCCGCGATGAGAAGGATCCCGACGATCCGCATCGAGACCGCCACCGTCAGCGCGGCGAGCACCGCGACGACCACGTTGAGCCGGGTCACCGGAACGCCGGCGACACGGCTCCCCTCCTCGTCGAGCACCGTCGCGACGAGCCCGCGGAAGAGCACCGCGATCGTGACGAGCGCGCCGACACCGAGCACGAGCACCGTCCAGAGGTCGTTGCGGGTGACGGTGAGGATCGAGCCGAAGAGGAACTGGAAGAGATTGACGTTGAGCGCGCCGGCGCGAGAGACGAGCACGACGCCGGCGGCAATCCCCGTATAGAAGACGAGCGCGAGAGCCTGATCGCCTGCCGCCCCGCCGCGCGTACGCAGCCACTCGATCGCCAGCGCGCCGATCACCGCCGCCACGAGGGCGGTGAGGACGGGTGAGATGCCGAGCAGGTAGCCGACCGCGACCCCGGCGAAGGCGACGTGTCCGAGGCCGTCGCCGATCAGCGACGCCTTGCGCTCGACGAGGAAGAAGCCGACCGCCGGCGCAAGGAGGCCGACGACGGCCCCCGTCGCGAGAGCAAGGCGCATGAACTCGAGCTCAAGCATGCGTGTGGGAGGGGTCGTGCCAGACGCCCGGCAGCCCGCTGGGAGGGCCGTCGTAGACAATCCCGCCGCGGACGAGGACGATCCGGTCGACGACGTGCTCGACGGCGCCGAACTCGTGCGAGACATAGAGAATCGTCACCCCGAGCTGTGAGCGGAGGTCCTCGAGGAGCGTTCCGAGCGATTCCTGCGATTCGGCGTCGACACCTGTCGTCGGCTCGTCGAGCGCGAGCAACGTGGGGTCCGACGCCAGCGCCTTCGCGATCAGCGCGCGCTGCTGCATCCCCCCGGAGAGCGTGCGCAGCGGCGAATCGGCCCGCTCCGTGAGCCCGACCGTCCCGATCGCGCGCTCGACCGCCTCGCGGTCGGCGCGGCGCAACGGCCCCCAGATCCCTGCCGGCGCGAGCCGTCCGGTGGAGACGACCTCACGGACGGTCACCGGAGCCTCGCCGAGCATGCGTGCGCGCTGCGGGAGGTAGCCGATGCGCGCACCGTCGGCTGCCTTCCCACCGGACGTGCCGAACACGCGAACCGTCCCTTCGGTCGGGCGCTCGAGGCCGAGGACGAGCCGGAGCAGCGTCGTCTTGCCGCCGCCGTTCGGCCCGGCGATCGCAACGAACTCGCCCTGATCGACGCGCAGGGAGACGTCGTCGAGCACGCGCACGCCCGCCCGGTAGCCGAACGAGACGGCGTCGAGCTCGACGACGGGCGTCACGTCGTGCACCCGAGCGCCTTCTGCAGAGCCGCGAGGTTCTCGCGCATGACGGAGAAGTAGTCTGCTCCGGCCGCGACGTCACCGTCCGCAAGCCCTTCGAGAGGGTTCAGGACAGCGGTCGCGACTCCGGCTTCACGCGCCACCGTCTGCGCGAGCTTGGGTGAGATGAGCGTCTCGAAGAACACCGTCGTCGCGCCCGAGCGCTCGACCTGACCGACGAGGCGGGCGATACCGCGCGCGGACGGCTCGGCCTCGGGGGAAAGCCCTTCGAGCGGGATCTGCTCGAGGCCGTAGCGTTCGGCGAGGTAGCCGAAAGCGGCATGGCTCGTCACGATCTGACGCCGTGCGCAGTGCGCAAGCCCGGCGCGGAACTCGGCATCGAGCCGGTCGAGGCGGGCGGCGAGCCGCTGCGCAGCCGCCGGCTCGTCGAGCGCGGCTCCGATCGCGCGGACGACGGCCGCGTAGCGCACAGGATCGAGCCAGACGTGCGGGTCGAGCCCCTCGTCTCCGGCTCCCGCAGACCGGAGCGCCGGCGTGGCGAGCAGGTCGAGCGATGGCCCCTCCCGCTGCGCAACCGCGGTCTCGAGGCCCGGCATGAACCCGTCGCCGAGATAGAGCACGAGCTTCGCGCCGTCGACCGCGCGCACGTCTCCCGGGGTCAGCTCGAGATCGTGGGGCTCGGCACCCGCAGGAGTGAGATTCTCGACCTCCGTGCCCGGCCCGGCGATCTGCTGCGCCGCGAAGGCCAGCGGGTAGAACGCGGCAACGACCGTCTTCTGGCCCGCGGTCCGACTCCCACTCCCACCACAGCCCGCGAGCAATCCCACGGCAACGAGCGCCGCTCCGCTAAAGAGAACGATTCTCGATAGCATCATCGCCCGAGCCTAGCAGCTAATGCGAATCGGTATCATCTACGACATGCACGAGCACCCGGACTGGAGCACGGCGGCGATCGAGAGCCTGCAGGCGCAGGGGCTCCGCAACGGGGGAGCGCGCCGTATCGTCGTGGAGCATCTCGGGCGCCAGGACTGCTGCACGTCGGCGCAGGAGATCTACGACGGGATCCGCGAGCAAGGCGATCGCGTCGCGATCGCAAGCGTCTACCGTGCGCTCGACCAGCTCGTCGAGCTCGGGCTCGTCACGCGGGTCGAGCTCGGGGACGGGATCGCCCGCTTCGAGCCCTCACACGCGGACGGAGACCATCACCACCATCTCGTCTGCGACGACTGCGGGCGCGTCGAGCCGTTCTCCGATCCGGGTCTCGAGACTGCGCTCGAGCGTGTTGCGACGCGCCTCGACTACGACATGCACGGGCACGACGTGATCCTGCACGGCCACTGCGGCGACTGCGTGGCCGTCTCCTAACCCGGACCGGGCGGTTTTTCCTCGCCGGGGGGAGGGGAAGTGGCAACCGGGGCTCCTGCTTCGGCCTCCGTCTCCGCGGCGACCTGACGCCGGAGGGCGAAGAAGCCGATCGCCGAGGCGACGACGAGGATCGCCGTCGTACGGAACATCTGAATCGGCAGGAGCCAGACGATCACGGTCATGCCCACGACGAACCCACCCCAGGCGACGCCCGTGCGGCGGAGGTGCGGCGCGGCAGCGGCCCGCGCCTCGGTCGCCCGGTCGCCGGGCCCGATCAGCCAAGCCCCGAGGGCGAGGAGCGCGCCGGCGGCGACGACGACCCAGCCCGCATCCGCGAGCGACTTCGTGATGATGTCCCAAGCATCTTGTGCCGCGGGCCGCACGGTGTCGCTTGCGACCAGGCTGTCGACGAGGTACCTGCCGGCGAAGAAGCGGGCGAGCAGGACGAGGATCCCGACGACGGCGAGCCCGATCCCGAGCGCCCGAACCTCCTGACGGCGGCGCCCGCGTGCGAGCCAGATCGCGCCGGCCCAGGCGAGGACGGCGAAGATCCAGATGAAGTTCGCGACCTGCTCGAGCCAGTGGGTCACCTTCTGGGCGGTCTCGAGGTCGCTCGACTGGAGGATCGTCACCTGCCCGGAATCCTGCGGGACCTTCTCTGCGAGGTTGCTGACGAATCCGAACCGGTCTCCGAGCCGGAGCACGAGCGGCCGGAGGTCGAGGACGACGTTGCCGTTGGAGGTCTCGACCGCCCGGGTGTCGCCGTGCAGCACCTTGACGAACTGCGACTGCGAGAGAGAGGCCAGCTCGACGAACGCGGTCTGGATGTCCGGCCGGGCGAGGAGCTTCTGCGCGGCGGTGTCGGCGAAGCCCTGCGAGAGCCCGGCGAGTGGGCCGGCGAGCGCCTGAAGGTTCGACGGGAGCGTGTCGCTGAGCTCCGCCGAGACGTCGACGTTCTGGAAGAGCGCGTCGACCATCTTCGCTGCGACCTGCTCCTGAATCGCGGGGTCCGCGATCAGCTCCTGCGAGGTCTGCTTGAACTGCCCCGAATCGAGCGCCTCACGCTTCACGTACGTCGAGAGGATGCTGAGAACGGTGAGCAGCACACCGATGACGAGAAGCACGCGGGCACCGATGATCCGGCCACCCGACGACGACGGGGCTCCGGGGCTATCGGTCACGACACTCCTCCTCGAGACGACGGTGGGGCTGGCGCGCCGAGCCTATCCCAATTGCACGTCGCCGGGCGGTGCTGCCGTGGGGCGCAAGGCCTCCATCCGCGCGCGCCGTTCTGCGGTGAGCTCGACCACGACGATCTGGATCGACGCGATGATCGGCACGGCAATGATCGCACCGATGACGCCGAACAACGCCCCGAACATCATCACGCTCACGATCACGAAGAAGCCGGAGACATTGGCCGCCTTTCCGAGAATCGTCGGCTGCAGGACGTAGTTCTCGAACTGCTGGTAGACGAGCACGATCGCCAGCATGATCAGGGCCGCCGTGACGCCCTGGGTGAGCGTCGCGAGCACGAGGATCGTCCCCGCGACCGTGGCGCCGATCATCGGAACCAGGTCGAGCAGGCCGGCGACGACCCCCAGGACGACCGGAAACGGTGTGCCGAGGATCCAGCACGAGACGCCGTAGATGAGACCGCAGATGATCGAGATCGCGATGTTGCCGAGCATCGTCCGTGATACCGCGGTGATGATCCGCTCGGACATCCGATTCCAGCGATCCGACCCGCGGGGATCGAGCAACGTGTCGACCGCGCCGATCAGGCGCGGGAGGTCGATCATCAGGAACAACGTCAGGAAAATCGCGGTCACGAGCGCGAGCACGAGGCTGAAGCCGCTGACGACGATCCCGATCAGGCCGCCCGCTGCATGGGCGAGGCCCTGGGCGATCTCCTTGACGTTCGCCTGCGCGCTCTCGGGGACAGAGCTGTGCTGATCGACCCACGAGCCGAACGACGAGCTCGTCGTGATGTCCTCGACGAGCTGCGGCAACGCGTCGACGAAGTCCCTGAACGAGCCGACGAGCGGCCCGAGAAGCAGGAGCGCGAAGGCAACGGAGAGGGCCACGATCCCGAGGACGAGCGTTGTCGCGCAGGCCCCGCGAGAAAGCGGAAGCCTTCGCTGCATCCCACGAACGACGGGCTCGAGCACGAGGGCGAAGAACAGGGCCAGGAACAGCGTCATGAGGGCTTCGCGGATGTAGACGAACGCCCAGGCCAGGCCGACGATCGCGGCGACCAGCAGCATCGTGCGCACCGTGAGGTTGATGCTCAGAGCGCGCTGCCCTCCCGCTGACGGCGCGGGGAGCTCGGAGGTCGTCCCGGACACGAACGCGGACGCTACTGGCACCGCCGGACGATACGGAGGCAGGCCCGCAACGTAGGATCGCGCCGTGAGCGCCCTACCGCGCGCCTCGATTCGCTACGTCGGCCACGCCACGGTCCTCGTCGACCTGGACGGCGTCCGCCTGCTCACCGACCCGCTGCTCCGCAACCGCGTCGCCCATCTCCGCCGAGCGACGAAGGTCGATGCGACCACGCTCCGAGGCATCGACGCCGTGCTCATCTCCCATCTCCACTACGACCACCTCGATCTGCCGTCGCTCCAGAGGCTCGGACGCGAGATGCCGGTCGTCGCGCCGCGGGGATCCGGCGCGCTGATCCGCCGCAAGGCGGGCGTGAAGAACGTGCTCGAGCTGGGCGCCGGCGAGCAGATCGAGATCGGGGCGGTCACGGTGCGGGCGACGAGGGCCGATCACGACACCGGGCGGCTACCACTCGGGACGAAGGCGGAGCCGCTCGGCTACGTGATCGACGGTGCGGGGCACAACGTCTACTTCGCCGGCGATACCGACCTCTTCGACGAGATGGCCGATCTCTCACCGGTCGATATCGCTCTGCTGCCGATCTGGGGCTGGGGGCCGACGATGGGGCCGGGTCACATGGATCCGACGCGCGCCGCGCAGGCGGCCGCGCTCCTCCGCGCTCGGACGGCGATCCCGATCCACTGGGGGACGTACTACCCGATGCACCTCGGGATGCAGGGACCACCCGGCTTCCTGAGCACCCCGCCGGACCTGTTCGAGGCAGCCGTTCGACGACACGCGAGCGAGACCACGGTTCGCATCCTCTCCCCCGGGGAGCAGACCGACCTCTAGACCTGCTCTGCCGTGCGCCCGATGAACGCCTGGACTCCCGTGTGCACCGAACGGTGAATGTGATCCTCGCCGATGAGCTCGCGCAGGCCGGTGCGGCGCAGGGCGTCGTTGAGCGACGCGGTCGTGCGGGCGAGCTCGAACGTGACCCCGCGCACGCGCAGCTTCTCGATCAGGTCCTCCAGCATCGCGACCGCGGTCGTGTCGAGATGCGAGATCGAAGCTGCATCGACGAGGACGGTACGGGCAGGCGGGTCGGACCCGGCGAGGAGTCGCAACGTCTCGCGGCGGAAGAACGACGCGTTTGCGAAGAAGAGCTCGTTCGAGAACCGGAACAGCACGAGCCCGGGGATCGTCTCGTACTCGGTATGCCGGTCGATGCTGCGAAACAGGAAGTCCTCGTCGGCGCTCGCCTCGTGCGGCGCGCGTCCGAGCACTGCGATCCGGGGGCGGTAGACGCGCAGGATCAGGGCGAGCAACGACGCGACGACCGCCGTCATGATCCCGCCGAGGACGCCCAGGAGGCAGACGGCGAAGAAGCCGATCAACGCGAGCTTGGCATCTGCGGGATCGATCCGCCAGAGCACACGGAAGCCCGGCACGTCGACGAGGCCGATCACGGCCGCGATGATGACCGCAGCGAGGGTCGCCTGTGGAAGCCCGTCGAACAGTGGCGTCAGGAAGAGCATCGTCGCGAGGACGAGCGCCGCCACCGCGAGACCCGAGACCCGCGAGACCGCTCCCGCCGCCGCGCCAACGGCGCTGCGGGACAGGCTGGCATCGACCGGGAACCCCTGCAGAAGCCCCGCTCCGACGTTCGCCGTGCCGAGCGCCACGAGCTCCTGGTTCGGGTCGATCTCGTAGCCGCTCTTCGCCGCCAGCGAGCGTGCCGGTCCGATCGACTCGGCCAGCGCGATGAGCGCGAGAGCCAGCGCTCCTCCGCTGAGCGCGCTGATCTCGCCGAGCCCGATGTTGGGGACGGCCACACTGGGCAGGCCTGCCGGCACGTCAGCGATGACCGCGATACCCCGGGCAGGGAAGTCGAAGGAGCGGCTGCACACGATCGAGACCGCGGTGACGATGAGGGCCCACGGCACGAGCGGGGCGAGCCGCTTCAGCACGATCAGCGCTGTAAGCGACACGCCACCGACGAGGAACGTCGACCAGCTGATCTCCCCCAGGCTCGCGAGCTCGCGCCAGAGCATCTCGGGTACGTTGCCGCTCTCGACGGTGGTACCGATGAGCTTCGGGACCTGCCCCACGATGATTACGACCCCGATGCCGCTGACGAAGCCGACGAGAACCGGACGGGCGAGGAACTCGGAGACGAACCCGAGGCGAAACGCTCCGGCGGCGAGGAGGATGACGCCGGTGAGGATCGCGAGCGTTGCGAGCAGCGTCAGATACGAAACCGCAGGGAACGCGGCCGCCACCGGCACGAGAACGGCAGCCGCCGTGATCGCGATCGTCGAGCTCGGTCCGACGTCGAGCTCGCGGCAGGTGCCGAAGATCGCGTAGAGAACGCCGGCGCCGAGCGCCGTCGCGAGGCCGGCCTCCGGGGGCGCCCCGGCGAGCGCCGCGTATGCAACCGCCTGGGGCACGAGGACCGCCCACACCGCGAGGCCTGCGAGGGCGTCGCGGCCGAGAAACGATCGCCGGTAGCCGGGAAGCCACGCGACGATCGGAACATGACGCGCAAGGCGCTCAGACATGTCGAATGATGCCTCGTGGTCGGAAATCGTGACACGATACGACCCGTCAAGCGCGCGGTGGCCCGGCCTCGGAGCTCAGGGTCCTCGCACGATCTTCGAGCTAGGAGTCAAAAGTGGTCGCAGCAAGCTATCCGTTCCTCGACGTTCTCTGGTCGATGGTCATCTTCTTCGCGTTCGTGATCTGGATCTGGCTCCTGATCACGTCTTCGCGGACGTGTTCCGCCGCCGTGACATCGGCGGTGGGATGAAGGCGATCTGGATCATCTTCGTCATTCTCCTGCCCTACCTCGGCGTGCTCATCTACCTCATCGCCGAGCACAATGGCATGGCGGACCGGAGCATGGAGCAGATGAAAGCCGTCAAGGCGCAGCAGGACGAGTACATCAAGTCGGTCGCCGGCTCGTCGCCGGCCGAGCAGGTCGCGCAGGCGAAGTCGCTGCTCGACAGCGGAGCCATCACGCAGGCCGAGTTCGACGCCCTCAAGGCGAAGGCGCTCGCCTAGGCTCGTTCCGACTTTCACGGGGTCGCGGCGGCTCCCGCCGCCGCGACCCTGAAGAACTGCGATGCTCTCGGTATGGCCGGGGCGATCCTGATCGGATACGACGACTCCGAGGGGCGGGTCGCGCCCTCGATCGCGCGATCGCGGAGGCAACGGCCTCGGGCGACACGCTCGTCGTCGTCTCGGTCTTCGAGATGCTGCTCGACCCGGAAGGGCCACAGAACTTCGGCAACATCAACGAGGGCGCCGAGATGATGCCGCTCGTCGAGCCGACGGAGCTCGAGCCGATCTTCGACCGGGCGCGCGAGCGGATCGAAGCGGCAGGGCTCGAGGCCGACTACGTCTGGGCCGTCGGGAACGCGGCCGACAAGATCGCCGCCACCGCGCGCGACCGCGAGGCGCGGATGGTCGTGCTCGCGTCGCATCACCACGGGTTCCTCAGCCGGCTCATCGGCACGGACGTGGCTGCCGAGGTCGAGCGCGAGCTCGGGTCGAGCGTCGTCGTCGTCGACTGATCCGACGGGCGAGCGCCGACTCCGCTTCCCGCCGCCGCGCCCACAGTCGGCGAGGGGACGCCTGCTGTCGGTGATTCCCGGCGTTCGTGCAGTGCGGTCGCAGGTCGGGCCGTATGCCGACGCATGGCACCGCGCGAACGAGGCGGCTCTCCGGCGTCCGGGCCCGGTATGGCTCGTCCTCGGGGACTCCACCGCGCAGGGAATCGGCGCGTCGGCGCATGACCGCGGCTGGGTCGGTCAGCTCCACGAGCGCCTGTCGGCCGAGGGTCACGAGTGGAACCTCGTCAACCTCTCACAGAGCGGCGGCCGCACGCGCGACGTGCTCGGCACCCAACTCCCGCTGTCCCGCCGGCTCGGTCTCGACCCGGTGCTGATCACCGTCGCCGTCGGAGCGAACGACATCAGAGCGAGCCGGCGGGCCGGCCTCGCGACGGGGCTCGAGCGGCTCACCGCCGCACTGCCGGCGCAAACCGTGATCGCCACGATCCCCGGACGACCGCAGACCGTGCGGCCGTTCAACGAGCAAATCCGAGCGTGGGCCGCCCGCCACGATCTGCGCGTGGCCGAGACCGGTGGTGCGATCACGCCCCCGTTTCGCGGCAAGCTGGCGTCGGACTTCTTCCACCCGAACGACGTCGGCTACGGGATGTGGGCCGAGGCGTTCGCGGTGGCGCTGCCAGGCAGTTAGAGCGCGGCGAGCAGCTCGCGCACCCGCTGCTTGGGCCGGCCGACGATCGCCTTCTCGTCGGTCACGACGACGGGGCGCTGCAGCAGCTGCTTGTGCCGGACGAGCAGCTCGACGATCCGATCCTCGCTCCGGGCATCGTCCTCGGTGAGCCCGAGCTTCTTCCAGAGGGAGTCGCGGCGGACGAGATCCGTGGGCGGATCCTCGAGCTTCGCGATGATCCCGCGGATCGTGGCCTCGTCCGGCGGCGTCTTCAGGTAGAGCACGATCTCGGCCTCGACCCCGAGCTCCTCGGCAATGCTCACGGCATTGCGGCTGCTCGTTCAGTTGGGGTTGTGGTAGATCGTCACGCCAGGCACGTTCGGGAGTCTATGCGTACGCCGCGCCCCGCAAACCGAGTTACCGCCGTGAGCTCGGCCGCCGCGCGGCTGCCTGGCGCGCGCCGCGCGCGCTACTTGACGAGGCTGAGCATCTTGAACATCGGCAGGTACATGCTGATGATGATGATGCCGACCATTACGCCGACCCCGACCATCATCAGGGGCTCGACGACCGAGGTGAGCGCCTGAATCGATGCGTCGACCTCGTCTTCGTAGAAGTCGGCGACCTTGGAGAGCATCTTCTCGAGCTCACCCGTCTCCTCGCCGATCTTGACCATCTGCGAAATCATGGGCGGGAAGATGTCGCTGTCGATCAGCGGCTGCGAGATGGAAGCGCCGTCCTGGACACGCACGCGCAGGTTCTCCGTCTCGTTCTCGACGACCCAGTTCCCGGCAGTCTGCGCGGTGATCTCCAGTGCTCGCATGATGTCGACGCCCGACGCGATGAGGGTCGAAAGCGTGCGCGACCAGCGGGCCATCGAGACCTTGAGGACGACGGAGCCGATCGAAACGGGCATTCGCAGCTTCAGGGCGTCCCAGGTTGCGCGCCCGGAGGGCGTCTTGATCCAGCGCCGGAACCCGTAGATCCCACCGCCCACGGCGCCGGCGATGAACACGATGCCCGGGATCGGGATCCCCGGGAACCAGCCGTGACGCATCGCATTCGACGCGTAGAGGACGTACTGCGTGAGCGTCGGAAGATCGCCGCCGAGCTGGTCGAAGATCTTGACGAAGATCGGGACGAGGAACATGAGCATCCCGGTCATGACCAGCGTTGCGAACGTCAGGACGACGGTCGGGTAGATCATGGCGCCTTTGACGCGCCGCTTGATCTGCTGCTCTTTCTCGATCTGGATCGCGACGCGGTCGAGCACGGTGTCGAGGACGCCGGCCGCCTCGCCCGCCTCGACCATCGCGATGTAGAGCCGCGAGAAGGTCTGCGGATGTGCAGCCATCGCCTCGGACAGCAACGCACCCGTCTCGACCTGCTCGCGAATGTCGTCGATCACCGTTCGCAACGCGTCGTCGTCGGTCTGCTGCTCGAGGATCACGAGCGCCGTGACGACCGAGAGCCCTGCTTCGACCATCGTCGCGAACTGCCGAGAGAACACCTGCAGGGACTTCGGCTTGACTCCCTTCTCGAAGGTTCCTCTCCGCTTCGCGCTGGGAGCCTTGAGCTCCTCGACCCACTGGGCGAGAAGGCCGTTGCCGCGCAGCGAGTCGCGCGCGGCAGTCAGGTCCGTCGCCTGGATCTCTCCGGTCAGCTCCGAGCCCTGGGCATTGATGGCGCTGTAGGCAAACGACGGCATCTACAACGCCCTATCGGCAGCAGGAGACCCGCACTTGAGGACCGGCATACCCGCTCTCACGTGCATTTCGCCGCCGTCGCCGCCGTAGAGTCCGTCGTGCACCCGGTTGCGAGGTCGTAGTTCGACGTGAGCTTGGCGAGGACGCGAGACGTGTCGGAGGCGAGCCGGACGACGACGGTCACCTCTTTTCCTGCTCGACCGCTCGACGGAGTCACGGCTCGGACGTACGTGTCGACCCTGTAGGCGCGTCCGTCCGCACCCGTCACCGAGGACTGGATCGGCTTGCATTCGGCGAGGGTGTTCGTGCACGAGCTCGACTGCGTCTGGGTCGACGAGCTCACCCACTCGCTCGCCGAGGTGTGCACCGAGTCCGAGGCCGCTGATGTCACGAGCCCGTCGTTCAGCTGGATGTCCTTGTACAGCATCGCGCGGTAGAGCTCGGCCTGCTTCTCGGCCACGACGGCGCCGTTCGACGTCCGGCTCGCCCGCAGCACCGACAGCGCACCGGCCTGGAACATCGCGAACATCGCGAGGATCGCCACGTTGATGATGGCGATCGCGATGACGAGCTCCATGATGCCCTGCCCGCCCTCGTCGTCGACGACGCGTCTCACCGGTGTCACTTCCCTGCCTGGGTGAAGCTCTCCGTGTGCTCCGGTACGGCGCCCGTGTACACGAGCTTGAGCACGTGTCGGGTCCCAGTCTTGTCGTTGACCAGCGTCACGTTCTTCCCCTTCGGCAGCGGGACGGTCTTGGAGCCCTTGAACGCTCCACCTGCGACTCCGATCCTGGCCACCGTAGACTTGATAGACGTGACGACGAAGAGCGGATCCGCCTTCGGGAACTTGTCCCCGACGGCGACGAACTGGGCCTTGCCGTTCAGCAGGATCGTGGCGTTCGTGGCTGCGACCTGAGGGCCAGTCGGTTTCGCCGCTGCAGGGGCGGCCGTTCCGGGTCCCTTGGCGGGTGCAGTCGGGGTGACGGTCGTCGGCTGGGTATCGGAGAGCGTCGGCTCAGCGGTCGGCACGGTCGTGCCCGAAAGCTCGTCCGACGCCTGTGGAACGAAAGGATCCTTCGCATCGAAGAGGTTGAACCGGACGAGCTGTCCGGCGTCGACCTCGTGGGCTCCACCGGCCGGAATCGTGACACCCGCCAGAACGGCCGTCGCGCTCGGGCCGGAGACCCGCACAACCGCCACGGAGCTACCCGCGGAGGGAGTCGCGCTCGCTGCCACCGGGGCCGGCGCTGCACCCACTGACGCAGCGGGGGCGGCGGCGGGGGCCGGAGAACCGCTCTTCAGCAACTTCGGCCCCTGGATCGCCGCGACGGCGAGGAGGAGCACTCCCCCGACGACGAGGATGATCTTCTGCTTCTTCGCCTTGGCGGCGGCTGCGTCTGCCCGTTTGTTGGCCATCAGGGTGTCTCTCCTGCCGCCACCGTCTGACCTGTCGACGAGTCGGCGCTCGTAGTTGTGGGATCGGGTGCGGGAGCCGGAGCGGGCGCGCTGAAGGAGTACGCGTTCAGCGTCACGGTCGCCTTCACGGTCGGGAACTTCTTGTCGTTGTCAGGCTCGCCCATGTCGACCCTCGTGACGGTGTAGAGCCTTCCTCGTGCATCCAGGCGGCTCTTGTGAACTTTCACGAGCTGCCGGAGGTCTCCGAGGAAGTGCGAGATGTCGGCGAACCGTCCCTGCACGACGACCGTGATCGGCTGCTGCACGTAACCAGTGCCGGCGACGGGGGCGTTCGGGGCGATCGACCTGAAGTCGAGCTCGTGGTGCCCGGCGATTCGGTTGACGTCGAGCAGGATGCCCGAGATGCCGGCCTCGTTCGGCAGTGCCTTCGTGAGACGGTAGAGGTCGCTCGGCTTCACCGTCACCTTCGCCGACGGGCTGGCGGTCGCAAGGCGGCGCTGTGCGAGCTCGGCCCTCGCTGCGCTGATCTGCTGATCGAGCTCGGCCGCCTTCGACTGCTGCGGGGACACGAGCAGGAACCACATCGCGGCGAGGATCAGAAGGCCTGTGGCCAACACCACACCGACTCGCCCTTTCGGAGATCGAAGTAGGGCACTCATGACGCACCTCCGGTCCGGCTCAGATCGGCAACGATGACGAAGTGGACAACATCCTTCTTCCCGACGAGCTCCTTCTGACTCGAGGTCAGCGTGACCCTCTTGAGCGACGGGAGGGTGGCCAATCGCGCGAGAAGGCGGGCGACATCCGGCTGCGTGTAGGTGTAGCCCTCGATCACGACCGCGGTCGGGCTCGGAGCGGCCTGCCCCGCAGCGACGGCAGCGACGGCGACGGAGGTGGGGTCCGCGATCTCCGGCGCGCTTGCCGAGAGGCTCTTGAGCCAGACGTTCGACGGGAGGATTCGGGACATGTCGCGGAAGACCGCATCCCAGGCGACCCGGCCTCCGAGTACGCTTGCGACCGCCGTGGCCCGCGTTGCCTCGTCGCCGACGATGGATGCGTCGATAGTCGGGCCGACCGGCTCCGGGAGCGCGGCGATATCGGCCCTGACGGCATCGAGCTCGGCCTGGTTGTCCGCGGTCTTGCCGTGTGCCCCGAGATAGAGGAAGCCGAGAGCGACGAGCGGAATGGCGACGGCGACTGGAGCTCCGATCGCAACCAGGCTCGCGCGCGGGCTCCTCTTCTGCGTCGCGTCCTTCGGCAGGAGGTCGACGCCACGCATCATCAGATCGTCGATCGCGAGCCCGATCGGGACGGCCATCGATCCGATCGAGCCGTCGATCGCGGGATCGATCTCGGCCACGACCGACACGCGTGCGAGCGGATCGCCGACCGAGACGTTGACGCCGATCATCTGGTTGAGCGCCTCTCCGAGGCCCTCGAGCTGCGACGTACCGCCCGTGATCACGATTCCGCCGATCCCGAGCGACTCATCCTGGGTCTGGTAGAACTGGAGCGAGTTGACGAGCTCGCGGGCGAACGGCGTCAGGCGGAGGCGCACCGCATCGACCGCCTTGGCCCTGCCGACCTCGTCGAGACCGTCGAACTGGCGTCCCGGCCCGGAAAGCGAGAGGTGCTTGAGAATCGTGGCAGCTTCGGCCGGCGGTACGTCGAGCTCGGTCGCGATTGCGTCGATGAGCGCCCCGCCTCCCCAGTCGAATACCCGCGTGAACTCACAGGCTCCACCACCGGCGACGAGAAGGGTCGACGACTCGTGGCCGATCGACACGACCACAGTGGCCGTGTCGTCGATCGCGCGGACGGCGTAGGGCTTCGGGTCGACGAATGCCCGGAGGAGACCGAGCGCCTCCAGGTCGATGCCGCCAAGCTTGATGCCGGCCCGCTCCGCAACATCCACGTAGGGCTGCACCTGATCCTTCGGCGCCACGACGAGCAGGACGCGCCGGGTCGGCTCGCCTGCTTCGTTCGGCCGCTCCTCGAGCACGCGATAGTCGAGAACCGATTCTTGCGCTGCTACCGGAAGTACCTCGTGCGCCCTGAAGCGAACGGCGTTGTCGAATCGAACCTCGTCGTCGATGCCGACGATGTCGAACGTCCGAACGCCGATCCTGTTGCTCGCAAGGCCGATTCGGACGTCCTTCTTGGGGAGATCATGCTCGGCGAAGAACCCCTTCAGGGCGCTCGCGAGGGCATCGACGTCCTTGACCTCACCGTCGACGACGATGCCGGCCGCCAGAGGGCGACGCACGAGCTCGACGAGCTCGTGGGCCCCGTCGGCCTCCACGACCACAGCGGCCGCGATCTGCGAAGCCCCGATCTTGAGGCCCACCACCCGGCGCCCTTTTGCGCCGCCGCCCCGCGTCGACTTTCGCTTCGGGCTCTTGTCTCCGCCCTTGTCCTTGGCCTTGTCCTTCCGTGACGAGAAACGACGCTTTGGCGGCGCGTCCTCGACGAGGACATCGTGGAGCTCCGGCACGTCTTCGCCGCCCGGCAGGTCCTCGGCGGCGACGTCAGCCGACGCCACGTCTTCGTCTGCCAGGGCGGTCGCTGAGTCGGGCTCCTCGGCGAGCTCCTCGACGACCGCTTCCTCTACGGGCCCGATGTCCCATGAATCCTGCGATTCCACACTCGCAACGGCCACCGCCGCGTCGTCCGCCGTGGCGTGCTCCGTTGCATCTCCGGTCCCGGCAGGCGAATCCGCGGCAGTCGCGCCCTCTTCCTCGACCTCACGGACCTCGGCGAGCGACTCGTGCGCGCCCTCGCGAGCACCGTCGTCGGCGGATACGTCGTCGTGGATCTCGTCCGCGCCGGCAGCTGCGGCGAGGGAAGCGACACCCTGGTCGGTCTCGCTTCCTGCAACGTCCGGCTGATCGGCCACCGCCGCCGCCTCGTGCGCGACGGCGTCAGGATCGGCGGGATCGGCGTGATCGGCGGGATCGGCGTGGAGATCGTGATGCTTTCGGCGGAAACTGATGTCGCGCTTGTAGAACGGCACCTTGGTCGCGGAGACATCGACCGGGACGGCCTCGGCATCGGCGGAGAGCTCGAGCTCGTCTCCCTCACCCCACCCGTCGTTGTGCTCCGTCTCGTGCGCGAGCTCGACCGGGTTGCCCGTCGCGGCGAACGGTGCCACAACCGCGTCGGCCTCGGCTTCCACGATCGCCTCGTCGACTTCGGCGTCTTCGAGAACGGCCGGCTCGTGGCCCGCGTCGTCCGGCGAGCTCTTCCGGCGGAAGCCGATCTCTCGCTTGTAGAACGGCACCTTCTCGTCGCCCGCGTCGACGGAAGGTGACTCCGCACCCTCCACACCCGAGACGGCGGGGGCCGCGAGGGGATCGACGTCGGCGGTGTCGGGGGTCTGCCACGATTCCGGCGCGCCCTCGCCAGGCCCTGCCGGAGTGGAGCTCGCGCGGGGCATGTCGTGATACCGCTTGAAGGAAAGCTCGGTTCGGAAGCGCTGCTCTACCTCGTCGTTCGGCGGAGCGAATCCGATCGGTTGACGTCGGGGCTCCCCGAAGAACGACGGCTGGCCGACGCTCGCGTCGCCGACGCCGATCGCCGGCATCGGGAGATCCGGGCCGGCTGGTGCGCCCGGCCGCGGCGGGTCGTACGAAGCGGAGGGCGGTACTTCCGCGGCGGCGCGATGCTCGCCGGCGAACACGTTCAGGGGGTTCCACAGGGTCATTGGCAGTTAGCTCCCGGCCACCCGCAGCGCCGCGCCGAGACCGGGCGTGGCGGCTGGTGCGCCGTCGTTGGACATGACGGGGATCGGAATGCCCGCGCGTTCGAGCGCGGACAGCAGTGCTTCCGGACGGCTCGAGCGGCCGACCGCTTCGGGGATGGAGATGACCTGCTTCTGGATCAGCTCGGTGAGCGACTGCTCCATCGTCTGCATCCCGCGCTTGGTGCCGGTCTGCATGTAGGAGTAGACCTGTTCGATCTTTCCCTGACGGATCAGGTTCCTGATCGCGTCGTCGAGGAAGAGGATCTCGAGCGCGGCGACGCGCCCCTTGCCGTCGACCGTCGGGAGGAGGGTCTGCGTGACGATCCCCTGGAGGGTGTTGGCGAGCTGCATCCGCACCTGGGCCTGCTGCTCGGCCGGGAACACGTCGATGATGCGGTCGATCGTGCTGGGGGCGCTCTGCGTATGGAGAGTGCCGAAGACGAGGTGGCCG
The DNA here is from genome assembly GCA_963727515.1 of uncultured Thermoleophilia bacterium. GTDB lineage: Bacteria > Actinomycetota > Thermoleophilia > Gaiellales > Gaiellaceae > Gaiella. Next base: position 28,400 of record CAVSGN010000002.1, on the reverse strand, counting down.
GTCTCGGCCGCGGTCAGCGCGGTCGAGATCGTCTCGAGGTCGCGCATCTCGCCGAGGAGGATCACGTCGGGGTCCTGACGAAGCGCACCGCGGAGCGCGGCGGCGAAGCCGGTCGCGTCCTGACCGATCTCGCGCTGGTTGACGATGCAGCGCTTGTGGTGGTGCAGGAACTCGATCGGATCCTCGATCGTGATGATGTGATCGGTTCGTGTCCGGTTGATCTCGTCGATGATCGAGGCGAGCGTCGTCGACTTACCCGAGCCAGTCGGTCCCGTCACGAGGACGAGCCCTCGCGGCTTGCCCGTCAGCTCGTGCAGGCTCGACGGAAGGCCGAGCTCTTCGAGGGAGCGGATGCCGGTGGGGATGGTGCGGAACGCTGCCGCGAGGCTCTCGCGCTGGTAGTACACGTTGACGCGGAAGCGCGCCAGGCCGCGGATGCCGTAGGCGAAGTCGAGCTGGCGGCCGATCTCGAGGTTCTTCTGCTGCTCGGTCGTCGTGATGCGATAGACGAGCTGGCGAATCAGGTCGGGATTGAGCTCCGGGAACTCGTTCAGGAGCTCGATGTGACCGTTCCGACGCACTGCGGGCAACGAGCCCGACGTGAGATGGAGGTCCGACGCACCGAGATCGACGGCCCGCTCGAGGAGCGCGTCGATCGACAGCGGGGCAGCAGTGTCGGATGTGTTCTCGGAAAGCTCCACGGTTGCTCCTATCGGCAGGGTCCCCGAGGAGCTTGAGGGGAAGATCCGATCGACACTCGCATGGCGGGGCGGAAGCGGCTCACTACCAGGGCCTGCCGTGCAACTGCTGCTGCCCGGCTCATCCATCGTGGGTGAGCCGATCCCCCAAACGATCCCCCATCGAGGTATCCAGCGGCTCTCGGGAAGCCCGATACAGAGGCTCGTGATTTCCGCACCGAACCCTGAGGCACGACCACCGAGCTCGTCCGCGCTCGACAACGGGAGGCGACTCCGGGTCGAGGAATCCGGGTTCACGCTGATCGAGCTCCTCACAGTGCTCGTGGTCATCGGCGTGCTGCTCTCGGTCGCAGTCCCGTCGTATCTGGGTTACAAGGACAAGGCGAACGACCTGGCGGCAAAGGCGAACGTCCGCTCGGCAGCTCCGGCGGTCGAGGCGTACTACGTCGACAACGGCACGTACGTAGGAATGACGGTCGCAGCTCTTCAGACGATCGACACGGGCATCAAGCTCGGCACGGTCTCAAGCGTCTCGGCGTCGACGTTCTGCATCGACGCGACCGTGAACGGTCGCACCTGGAACATGCCCGGGCCGGCCGCGACAATCGCCGCGGGCGCCTGTCCATAGCCGTTCCGCAGGCCGCGCGTTGCCCCCGCCACGCCGCGCCCGTCGCTACCGGCTCGGACTGGAATGTCCCTGTCGCTCACTCGTCGCGGGCTAGAGCCTCACCCGGATATCACCCATTCGGGTCTTGAGCCGAACGACCGACGGCGCCGATACCTGAGTTGTCGGTTTACCCCTAAGAAGGAGAAAGCGCATGTCCTCGTTCATCTCCAAGGCAGCAGTCGCGCCTTGCCAAGGAGGAGTCGGGCTTCACGCTCATCGAGCTCCTCATCGTGCTCGTGATCATCGGCATCCTGCTCGCCATCGCGGTGCCGTCGTACCTCGGCTTCAAGGATCGTGCCAACAAGTCGGCCGCGCAGGCCAACGTTCGCTCCGCCATTCCTGCAGTCGAGGCGTATTACTCCGACGTTGGTAACTACACGAACATGACCCTGACCACCGGTGACGCTCCCGACTCCACCGGCCTTAAGGGAATCGACGCTGGCATCGCCCTCTCCACGGCGTCCGGAACGGCCACGACCTACGCGCTCTGCGCCGTCTCGGGAAACTACGCCGCGAAGGTTACAGGCCCTGGCGGCACCATCACCGTGGCCACTGGTACGTGCCCGTAAGCTAGGACTGAGAATGCTGTAAAGGAGGGGGCGCGGAGCAATCCGCGCCCCCTTTCTCGTTTTTCGTCACCCGGTGAACATCGCGGGATAAAGATCCTCGCCCCTTCTGCCGATAGAGGCACTGTGAACACCATCGCAGCCACAACCAACCGAATCCCGCGCGTCGGGCTCATCGCCCTCGTCGCGCTCGTCGTCGCCTTCGCGTTCCTGATGATCGTCCGCCTGGGCGTCGTCGGTGGCTCGGACAGCGGCGTGTCGTCCGTCACAGCACCGCCGAAGGCGGCCGTGACGCCGGCCAAAGCTCCTCCGAGCACCCCGGCAAAGCCTGCCGTCGTGCTCCTTCCGAACCTCCCGAAGCAGATCGCTGCCAAGCTGCGCAACTCCAAGGTCGTCGTGGTTTCGGTCTACGCTGGAACCTCGACCACCGACCGTGCAGCGGTCGCCCAGGCACGCAGCGGTGCCCGCGCCTCCGGAGCAGCGTTCACGACGGTGAATGTCGCGGACAACAAGAACGCCGCGACGATGGCGTCGTTCGTCGGGCCGATCTCGACTCCGACGCTCCTCGTCGTTCGCCGGCCCGGCAAGATCGTGACCCAGATCCCGGGTTCCGTCGAAGCCGCAGTCGTGACGCAGGCCGCGCACAACGCCGGCGCCCGCACCAAGTGAGTGCAGCCTCTTCTGAGAGCGAGCGTGTGGGGTCGGCGGTAGCCGGCTCCGCCCGCTCGCTATTCGACTACGAGATTCGCCGCGACGGCCGCGTCGTCGCGACCCTGCAGGGGTTGCAGACGCAGGCCGGAGTGACGGTCGAGACCTCGGTCTTCCCGGTCACCGCGTCGCTCGGTGACGCCGGGCTCAGTCGCCCGTTCACGTTCGGATCGGTCGAGCACGCCCGCCGATTCGCCGACGAAGCGGTCGTCGTGTTCGAGTACCTGAACTGCACCCTGACCGGAACCGGCTGACGGACGACCACTGTGGGTCGGGCGTGACGCTCCCGGCCCCGCCGCGGTTGCCGCCGGGCGACCTGCGTCAGAAGCTCGAGACGACGCGCGCGAGCTCTTCGAGCGACGTCAAGCCCGCGGCGGCCTTCGCGATCCCGTCGTCCCACAGCGATCGCATCCCGGCGCCGGCTGCGGAGCGCTCGATCTCGTCCCTGTGGGCGTTCGCGGCGGCCAGCGACTCGAGCTCGTCGTTCATGATCAGCAGCTGAAAGATGCCTACACGCCCCTTGTAACCCGTCCTGTTGCAGCGGGGGCAGCCGACCTTGCGGTAGAGCACCATCCCCTCGCGCGCAGCAGCCATGTCCGGTGAGATTCGTGCCGCCATCAGCTCCTCGGGCGTCGGGGTGTACATCTCGCAGCAGTTCGAGCACAGCTTCCGCGCGAGCCGCTGCGCGAGCACCGCCGAGACGGCCGATCCGACGAGAAACGGCTCGACACCCATCTCGTTGAGGCGGGTCAGCGCGCCGGGGGCGTCGTTCGTGTGCAGCGTCGAGAGCACGAAGTGTCCCGTCAGGGCAGACTCGATAGCCATCTTCGCGGTCTCGCCGTCCCTGATCTCGCCGACCATGATCACATCGGGGTCGGAACGCAGGATCGACCGGAGCGCGGCGGCGAACGTCATGTCGGCCTTGACGTTGATCTGCACCTGATTGATTCCCTGCAGGCGATACTCGACCGGATCCTCGACCGTGATGATGTTGATCTCCGGGTGATTGATCTCTGCGAGTGCGGCGTAGAGCGTGGTCGACTTACCGGACCCCGTCGGTCCAGTGACGAGAAGGGCCCCGGTCGGTCGCCGGATGATCTCGGAGATCTTGTCTCGCATCGCCTCGGAGAGGCCGAGCGACTCGAGAGTCGGCGTCTGGCGTGACTTGTCGATCAGCCGCATGACGACCTGCTCGCCCTCGACCGTCGGCAGCACCGCGACGCGGATGTCGAGAAGGCGGCCGACCGCGCGGGCGTTGAGGGAGATGCGCCCGTCCTGGGGCTTTCGCCGCTCGGCGATATCGAGCTTCGCAAGCACCTTCAGGCGCGTCGTGACGCCGTTGGCCATCCTCTTCGGGATGCGCTGAACCTCGTTGAGGACGCCGTCGATTCGCACGCGGACGAGCAGAGCATCCTCCTGTGGCTCGAAGTGGATGTCGCTGGCGGCGTCGGTCGCTGCCTGCATGATGATGGAGTTGACGAGCCGCACGAGAGGGGCGTCGGAGACGCCGTCGTCGACCTCGAGGTCGTCTTCGTCCTCCTCGATGACGTCGAACTCGTCGAGCGCCGACTGGGTCTCCATGACCTCGCTCTGGCGCGCACGCCTGTCGAGCTCGGCCAGGATCTCGTCGCGCCCCGCGACAACGAGGTCGATGTGGTATCTCGTGGCGAGCCGGAGCTCATCGATCCCGTGGATGTTCCCCGGGTCGGCGATGGCGACCCGCAAGCGCTGATCGACGCGCGAGACCGGGATCGCGACCGCGCGCTGAAGCGTTCGCAGCGGAATCAGCTCGGCCGCGTCGGGCGAGACGCGGTCTTCCTGGAGATCGTGGAACGGCAGGCCGTGGCGTCGGGCGAGCGACCGGGCGATGCCCTCGGGCACCGCATATCCCTCGTCGCGGATCGCCTCGGCGAGCGATCCGGTGCCGGCGCGGCCACGTGCCGCCGCGAGGCGGTCGCGCGGCAGGAGCTCCGTCGAGGCGACGAGCTCGGCGACGAGGTCCGCGATCGTGTCGAACCCGGCCGATCCCGGAGCTCCCGAGCCGTCCGGGGGTGCCCCGGCGCGATCGCCGAGGTTCGTGGACGTACGCAGTGGGCCGGCGGGCTCGAAGTTCATGCGGAAGTTCCCTCAAACGGGGTATCGGCAGAACAGCGCCTACAGTTGAGCCGCGCGGGCCAGCGCGGAACGGCTCCCTCAGCCGGAGATGCCGAGGTACCACCCGAGAATCGCGTCGCCCGCGAAGAGCGCCACGATCGCGCCGAAAGCGAGAAATGGAGCAAAGGGAATGGCCATCTTGCGTGCCTTCGACCCGTGTCGAAGCGCAAGCACCACCGCCGGCACGAGGGCGGCGAGGAACCCGATCATCAGGCCGACGACCACGGAGCGGCCGAGCATCGCTCCGAGAAGGAGGGCAAGCTTGACGTCACCCATGCCCATCCCTCTCGGGTAGACGAGGGCCGCCAGGAAGAGGAAGCCCGATGCACCGAGGGCTCCGATGAGCCACTCCGGGCTCGGCTGGAGCACCGTCTGTGCGACGAGCACGATCGCAGCCGAGGGAAGGACGATTCGATTCGGCACGATGCGGTGCTCGATGTCGATTGCCGAGATCGCGACGAGGACGACGCAGAAGAACGAGGCCACCAGTGCGTCTCCGCCGAGACCGAAGCGGAGCACCGACGCCGCGACGAGGAGCGCGGTCACGAGCTCGACGACGGGATAGCGGAGCGGGATGGCGGCGTGACAGTGGCGGCAGCGGCCGCGGAGGATCACCCAGGAGACGAGCGGGATGTTGTCGTAGGCCGCGATCTCGTGGGAGCAGCTCATGCACGCCGAGCGACCGCGACTGACCGAGCGCCGAAGCGGCACGCGTGATGCGATCACGTTGAGGAAGCTGCCGATCGCGAGCCCGGGGGCGAACGCGACCGCTGCGAAGGCAACACTCATGGAGCAGTCATCGGCAACACGCAGCCGATGCTGTAGGCGTCCGAGCTACCCGCTGTAGTTCGTCGGTGAGATCACCGAGTACGTCGTGATCGTGTTCCCCGGCGTCCCGAAGGGCACGTTGACGATGTCGGGGATGTAGTTGAACGTGAAGCTGTTCTGGATCAACTCCTCCTTCGCCACCATCGGCCCCTGCACACCGGAGTTGTTCTGGAAGCCCATGTTGTATTCGCCGTAGAGCGCCCCCTGGAACTCGCTCGCCCTGCTCGAGCAGGGCGCTGCACTGGGTGCACTGCGAGAAGTCCTGGGGGCCTTTGGCGGCGATCAGGAGGACGTCCTGAGCGGCGTTCCAGTTCGCGTTGTCGCAGTTGCCTCCCGGACACCGCTCCACAGAGCTGCGTCTGGTGCATGAAGAACGTGCCGCTGAGGTACAGCGCCGCAAGACCGTCGTACTCGACGACTGATCCGCCGGAGAGATCGAGGCTGCCGTCGATGAAGATCGTGCCGTTCACGGTCAAGGTCTTCGTCGCCAGATCCCACGACATCTCGCCAAGCCCCGTTCGGCACGTGAAGCTCGCCATCGTGTCGAGGTGGACGACGTTCGTCAAGGCGCCGTTGCCGTTGATCCCGTCGGAGTCGAAGGTGGGCGGCGTGCCGCTCGACACCTCGCACGGATGGGCCGGCCCGGGGCTCGCGACCGTGTACCAGTCGACGAAGTTCGCGACCGGCTGGGTGATGGACGAGCCGGCAGTCGAGGTCGGAAGTGCGTGGTCGACCGAGGTGCACGGGTTGTGGTAGGCCTGCGACCTGAACTTGCAGCCGGAGGCCCCGCCGACGTTGAGGGAGGTGAGGGGGCGGGACGATGTCCCGACGTCGTTTCCGTTCTTCTTCAGGATGATGTTGCCGCGAACGTTGACGTTGACGGCGGGGTTGCCGGATGTCGGCCCGAGCACCGAGCTGTTGTTGTCGAGACAGAAGTTGCCGGCGACGTAGAACGACGACTGCACGCTCGGGTTGTTCGGAAGCTCCATGTCGCAGCCGTCGGGATCGCCGGTCTTCCAGGAGTAGACGTACTTCCAGGCGCTGGCGTCGATCGTCTGCGTCGTCGTCGGCTTGAGCCGGACGTCGGCGCTCACCGTGCGGGAGATCGACCCCGAGCCCGACGGGTTCGGGACCGTGCCCACGGAGCTGATCACCCACGTGTAGTTGTGGAGCGCGCCACTCGTCGTATCGACGAGCGTCGGTGTCCAGGTCGCCGACTCTCCCGTCCCGAAGGTGGCTGTCTTCGTCAAGGAGGTGAAGAACGTCGGGCTCACGATGGCCGAGCTCGAGCCGTTCGCCAGCTGCGCCACGGCGCTGTCGATCCCGGTCTGGGCGAGGCTGTAGGCGCGCTGGTCCGCCTTCGATCGGTTTGCCGTGCGCTCGTTCGACGTCGAGTAGAGGACGAGGGAACCCCCCATGATCGCAATCGTCGCCATGACACCGATCGCCATGACGAGGGCCATACCGCTCTCCTCACGAGCGCGGCCGAGCACGAGTTTCCGCATGTCGTCGAACATCAGCTCCTTGCTCCGTTTCTAATCGCGATCGCGTCCTGGATGCGGTAGCCGAGCCGCGAGACCGACGGCTTCTGGTTGACCGTCATGTCGATTCCGACCTTCTTCAGCACGTAGGTTCCGGCGGCCGGCGCAGTGACGGAGAAGATCGACGCTCCCGTCAGGTAGTCGGCTCTGCGAACGCCGGCCGAGCTGCAGGTGGCGCCCACCTGCCGATAGAGCCCGTAGCGACTGCCCGATCCGGACGTGCACCAGGTGGCGCTCGAGGTCGTGCAGGCATAGCTCGACGTCAACGTCTTCAGCGTCACCGAGGTACCGCCCGAGACGGTGGCATCGCAGGCGTTGTGAACCTCACGCCGGAACGTATCGAGCGCGAGGCGCGCCTCCGACTGGGAGGCGAACCGAAGGTTGAGGTCGACCGAGGCATTCGTCCCCGACGTGAAGAGGGTCGCGACCGCCGCGATGACGACGCCCATGATCGCCATCGTCACGATCATCTCGCTCAACGTGAAGCCACGCTCGTCGCGGGTCAACCGCCGCAGGCGACCGCCGAGCCGCGCCACAGAGCGACAACACATGGTCACACCATCGGGCGGCCGGTGTCGAGTGGATACCCCCTTCCGGGGGAGGCGTCGGCTAGCGCAGCGCGACACCGAGCGCCTGCAATCCCGGCTGCGTCTCGCCCGCAGAACCGCCGTTCGGGGCGCCTGGCGCGGAGTCCGTCGGCGTCTCCGCCTCGGCGCCGGCCTCGGCATCCTCACGTGCGAGAGCGGCCTTCTCCTTCTCCGCTCTCTCGAGCGCGACCAGGAAGTCGTGACGGTTCGTCGCCGAGTTCGCACCGACTTCGCGCTCGACCGCCCCGCTCAGGACCAGCTCGATGAGCGACTGGGCAAAGGTCTGCATCTGGAAGAACTCACCCGCCGCGATCGCGTCGGTGATCTCGTCCGGGCGATCCTCGCGAATCAGGTCCTGGATGCGCGCGTTCGTGACCATCACCTCGACGGCGGGAACGCGACCCCCGTCGGCACGGGGCAGGAGCCTCTGGCTGACGACCCCGCGCAGGGTGCCGGCGAGGATCGAGCGGATCTGCTGTTGCTTGGCCGGAGGGAAGAACTCGATCATGCGGCCGATCGTCTCGGCGGAGTCGATCGTGTGGAGGGTGGAGAACACGAGATGACCCGATTCGGCGGCCTGCAGTGCGGTGTGTGCTGTCTCGGCATCACGAAGCTCGCCGATCAGGATCACGTCGGGGTCCTGCCGCAACACGCGCCGAAGCGCCTGCTCGAAGCTCGCCGTGTCGAGGCCTACCTCGCGCTGATTGACGATGCAACTGCGATCGGGATGGAGAATCTCGATCGGATCCTCGATCGTCACGATGTGCTGCCGTCGGGTTCGGTTGATGTGGTCGAGCATCGACGCGAGCGTCGTCGTCTTGCCGGATCCGGTGGCGCCCGTGACGAGGATTAGCCCGCGCTGCTCCTCGGCCAGTCGCGTCACCCCGGGCGGCAGGCCGAGCGCCAGGAAGTTCGGGATCTCGTTGGGGATGATGCGGAAGGCGAACGAGGTCGCACCCCGCTGACGAAAGCCGTTGACCCGAAATCGCGGGAGCGACGGGTGCGAGAACGCGATGTCCAGGTCACCCGTGTCGTCGAAGAGGTCGCGGCGCTTCGGCGAGATCTCCGGTGACCTGGTCGAGGACCTCCTCGAGATCCAGCTCGGTCAGCGGACGGGCGCCCTCCATCGGCTCCAGATCTCCGTCGAGACGGAGCACGGGCGGTTGCCCGAGCTTGAGGTGAACATCGCTGGCGCCGCTCTTGACGGCACGGGTGAGGAGGTCGATGAGATCGATCACGTCGAGAGAGAGCATCGGCACGCTGACGCGCCGGCTTTAGCGTCGCGATCGACGGCATGAGCGGACGTTCAGTCGCGGGCGGCGAGACGTGCAACCAGGCGCAACGGGGGCCGCGCGAGGCCCTGAGCCTCATTGGGATGACCGACATCGCCTCGGAGGAGGCCGCCGACGACGCCGAACACACCGGGCGAGCGCGCCGCCCAGAAGCACACGGCCGGATAACGGTCGAGCGCGCGCTTCGCTGCCCACGACGCTCCTGCATGGCCGTCGAGCGCTTCCGAGAGGGCCGCGGGATAGCGACCGGGAGCGCCCGCAAGGATCGCGTCGGCAGCGAGCCGGGCGGAGACGAACGCCTCGTACATCCCGTCTCCCGAGAGCGGATCGACGAGACCGGCGGCGTCGCCGACGAGAACCACGCGTTCCCCCGCCGGAGTCGATCGGCCCAGACGCCGCATCGGGAGACGATGGCCACGAAGATCGGTGATCGCACCGGGTTCGATGCGATACGCCGCGGCGAGCCGCGCGAGGTGGTCGCGCAGCCGCGGTCCCTCATGCGACCAGCCGCCGACGCCGAGGTTCGCATGATCGCCCTTCGGGAAGAGCCACCCGTAACCGCCGGCAGGGGCGCCGATCTCGACCACGGCCGTCGACGCGTACGCCTGCTCATCGAGCAGTGACCACGGGACGTTCCCCTCGAGCGCGACTCCTCGCTCAATCCCCCGTTCGAGCCCGGCCGCCTTCGCAACAACGCCGTTGGCACCGTCGGCACCAACGAGCATCCCGGCAGCCACCGGCTCTCCGCCGACCATCGCACGCACACCGTCCTCGAGCAACTCGATCTGCTCGACGCGAACGCCGTCGCGAAAATCTGCGCCGGTCGCCGCGGCCTGCTCGGCGAGAAAGGCGTCGAGCCGGCGGCGCTGCGTCATCACGATCAGCGGCTCGGTGCTCGTGCGGCGGAAGCTGCGATGGTGGTGAAGGCGGAGCTCGAAGGTGTCGACGACGCGCTCGACGACGGGCGTGATGTCGCACGGTGCCTGTCGAAGCGCGCGGCCGGTGACGCCGCCGCCGCAGGGCTTGTCCCGCGGGAAGTGGGCGCGATCGGCGAGCAGCACGCTCGCGCCGCCACGCGCGAGGTGAATCGCGGTCGCCGACCCGGCAGGCCCGGCACCGACGACGAGGACGTCGACGTGGCGCATGAGACGAGTATGCCCGTCGGCGAGGTGACGGAAGGGTTCGGCTCGGGTCGTGCGAACGAAACGAGGCGGCTACACTACGCAACCGCGCAGGGGTTCCCGAGTGGCCAAAGGGGGCGGGCTGTAAACCCGCTGGCTCAGCCTTCAGAGGTTCGAATCCTCTCCCCTGCATGTCGAGCCGAACCGCCGGAGCGGCTGCGCGTCCCGCGACAACTGCTACTCAAAGAGGAGTGGCTATCGAACCCTCCAGTCGCCGGCCGCGCAGGCGCTCACGGCGCCGCCCGCTCGTGTGGGCGGTGGGTGTTGTCGTGCTCGCGCTTGCCGCCGCCGTGGCGGCGGCGTTGCTGGCCTGGCCCGACGCCCGGCTCCAGAGCGACGGCGACGCACTCGCGAGCGCGATCCAGCCGTGGTACGCCGGGCGCGCGTCCCACGCCGTCGTCCGCACGAAGGCGGGCACAATCGTCCCCGTTCGGATCGTGCACGGCACGATCCGCCCGACGAGGCACGTCGCAGCCGGCGAGCAGCTGACCGTCGAGCTGACGGTGAAGCGCCCCGGCTGGGCCGGCTGGCTCGTGGGAAGCACGGCCACACGGACGTTCGCCGTGCGCACGCCGGAGGCGAAGCTGCGCGGCCGCTGGCTCGAGGTGGGGAAGGGCGGGCCCGTCTCCGTCTCGTTCACGACGCCGGTGCGACTCGTCGTTCTCCGGGGGCCGGGCACGAACGCGACCCTGCGTTTCCGCAAGGGCCAGAAGACGCTTCGCATCGGTACCGCGGGGGTCGGCCTGCCAGAGGCGGGCAGAGTGTCTGTGCGCGCCGTGGCGCGCACCTGGGAGCGGCTCCCGCCGCCGTCGCACGTGCACTGGTTCCCCGCGCGGAAGCACGTCCAGGCACTCGTCGCTCCCGCACCGGGGGCCGAGCTCGTTCCCGGCAGCCCGATCACGGTGACCTTCTCGCGCCCGACCGAGCAGGCGATCGGCACGGCGCTGCCGACCGTGTCACCCACGGTCTCGGGCACCTGGCGGCGACCCGACAGCCACACGCTCTCCTTCGTCCCGAGCGGGGTCGGCTGGCCGCTCGACGGCCATGTGGAGGTAGCCCTGCCGCGCGGCGTCGAGGTGACGGCCGCGAAGGGGGAGCGGCTCACGCGCACCCTCGCATGGGACGTGAGCCGGGGCACGATCCTGCGCCTGCAGCAGCTGCTGGCCGAGTCCGGCTACCTGCCGGTCGAGTGGATGCCCGCGGGCAAGCCTGTGGCGAGGACGGCCCAGGCGCAGCTTGCGGCGGCCGTCGATCCGCCCGCCGGGCACTTCCGCTGGCCGTACGCCAACACCCCGAAGGAGCTACGCGCGATCTGGCGCACCGGCCGCTGGAACGAGATCGTCCGGGGTGCCGTGATGATGTTCCAGGACGAGCACGGCCTCGACGTCGACGCGTTCGTCGGGCCGCAGGTGTGGCACGCCCTCCTCCTCGACGCGGTCAGCGGCAAGCGGCGCACCGCGGGCTACAGCTACGTCTTCGTGCACCGGAACGTGCCCCAGCTGCTCACGCTCTGGCACGACGGCAAGGTGATCCTCACCTCGCCGGGCAACACCGGCGTCCCGGCCGCACCAACCCAGCTCGGTACCTTCCCCGTCTTCGAGCACATCCCGGTGGGCACGATGAGCGGCACGAACCCGGACGGGACGCACTACAACGACCCCGGGATCCGCTGGATCAGCTACTTCAACCACGGCGACGCACTCCATGCCTTCCCGCGTGCCAGCTTCGGTACCCCGCAGAGCCTCGGCTGCGTCGAGCTGCCGCTCGCCTCGGCGGCCAAGGTGTGGCCCTACACCCCGATCGGCACGCTCGTCACGATCGAGAACTAAGGGGTGCGTCCTCCGACGGCGGACGTGTCGTTGAACGACACACCCCTCGATGCTTGCCGCCGGTCGTGGCTGAAGGGTTCGTCGACGCTTGGGTAGGCGTGATCTCCGCGCCGTCCCCTTGCCCAACGTCGGGCGCAGGCGATGCTTCGAGTGGCGCAACATGACGATGACACGTGCGCGTGGGTGGGACATCGTCACAGCATGAGACCTACGCTCATAGCTGCGCGGATGTCGGGAAAGCGACCATGGCGCCGCCGTCTGGCTCGGGTCGTCCCGTTCTTGGTCGCCGTCGCGACCGCGATGACGCTTGCCGGCGCCTCCGACGCGACGTTCCCGGGTGCAAACGGGACGATCGTCTTCTCGAGCAACCGCGACGGCAACTTCGAGATCTACACCATGAAAGCAGACGGTACGAGCGTCACGCGGCTGACGAACTCGCCCGAGCCGGACTGGTTCCCGGCCTGGTCGCCGGACGGCGAGAGGATCGCCTGGCTTTCGAGTCAGCCGTTCTCGGGCCAGAACCTGGACGAAGTGTTCGTGATGTCGTCGACGGGAGGCGGGAAGACGAACCTGACGAAGTTCAGCCTTCCCGGGTCGACGCCGCTCTTCGGCGGGGCGCCTGGCTGGACACCGAAGGGAGACAAGATCGGATTCTTCCGACCGTTCGCCTTCATCGGCGGCGAGTTCTACACGATCAATCCCAACGGCTCCGGTCTCCGGCGCGTACGAGCAGACGACGGCACGAGCGTTTCCTCGTCGCAACCTCGCTGGAGCCCCTCCGGAGACAAGATCCTGTTCGGCGGCCGGAAAGCCGATGTGTTTGGAGCGTTCACGATCAACCCGGACGGGAGCGGGCTGACCAACCTAACGAGCGGGCTCGATCTCAAGCCTTACTCCCCGGACTGGTCGCCCGACGGGAAGCGCGTGGTCTTCTCGTCGTTTACGTCGGGTGCAGGGGTTGGTCAGGCAGGGCGGGAGATCCACTCTATGAGCGCCGACGGAACGGGCCTTACCCGCCTCACGAACAACCGGGCATACGACGGCAGCCCCAGATGGTCGCCCGACGGGACGAAGATTGCCTTCACCAGCGACCGCGACGGTAACCAAGAGATCTACGTCATGAACGCGAACGGGTCGAACCAGACGCGTCTCACAAATAGTCCTGCGGCCGACTTCTCGCCGGACTGGCAGCCGCTCAATCTGCCGCCGTCGGTTTCGTCGTTGACCGTCGCGCCGACCTCCTTCCAGGCAGGCCGGAACGCCGTCGTCCAGTTCGCCGTGAGCGAGCGGGGGGTGGCGTCCATCGCCGTTCAGCGCCCGACGATCGGCCGCAAGGTTACGATCGGAACCGGCAGGAAGCAGCGAACGGTGTGCCGGAGGAACACGACGCGCGTCGCACCGTCACTGAAGACGAGGTGCACGCTGTGGCTTGCCGCATCGACGAGCGACCAGATCGCTGACGAGTCTGTCTTCGAGGGCCTCAACAACGTTCTGTTCAACGGGAAGATCGGGGGAAAGGCGCTCGCTCCCGGGCAATACCGGATCCAGATTCAGGTTGCTGACGGGCTCGGCAAGCGGGGCAATGCGGCCGTCGCCGGCTTCAGGATCGTGGGCGGGTAGGGCGGCTGGGCGTCGTGCGGTGTAACGGGCCGATCCGGCGAGGCACCACCACTTGTTCGCTGGCCAGTCGCCGGCGGTGGTTGCTGGCGTCGGCGGTTGTCGCCGCTTCGGTGTCGGCGTTGATTGTGGCCACCTCGGGTCAGGCGGTGCAACGCACCGACGTGATCACGACGATCGCCGGCGGCGGCACGGCCACGCGGACATCACAGCCGTCCAGCATCGCCCCGACGGCACGGAAGCTCGAGTTCCCGACTGCCGTGGCCGTTGCACAGGACGGCAAGACGATGCTCGTGGGGGACGACCCTCGCAACGCGCCGTCCCTGGTAGTTGTGCGTGGCTTGTCCACAGGAGCCGCGAGTAGCACGGTCATAGACTACGGATACGAGATCGGTGGGGCCGTGTTCGACAGCGACAAAGCGTTCGCCGCGTACCCCTGCTGGGTGAAAGGCGCCATCGGAAGTCGTTTGGTCGCAGGAGATTATTGGAACGGCAGATGCGGCTTCACCGGCGACGGAGGGCCCTCGTATCTCGCCAGGCTCGGACGTCACGTTCGCGGAATCGCCCTGGACAGCGATCTCGGCCGTATGTACATCGCAGATTGGGCGAACCACCGGGTCCGCTGGGTGGACATGAACGCCCCGCCCGATCCCAACATCGGCCCCAAGATTGTCAATGGCGCGATTCTTACGCTTGCGGGCACCGGAGAGGCCGGAGAGAGCGGCGATGGCGGGCTAGCAGTCCTGGCGAGCCTCACCAACCCTGTCGCCGTCGCCGTCGACTCGTCCCACACCGTGTACATCGCCACCAGAACGCGGGTACGCAAGGTCACCCCCGACGGGAGAATCTCAACCGTGTTCGATTTCAAGTCGCTCGGCAATGTCTGTCGCAACGGCTCGGCACCGGACATCGCGGGAATGGCGATCGACCCTGCCGGCACCCTGTACGTGTCGGTGTGGAACTGGAACCAGATCTACACGGTGCAGCGCTCCGGAGGGAGGGCGACACGACTCCTCGGCCCGGCGCTCTGTGGAGCAGGCTTCGCGGGAGACGGTCGCCAAGCCTCGACTGCGCTCCTCAGGAGCCCGTGGGGTCTCGCAACGGACGCGAACGGGAGCCTGTACATCGCAGACGCAGGGAACGGTCGCATCCGCGTCGTCCGCAACGACCCCCCACGGGCCGCCCTGAAGGCCTCCCCGCAGAGCGGCACCGCCCCTCTCACGGTCACCTTCGACGCGCGGGCCTCGAGCGACCCGGACGGCTCGATCCGCAGCTACCTCTACCAGTTCCAGTACCCCCGTCGCGCGCCCGGCACCCCACGCCTAAGAAGGTCGACGCCCGTCAGCTATACGTACCGAACACCGGGCAGGTACTTGGCGAGAGTCACCGTCACCGACGACTCCGGCGCCACCGCCGTCGCGACCGTACGGATCATCGTCGGGTAGCCGCTCTCGCCGATAGGCCCGAGCAACACCGCTCCGGCAGGCCCGGAACAGGGGCGACGGTGGTTGCGCCACTTCCTCTTGGCGGCGAGAATCGGGGGATGCTCGTCGGGCGACAGCACGAGCTCGAGCAGTGCGCACTGGCGCTCGACGCCGGGCGCGCGCTGGCAATCGTCGGCGAGGCCGGGGTGGGGAAGACGGCGCTCGTGCGCGCTGCGGTCGCAGATCGTTCGCAGCGACTCGTCGAGGCCGGAGCGTTCGCGACGCTGTCCTGGATGCCGTATCTGCCGCTGCGGCGTGTCCTTGGGCACGATCCGGGCGGGGCCGACGCTGCGTTCGTGGCACGGGAAGTCGAGGATCGTCTCGACGGCGCGATCCTGCTGCTGGACGATCTTCACTGGGCCGACGACCAAACTCGAGCGGTCGTGCCGCTTCTCGTCGGGCGTGTAGCGCTCGCGGCCACCGTCCGCCGGGACGAGCCGTCGTCCGCGGATCTCCTGGTGAGCCTCGACGCGTGGGGAATGCAGCGGCTCGAGATCGAACCGCTCGGGCCGCACCACGCACGCGAGCTGCTGCAGGAGGTGCGCCCCGACCTGACGCCGGCGGCGGCGGCGGCGATCGTGCGCCGCGCCGGCGGGAACCCTTTGCTCCTGGAGGAGCTGTCTTCCGGCGGGACAGCCGCGGAGAGCCTGGAGCGATCGCTCTTCGCACGGATTCATGCCTACGGCGACGCGGTACGCGAGGGTCTGGAGCTGCTTGCTCTCGCGGGTCGCCCGCTCCTCGCCAGCGTATTGCGTGCCGAGGTTCTCGACGCGGGAGGTCTCGTGCACGTCGTGGACGGTCAGGTCGGATTCCGTCACCCGTTGCTCGGCGAGATCATTGCTGCACGCGTCCCCGCATCCCGCAGAACCATGCTCCACGGGCGTCTCGCACGTCTCGTCACCGACCCGGGCGAGGCAGCGCGACACCACCTGCTGGCGGGAGAGAAGGCGCTCGCCTACGAGCGTGCGCTCGATGCCGTGCTGGCGTCGCAGCGCCCCGGCGAGCGGGCCGACCACCTCGAGATCGCCGCATCCTGTGTGGCGGGCACCGAGGCCGACCTCCTGCGTGTGCAGGCTGCAGCGGCACTCGTCGAAGCAGGGCGATTCGTGGATTCGGATCGTCTCCTCAACGCCGTGGACTCCGACGAGCCGCTAGTCCGAGCGGAGATGTGTCTGTTGCGGGCGCGGGGAGCTGTAGAGAACAATGACCTCGATCGGACGCGGGAGCTGCTCGCCGAAGGATGCGCACTCGCTCCGGACGCGTCGAACGGCATCGGGCTTGCGCTGGCGGCCGAGCGCCTCGAGCTCGACCTCGCTGCCGAGACGGCGGCTTCGACGGTCTCGGCGGTGGCAGCCCTGCTCGCCGGAGCGGAGGGCCAGGGGGCCGAAGTCGCTCGCCTCGTCGGGTTGCACGGCAAGGCCCGCCGGCTCACCGACGACCCTGGCTGGTACGACGACGTCGAGCGTGCGTTACGACTGTCGCGCGACGCCGGCGCGGTGGGCATCGAGTGTCAGATCGCCGAGAGCGCGATCAGCCCGCTCTTCCACGAAGGCGGGCTGCGCGAGGCGGTCGGTCTCGCACGAAGTATGAGCGGTCGTGTCGCCGAGCTGCGGCTCGCACGCTGGGAGCGGCGGTTCCGCACGAGAGCGGCGTGGCTTCTGATGCACGGCGGCCGGTACCGGCAGGCCTACGATGAGGCCGACGCGCTGCTTGCGGAACCCCTCGAGTGGGACCGGTACCTCGTGACGTACGTCGCGGCACAGGTCTCTGTCGACCTCGGTCTGTTCGACCGCGCATCCGAGCTCGTCGACGGGCTCTTCGAGCAGGCCGAGGCCGGGCACGATCGCCTCCGACAGGCCATGTGGGCGCGGGCAGATCTCCTCGCGGCGTCGGGCCAGCTGGGAGAGGCGGTCGAGACGGCAGATGACTTGCTCGCGCAGTTCCCACACGTGGCAGCGACGTTCACCCGCGTCACGCGTGCCTGGGCGCTTGCCGACCTCAACGGTGAAGTGCAGCCTCCCCCCTCATCGGTCGAGCACCACTCCGTACGGCTTCTGGCCGGTGCTATCCCCGAGTTGAACGCCGTAGCCCTGATGGCGGGCGGACGACCGAACGATGCCGTGCCTCTGTTCTCGGAAGCGGCCGAACTGTGGCATACCCACCACGAGCGGGGCCGGCTGCGCTGCACCTGGGCCGCGGGGGAGGCCTTACGCCGTGCGGGGCGGACGTCCGAGGCGGTCGAGCTCCTCGAGCGGGCGGAACGGCTCACGAGTGCCTACGGCAATGTCCCCATTCGCGTCCGTGTTGAGCGATCGCTCAGGCTGGCGGGTGAGCGGCGGTCTGCGCGCCGTGGGCCTTCGACCGACGGGCTCACGAACCGGGAGCGGGAGCTGGTCGCCCTCGCGGGTACGGGGCTGACGAACTCCGAGATAGCCCGCAGGCTCGGCGTGTCGAGGTCGACAGTGGCGAGAACACTTCAGAACGCCCGGCGCAAGCTCGGCGCCGAGACGCGTGCGCAGGCCGCGGCGAAGATGTCCGACATCGGCGGCTGACGCAGCTCTGGCCGTTCGTCCACCCGGCGCCCGACGGCCCGACCCCTGGATGACGTTGTTGCCCGCGCTACCGGCGAGCGTGTCCGCCGATCACGTTCTCAGCCGACGTGTCATTGCTGTGACGATGCCCCCGCCCGCGCGCGTCTGTCATCGCCGATTTGCGCAACTCACGGACAGGCTCGAAGATGGAAGGATGGCGTCGCGGCCCCTGATCATCGTCCTCGGCTCGCCCGTGCACCTCGCCGACGAGCTCGCAGCGGCGCGCGTCGGCGGTCTCCGGGTCGTCAGCGGCTGGTCGGGCGGCGTGGGAGATGTCTGCACCGGGCGCGTCACGGGGCCGGAGGACGCTTCCGCTGCGCTGCTCGCCCTCGTCGCCGGCGCCGGCCTCATCGCCGACGTCGACGCGGTTGACGAGCTCGTCGACCGCTTCTGCGACGACCTGCGGCGGTTCGGCCGCGTGGAGGTGCTGACAGCTGCGAGTCCCCGGCGGCCCGCGCTCACGCACCTCCAGCGCGAGCTCCTTGCCGCCCTCGCCGAGGGGAAGACGTTCGGAGATGCGGCGCGAGACGCCGGAATACCACGCCGGACGGCGGACCGGCGGCTCGCCGAGGCGCGGAAAGCGCTTGGCGTCGAGACGACGGCCGAGGCGGTGGTCGCGTTCGGAGCCATGCGTCGCTGAGCCGGACGGCACGCATTGCTCGACGCGGGCCGACGTCGAGCGAGCGATCACCCAAGCGGCGGTCGTCTGCGCAGCACCCGGTTCGCTGGAGACTCGTCTCCGAGGCACGCGTGCGCGGAAAAGACGTGTCGTTCCACCGCGGTCAGCAGCTCCTCTCCCCCTCCCGACATAGTCGCTCCGCAGACACAGGCGAGAGTCGTCGAATCCCCGCTCGCCTCGGAGAGCGGTCGGCTCGCCACGTCGTGGACAGACCTGTCAGCCAACACAAATCTGCTCGATCACGAGGGCGACGCCTCGGGTGAACGCCAGCATCGGGCAGGCCCGCGAACGCCCGCAGTTCCCGCTTGTTGGAGCGTGGTCGGTGTGTGTCGTGCATCTATCCACCGGTCACGCACCTCCCACGGGTGTTCGACCAGTACGGGGCGAACAGATCGCCAAGGATCCGCCTCGGCTGGGCATCGCGGGCATGGCAGATGTCCGACGCCTCTCCCTCGAACAGAATCCGCTGCGGCGAGAGGGAGCTGTTGATCCAGCCCGCCCCAATCAACGGATTGGTTAGCGCTTCCACGATCTCGTGCGACGCGGCCGACGTGACGTTGTCCACCGCCGGAGCATCGGGCGCCGCGGCGAGGAGAGCGCATCGCGTCGGCACGATCGCGAAGGCGAATAGTGCCGGCGACGCCGCGAACGCGTGGTACGCGCCGTAGTCCTCGCACGCCGTGTGGTCTACCGAGAACGGGCCGAACATCCGCCCGAGCACCTGCAATCGTGGAACCCTAAGGCCGTCTCGAATGGTCGTGTTCCGTGGGAGATAAACGACGTAGATCGTATTGCTGACGGGCAAGCGGACGGCGGGCTTTGGGACGCCGGAGAACGGGCTCGCGACCATACACGCAGCCCAGGAGATCACCTGGGCCGTCGTGACCAGGTTCGGCGCGCGCGTCGCCCCGCACTCCCTGCTCCCCTGGAAGGATCCGATGAAGCCGGGTCGACCCACGCCGTACTGGCTGAGAGCGCGTGCATAGTTGGTCGATCCGACCCGGATCGTGAACGTGTTGAGATGCCGACGCGTGAACGCCGGGTGACGACTATCCCAGGCGGCGTCCCAGAAGAGGTTGACAATGCGCGGCTGCGCAACCACTGCACCGAGGTTGCGGTCGAGGAGGTTCGGCTCGACGCCACTCCGTGCGGGCCCCGAGCCGACGAGAGCAATCGCAACAGCCCCGGCTGCAGCGAGCGGAATCAGTCCGGCCCTTCGCATGATCTTCTCCTCTGCTCGTCGGTCGGCTGTCGGGCGGTGTTCGTCGCGCTCTCAGACGCGGTTCGCCTTGACGCTCGCCGGTCCCAATGCGACTGCCTCAGCGGTCGCATCGGCCCTTCGGTGCAAGGCGTGCCGGTGCAAGGTGCGTGTCGGATGCGACGAGGATGACGATGAACCGAGCTCGGTTCATCGTCCATCTGCGCCACGACCTACTGTGATGGGTGCCCGTTCAGCAGAAGGTGCAGGCGGCCGCCTGCTGGCCCCGTGGAAGGCCCTAACGGGCTAACGTGACACGGAGCCTTGACATGCCCGTTTCACTCCAGAGCTCTACGTCGCGAAGCGGCTAGACTCCGGGCCTCGCCCTCTTAGCTCAGTTGGTAGAGCACCTCCATGGTAAGGAGGGGGTCGCCGGTTCGAGTCCGTTAGAGGGCTTACAAGAAAGACCCGCTCAGGCGGGTTTCTTGTTGTCAGAGAGGCAGTGTTCCCAACTGAGATTTCTGTTGGTGCGTACATATTGCGTACACGGGTTCAAGTCGGAACCCTCCCTCGCAGCACCTTCTTGCGGGCTTTCCGGATCTCAGCTTCGGCCTTGATGGGTTTCTCCTCACGCCACTCATCAATGACGTGCGCATACGTTCCGAGGAGGGTCTGGAGACTATGCCCCAGTTGCGCCGCCACTTCGGCAGCGTTGATCTGCTCGTGTAGGAGAAGCGAAGCGAACGAGTGCCGAAGGTCGTATGGGACGACGTCCTTGAGGCCCACCTCTTCGGCGCTCTTCTCGAACCTCCGACGGCGCCAGTTCCTGAAATCCGTGTCCTTCCACGGCTGACCGTCGGGCCGAGGGAACACGAGCTCGGCTGGCGTCGATTGGTCCGTGTACTTGCGCCACCCGGCGAGGTCTTCGCTCAGCGGGGCGAGCAGTCGAACGGTGCGATTTGCAGGGTCGGCGTGGATCGCTGCCTCGGTCCGACGGATCGAGGCGCGTAGCAGCTCGGCCCGGACATCCTGGTGGGGGCCTGGATGCCGTCGGGAGATGTCGGCGAGACGGGCCTCCGTCGTGATGATGCGCCCGTCCGGGGCGGAGTGCATGTCGGCGTAGACGAGGGCGTCGACGAGCAAGGACTGTTCGCGGGGGAACCGTTGCGGCGGCGACCAGTAGCGCCGCCTCGTCGTCGTCGAACAACGCCGCCAGCCGGGTCGCCACGAACCCGGCGGCGCGAACGTGCGGCCATCGTGTGCCGTCGTCTGCGAGCATCTCGCGGGCCAGCGATCGTGCCTCCTCCCGTGTCGGGCAGGCGCGACGCGGGATGATCGACGCGACCGGACTCGGCTTTGTCTCTTCCGCAGGATCACCCTTCGCCGAGGACGGGGGGCGGTCAGCCATCGACAGGGTTCCGTCCGTCAGGGGCTCGGCGGAGGCAGCGGGTATCCGCACGTCGCGCGACGATCCTGTCCCGGTTTCATGGAGCGGCCGCGTCGGCGTGCGCCGCCTTCGTCTTCAACTCGCTCATCTTCTCGCCCTCCCGACCTCTCAGCCGACGACTGTTCACACGGGTACGAGCGCGACCGTGCAACCTCATCCGGGCCTTCTTGCGACTGTGTGTCGCCGCGAAGGAGGCCGGAGGAACAACGCTTCCCGAGGGAGCGATAGCTACGAGGCTTCCAAGCCCTCTGCCTCGAGCTCGGCCTTGCGGACCTCGATCGCGAAGCCGAGCGCGCGCATGACGTTGCCGGCTGCCGAAGTCACCCGTGCTGTTCCGACGATCGGCGCGATCGCCATCAGGACTCCCTGAACGTCCTCGAGGCCGATCCCGATGTCGCTGGCGGCTCCGAGATTGAGCAGGTACGAGGCGCGGCGGTGCGTCGACGGCGACCAGGGCAGCGATGCGTACGAGCATCAGTGCGTCGGGATCGAGCTGCGACGCCTCGAGCGAGTCTGCGGTCATGCTCGCCAGGAGCTCGAGCACCGGCCTCTCCATGATTTCCTCTGCCATGACTCCTCCTTCTGATGTGGTGTTTTGCGTCCTCAGAGAGATTGTCCGCGCGGGATGGCCGTCGCGACGTCGACCGGGGAAGCTTCACCCGGGTGATTCAGCGGCGGGCACCGCCAAGACTCGGTGGAGTCACGTGGCTGAGGCTCCGGTTCGGTCTGTCGCCTTCACCTCGAGGAGCGTGAGCCCCAGCGAGGCGATGCGTGCGAGGAGGCCTTGAAGCTCCGACTGATCACGGATAGGCCCTTCCAGAACCGTCTCACCGTCTGCCGACGTGCAGCTCATTCCGCCAAAGCTGGAGCTCACCGGCTTGCTGAGCTCACCATCGACGACCAGTCGGTACATGCGAACGGCCACTGCTCGCAGGATCGCACCGAACAGACCTCGGGCTCCGGTTCGTTGACTCAATCACCCGGGTGATTTCGCTGCTGAGCCTGGCCGCTTCACGAGCCCGAGCTCGGTGGCGCGCGCGACGAGGTCGGACCAGAGTGAACGCCGAGCTTGCGATAGAGGGCGCGCTTGTGGGAGCTGACCGTATTCGGTGAGAGGAACATCTGGTCGGCGATCTGGCGGATCGAGAGATCCGTCATGAGCAACGGGAGAACAGCGAGCTCTGCGTCACTGGGTGCCTCGAGCACCTCGCCCCGGCGGGCTCTCTCGCGCGCTCTCGAGCTCTTTGCCGGCCTCCGTGGCGAGTGCGGGCACGCGACCGCTATCGCCGAGTTCGGCGAGCGCGTCCCACGCGGCACCAAGCGTGGTCTGGGCTTCTTCAAGGCGACCGCGCCGGAGACGGACACGGGCGAGAAGGACGAGCAGCCATGCCGCATGCACGGTCGCTCCCTCGACGGTGAATACGTGCGCAGCGGTCGCCAGCTCGTACTCGGCTTCCACGAACTTCTCTTCCGCGGCCAGTACTGCGCCGAAGGCGACAGACGCATTGGCGGCGAGCCAGGTGTCGCGGGCACCGATCGACGTGATCGCCGCCCTCGCCTGCTCGGCGTGCCCGAGGGCGGCAGAGAGCCGACCTTGCTCCACGCAAACGAGCGCAAGGGTGCTGTGAGCCAGTACCAGGGTCGGCGTTCGAACCTCGATTCCCGGCTGCTCGAGCGCCCGCAGGGTGATGCGGAACGCCTCCTCGAGGTCACCTGCGTAGAAGAGCGCACGCGCGGTGGCGACGAGCGCGCCCGTGTGGCTCGTATCGGTTCGATCTGCCGTGAGCTCTCGAGCCCGGCGCCCGTTCGTCACCGCCTCTGCCACGCCTCCGTGTAACGCGAGGGCGCGGGCGATGAGACTCCAGACCTCGACATACGGAGCCGCCTCGCTTGTCGACGGCGTCTGAGCTGCCCGGTCTGCGAACTGCAGGTACCTCCGCTGCTCCACGATGCTGCACCCCTGGAAGAGGGCTGACATTGCGGCAGCAACGGTGAGTTCCGGGTGCCTCACGACGCAGTCCTCCGGCAGCGTCCGGATCCAGCGAAGCAGTGTCCCCCCTGCACCCCCTTGGATCAACCTGACATGGTGCTCGACAAGCATGCGCGCGACCATCTCGTGATCCCCGGCCGCGCTCGCGTGCTCGACCGCTTCGAGGGGCATGCCGTGCGACAGAAACCACTCCGCCGCGCGCCGATGGATCTCGCCTGCCTCGACAGGGGCCGAAACGGCGCCTTGTACCCGCACATAGTCGGCGAGAAGCGAGTGCAGCCGGAACCAGCCACCCTTCCCCAGCCGGGAGAGGAAGAGGCTCACGTGCTCGAGTTCGTAGAGACGTGCCTCCGAGTCGGACCGCTCGAGCACCTCGTCGCACATATCCCCCCTGAACACGCCGAGGACCGCGATGCCCTGGAGGAAAACTCGAAGTTCTTCGTTCATCGAGCCGAGCACCTCGCTGCTGAGGTAGTCCGCTACGAATTGATGGTCCCGCTGAACGCTCTAGCAGCGGAGGCCGGATCCTCGCACGTACGGAGCCAGATCAATGCGAGCACGAGCGCGGCCGGCCAGCCTTCGGTTCGCTCGACGAGCAGGCGAACCTCCCGGCTCCCGAGCGCGAGACCGCCCCGCTTCACGAGCAACTCGTGCGCCTCCGCCTCGTCGAACGAGAGCTCCTCCGACCGCAGCTCACTCAGCGAACGATTTGCGCGCATTCGCGCCACGTCCAGGTCGGGATCCATCCGCGAGATGACGACGACGCGGCCGTTCAGGGGGAGGCGCGCCAGCGCATGGGCCAGCGACGTCAGGCAGGCCTCCTCGCTCACGAAGTGAGCGTCGTCGAGCACGATCACGAGCGGTCGCTCGAAGGCTGCCACCCCGTTCATGAGCTCGTCAATCGCCTCATTGACGGAGCCGCCGATAACGCTGAGTCGCTGCAGAGCGGTTCGTCCCAACCCGGGTCTGACCCGGTCGACAGCGGTCGCCACATACCGCCACAGCCGGGTCGACTCGTTGTCACCGGCATCCAGCGTCACCCAGGCGACGGCCGCCTCCCGCGCCGCGCACCACGCTCGCACCGCCGTGGTCTTGCCGTACCCGGCAGGGGCCACGACCAGCGTCAGAGCTGCATCCTCCCCATCGTGCAGCAGGCGCCGGACCCGCGGCCGATAGACCAATCCCCGGCGAGTCGCCGGCACCGCGAGCTTCGCCTCGGCAAGCGGCGGAAACGCGCTAACGCCATTCTCGACGGAATGCCCCTCCAGGGGCTGCACGACGCTCTCAGCCATACGCCGACACTACCGCGCCGGAGAAACCGTCATGAATCCAGTGGGTTCGAGATCAGCGCGCTCGGAATAGCCGGGCCTGGCCGGTGTCCGGCGTGAGGAGGGAGGGCACGGACGCCTGCCCTCCTCACCCCGTGAACGAGCTTACTTAAGGAGGTAATCGCGTCCGAGACCTCGTCCGCAGACTCCGAGATCGCCTGCTGCAGCTCGTCGTAGTCGCCCTTGTCGATCGCCTTGTTGATCCGCTTGTCCGAGTTGACGAGCGCCGCCTCGACCTTGTCCGCATAGACGTCGTCGACGACCGCGACGACCGCGGACGATCCCGGGGGCAGGTACTCCTCGAGTTCGACGCCCAGCTGCTTCTCCTGGTGCTTCTTGCTGAGCTTGCCGACGACAGCACCGATCCCGGCGCCGACTGCTGTTGCCGCCAGCAGCGGCGGCGCGAACAGCCCGACCACCAGCCCGGCGGTCCCGCCGAGCACGGCGCCACCCGCGACGTGCGCGCCGCTGTCGTGCTCCTGCACGTCCACCTTGCCACTCGCGTCACGGTTCATCACGACGGCGCCGACGACCTGGTACTCGCTGGCGTCCTCCCCTGCTTTCAACGCCTTGAAGTCGTCGGCTGCCGCCCCGGTCACCGAATACGTGCCGACTACGAGACACGAGATTTGCGTCTTCCATCAGTCGCCTCCTCTTCTTGGGCTTGTACGTGTTCCATGCCCTCCAGTCTCCACCCGGTGCGAAAGGCCAGCGTGACGTCGGACACCTTTCACACGGGTGAAACGCCGCGACGGACCTGCCGCGCCTCCCCGGAACGGCGTAGCTTCGCAATATCCACAGAGTGAACCGAGGCGCGCCGGATCTCGCAGGGGTCAGTCGCAGAGGCGGCTCGGCGAGCGTGGGTCGGTTGTTCGAAGACTGCCGGAGCAAGAGGGAGGTGCGGAGATGAGCAAGTCGCGACACGGAGAAGAAGCGCCGAGGACAAGAAGGATCACCACGACGTCGATGCCGCGCTGGATCCATCGGAGACGCCGGACGAGGCCGCGACTTCTTCCGGGAAGATGAGGCGGAAGAAGTACGAGAAGGAGATGCGCCGCCTCCAGGGCGAGCTCGTCGCCATGCAGGAGTGGGTCAAGTCCTCCGGTGCCAAGGTGTGCATCGTCTTCGAGGGCCTGGACTCGGCGGGCAAGGGCGGCACGATCCGGCGGATCACCGAGCGCACCAGCCCACGGGTGTTCAAGCACATCGCGCTGCCCACCCCGACCGAGCGCGAGAAGTCGCAGATGTACATCCAGCGCTACATCACCCACTTCCCCGCGGCCGGCGAGGTCGCCATCTTCGACCGCAGCTGGTACAACCGCGCCGGCGTCGAGCCGGTGATGGGCTACTGCACAGCGGAGCAGACCGAGAGGTTCCTCGAGCAGGTGCCGGCGGTCGAGAGGGCGATGGTCGACAGCGGCATCATCCTGGTCAAGTACTGGCTCAATGTCAGCGTCGAGGAGCAGAGCCGGCGCCTGGAGAGCCGGATCGAGGATCCTCGCAAGATCTGGAAGCTCTCCCCCACCGACCTGAAGTCCTACAGCCGGCACTACGACTACTGCCGGGCCCGGGACGCGATGCTGGCCGCCACCGACACCGGCTGGGGCCCGTGGTTCGTCGCGGACAACGACGACAAGAGGCGCGGACGCCTCAACATCATCTCGCACCTGCTCAGCGAGATCCCCTACGAGCCGCTCCCGGACCACGACGTGAGGATGCCCAGGAGGCCGAGCCCCCGGGGGTACGTCGAACCGGGGCTTCCCCTGCACAACATCCCGACTCCCTTCTAGGGGGACACCCACGGCGACCGAGACGAGGAGCTGGCGATGACCGACAGGACCATGGCGTCAGGCACGGGCACATCCCCGGACGACGGCGAGGTCCCGGCGGCGAGGTGGTACGCGCTCCCGCCGGACGACGTCGCACGTCAGCTCGGGGTCGACCCGGCCGAGGGACTCTCCGCGGCGAAGGCCGCCGAGCTGCTCAGGACGAACGGACCGAACGCCCTCCCCGCCGAGGAGGCACCGCCGGGCTGGAGGCTGTTCCTGGCCCAGTACAAGTCCTACATGCAGATCATCCTGGTCGCGGCGGCGGTCGCCTCGATCGCTGATCGGCGAGATCTCCACGGGCATCGCCGTCCTGCTGATCACGGCCCTCAACGCGCTGGGCGGGCTGCGCCAGCAGGGCAAGGCCGAGAGCGCCATGAACGCCCTGCAGTCGATGCTCAAGACGTCCGCCCGGGTCCGTCGCGACGGCACCGAGGTCAAGGTCGACGCCGACCAGGTGGTCGTCGGCGACGTGGTCCTGCTCGCGGCCGGTGACGATGTGTGCGCCGACGGCCGGATCATCGAGGCCACGTCGCTGCAGATCGACGAGTCCGCGCTGACCGGCGAGAGCGTGCCCGCGTCGAAGAGCACCGAGGTCGTCACCGACCGCGAACCCGGTCCTCGGGCGACCAGTCGAACATGGCGTTCATGAACACCCCGGTGACCCACGGCAGCGGCGTGATGATCGTCACCGGCACGGGCGCGGACACCGCGGTGGGCAACATCTCCGGGATGCTGAAGTCCGCGCCCACCCTCAAGACCCCGATGACCAAGCAGCTGGACACCCTGACGCTGTGGATCGCCGGCGGCCGCCGGGCTCACCATCGTGATCATGTTCGCCCTCGGGATCTCCCGCGGGGAGTCGACCCAGGTCATCTTCACCACCGCCATCGCGCTGGCGCTGGCCGCCGTGCCGATGGCGATGCCGACCGTCCTGCAGGTGATCATGTCCACCGGGTCGACGAAGCTCGCCGCGCAGGGCGCCGTGGTCAAGAGCCTCGACTCGGTCGAGACCCTCGGCTCGACGTCGGCGATCAACTCCGACAAGACCGGCACGCTGACGATGAACCAGGTCACGGTCGTCGAGGTGATCGACCCCACCGACCGGTACTCGGTCTCGGGCATGGGCTACGGCCTCGACGGCGAGGTCCAGCACGCGGCGGGCAACACCAACACGATCGAGGCGGCGATCCTGCCGTTCCTGATCACCAACGACGCCAAGCTGGTCGACGGCAAGGTCGTGGGCGACCCGACCGAGGGCGCGCTGCTGGTCCTCGGGCACAAGGCGAAGCTCGACATCGAGGGCACCCAGGCGGCCTACCCCCGGCTCGCCACGCTGCCGTTCGACCCCACCTACAAGTTCATGGCCGCCTTCTGCGACGCCAAGGACGACGTCCGGGCAAGGCGGTCGTCCGCGTCTTCGTCAAGGGCGCCGGCCCGGCCGTGATCGCGCGGGCCACGACGGCGCTGGCCAACGGCGAGACCGTCCCGTGGGGCGATGCAGCAGAACGCAGCGCGCCGACCAGCGAGATGGATCGCCTCGGCGGCAAGGGCCTGCGCGTCATGGCCGCGGCCATGCGCGACCTCGACCCCGCGACCTTCGACCCCGAGGGCGACCTGCTGGCCCTGATCACAGGACCTGCAGATGACGGCGATCGTCGGGATGATCGACCCGCCCCGCGCGGAGTCCCTGGACGCGGTCCGGGCCGCCCAGGACGCCAACATCCGGGTGCGGATGGTCACCGGCGACGACGTGGTCACCGGGGCGGCGATCGCCAAGCAGCTCGGCATCCCCGGCGAGGCGATCCTCGGCACCGAACTGGCGGCCATGTCCGAGGAGGAGCGGCTGGCGCGGATCGACAGCATCGGCGTGGTCGGCCGGGTGGCCCCCGAGCACAAGGTGCTCATGGTCGAGACCCTGCGCAAGAAGGGCGACGTCGTGGCGATGACCGGCGACGGGGTCAACGACGCCCCGGCGATCAAGGCCGCCGACATCGGCATCGCGATGGGCACCGGGCACCCAGGTGGCCAAGAACGCCGGGAAGATGATCCTCACCGACGACAACTTCGCCACGATCGTGCAGGCCGTCTCCGAGGGCCGCAAGCTCTACGACAACATGCTCAAGTACATCCGCTTCATGCTGGTCGCGCTGGTCACCTACGTGGTGACGTTCCTGCTGGCGAGCCTG
>CAVSGN010000001.1:0-250753 GCA_963727515.1 uncultured Thermoleophilia bacterium | reverse complement strand
GACACTATTGGACACCACTGTCATGGGGCAGGCAAAGACGACCGGTACGTATAAGCGCTATCTACAACAACCGTGATAACACTCGCTTCGTCGACCTTTCGGTCGACCACGGCGATGACTCCGGCCGCCACGCACTGACTAACAAGGGCACGAACTGCACGATTCGTGGCGGCACGTACGTCTCCGAAAGTCACGCGCTCGTGGAAGGTGGCGACGGGACGTTGATAGAGGACGTCACTGCACGCTCGCGAAGCGGGAAACCTGCTCTCCAAATTCTCGAAGACGCGGAGAACCTCACTCTCACGGACAACGATTTCGAGGGCGGTATCGAAGACGAGCGGTGAGGTGAAACCACGGGAGAAACATCCTTTTTTGACCCGTAGCTCCCGATATTCGAGCAGATTGGCATGAGCCTTCGGCTAGCGACGAAGCGTTGCAATCGGTGAGTCATTATCCGCTTTGGGCACGGAGCTCGTCCATCCATAAATAACTCAAAATTTTTAATAATAAGTTTAAATAGCTAACGAACAGCCAAAAGGCTGTTTACGTTCGTTCACGACTGATTCACTGTGGCGAGGCCGCTCTGGTAGAGGATCTGACGTCATCACTCGGGTCCGTCTGTGCCCCGCCACCTTTCTTCCACCGTTTCCGCCGTACTCAGTCGTTTGTAGCGGGAGAGCGTCAGCTAACGGTTGTTCGATGAAATTCCATCTCGGGAACGAACCGAGAGACATCGACGATTCGGCGTGCGTGGACTCGTGGTGTCGCTCTTGGGGGCGGGATAATAACTTCAGCAGACGTGAATAAGACCGACAATTCTCTCCAACGAACGGGGGTGGAATCGAACCACCGGGGCCACGGAGTGGCCGCCATCGACGCGGTGTCGATGGTGCTTCTACCAACAAGCGACCCGTTCCCGTGAAACGGTGTGTGGTCGTGCCAGCGGAACCACGCACCGAACGACGGTCATCAGACACGGCGATTCGTTCGTTAGCGATGCTCGAACGTCGCGGGACATGGCGACCTGACTGGCGTAGTGCGACGTTCGCAATTTTTCTATCGTCGATATCGATTATTGTTATGTGGTGCCTGACGGCGGAGAAGGGGCGAACAAACCACGACCGTCGGCGTGTTTCTACCTCCCATTTATCCCAGAAAGCGGGACGTCGAAACGGAGGTCGTGGAAATCACATCGGTCATCGTCGGTATCCTCTCCCATTTCTTTCCAACGTCGACCGTTCGGGACCGAATGACGGGTTCGAAAGACTCCACCCTTACAAGCGGGCGGTTCATCCACACGTCGTTTTGGCCGTTTGATTGTCCTCGAAGATGGCAGTTTGCATGGTACATCGATAGGTGATACCATCCCCATTGGGGACACGAATCGGCTTGCCACCCTGACCGGATCGACGATGAACCGTGTGTGGACGGCGATCGTGGAGCGTTCACCGTTTTTCACGTGCGACCGGAACCAATCGTCCACTTCGTCGTTGTCCATCGTGACGGGAATGACGACTTCCCTGGATTTCCCCCGGACGCAGTAGCTTCCGTTTGGAGGCGTTCGTCGAACGGCCCCCCACTCCCCGAACGGAACATCGTGTTACCGTTCACGTCGGCGTTCATCCGAGTCCGTTGGGTCGACGACAATGGGAACCGTCTTGCTGGGGTTGTGGATTCGAACGCACCGGACTGTCGTCCGGTTTTGAATCACATCCCCCACCTTGCCTGGGAATCCTGTGCCTCTGCGCCGACAGTCACCTTCCGTTGGATGGAACCGATATCAACTCGCTGAGTACGAACGTATTCACCTTCGGTTCGCTCGGCAGCATGCGAGAACGAATCGAGAATCGGCGTTTGGTTCGTGAACTGGGTGTGTTTCTCGACGCTCGATACGACCAGTTTCTGACCGGCGTGGTGACACGTGCGTTTCCAGACGCGGTCGCGTGAATCGTTTCGTTGGCCTCGATGAAATTCACCCACCAGCGCTTCAATCGGTCGTTTACCACGTACGTCGATTGCGTTTGCGTCGTATTGCCGCGCGGAAGTTCGACCGTATCTCCGTGTCCCTTCGGCCACCGTGACTCCGTTGAGGGAAAGCGAGTTACGTCCACGTGAAGCGAATTGCCGGTCGTGACATCGACGGGATAGGGGTTGGTCGTCCAAAACGTGAGTGACGACCTCGGTTCGTTGGTCGGTGACCGTTCCCCCCCAGTCTCCGAAGTCCTGAACGCCAGCAGAGGGTTTCGGGACCGATTCGTTCGTGACTGCGAGATAGCCGCTCCCTGCGAGGACAGACTAGGACGACGACGCCACCGATGACGAGGCTCTTCATTCGTACCATCGGCGTTCCGTTCCGTTTGTCTCGATATGTCGATGGGGTCGGCGACACTGATACGGAGGAACGGAGCCGAAGAATATGATTTTATTGGCCTTCATTTAAAAATTACTAGAAAATTCGTAAATCCTCGGAGAACGCGCACCGACGACTCCGAACGGATGGAAAACGGTGCGCGTCAGGCGAGAGAAGCGACACGACGAGGTCGTGGAACGCAGGACGGAACTCGGTGATTGCGGTGTTGTCGCGAGTCGGGTGAACCCGGTTCGTCAGCGTGACGACGTTTCAGTCGACGGTATCGCTGCCGTCACTAGGGCTGAATTCTAACCAGACACCCATACGTACCCGAACTCCGTAGGATGTGACCATATGGTTCGGAGAAACACCGAGCAGGCACCCACAGACGACCATGGTTCACTCCCGACGGCGTTCTGTTCCTGGTCCGGTGGCAAGGATAGCTGTTTCGCGTGTTTCCGGCTGAACAGCGGGCAGGTCTGTGCGGCCTACAGCCGCGTCTACGTGCAGCGGCCCGTCGCAGACGCGTTCGCGGAGGCGGCCGCCGCGGCGGCGTCGTCGATGACCGTCGGCCCCGGTCTCGAGACGACGACGCAGCTCGGGCCGCTCGTCACCCACGCGCACCGCGAGCGCGTGGAGGGGTACATCAGACGAGGCGTCGACGAGGGCGCCGAGCTGCTGTGCGGCGGCGAGCGCCCTGGCGACCGCCTCGAGCGTGGGGCGTTCCTCACGCCGGCCGTGTTCGCCGGCGTCGACGACAGCATGAAGATCGCGCGCGAGGAGATCTTCGGGCCGGTCGTCTGTGTGATGCCGTTCGACGACGTCGACGAGGTGGTGGCCCGCGCGAACGACACCGACTACGGTCTCGGCGCCTCGATCTGGACGCGCGACGTCGCACGTGCGCACCGGCTGGCGGCGGCCACCCGCGCGGGAAACGTCTGGGTGAACATGCCGAACCCGCTCGATGCCGCGGCACCCTGGGGCGGCGTCAAGTCGAGCGGCTGGGGTCGCGAGATGGGCAAGGACGCGATCGACCTCTACACGGAGGTCAAGAGCGTCTGGGTCTCGACGGCGTGAGCGACCGCAACGCGGACGTCGTGGTCGTCGGCGCCGGCTCGGCCGGTGCCGTCGTCGCGCGACGCCTCGTCGATGCCGGCGTCCGGGTCCTGCTGCTCGAGGCGGGCGGGCTCGACGACAACCCGGCGATTCACGACCCGGGCCGGCTGCACGAGCTCTGGCTCTCGGAGGTCGACTGGGCCTACGAGACCGTGCCGCAGGCGCATGCGGCCGGACGCCGGCTCGCGTGGCCGCGAGGACGAGTGCTCGGCGGCTCGAGCTGCCTCAACGCGATGATCTGGGTGCGCGGGGCGCCCGCAGACTTCGACACGTGGGCGTATCTCGGCGCCGACGGCTGGTCGTGGGACGACGTCCGTCCGGTCTACGAGCGCATCGAGCGGCGGGAGCCGGACGGGCCGGGCACCGTGAGCCTGCTGACGTCGTTCGAGCCGGACGCGATCCACAGCTCGGTCGCCGCGGCGGCGCAGGAATGCGGCATCCCGCTGAACGCGGACTACAACGGCGCGTCGCAGGACGGCGTGTCGTTCATGCAGTACTGCATCGAGGACGGCGTGCGCCACAGCACCGCTGCGGCGTACATCCGCCCCGTCGAGGGGCAGCCGGGGCTCGACGTCGTCACGGGCGCGACCGCACGCCGCCTGCTGTTCGACGGCACACGATGCGTCGGGATCGAGTGGTCCGAGGGCGATCGCATCGAGCGCACCCGGGCCGAGCAGGTCGATCGTGTGCGGCGGGACGATCGGCTCGGCGCAGCTCCTGCTGCTCTCGGGCGTCGGCCCTGCCGAGCACCTGCGCTCCGTCGGCGTCGACGTCGTCGCCGACCTGCCCGGAGTCGGCGACAACCTGCACGATCATCTGCTGTCGCCGGTGATCTTCGGCGCAGAGCGAGAGGTCGGACCCCCTTCCCCGGGCCTGCCCGCCTGCCAGACCCACCTCTTCTGGCGCTCGCGCGCCGGGTTGCCCGTGCCCGACCTCCAGCCGATCCACTTCATGGTGCCGATGTACGAGCCGTGGATGGAAGGGCCCGAGAACGGCTTCACCCTGCAGGGCGGGATGGTGCGCCCCCAGAGTCGCGGCTCGCTCCGCCTCACCGGGCCCTCACCCGAGGCCCCGGTCGCGCTCGACCCGAACATTCTCGCGTGCGAGTCCGACCTCGAGAGCCTCGTCGCCGCCGTCGAGCTGTGCCGGCGGATCGGCGCCGCTGACGCGCTCCGCGACTGGGGCGCCGTCGAGCTCTACCCGGGACCGACGGTCGATACGCCGGCAGCCGTGCGCGCCTACGTGCGTGAGAACGCGATCACCTACCACCACCAGGTGGGCACGTGCAAGATGGGCACCGACCAGGCCGCCGTCGTCGACCCCCGACTCCGGGTGCACGGGATCGAGGGTCTGCGGGTCGCCGACGCGTCGATCATGCCGATGGTGACGACAGGGAACACGAACGCTCCGTCGATCATGATCGGCGAGCGCGCGGCCGAGTTCGTGCTCGCCGATGCTTGAGACCGAGCTGGACGACTGGCGCGCGAGCGCGCCCGAGCAGGGAGCCTCCTTCGAGGCGGCGAGCTCCGCCACCTGCGCGCACCTCGTGCGCGGCGAAGAGCTGCTCGGGCGCCTGCCTCCCCGTCCGAAGCGGAACGAGCCGGAGGCCGAGGCGGCGGCCCGACTGAAGACGGCGCTCGACGCCGAGCGCGCCTCGTTCCTGCGCGCCCACGCAGAGGCGGTCTACGCGACGCTCACCGACGACCTGCGCCGGCCGGTGCGCGACGAGACGCTCGTCTACGCAGCGGCCGAGCGCTTCCCCGGCCTCGTGCCGACGCGCACGCAGATGGCGGCCGAGCGGGCGACGCCCCTGCCCGAGAAGGAGGGCATCGAGACCGCGCAGGGGCTGTTCCTCTCGTTCGTGCTCGCCTCGCCACGGTGCGGCGCGCACCTCGTCTGGTCGATGCTGCGACCGACGGATGAAGCGCTCGAGCGGCTCGACGACTTCCGCGCGACCGGCCTCGCCGACCTGGGTGGCACCTATCTCGAGCGCCGCGGCCGTGCGGCGTATCTCGAGATCCGGAACGACCGGCACCTGAACGCGGAGGACTGCGACACGCTGCCGACGACCGAGGTCGCCGTCGACCTCGCACTGCTCGACCCGGAGGTCGAGGTGGGCGTGATCCGCGGCGCGGTCGTCACCCACCCGCGCTACGCCGGGCGGCGCGTCTTCGGCGCGGGGCTCAACCTCACGCACCTCTACCACGGACGCATCGACTACCTGTTCTTCGTCACGCGCGACCTCGGCTACGTGAACAAGCTCTTCCGTGGGCTGAGCTCCGAGGAGCATCGCCCGAACGAGCCGGAGCAGACGACCGAGAAGCTCTGGGTGGCCGCGGTCGAGACGTTCGCGATCGGCGGCGCGTGCCAGATCCTCCACACGGTCGACCACGTGATCGCGGCGCGCGGCGCGCGCCTCTACCTGCCGGCGCGCAAGGAGGGCATCCTTCCGGGCGCGTCCAACCTGCGGCTACCGCGCTCGGTCGGCGACCGGCTCGCGCGGCAGGCGATCCTCTCCGGGCTCGAGTTCGAGGCCGGCACGCCGAACGGCGACCTTCTCTGCGACGAGATCGTCGACTCGTCGGACGAGATGGATGCCGCGGTCGCTCGGCGCGTGGAGGTGCTGACCAGCTCGGGGCTCGTGAACGCGGCGGGCAACCGACGCGCGCTGCGCATCGGCGCCGAGCCGCTCGACCTCTTCCGGGAGTACATGGCGACGTTCTGCCGCGAGCAGGTGCACTGCCACCTGAGCCCGGCGCTCGTGCGGAACCTCGAGCAGCACTGGAGCGCCCACGAGCGCCGTCTCTGAGCCGGTGATCTGGAGCCCCGCCGAGCAGCTGCCGCGGGCGGAGCTCCGCGAGCTGCAGCGCGAGCGTCTGCGCGCAACCTTCGGCTGTCGAGCTCGGCGCGCTGTCCGAGCTGCCGTTCACCGGCAAGGCCGACCTGCGCGACGCGTACCCGTTCGGACTGCTTCGTGTGCCCGTCGGGTCGCTCGCGCGCCTGCATGCGTCGAGCGGGACGCACGGAAAGCCGACCGTCGTCGGCTACACGTCCGCCGACCTCGATGCCTGGACGGAGTTGATGGCGCGCTGCATGACGCTGGCGGGCGTACGGCCCGGGATGCTCGTGCACAACGCGAACACCTACGGGCTCTTCACCGGCGGGCACGGCTTCCACCAGGGCGCCGAGCGGATCGGCGCACCGGTGGTGCCGGTCTCGGGCGGGATGACCGCGCGCCAGGCCGTGCTCCTGCACGACCTCGGCGCGCAGGTGCTCGTCTCGACGCCCTCGTACGCGATCGTGATCG
Organism: uncultured Thermoleophilia bacterium; assembly: GCA_963727515.1. Classification (GTDB taxonomy): domain Bacteria; phylum Actinomycetota; class Thermoleophilia; order Gaiellales; family Gaiellaceae; genus Gaiella. Next base: position 243,980 of record CAVSGN010000001.1, on the reverse strand, counting down.
CACACGCCGTCGAAGAGGCCGGCATCGACCCGGCGACGCTCAAGCTCGAGCTCGGCCTGTTCGGCGGCGAGCCGTGGACGGACGGGCTGCGCTCGCAGATCGAGTCGGCGCTGCCGGGGCTGCGGGCGGTCAACTTCTACGGGCTCTCGGAGATGTGCGGCCCCGGTGTCGCGGCGGAGTGCATCGAGGCGCGCGACGGCCTGCACGTGCACGAGGACCACTTCGTCGTCGAGGTGGTCGATCCCGAGTCGGGCGCGGTCCTGGGAGAGAACGAAGAGGGCGAGCTCGTCTTCACGACGCTGCTGAAGGAGGCGATGCCCTTCCTCCGGTACCGCACCGGCGACATCGGCTCGCTCACGTTCGAGCCATGCCGCTGCGGGCGGACGACGGCACGAATCCGCGGCCTGCGCGGCCGGCGCGACGACATGATCATCGTGCGCGGCGTGAACGTGTACCCGTCGAACGTCGAGCACGCGCTCCTCTCCGTGCCCGAAGCCGCTGCGCACTACCAGCTCGTGGTGGAGCGGTCCGGCGCGATGGACGAGCTCACGGTGCAGTGCGAGCCCGCCGCCGCAGAGGTCGATCCTGCGCACCTCCGCGCGGACGTCGAGCGCGTCCTGCGCGAGCACCTCGGCATCCGTGTCCGCGCCGAGGTGCTCGACCGCGGAGCGGTTCCGCGCAGCGAGGGCAAGGCCGTGCGCGTCGTCGACCGGCGCTAGCCAAGCCGGAAATGGGTTCGAGCCTGTATGGCGTAGGGACTTCCGGCTCGCGATACTGAGTCGATGACACACTGGCGCTTGTCCCGTGAGCGAGCTCGTGACGCTGCCGCGGCGCGACCCGACTCGGGCGACTGTACTCTCGCGTTCTGGCTCGTCGCTGCGTTTCTCGGAGGCTTCGTGGCGGCGCACTATCTCCTGGCGCGAGTCCTGTCGGGCGGTGCGGATGCTGGACAGGCGATTGCGGTAGCGGGGCCGCTTCTTTGAGTTCCTGGTGATGACGAGGCGCCTCATCCTGGCCTCCTGGACCCGCGGCCGGCGCTCCGGAGACACCAACTTGGGATGTCAGGGTCGTCCCTCGGTTGGAGCCGGCTTACGCGCTGTCTGTTGGCGGACCGTCTGCGGATCGCGGTGCGCGTCGGCGGCGCGCGTCCGGCGGGGTGTCGGCGGCACCGGTCGCGCCAGCGACGCGGCAGCCGCGACCGCGAGGGCGACGACGATGAAGACGAGCGAGAGAAGAACGGGGATCTCGTAGACGTCGGCCAGCGTCATCTTCAGTCCGACGAAGACGAGGACGGCGGCGAGGCCGAGGTTGAGGTAGCGGAAGCGCTCGATCATGTCCGCGAGGACGAAGTAGAGGGCGGCAAGGCCGAGCAGCGAGAACGCGTTGGCGGTGTAGACGATGAAGCGTGTCGCGGGTGACCGCGAAGATGGCGGGGATCGAGTCGACGGCAAAGACGACGTCGAAGGCTGCGATCAGGGCGAGTGCGGCGAGCATCGGCGTCGCCACGAACCTCCCGCGCTCGCGGGCGACGAGCCTGTCTCCCTGGTAGGTGCTGGTCATGGGGAGGAACCGGCGGATCAGCTTCAGCGCGGGGTTTCGCTCGGGGTGGATCTCGACGGTGCGGTGGCGGGCAAGGCGTAGGCCGGTGATGACGAGGAAGGCGCCGAACAGGTAGATCGTGTAGTGAAAGGCGTCGAGCATGGCGGCGCCGGCGAGGATGAAGATTCCGCGGAGGACGATCGCGCCGACGATGCCCCAGAAGAGCGACGCGGCGCTGGAAGGGCCGGGCACCGCCGAAGTAGGCGAAGATCAGTGCGAAGACGAAGAGGTTGTCGATCGAGAGTGACTTCTCGATGAGGAAGCCCAGCCAGGTACTCGCGCGCGCGGCTCGCCTCCTTGCCACAGCCAGAGGAATCCTGCGAAGCCGAAGCCGAGCAACGTCCACGCGACGCTCCAGATGACCGCGCGGCGCATCGGGATCAGCTCGGCGCGCCGGCTGAAGGCGAGCAGATCGACGAGGAGCATGGCGGTGACGAACGCTCGCGAACGCCACCCACATCCAGAGCTCGAGCTTCACGCGGCAGCCTCCTTCGTCAGTCGGAATCGTCCGTCTGCGAAGGTTTCTCCCGCCGCCGTGGACGGCCGGTGCCACCGGGCCAGTCGGGCCGAAGATGACGATGACACCCGTCGGGGATACTGCCCCTCGTCGTGTCCTACGCTAACGAGGACGCCAGGTAGCGTCGATGGGGCGAAGCACCCATTCTGGTCGCGCCTTCGCCCACACGAGCTGCCGGGCTGGGCCCCCCGGTCGGGCGAGAAGGGTGGGCCTGCGGATTGGGGGACTACGGCTCGACTAGGCCGCGCCGGATCGCGTAGCGGGTGAGCTCGACCCGGTCGCTCATGCCGAGCTTCTCGAGGATGTTGGCTCGGTGGCGCTCGACGGTCTTGGGGCTGATGACAAGTAGCTCGGCGATCTCCTTCGAGCTGTGGGCCTCGGCGATCAGCTTCACGATCTCGGTCTCACGTGGTGTGAGGACCTCGCCAGCGTCAGTCGACGGGCGGTCGAGGTGGTCGCGGATCAGTGTGCGGATCGCGGATGGGTAGAGGAATGGCTCGTCGCGCATGGCTGCGCGGCAGGCCTCGATCAGGTCGCGGTCGGCGCCGGACTTGAGCACGTAGCCGGACGCGCCGGCGCGGAGTGCCTCGAACAGGTACTCGGTGCTGTCGTGCATCGAGAGCATCAGGATGCGGACGTTGGGCCGGGCGCCGATGATCTCGCGGGCTGCGTTGATGCCCGGTCATGCGGGGCATCGAGACGTCGAGGATCGCGAGGTCGATGTCGTTCTCGAGCGCGGCCTGGACCGCCTCGATGCCGTCGCCGGCTTCGGCGACCACGGTCGAGGTCGGGCTCGGCGTCGATCAGGAGCCGTAGCCCGTGGCGGACGACGTGGTGGTCGTCGGCCAGCAGGACGCGGGTGGGGGGACGCTCGCTCATGGCTCGAGTGGCGCGGTGAGCGTGACCTCGACGCCGCCGTCTTCGTGGTTCTCGATCGTCAGCGTTGCTCCGATCAGCATCGCTCGCTCGCGCATGCCGAGGATCCCGTAGCGCGCCTGCGGTGGGTCGTCGGAAGGCCGACTCCGTTGTCGCGGACGCGCAGGACGATGCCGCGGTCTTCGGTTCGCTCGAGGCTCAGCTCGACGTGGGTCGCGCGCGCATGCCGGGCGGTGTTGGTCAGGCTCTCCTGCGCGACGCGGTAGATGACGAGTTCGGACTCCGCTCATCGAGGTCGTCGAGGTCAGCTGCGATCGCGTTGTCGGATCCGCAGGCCGGACTCGTCGTCGACCCGCCGCGCGAGGGCGGCGAGCGCCTTGGCCGAGCCCGAGGTCGGTCAGCGCTTCCGGCGCAGCTGTCGTACGACGCGGCTGACGCGGTCGATTGTCTCTCTGGTTGCCTCTTGGGTCGCGCGCACGTCGGGTAGAAGCTCCGGCGGGGCCTGCCCGCGCCAGCGACTCGAGCCGCAGCAGGATGCCGGTGAGCGCCTGGCCGACGTCGTCGTGGAGCTCTTGCGCGACGCGCCAGCGTTCGCCCTCCTGCGCGGCAAGCGCCCGCCGCCGCTCTCGCGCCGTTCGCCTTCGAGCCGGTCGAGCATGTCGTTGAAGACGTCGACGAGCTCGCGCACCTCTTGCGGGCCGGCGCCTCCAAGCGCTTGCCGGGCCGGTAGGGGTCGACCTCGCGCATCGAGCGCCTCAACCGTTCGAGGGGTGCGAAGGCTGCGCGCAAGCGCGAAGGCGTTGAGGACGAGGATCGCTATGAGCCCGGCGACGAGCACGATCGCCTCGGTGAGCTCGACCGGGAAGCTGACCGTGGCCGGAGTGATCGCGACGACGAGTGTCGCGACGATCGAGGATGGTCGCGTTGAGCAGGAAGACACGCTGGTAGAGGCTGCCTCGCTGGATCTTCATCAGCTTCGGCTCGGCATCATCCTCACGCATGTTCAGAGCTGGAAGACGAGCAGGTAGCCGGTCGCGATCAGCAGCGAGACGACCGTGACCGGCAGGCCGATCGCGAGGAACCGGAGGAACGAGATTCGCGTGCCCGGCGCGTGCGAGCGCGGAGACGGCGGCGACGTTGGCGGCGGCCGCGATCAACGTGGCGTTGCCGCCGAAGCAGGCGCCGAGCGCGAGCGCCCACCAGGTGGCGTCGTCGAAGCCCGTCCGTCTGCAGCTCGTCGACGACGGGGATCATGGCGGCTGTGAAGGGGATGTTGTCGACGAGCGCCGAGCCGGCCGCCGCGCCCCAGAGGACCACGAGTGCCTCGGCGGTCTTCGAGCCGCCGGTGACGTCGGCGATGCCGTCGGCGATGTCCGCGATCACGCCGCGCTCCTCGAGCGCGCCGACCATGACGAAGAGACCGAGGAAGAAGAAGATCGTGCCCCACTCGACCCGCTCGAGCGCCCATTCGAGCTCGCGGCCGGCGACGAGCAGCATCACGGTCGCGCCGGTCATCGCGACCACCACCGGCTCGACGTGCAGTGGCGCGTGCAGGAAGAAGCCGACGATCGTGCCGCCGAGCACGGGGAGGATCGGGAACAGACGCTCGCGCTTCAAGCTGCGCTCGCGGATCGAGTTCCGCGATGCGCTCGCGTGCGTCCGGCGTGGCCGTCAGCGAGCGGCGATAGAACGACGTAGAGCAGCACGGTCATCACGAGCAGCGTCAGGGCAGCGACCGGGCCGAGGGTGACGATGAAGTCGAGGAACGAGAGCTGCTCGACGTGCGAGCCGATCATGATGTTCGGCGGATCGCCGATCAGCGTCGCAGTGCCGCCGATGTTCGAGGCCATCACCTGGACGAGCACGAGCGGTACGACCGGGATGCTCGAGCAGACGCGACAGCTGCAGGCTGATCGGCACCACGAGCAGGATCGCCGTCAGGTTGTCGAGGAACGCGGAGAGGACGCCCGTCATGAGGGCGAGCAGGACGATGAGCCGGAAGGGACGCCCGCCCGAGAGCCGCGCGACGTGCAGCGCGAGATAGGAGAAGACTCCAGTCGGCTCCGTGAGCCCGACGATGATCATCATCCCGACCAGCAGCCCGAGCGTCGCCCAGTCGACCGACTCGATCGCGGTCTCGACGTCGAGCGCGCCAACGACGCACGACGATGCGCGGCGCCGACGAGCGCGACCTTTGTCCGATGGCCGAACTCGAGTGCGATAGCGAGCAAGGCGACCGCGAAGGCGGACGCCGCAACAACAGCCACGACGATACCTCCGTCTTGCGGTCAGATCAGCAAGGAAGCGGAGCGTTCAGGATGCCTGTCGCAAGTGCCGCACGGCAATGGGGGCGCGACCCCATCCACCACCTCGGTGCGCCGTAGAGCGCTGTTACTCAACTCTCGGCGGTTACAGCGTAGAAGCGGCACGGATGCGTCCCCGCACCGATCGACGGCGCAGCGTCCCCGCGGCACGGTTGACGCATGGCGCTCTTTGCCCGACCACGACCGGTGGACATCCTCGACGGGATGGTCGACCATCTAGTCGACACACCTGACGGATCAGTCGGGATCGTCGACGAATGGGTACGCGACGAGCACGGCCGACCACGGGCGCTGATCGCCGCCCAGGGATGGTTCGGGCGCCGCCGCTTGGAGGTGCCGCTCGCAGCGCTCCTCGAGATCGACCACGAGAACAGACGGATCATCCTCGCGCGTGGCGCGGCGCCACTCGAGTCGACCGGGCCTTTCCAGCGGCTCGTCGAACTCGGCCAAGACCGGTCCGCCGAGGAAGCCGCTGCCGCCCTCCCGCGCAGCCCGGGCAAGCCGGTGCTCTGCGGCGTGGCCGACGATCCGCATGCCCCCAAAGTCGTGGCAACCGCGGCCAACCTCGCGCGGAAGCTCGCGGCCCCGCTCATCCTCGCGCACGTCACTCCCGCGGAGGTTCCCCCGGGCGTCTCGGCCGCCGCGGACGGTCAGGCACGCCTGCGCGAGGAGGAGAACGAGCACGCGAACGAGCTGATCGACGGGTTGCTGGCACGGCTCGTACCGGGCGCCGCCGTCAAGCGCATCGTCACCCGTGGCACGCCGAAAGAGACACTCGAGGAGTTGGCCGGCGTCGAACGAGCCCAGCTCCTCGTGATCGGCACCTCTGGCAAGGGATCGCTTGGGGCGCTGCTCAGAGGGAGCGTCTCGCAGCACGTGATCAATCACGCACCGTGTCCCGTCGTCGTCGTCCCGCCGGATCTGAGCCGTTCTACCGACGACGAGGACGACGACTCGAGCGATATCCCGGACGTAACTCGCGTCAGCCTCGGCGGCGCGAGCCGGTAGCACGGGCCGCTCGGTCCCGGTGCGGAGCGGCGGCGCGACGGGCACGCCAGGGAGTGGCCGTGTTGGCGGTGGGGCTAGCGGAGAAGGCTGATGCGGCGCAGCCACGCGCGCACCTGCGGGTCGGCCCGTCTGACGGTTTCGCCTCGCACGGCGAGGCCCGGGCTGATCCTCGCGCCGGTGGAGATGTCCCTGTACGTCTCCATCGTCGTGCCGAGATCGCTCACGGCGTAGGTGACGAACGGATGAATCGTCTTGCCGCTGAAGTCGAAGCGCTTTGCGAACGCCGATATCATCATCGGCGGCCGGACGTCTGGAGCGCGGCCCAAACCGCTGTTCCTTCGAGGGCTTCAGCCACCAATCGACGACGCACGCTCGTGCAGGGCCGGCTCGAAGCGACGTGGACCCCGACTCTAGGTGTCGTCCGTGCGGGTACCAGGCGGCCCATCCAGAACCGTGGGGACGTACTCGAGCAGCTGCAGCCGTCCGTCGAACGTGCGGCTTTCGACCATGCCGAGGGAGACGTCCGGGTATCCGTCGTAGATCCGATCCTTGCCGGTGCGTCCGGTGATGACCGGGAACACGACGACGCGGAAGCGATCGACGAGGCCAGCTTTCAGGAGCGAGCGGCAGAGCGTGAGGCTGCCGATGGTGCGCAGCGACGTGGTGCCTTCGTCCTTCATCTTGCGCACGGTCTCGGCGGGATCCTGCCTGACCAGCTGCGCGTTCTCCCACGAGAGCGGCTCGCTCAAGGTGCTCGAGAAGACGACCTTCGTCAGGCCCGTGAGCGCGTCGGTGCCCGGCTCGCCCTCGCCGACCAGTTCGGACATCAGCCGATAGGTGTTGGCACCCATCAGGACGGTGTAGTCCGCCTCCGGCTGGTCTCCCAGCCAGGCCAGGTACTCAGGCCCCTCGAGGCCCCACCAGCCGGGCCAGCCCTCGGCGGCCCCGTACCCCTCGAGCGAGGTGATGAAGTCGATCAGCAATTCAGACATCCTCGGCTCCTTTCGCTTCCACAGAGCGCTCGCCAGCGCGGGTGAACGTCACATGCGTGACTCCGCTGGGCGAGGAGGCGGTCTCGATCTCGTAGTCCTTCTCGAGGCCCTCCAGTCCGTCCCAGAGGCGTACGCCCCGGCCGAGCAGGATCGGGACCACCACGATGTGCATGTGGTCGACGAGCCCGGCGGCAAGGAACTCGCGGATCGATGGTGGCGCCTCCGCCGATGCGGACGTCCTGGCCGCCCGCAGCCTCGCGGGCCGTCTCGAGCGCCTCGGCCGGCGAAGCGTCGATGAAGTGGAACGTCGTGCCGCCCTCCATCTCGATCGACGGGCGCGGCTGATGGGTGAGGACGAAGATCGGTGTGTGGAACGGCGGGTTGGGGCCCCACCAGCCCTTCCACTCCGGGTCCTCGTGCCATCCGGGGTAGCCGAACTTCCCGGCGCCCATGATCTCGGCGCCGATCCCGGGATCGAACTGTTGCAAGAAGGCGTCGTCGATGCCGCCGCTGCCGCCGGGCTCGCCGACCATCTCGTGCCACCACCGGGTGGCGAACATCCATTCGTGCAGCCGTTCGCCGGCGTGGCCGAACGGTGCGTCGCGGCTCTGCCTTCGCCGGTGGCGAAACCGTCGAGCGAGATGGAGAAGTTGTGGACGCGGGCAAGTGACATGGCGGCCTCCTTCGTCGATGGGGAGTCAGTTCTCGCAGTAGGTCGTGGCCCTGCGGCCCCTTCGCCGGCCGGGCTTGTAGACCGCCAGGGCGGTCGCGGCGGTGAGCGCGATCACGTCCCAGGTTGCGGCGGCGATGAGCGCGGTCTCGCCGTCGCCGCCGTCTCTCAGCTCGTTGAGCGCACCGTCGATGACGAGTGCGCCGACGACAATGACCGAGACGACGAGGAGCAGCTTTCCGATCGTCCACGGATAGCGCAGCACGCCCCAGCTCGAGGTGAGCCCGAGGCCGATGCCCGTGGCGAGGGTCGCGAAGCTGAGCGGGATCCCGAACACGTAGCTGAACATCCGCAGCAGCTCGTACGACGAGGAGGCGAGCTGCGGGTTGTCGGTCGCGGCGCCGCGGATCGCGATCGCGAGGAACCCGGCCGAGTCGCCGAGCAACCCGACCGCGACCACGATGTGGACTGTCAGGAGCGCTCGGCGGGTCGACAGGCCGAGCGTGAGCCGTGCCGCGTCTCTCTGCTGCGAGGCGGTCGACATCGCGTCAGCCGATCACCGGGCGGACACGTAGAAGGTCTCGTCGAAGTCGTGCCGGTGAAGCGGCGGTCGTACGCCGCCGCCGATCACGAGGACGGCGAGGCGCCCGTCGGTGGCGTCACCATGCAACAGCACGGCGGGTGCCTTTGTGTCGCTCATCCCGTCTCCTTTCCCGCGGCGGCCTCTCCGCGGTCGAGTTCGGGCCGTCCTCCGGCGATGTCTCCGAGCACGCGGGAGCTCGGACGACGATGCCGAGGCGACCGCTTCGTCAGGCCGTGGCCTTCTCGGCCGCCCGCTCCAGCGTCTCGATGTCGATCTTGGTCATCTCGAGCATCGCCGCCATGACGCGCTGTGCCTTCTCGGTGTCCGGGTCGGAGAGGAGCCTCGGAAGCTCGGTCGGGGTGACCTGCCACGACAGCCCGAACTTGTCCTTGAGCCACCCGCAGGCGACCTCTTCTCCACCTTCGGAGAGCGTCTCCCAATACATGTCGACCTCTTCCTGCGTCTCGCAGTACACGACGACGGAGATCGCCTCGTTGAAGGTGTACTGGGCGCCGCCGTTGAGGGCGACGAACTCCTTGCCGTCGAGTTCGAACGCGACGGTCATCACCATCCCTTCCGGCCTCGGCCCGGCCGAGCCGTAGCGGGTCACCTCGACGATCTTCGAGTTCGGAAAGACCGAGGTGTAGAACTCGGCGGCCTGTTCGGCCTCGGTGTCGAACCACAGCATCGGCGTCAGGGCTGGCATCGCTCCGCTCCTTTTCTCGAGTGGGCCTTGTTGTCGGACCGAGGAGCCGGGAGTCACTCATCGGTCGCCAGTTTGTTTGCCCGGGAGTGGTCGGGGGAAACGGCCACTTTCACGTACGTTTGGTAGCCCACTTTGGCGATCGTCCACCTCGAGCCAATGCCTCCGAAGCAGCGGCGCCGCACGCTGGAGGACTCGCTTCGTGCCGCGATCCGTTCCGGCAGGCTCGCCCCCGGAACCCGGCTGCCGTCGACGCGCGGGCTCGCCGGCGACCTCGGGCTCGCCCGCACGACGGTGATGGAGGCCTATCAGCAGCTGGAGATCGAGGGCTATCTGCTCGTCCGCCGAGGGGCAGGAACATGGGTCGCCGAGCTCGGGGTCGTCCGCCGGCCTCGCGCAGCCGCCGACGTGGTGGCGGTGTCTTCGTCGCCGCGGTTCAACTTCAACCCCGGCGTCCCGGACCTGACCGCGTTCCCGCACAACGCCTGGGCGAAGGCCTTGCTCGACGGCTTGCGCACCTTCCCGCACTCGGCGCTGGGATACGGCGATCCGCGCGGCCTCCCGGAGCTGCGCTGGGCGCTCGCCGACTACCTTTCACGAGCGCGCGCAGTGGTCGTCGATCCCGATCTCGTCATCGTGTGCGCCGGTTTCGGCCACGCGTTGTCGCTTGTCGCTCGTGTGCTCCGCGCGCGCGGTGCGCGGACGATGGCGATGGAGGATCCCTGTCTCGCGTGGCATCGCGACATCGTCACCTGCGCAGGGCTCGACGTTGCGCCTCTCGCGGTCGACGGCCAGGGAGCGAAGACCGGGTTGCTCGGTGACGTCCACGCGGACGCCGTGGTGCTCGCCCCGGCGCACCAGTTCCCGCTGGGTTGCGTGGTGTCGCCGCGCCGTCGCGCCGCCGCGATTGCCTGGGCTCGTGCGGCCGGGGGCCTCGTGATCGAGGACGATTACGACGCGGAGCTCCGCTACGATCGCGAGCCCGTCGGCGCGCTGCAACAACTCGACGCCGATCACGTCGCCTTCGCCGGCACTTTGAGCAAGACGCTCGCGCCCGGCCTCCGGCTGGGCTGGGTGGTCGTGCCAGAGCCACTGGCGGATTCGATCGTTCGGCTGCGCAAAGCCGAGGACGTCCATGTCCCCGTAACCGAGCAGATCGCCTTTGCCCGATTTCTGACTTCCGGGGGGTTCGAGCGCCATGTCCGCCGGATGCGCCGGCGCTATCGCAAGCGCCGCGAGCGAGTGCTCGAGATCCTCGCGCAGCGCGCCCCCGCCGCGACGGTGATCGGCGTGTCGGCCGGGCTCCGAGTGCTGCTCCAGCTCCCGACCTCCGGCCCGTCTGCCGAGTCGCTGGTTCGGCGAGGCGCGGACCGGTCGATCGGATTGTTTCCCGTCGGTCCCTGCTATCACGCGGGACAGAGCCCCGATGGCCACGACGGGCTCGTCCTGGGATACGCCGCCGTGCCCGAGCACGACTTCGACCCGGGCGTCCGCGCACTCGGCGACTTCCTCGCCGAATCTCTCGCGCCGGAAGCCATGCACAGGGGCGCCGGATAGCGAGCGGCGTGCGTCGCAGCCCGTCCCGCGAGTGGGCTGCCACGTTCATCGACTGACCGTTTGCGAGCGACGAAATAACAAAAGACAGCGCTCGGCAGCTCGCCGGCTGACGATCGTGTCGACACCGACGAGTGAGAGTGCGAGAGCAGAGTGCTTGATCATGGAGTCGCCCTTCTTGGTATTGCCCTGCGCGTCGCCGGGCATCAGCTCCTGCGGTAGAGGTGCGCGGTGGCGGGTGCGAAGACGACAAGGAGCACCGCGGATGCGATCAGGACCCAGACGATCTGGGTCGTGGGCGTGTGACCTTGCATGAGGCCGCGCTCGGCGTCGATCAGGTGGCTGATCGGGTTGGCGCGGACGACGGAGCGCACCCAGGAGGGCATCGTGCGCGGGTCGACGAACGCATTGCTGGCGAAGGTGAGCGGGAAGAGGACGACGAGGCCGATCACCTGAACGGAGGTCGGTGTGCGCAGGATCAGCGCGAGCGTCGTCCAGAGCCAGGAGAGGCAGAAGCCGAACAGGACCGCGAGTCCGATCCCGGCGAGGACGCCGGTGACGCCGCCGCCGGGCCGGTAGCCGATCGCGAGTCCGAGCGCGACGACGAGGCTGCAGCCGAGCAGGTAGCGGCCGGTGTCGCCGAGCAGGCCGCCGACGATCGGCGCCGGCCGCCAGATGGGCAGCGAGCGGAAGCGGTCGAAGGCGCCTGTGGCGGCGTCGGTGTTGAGGTTGACGCCGCTGTAGACCGTGAGGAGCACCGCGGCCATGACGAGCGTGCCGGGGAGCAGGAACTGCAGGTAGGCGTGCGTTGAGCCGGCGAGGGCGCCGCCGAACAGGTAGGTGAAGACGAGCGTGAAGATGACGGGGATGCCGATCACGTCGGCGAGTTGCTCGGGCACGTGCTTGATCTTCAGCAGCGCCCGCCAGCCGAAGGTGAGCGCGGCCGATGCCGCGCTCGGGCGTGTCGGCCGGGGGCCGTCGGCGAGGACGGCGTTCAGCGGCTCGGTCGCGGGGGCGGGTGTCGTGTTCATGCGGCTTCCTCTTCGGTGTCTGGTTCGGCGAGGTGTCCGGTCAGGGCGAGAAACACCTCGTCGAGGCTGGGTTGGCTGAGGGAGAAGGAGGCGAGTTCGATCCCGGCGCGGGCGAGCTCGTCGAGCGCCTGTACGACCCGTTCCGGGTCGGGCGCGGAGATCGACAGCGACGTCGGCTCGACCTCGTCGTGCGGGACGGCCTCGAGCGTGCGCGCGAGCACCTGTGCGGCCGACGGCCGCGCGCCGGCATCGCGGAGACGGAGGTGGAAGACGCCGGCGCCGAGCGAGTCCTTCAGCTCGACAGGCGTGCCCTCGGCGATCACCTTGCCGCGGTCGATCACCGCGATCCGGTCGGCAAGTTGGTCAGCCTCGTCGAGGTACTGGGTGGTGAGCAGCACGGTCGTTCCGCCGGCGGCGAGGGCGCGGACGATCTGCCAGACCTGGTTGCGGCTGCGCGGGTCGAGGCCGGTGGTCGGTTCGTCGAGGAACAGCAACTCTGGCGTCACGACGAGGCTCGCGGCGATGTCGAGCCGGCGCCGCATGCCACCCGAGTAGGTCCTCACCGACCGGGTCGCCGCCTCGGCGAGGCCGAACGCCTCGAGGAGTTGTGCGGCCCGCTCCTTCGCTCTACGTCGGCGGTAGCCGAGGAGCCTGGCGATGAAGATGAGGTTCTCGCGGCCGGTTAGATCCTCGTCCAGCGAGGCGTACTGTCCGGTCAGGCTCACTCGTCCGCGCACCGCGTCGGCCTCGCGGACGATGTCGTGGCCGAGCACGCGGGCCGTACCCGCGTCGGGACGCAGGAGTGTTGCGAGCATGCGCGTTGTCGTCGTCTTGCCGGCACCGTTTGGTCCGAGGAGCCCGTACACCGAACCGTTGGGCACGCTCAGATCGACGCCGTCGACCGCGCGCGTCCTTCCGAATGACCTGGCAAGTCCCGAGGCCTCGACAGCCAACCCGGCATCAGGCCTCTGCCGTCCGTTCGTGGTGAGAGCGGATTCGTTCCGCGCGTCGTTCATCTGGCACCTCGTTCGTTTCGAGATTTGCCGCGTCCGAGGGAGGGCTCGTGGTCACCCTTCGCCTCGGCCTGGCGCGAGGGGCGCAGCATCGCTTCGATCGGCGCGATGGTCTGCTTCACGTCGAGCTTGCCGTCGACGAGGCGGTGAAAGAGGAGGCCGTCCAGGGCAGCCGCCAGCAGGACGGCCGTCGCCTCGAGGTCGAGCGTTGCCTCGATCTCGCCATCGGCGCGTGCCTTCCTGAGCCGCTCCAGGATCGCCTTGCGCCACCGGCGCGACGCCTGCCGTGTCCAGCGGCGGAACGCCGGGTCGCGAGTCGCCTTCACCATTGCCTCCGCCAAGATCGTGGAGCCTGGAGTCCGCTGGCCCTCGGCCTCGATCCAATCGAGGGTCGCCGTGATCCCTTCCTGGATCGTGGGAGCAGAGGTCAGCAGGTCGACCGAGGGACCGAGTTCCCGGATCAATGCGTCTTCTGCGGCCTCCAGGAGTAGCGCCGACATCGATCCGAAGTGGTAGTGGACAAGGGCCGGGTTGACGCCGGCGCGTTCGGCCACGGCCCGGGTTCTCACGCGATCGATTCCCTGCTCGGCCATCAACTCGACGGTTGCGTGAACGATCCGCTTCCGCGTCGACAGCTGGAGGCTGCCCTGGTCTGCGCTGTTGGTCATATGCCTAAATCATATGCCCAATCGCCCGGGGTGGCAAATGCTCCATCGAGCCCTGTCTCTGTGACACTCTCGATTGGTCGGTTGTCACATCGACGAACGAACGGCGTCGAAGGGCACAGACGCGAGGAGCGCGGGCAAGCCTGGGCCACAGCGGCCAAGAAACCCCCGCAAGCCGATGGGATCTGACGAAGAGACGTAGCCCGAGCGTGCCCGCGAGAGGACGCGCTTCCGTTCGCATGTGGTTCGTACAGCGTGTTCTTCGAATGGACAACGTGCGTTCTGTGTCACTTCCATACTGAGTCACTGCGCGCCGCACGTTTCAGACCGGGGCGGCGCCCAGGCGGTCGTCAGCCGGCGGAGCGGTGCGCGCACGCCGGAGAGGGGAAGCCGGGGGCGCGAACGACCTACAATCTCGCCACGCTCATCCAGAGTCGTCGCCGACGGCGGCGATGACTTCTCGGGAGGGATGCGGTCTTAGCGAGTATGGACGCAACCACCACATGCCACATGTCGATCTCGCTCGACGGCTACGTCGCAGGGCCTGAGCAGAGTCTCGAGCACCCGCTTGGCCGCGGCGGGATGAAGCTTCACCACTGGCATCTCGACGAGCCGCTGAGCGACGGCGATGCGCGGGCACGCGATCTGCTGCTGCGCCCGCGCGGCGCGTATGTGATGGGTCGGAACATGTTCGGGCCGGTTCGCGGCTCCTGGCAGGACGATTGGCGCGGCTGGTGGGGCGACGAGCCGCCCTACCACGCACCGGTGTTCGTGCTCACGCACTTCGACCACGATCCGATCGAGATGGCCGGCGGGACGACGTTCCACTTCGTCACCGACGGCTTCGACGCGGCCTTCGCGCGCGCCTCGGAAGCCGCGGGCGACGGAGGAGTCGACATCGCCGGCGGCGCATCCGCCGTGCGTCAGGCCCTGGGTGCAGGAGTGATCGACGAGCTCGTGCTCGACTTCGTCCCCGTCCTGCTCGGTGCCGGCGAGCGCCTCTTCGACGGCGTCCCCGATCCCGGCCTCGAGCCGGTGGAGGTGATCCACTCGCCCCTCGCAACCCACGTGCGCTACGTCCGACACTGACGCGCAGACAGCCGCCGGCAAGTTCCTCTTGCACGTGGCGAGGTCGCTGGACGGCTTCGGAGGCCCGACCGCGTGCTGAGGTGGCTGGCCGACACCTCGTGTCGGTCGGACGCGGCAGGCGAAAAGGCGCGCTCAGCCGAGTTCTTGAGCGAGTCCGATGAGAAGTCCTTCGGGCCCGCGGATGTAGCAGAGCCGATACGAGTCTTCGTACTGGACGACTTCGCTGCTGACGAGCTCCGCGCCGTGCTCGAGGAGCCGGGCGAGCGTGTCGTCGATGTCGTCCACTGCGAACATGACGCGCAGGTAGCCGAGCGCGTTCACCGGCGCGTTCCGGTGATCGGCGACCACCGGCGGCGCGAGGAAACGTGAGAGCTCGAGCCTGCTGTGGCCGTCCGGCGTGCGCATCATGGCGATCTCGACACGCTGGTCGCCGAGTCCGGTGACGCGCCCTGCCCATTCTCCTTCCACCGTGGCTTGCCCTTCGAGCTCGAGGCCGAGCTCGCGGAAGAACTCGATCGTCGCCGGGAGGTCCTCGACGACAATGCCTACGTTGTCCATCCGTTGAACCGTCATTCGGTCACGTCTCCTTGGTCATGCGGACGTCGGTCACTCGCGGCAGCGGGCCTTCATTCACTGAGGTTTGCGGCCAGCTCCTGATAGGCGGGGAAGAGCTCGTCGAATCGCGCGGTCGCATCGCAGCGCTCGCCTCCAGCCAGGTGCGCGGCAAGGTCTTCGACGTGAACCTGGATCCCGGCCCCGTAGGCGGCAAGCAGGTCTGCCGGCATGGTTCGTTCCTCCCAGACCAGGATGGTCTCGGTGCCGTCGGCGGTCAGCGTCACCTCGATGACGTGGTCGTCGGGCGCGTCGGGGTCGTCCGCATCCTTCGTCAGCGCCAACAGCCGGTGCGGCGGCTCACACACCGCGACGCGCCCGGTGCCTTCCCATCCGCTCGCGAAGAAGCGTGCGCGGAAGGTGCCGCCGAGGCGCAAGTCACCTTCCACCTCGCCGAGCCAGGTGGCGAGCCGATCGGGATCGGTGAGCGCCGACCACACGTCGTCCACGCTGGCGCCGAAGCGGTTCTCCATGCGCACGGATCCGTCGCCGTCTTTTGTTTGCAGGCTGCCCAGGAGTTGATCGCGTGGGCGTGCGTTGCTCGGCATCCCGTACTCCTCTCGTTCGCGGTCCGCACAGTGCTCTCCTCATCGACCGAGCCGCGGTGCTCGAGTCATCGGTCGGCTCGCTGGTCGGCGACCTTGACCTACGAGCCCGGCGTCATCACCGACGCCGGCGCAGCCGAAAGCCGGCGTCTTCTAGCCCGTTTCGCTTGTTCCGGGGTTGGGGGTCAACAGTTTCCAGTGGCCCTCGGAGATGACTTCGACGGTGCCGTCTGTCACTTTGATAGCGGTGTCGTCGTCGATCGCGTACGCCGGATTGGGGATGTCGGCCGCCCATTGTTCTGCGGCGGGCATGGTGTTGTGCGGCAGGTCGGGATGATCGAGGTGCGGGAAGATCGAGAAGTCGACGAGGCCGAGCGTGCTGTCTGCACCGGTGGGTGGTTTCCAGCCGACGAAGTCTTCCCCGATCCTGGGGGTCATGACCATGCTCCCGGCGCTCAGTCCGACCCAGACCGTGTGGTCGAGCGACGGCAGCAGCTCCGCGAGGCCTGACTGCCGCATCCAGTGGCACAGGTACAAGGCATCGCCGCCTGCGGCCAGCAGGACGTCGGTCTGCTGTACCAGGGGAACCCAGCGTTCTGCTGCGATGCTGGGTAGCGCGGTCAGCTCCAGCACTCCCAGGGACTTCCAGCCCAGCTCGCACATCGGGCAGTTGGGTTCGTGTCCGCTGATGAACTGCCACGCCTTCTCGCCGGGACCGACCCAGGGGTGCCCGTACATCGCGGTGGGGATGCAGAGGGCGCTGGACTCGCTGATCGGCTTGCCGAGCAGGTCGACCAGCGCGTCGTGGATGCGCGCGTTCTTGATGCCGGCCGACGTGAGGAGAAGCTTCAAGTTGCCTCCCGATTTCGTTGATGTGCGCGAGAACGTTCGCGGCGCTGACGGATCCGTACGCGGAAAGAGACTGGCAGCACACCGAGAACTCATCGGCCCCGGTCACATCCAGCCTCACGTGAATCAGCGGAGGGCTGGTTCGTCGTCAACGTGCGCGAGGCCGAGTGGTGGTTCGAGGAGGGGAGGGGGCGCGAGGTGCGCCTCGCGGCGCGCTACGGCGCGAGTGTGGCGGAGGAGACCTCCGACTGGCGGCAGGCATACGCGACCGTCGAGCCGTTCCGGCGAGAACGGCCGCCGAGCTGGCCCCGTCTGCCCTGGGCGTAGCCGCTCACGACAGCACGCGCTCGAGCGCGGCGCGGTCCGTCGGCTCGCCGTGCGCCGGCAGCACGAGCTCGACCGGCAGATCGAGCAGCGGACGGAGCCGCTCGACGACATCCTCGCGGGTGACGTGCTTGCGACCGCCGAGCTGGATGTCCAGTCCGTCGCCGAAGTCGGAGAGCGAATCGCCCGTCACGATCGCGTTGATCGACGGCAGCCAGAGGACGAGATCGTTGTCCTCGCGGCCCGCGTAGGCGGTGATCCCGAACGGCCATGGCCCGGGACGGTAGAAGTGTCCTACGCCTTCGCCCGCGCGCAGCCAGGCGAGATCGTCGCTTTCCATGCCGCGCACCCGGTCGGCGTCGACGCCGAACTTCTCGACCCAGTCCTGCCAGGTGTCTGCCGGCGGCGTGTGGACCGGGAGACCGAGCTGACGGGCCTCGCGCTCGTGGTAGGGGGCGGTCAGGACGACGGCGGTCGCGCGCTCGCGCAGCCCGTCGGGAACCGACAGCGGGTCGAACAACACCAGGTCGTCGCCGAGCTCGATCCCGTACGACGAGACGAGCTCGGGCCACCACTGCTCCTCGTTCCAGTCGGGATGCGGCGACTGCCAATGCCAGACACCGGGACGCAGCTCACGCATCGGACCGATGCTATCCCGGTGGGTCGAGAAGTCGAAACCGCACCGGTTCGTGTCACCGGCGGCGTGACCCGGCGTGCTTGCGCGCATGCGCCGATCGTAGGAACGCTTCGGCTGCCGCTCGCGCCTAGTCGGTTGGGTCGACGACCTTGGTCACGACCCAGCGGTGCTTGCCGATCTTGCGGTCGCGCGTGAAGCCGAGACGTTCGTAGGTCGACAGTGCGCCGTTGAAGAGGAAGCCGGCGGGCACCGCCCCGGCGTCCTCGGGGTAGCCCTCGACGGTTCCGCCGCCCAGGTTCGCGATCAGCTCGAGCGCCCCTCTCAGTGCCGCCGCTGCCACGCCCCGGCGCCGGTGTCCCTTGCCGACGAAGTTGCAGGCGATGCGCCAGTCCGGCGGCGCCGACTGTCCCTTCTCGTAGGCGGCTCGGCTCTTGATCCGTGGCAGCTCGTCGGGTGCTCCGAACTGGCACCAGCCGACGCAGTCGTCGCCGTCGAACACGAGCGCCGCGTGCGCCTTTCCCTCCTTCACGCGCTCGAGTTTCCGTTGACGGTTCAGCGTCGGCGTCGTCTCCTTGTCGTGGACTCCTTCGGGGTGGAAGCCCATGCACCAGCAGCCGCCGAAGACGCCGTTGTTGCGCTCGACGAGCGCTGCGAACGCGTCCCACGTGCTCTCGTCCAGCGCCTTGATCGTGTACGCGGGTGTCTCGACCACGACGGTGAACCTAGTTCTCGCGGGCCCGGATCGTGTCGAGGAACGCCAGCACGCGCGTGGTGAGCGTTGCCCCGGCGGCGGCGTCGTAGGCGGGGAGCGAGGAGTCGGCGAAGAGGTGCTCCTCGCCCGGGTAGAGGAAGAGCTCGGCGTGGTCGCCCGAGTCGACGAGGGCGCGCGCGGCTTCGAGGTCCTCGAGGAAGAACGGGTCGGCCTCCTTGCCGTGCACCTGCACGGGGACGTCTGCCGGCCAGGCCCCGCCGAACTCGGAGACGGGGAGGCAGGAGTACATGAGCAGGGCGCCGCGGGCGCCGGGCCGCGTCTGTGCGAGCTGCTGGGCGATCATCACCCCGAAGGAGAAGCCGGCGTAGACGACGTCGGGGCGGATCTCCTGGGCGGCCGCGACGCCTCGCTCGGCCAGTGCGCCGAAGCCTGCGTCGCGGGCGAAGGCCATGCCCTCCTCGATCGTGTCGAACGTGCAGCCGTCGAACAGATCGGGCGTGTGGACCGTGTGGCCGGCCTGCCGCAGCTCGTCGGCGAACGACCGCACTCCGTCGGTCAGCCCCTGGACGTGGTGGTAGAGCAGAACCTCGGTCATCGGAACCCCTCTCGTGATTGATCCATTTTTTGGAACAGTCGGGAATGTAGCCTAATCCGTCGTGGCCGGCGACGCCTCCCCGCCCGATTACGACCTCGCCGATCGGGTCGCGCTCACCGAGCCCTCGCAGGTGAAGGCGCTCGGCCATCCGCTGCGCAACACGATCCTGAGCCTGCTGCACGAGCGGGCGGCGACGGTGAACGAGCTCGCGGTGGCGCTCGAGCGGCCGAAAAGCACCGTCGCCCACCACGTCAAGGTGCTCAGGGAGGCGGGACTGGTGCAGGTCGTGCGGACGCGGCGGGTGCGTGCGATCGAGGAGCGCTTCTACGGCCGAACGGCACGGCTGTTCTACGTCGCCGCGCGAAGCCCGGGCGGCGAGCGGCTGCCCCGGGACTTCAACGACTTCGAGGTCGCAGCGCGCGAGTCGATGGCCGCCTACCACGACGGGAAGCTGTGGGGGTTCATCCGGCACGCCCGCATCACGGAGGCGCAGGCGTCGGCGTTCTGGGAGCGGATGACCGAGCTCGTGGCGGAGTTCGACCAGCTTCCGCGGGCCGGCATGACCGTGTACGGCTTCGCGGTCGGCGTCTATCCCACCGACCACCCAACCCTTCCGGGAGGCGACGAGGATGCCTGACATCGCCGTCGTGCCTGCGAACGAGGCGAGTTGGGGCGACCTCCAGGCCGTCTTCGGGACGAGTGGTGATCCGTTGCGCTGCTGGTGCCAGCGATACAACATGGCGCCGGGTGAGTCGTGGGCGTCGGTCGGTGCGCCACGGCTCGCGCCGCGGCTGCGCGAGCAGACGCACTGCTGGATCACCCGACCTCCGACAGCACGACCGGTCTCGTCGCGTATCTGGCGGGCCAACCGGTCGGCTGCGGCGCCGTCGAGTCCCGGTCTGCCTATCCGCGTCCTCCGCAAGTCACACGGATTCTCGCTCGTCGGCCATGACGATCACCGGCATTGGGGAGGCGGCGATCAGTTTGTCGGCGAGGCCGTGCAGGAGGAAGCAGCCCGGGTCGGGTGCGGCGGTGATGGCCCGACGACGACGTCGAACGCATGCTCGTGCGCGAACCGAAGGATGTCGTCGGCCGGATGGTCTCCTACCCGTCTCGTACCCGCGTGATGTTGCCCGTTCTCAAAACGCACAACGGGGTGGGTGGGTGCGACCGGTCACTACTGCGAATCTCGCCCTTTCAGGTGCGCTCGTCCTCGCTAGCGCCGCAGGTAGGCGAGGACGGCGAGCACGCGGCGGTTGTCCTCCGGCGCCTCTCTGATCCCGAGCTTCGCGAAAGCGCCCCTGATGTGCGTCTCGACCGTCTTCGGGCTGAGCCAGAGTGTGCGGCAGATGCCTTGGTTGGAGCGGCTGCAAGCGGGCACAGGTCGTGCTGGCCGAGGAGTGGACGCGAAACCAGCTCGACACCGGCGTCAGCGTCAACGCCATGCATCCCGGCTGGGCCGACACCCCGGGCCTGAGGGCAGCGCTTCCCGGCTTCACCCGCATCGTTGGGCCGCTGCTCCGAACGGCGGAGGAAGGAGCCGACACGATCGTCTGGCTGGCCGCCGCCCCGGACGCCGCCGGACCAGAGCGGCCTGTTCTTCCTCGACCGGCGGGCGCGAGCGAAGCACCGCCTGCGCCGCACGCGCCGTCCCGACGAGGCCCCGCGAGGCGGCGCGTCTCTGGCGGGTCTGCGCGGAGCGCACGGCTCCGTTCGCGGCCGGTACCGGCGGCTCAGCCGCCTGACCCGAGCGCGGTAGCTGCGATCCGCTGCAGCATTCCGCCGAAGACGTAGCTGTGGAGCGGCCAAAGCGTGTACCAGTAGGCGAGACCGGGCACACCGGCCGGGTCGAAGATGGCCGTTTGCCGAATGACCGAGCCGCCCTTGTTGTCTGCGTTGGACCTCGAACTGGAGCCATGCACGGCCGGGCACTTTCATCTCGGCGACGAGCCCGAGCAGTCGATCCCGTTCGAAGCGCTCGACACGCCAGAAGTCGATCGTGTCGCCCACCTGGATGCCGACGGGGTCACGGCGGCCGCGCCGCAAGCCCGGGCCGCCCACGAGCACGTCGAGTGCGCCGCGCAACTCCCAGAGCTGGTCGCCGAGGTACCAGCCGGTCTGACCTCCGATTCGCTGAATCGGAGCGAACGCCGCCGCGGGCGGGCATGGCACCGCGACGCTGCGTGAGTCGACGAGTCTAGACCCGTAGCGCGCGCCGCCGAATCCGGGGCTGGGTGCGGATGCCTCGTCCGACCAGCGGGTCTCCGCGATCTCCTTGTCCTCGTTCGCGAGCGCCCGTGCGATCGCGTCAGCCGAGCTCCGAGGGCGTACGGGGAACACCTCGAGCGCCCGCGGGTCGTTGACGACCGTCTCGTTGCGCAGGCTGTCGACGAGCTCACGCCCCACCCCGGCGTACACGGGCGTGACGAGATGAAGCCAGAGACTCGAGAGCCGTGGCGTCAACACCGGAACCGGCACCATCTCTCGCCGCAGGCCGCGTTGCTCCGCGTACTCGTGCATCAGGTCGAGGTACGAGCAGACGTCAGCGCCGCCGATCTCGAATATCTCGCCTCCGTCCGGCTGGTAGTCGAGGGCCTCCAGCAGGTAGGCGAGCACGTCCTCGATCGCGATCGGCTGTGTGCGCGTCTTCACCCAGCGCGGCGTGACCATCAAGGGCAGCCGCTCGACGAGCGCGCGCAGCATCTCGAACGACGCACTCCCCGAGCCGATCACGATCGATGAGCGGAACTCGATTGTCGGGACGCTCGACCCGCGCAGGATGCCGCCAACTTCCTGGCGCGAGGCGAGGTGCTCGGAGAGCTCACCCTCCCCGAGCCCGCCGAGGTAGACGATCCTGCGAACATTTGCGGCGCGCGCCGCGCTCGCGAACGCCGATGCTGCCTCGCGATCAGCCTTCGCGAAGGAGCCGCCCGAGCCCATCGAGTGCACGAGGTAGTACGCCGTCTCGACGTCCTCGAGCGCAGCACGCAAGGTCTCGGGGCTCAACACGTCGCCGTGGACGACCTCGGTTCCGGGCCCGACGCGGGCCGAGAGGTACTCGGGGCGGCGCGAGAGGCAGCGAACTCGCTCGCCGCGCGCCTCGAGCGCGTGCAGAAGACGGCCCCCGACGTAGCCGGTGGCGCCGGTGAGCAGGATCAGCGGACGCTGCGGGCCGGACACGGACACGGTCACGTCCGCGCGATTCGTCGGCTGTCGCGACGAGATCCCCGTCCAGGCGGCGGGCGCCGAGGCGGACGGAGAGCTCGTCGGTTGCGCCGGGGCCCGCGAGCGCGAGCGGCACCGCCCGGGCCAGCCGGCGAAGGCCGGCGGCCTGCGCCTCGAGCAGGGCGGGGTCGAAGCTCGAGACGACGACGAGCGCCGGCCTCGTCGTCTCGGCCGCGCGGGCGAGCGTTGCGATCGGCGTGTCCGCGCCGAGAAAGAGGATCCGCCAGGAGTGAGAGCGCAGGACGAGCGCGAACGCGAGCAGGGTGATGTCGTGCAGCTCACCGGGTGCACAGGCGAGAAGCGCAAGAGGGCCCGTCCCGCGGCCCCAGAACCGGGCAAGCGCGAGCAGCCTGCCGCGGATCAGGTTGCTCGCGAAGTGCTCTTCGCTGATCTCGATCTCGCCCCGCTTCCAGCCGTCGCCGACCTCCTTCAAGACGGGCAACACCACCTGGCGCAGCGATTCCTCCAGGCCGAACGCAGCAAGGCTCTCGTCGAGCACCGAGTGCGCGGCGGCCTCGTCGTAGCGGCCGATCGCCGCAAGCAGGCGAGCGGCGAGGTCCTCGAGCATTCCCTCGGACGGCCGCTCGTCCTCGAGTGCGGCACGGGCGGCCTCCGCGGCGGAGAGACCCTGCTCGAGTCCGCGCCGCATCCGCTCCACGCGAGCGGCGTCGGCCGCCGTGTAGAGCCGGAAGCCGCCCGGCGAGCGAACCGGCCGCGTGAGCCCGTACCGCGACTCCCAGGCGCGCAGCAGCTCGGGCGTGACGCCCACCCGGCGTGCGAACTCGCCGATCCGAAGCTGCCCAGAGTCCGTCGCCATGGACATGATCATACAAACATTCAACAAACACTTGACGGGGACGACTCCGTTCGGCTATCCTTGCACAGGATCTATACAAAAACTCTACAAGAGCGGCCGCTTGGCGGCTCGAACGTCAATCAGAAAGGAACGAGAACATGCCGCACAACATCGTTGAAACCGCACGAGAGGCAGGCAGGTTCCAGACCCTGCTCGCCGCCGTCGATGCCGCCGGCCTCGGCGACACCCTGGCCGACGGAGGACCGTTCACCGTCTTCGCGCCGACCGACGCCGCCTTCGCAGCGCTCCCGCAGGGGACCGTGCAGGGTCTCCTCGACGACCCGCCCGCGCTTGCCCGGGTGCTGACCTATCACGTTGTGCCGGGCCGGATCACCTCGGCCCAGATCACGAGCGACAGCGAGCAGAAGACGGTCGAGGGCAGCGTGCTCACGATCGCCCGCAACGGCGGCGTCACGGTCAACGACGCCACCGTGATCCAGGCCGACGTCGAAGCCGAAAACGGCGTCATCCACGTCATCGACCGAGTCCTGATCCCCGCCGCATAGGCGGCCGCAACCGGAGGAACTGACATGAAGAAGCTAGGAACAGCAATCGTGGTCGCTGCCGCGGCCCTCGCAGCCGCCACCTCGGTCTCGGCGGCCTCACCCGCCAAGACCACGACAGCCACGGCCCAGAAGAACATCGTCCAGACCGCGGTCGCCACCGGCCAGTTCAAGACACTCGTCTCGCTCGTCAAGCAGGCCGGCCTCGCCGGCGCCCTGTCCGCGCCCGGCCCGCTGACCGTGTTCGCCCCCACCGACGCGGCCTTCGCGAAGGTGCCGAAGTCCGCGCTGGCCGCACTCGGCAAGAACAAGGCGCAGCTGAAGGCGGTCCTGCTCTACCACGTCGTCAAGGGCAAGGTCACCGCCGCACAGGCCTCCATGCTCACGTCGGCGAAGACGCTCGAAGGCGCGTCGGTCCCGATCCGCGTCTCCGGCACCAAGGTCTACGTCGGCGGCGCCCAGGTGATCAAGGCCGACGTCAAGGCCTCGAACGGCGTCATCCACGTCATCAACAAGGTGCTCATCCCGCCGAAGCAGTAGCGGGGGAGGTGGGTGGATCGATGCGCGAATCTGTCTGGGACTACCCACGGCCGCCGCGCGTCGAGCTCTCCGGCAAGCGCGTCCGCGTCGTGCTCGGCGGCACTGTGATCGCCGACACGGCGCGGGCGCACCGCGTCCTGGAGACGAGCCATCCACCGGTCTATTACGTGCCGCTCGACGACGTCGCTCCCGGCTCACTCGAGCCGTCTCGCGGCCGCACCACCTTCTGCGAGTGGAAGGGAGTGGCGTCGTACTTCGACGCGATCGGCGGCGACGGCCGCCGGGTCGAGCGCGCAGCCTGGACGTACCACGATCCCTCACCGGGATTCGAAGCGATCCGCGACGCCGTCGCCTTCTACCCGGGCCCGATGGACGAATGCACGCTCGACGGAGAGCGGGTCGAAGCCCAGGAAGGCGGCTTCTACGGCGGCTGGATCACGAGCGAGATCGTAGGCCCATTCAAGGGCGGCCGCAGCGTGGTCGCTCCATGACGAATCGTCTTCGGCGTGGCAATGCCCTGCTGGCGGCGCTTCACGCAGCGCAGGCGGCGGTGATCCTCGCGCTCTCGACCGACTTCTCGCTTCCGGTGACGGGCGCCTTCATGGAGGGCCCGCCGGGAAGTGGGCTGCCGAAGCAGGAGTTGCTCTTCGACCTCCGCATCGGCCCGCTCGTCGGCGCATTCCTGTTGCTCGCGGCGCTCGACCACGCGCTCGTCGCGCTGCCGCCGTTCCGCGCCCGCTACGAGCGAGCCCTCGCAGCGGGCGTCAATCCATTCCGTTGGCTCGAGTATTCGTTGTCGGCATCGGTGATGGTTGTCCTGATCGCGATGCTGACCGGCATCGCCGACTACGTCGCGTTGCTCGCCCTCTTCGCCGCGAACGCGGCGATGATCTTCCTCGGCTGGCTGATGGAGCTGCTCAACCCGCCGGATCGTGCGCGCACGCGCTGGCTGCCGTTCGTGCTCGGCTGCGTCGTCGGCGCCGTGGCGTGGATCGCCATCGCGGTGCAGATCGGTATCTCGGCGGAGCGTGGACATGCACCGCCGACGTTCGTCTATGCGATCTTCGTCTCGCTCTTCGTTCTGTTCAACAGCTTCGCGGTGAACCAGGCCCTGCAATACAAGCGGGTCGGACGCTGGCGCGACTACCGCTACGGCGAGCGCTGGTATCTCTGGCTCAGCCTCGTCGCGAAGAGCCTGCTCGCATGGCAGGTCTTCGTGAACGTGCTCGTGCTCTAAATCTAAAGGCCCTCGATCGGGCACCCGGCAACGCGCTGCTCGTCCGCCGCTCGGTGAGGGAGGGTGTCGAAGGTGCCCGTCGGCGATGCCCGGATGGTCTTCATGCCATGAGGAGCTCGCGCGCCTGGGTACGCGCGACTGTCTTCTCAGCGTCGAGCGTATTGGGAGCGCGAGAATAGGGCCATGTCGATTGGGCGCGCCGGCACGGCGCGGGTCGAGGGCGAGATCGTGATTGGGCGGCCGGTCGAGGAGGTGTTTGACTATGTCGCCGACGAGCGCCACGAGCCCAACTTCAACTCGCGCATGTCCCGTGTCGAGTTGCTGACGCCGGAGCCGATCGGGCTCGGCTCTCGGTTCGGGGTCGAGATGACGATGATGCGTCGCGTGTTCGAGACGACGGTCGAGTTCACCGCCTTCGAGCGGCCGCGGCTGCTCGGTTCGACCTCGCGCTCGCTCCCGCGGGGAGGCAGGGGGCGGCCGTTGCTGACCGCGGGAAGTCTCACCTTTGACCCGGTTCCGGAGGGGACGCGGATGCGTTGGTCGTGGCGGGTGGAGACACCGGGCGCGATGAGGCTGCTCGTGCCGCTTGTGGCGTGGATGGGTCGGCGGCAGGAGCGGCGGGTCTGGGCAAGCCTGAAGCGGCTCTTGGAAGAGGACGCGCCTGTCGAGTAGGCGGCTGCGGCTTCATGCCTTCAGGTGTGTGTTGAAGAAGGAGACGATCCGACGGCGCGCGTCTTGGGCCGAGGGCTCGTGGTAGCCGCCGCCTGCGAACTTCCCCATCACCACGAACAGGATCGGCACGTCGGCGGGGTCGTGGTTGTTGAGGAAGGCGTGGCCGGCGTCGGGGTACTCCTTCACGTCGTGGTCGACGTCGGCCGTCGTGAGTGTCCGCTCGAGCCGGGCGGCGGTGCCCTTGTTGGCGCGATCCTTCGCGCCGTAGCTGCCGACGATCGGACAGGCGTTGGCTAGGAAGCTCTCGGTGTATGCGTCCTTGGGAGGTCCGACGCCGTAGTTCACGCTCGAGGGAGAGTGTCCGACTTTCTGTGTGTCAGGGCAGTCGGTCTCCGAAGTGGATCTTGAACGAAAGCAGTGCTGCGCTCCAGTTATAGGCGTGCCTCCAGGATTGTTGGGCGTTGATGATGGCGAGGTAGATCAGCTTGCGGGCGGCGTCTTCGGTGGGGAAGTGTCCTCGTGTCTTGATGGTCTTGCGGATCTGGCGGTGCAGCGCCTCGATCGTGTTTGTCGTGTAGACAACACGTCTGACCTCGGGCGGGAAGGCGAGGAAGGGGATCACGTGCTCCCAGGTCTCGCGCCAGCTCTTGCCGATCATCGGGTAGCGCTCGCCCCAGCTGCGCTCGAAGACGTCGAGCGCCTCGGCTGCTTGCTCGGCGTCGGCCGCGGTGTAGATCGGCTTGAGGTCTTTGGCGACCGCACGGCGGTGCTTGTCGGGGACAAAGCGCAGCGAGTGGCGGATCAGATGGACGATGCAGGTCTGCAGCCAGGTCTGCGGGAACACCGCCTCGATCGCCTCGGGGAAGCCCTTGAGCCCGTCGACGCAGCAGACCAGCACGTCGCGGACGCCACGCTGCTTCAGCTCGGTCAGCACCTGCAGCCAGAACTTGGCGCCCTCTGCGGCCTGGAACCAGAGTCCGAGCACGTCACGCTCGCCGTCGAGATTGACGCCGATCGCGACGTAACAGGCCTTGTTGCGCACGGCGCCGCCGTCCCGGACCTTCACGATCAGGGCGTCCAGGAACAGGATCGGGTAGACGTCCTCGAGTGGCCGTGCCTGCCAGGTCTTGACGTCGTCGAGGACGGCGTCCGTGACCCGGCTGATCAGGTCGTGGCCGACCTCGACCTGATACCGCCTCGGGCGCGGCTCAGGGCGTGCGGGGAACCACGCAAGCGTCTCAGTGGTCGCGCGGATGTGCGCCGCCACGGCCGGTGCGATGCTCGCGTTGTGCCAGCGAGGAATGGAGGAGTGATGGTGGGCGAATCGACGCGGAAACCTCAGCGGATTCTCTACGTCGCACACCAGGCCTGCGGCAACCCGGCGCTCTGCGCTGAGGTGCGAGCGCACGCTGCTGCGGGCGCGGAGGTGCACGTGGTCGCCCCGGTGCTGAGCTCGCCGCTGCACCGGTGGACGTCGGACGAGGTCGAGGACCGGGCGCTCGCGGAGGCGCGTCTCGAGGAGAGCATCGGCTGCCTCCGCAGGCATGGTCTGCGCGTGCGCGGCATGCTCGGCGACGCCAACCCGGTGCAGGCGATCGCGGACGCGATGTCTGGGTTCCCGGCCGACGAGATCGTCATCTGCCTGGAGGAGCCGGAGCGTCCGCACTGGCTTCGCAAGGGTGTGGTCGAGCGCGCGACGGAACGCTTCCAGGTTCCGGTCACCGAGCTCGACGTCGCTGCGAGGGAACCGGCAGCGCTCGCCTAGCGCCAGCCGCGAGCTGCCGATTCGGGCCGTGTTGCGCTTTCGCACGATCCTGATGTGGACTGGACTCGGGCTGCTCGTGGTGCTGGTCGCGATCCAGATCGTTCCCTATGGCCGCGACCACACGAATCCTGCTGGCGGCCGCCAGATTGCCTGGGACAGCCCGCGCACGGAGCAGTTGATGGCGGACGCGTGCATGGACTGTCACAGCAACCTGACGAAGTGGCCGTGGTACTCGAACGTCGCCCCGGTCTCGTGGCTGGTGCAGAGGGACGTCGACGAGGGTCGCCGCGCGCTCAACCTCTCGACCGGCGAGGTCGAGGTCGAGGAGATGATCGAGTCGATCCGCGAGGGATCGATGCCGCCCTGGCAGTACAAGCCGACACACCCCAGCGCGCGGTTGTCCGAGCAGGAGAAGCGAGAGCTGATCCGCGGCCTCGAGGCCACGTTCGGCGCCGGAGGTGCCGGGAGCGGAGAGAACAAGGAAGGAGAGGGCGGCTAATCCGCTCCGCGGCCCGCGGTGTTGCAGGCGCCGCGGCGGGGTCGACGACGACGCTCAAGCCTGCGGGCTTTCTGTCGCCGCCATCCGCGTTTGTCCGGATGCATCGCCTGCTCGGCGGCGCGAGGCTGCGCGTATGTCCGCGCGGCTACTCGCGCTCTTGGCTCTGCTCGGCGTTACGGGTGGACTGGTGCTGCACGTCTTCGGGGTCGATGCGCCGGCGCACCTGGCCTGGGCGGCGACGACGCGCTCCTGCTCGTCCCGCTGACGATCTCGGTGACGCGGACGGTCCTGCGCCGCGACGTCGGACGTGGAGGCGATCGCGCTCGTCTCGATGGCGGGTGCGCTCGCGCTCGGCGAGTACATCGCCGGCGCGGTGATCGCGCTGATGCTCGCCGGCGGCAACGCGCTGGAAGAGGTGGCGAACCGGCGGGCGCGACGCGAGCTGAGCGCCCTGGTCGAGCGGGCACCCCGGGTAGCGCTCGTCCGCCGTGACGACTCGCTCGAGGAGCTACCGGTAGACGACGTGGTCACCGGAGACGTGGTGCTCGTGCGCGCGGGCGAGGTCGTGCCGGTCGACGGGCTCGTCGTCAGTGAGGAGGCAGTCGTCGACGAGTCGGCGCTGACGGGCGAACCGCTGCCGGTCACGGTGCATCGAGGCAGTCAGGTGCGTAGCGGTACTGCGAGCGCCGGAGGCGCCTTCGAGCTGCGTGCGCTCCGCCCTACGCGGCGCTCGTGCGGCTCGTGCAGCAGGCCGAGAGCGAGCGCGCTCCCTTCGTGCGCATGGCCGACCGCTACGCCGCGTACTTCCTGCCGACGACTGCGTTGGTCGCCGGCGCCGCCTGGGTGCGCCATCCGCTGCACGCCGAAGGCGAGCACCACCGAGAGCACCGCGTGAACGAGGTGCTCAAGGGGAAGCAATGAGGCCACCGGCAGGATGAGGTTGATGCCGACCCGTTTGGTCACATCGATCCGCACTGGTTCAGCGTCGGCCGAGGACAGTTCGAACTTGGCCGAGGAGAGCAGCATGAAGTCATCACCCATCGACAACGCTTCGGGGGTGACGACAAATTCTTGGAGTGTCGCGCGGAGGTGCTCGATGTGCTCGGCGGCATTCCAGATAACGAGGTCGCGGAACGAGTAGACGTCCCAGTCTGGGAACAGGTCAGCCTTTGACAGTGCGATGATCCAGATGCGCGGAAACTCGACCAGTCGGCCTTCGCCAGCCAGCAGGTCTTCCTTGAGTCGCAGTAGTCCTTGGCGGAAGTTCGTCAGGAGCGACTTGAGGTAGCGCTCCTCCTCGCCCTTGTAGTCCAGCAGCTTCTGCCCATCCACCAGCAAGAGCGCGACGTCGGAACGCAGGAGGGACCGGAACGTGTCGACACGTCGGGTAGCCTCCTCCTCGCTGCTCGGCGACTCTTCGAACCATTCACCCGGGTAGTCGTGCCATGCAAGGCGCAGGATGTCGAATGGCCGCTTCCTCTCTTTGGCGGTGCCACCCCCCTTGAGTTTCACCGAGAAGAGTAGGTCGTGCCAGCGAATCGCGTAGGCAAGGGCGCCGTCGCATGGTCTCTCATGCCGACGTAGTTCTTGTAGAGCCGATTGCGCTGTCCGGTGTCGTCGGCGACCAAGTCCCAGAGGTCGTTCGAGGACGACCTATCCTGCGTCGGGCCGAAGAATGAGGAGGCCAGCACGGTCTTCCCTGAGCCACTCTCCCCGAAGACGGCGATGTGTTGCTCTCGGACCCTTGGGGTACTTGGCCATGGCGAAAACCGATCAGTTGCCTAGAACTGGAACCGTGACCGGGGCGCTCTCTGTTCTGCGCTTGGCCTCATCGACCGACACGATCTCTCGTCCGAACGGCCGCAGGCCGACGTTGATCAGCTTGAAGTTCGCAAGACCGAGAGGGATGCCGATGATCGTGATGCACAGAAGGACCCCGGTGAAGATGTGCACCAGTGTCAGCCACCAGCCGGCGATCACGAACCAGATGACGTTCCCGATCGCCGATCCGGCTCCCTTGTTGGGCTTGGGCACCACTACCCGGCCGAACGGCCACAGCGTGAACATCGCGATTCGAAGCGACGCCACGCCGAACGGGATCGTGATGATCAGGATGAAGCAGAACAATGCGGCGATCGCGTAACCGATCGCCAACCACAGCCCGGCGAACACGAACCAGATGATGTTGCCCACAAGCCGCATCGCACGACACTACCGCGACCTCGGCCCCCCAGCGGTGCCGAACGCGAGCCGCATGTCACACGGCTCCCGCTTCCGCGAGACGGCGTCCGTCCTCGTTCGGCACCTCGACCTCCCTGAGTTGGCCGACTGCTACGCGCTCGACGGCCACCAACAGGCGCTCGAGCGGCAGATCGCGGTGCTGACCACGCTTGCCGCCGCGGCGGCCAGCTGAGCGCTCGGCCACCCGGGCCGGACGTGGAGGATCAGACGAGCAGCTGCCTCCGACGCTCCTCCGGCTCAGCGTCGGCTGCAAAGACGTCGAAGACCGCGACAGCGCCTCGCCAGGAGTACGCGCATCGCCCGCCGCGGAGCGCCCGTGTTCCCTCAGAGTTCCCTCGCGCGCGTCCGACGGAGGGTTCCGCGGCAAGAAAGGCCTGCAAATCCGCTACCTGCTGACCCCCTCCGTACCCACTTCCTGTGCCGTGTCCAATCAGGCAACAAGAATCGTTGATTTGCAGGGATTTCAAGCCCTCTGACGGACTCGAACCGTCGACCCCCTCCTTACCATGCGCCCCGAACGGCAACCGGTCGCAACCCATGGCAACGGTTTTCGCTTCTCCTTTTCGAGCCGCTCCATTTGCCACCGGTTGCCACCAGTTGCGCCCGCTCTGCTCCATAAGTGCTCCACCCGCGGTCGTCCGTGAAGGCAACATGCGGGCGCGAGCAGGCGGACCTCGACCACCTCGCTATTTAAGAGGGGGTCGAATTGGCTCGACACGCTTGCGGAGACGCACGAGGCGAAGCCCGGTTTCTCGTACCTTGGTGTAGAGCTGCAAGGGCAGTGACCCGCGTTGGCGGAGCTGACTCGGTTCCTAAGACGTCGCCGGGCTGGAGTCGAAGGCCCTGGTCGCGGTTCCGAACCTACCGCGGCCATTGGACGATTTCGCGCAGCAGCCGCCGGTCAGCTTTTACGCGTCGACGGTCTCCCCTCTGAAGGCCGCCTCGATCGCGGCGACGTTGATCTTCTTCATGGGCATCATCGCGTCGAAGGCGCGCTTGGCGGCTGCGGTGTCGGGGCTGGTGGTCGCGTCGAGCAGGACGCGCGGCGTGATCTGCCAGGAGAAGCCCCACCGGTCCTTGCACCAGCCGCAGGCGCTCTCCTCACCGCCGTTGTCGACGATCGCGTTCCAGTAGCGGTCGGTCTCGGCCTGATCGTCTGTCACGACCATGAAGCTGACCGCTTCGTTCGGCGTGAAGTTGGGGCCGCCGTTCAAGCCGACGAACTTCTGGCCGAGCACGCTGAACTCGACGGTCAGCTCGTTGCCCTCCTCACCGTCGGGGTAGTCCGACGGTGCCTTGTGGGCGGCGCCGACCTGGCTGTCGGGAAAGACGGAGGCGTAGAACTCCGCCGCCTTGCGGGCTTCGCCATGGTCGAACCACAGGCAGGTGATCATCGTGTCGGTAGCCATTCGTTCCCTCCTTGTTCCGTGGTGATGGTGATCTGATAACCCCGGCGCCGGTTTCGTGCATGGTCAGGAGATCCCGAGCGAGGATTGCGGCACCGGTCCTCCTCCTCCGCGCTGCCGTTTCCCTGCATCAGGCCATCGCCCACGGTGACCTGCGTCATGGTCGTCAGCTTCATGGCCGACGCTCCCTTCTCGCTGGATTTGTCGTCGTTCGATTCGACCGGTCCGCCTCTCTCAGGCAGCGTTGTTCTTGGCGCCGGGTGGCCCGGCGAGAACCGAGGGGACGTACTCGAGCAGCTGTAGCCGCCCGTCGAAGGTGCGGCTGTTCACCATCTCGAGTGAGACGTCTGGGTACCCGTCATAGATCCTGTCTTTGCCCGTGCTTCCGGTGATGACTGGGAAAACGACGACCCGGAAGCGATCCACGAGCCCGGCCTCGAGCAGGGAGCGGCACAGGGTGAGGCTGCCGATGGTGCGCATCGACTTGCCGCCGTTCTCTTTCATCCGGCGCACGGCCTCGACGGCGTCCCCCGACACCAGTCGTGTGTTCGGCCATTGGAGCGGCTCCGTCAAGGTGTTCGAGAACACGATCTTCGACATGCCCGCCAGGGAGTCCGTGCCCGGCTCGCCCTCGGCGGCCATACCGGACATGAGCCGGTACGTGTTCGCCCCCATAAGGACCGTGTAGTCGGCCTCCGGCTGGTCTCCCAGCCAGGCGAGGTATTCGGGCCCCTCGAGGCCCCACCAGCCAGGCCACCCCTCGGCTGCCCCGTATCCCTCGAGCGAGGTGATGAAGTCGATCATCAGCTCGTGTGGATCACGACCAGCGTTCAGCCCAAGGGTGCTGTGCTCACCGTCGAGAACACCGGCGAAAAGCTCACCCCACAGGTGGTTGCCACGCTTGCCGAGCCGTTTCAGCGCGGCTCCAAACGCATACGCACCGACCCCACAGGCGTCGGCCTCGGCCTCGCAATCGTCAAGAGCATCACCCAAGCACACGACGGAACCCTCACCCTCATCCCCCGGGACGGAGGCGGGCTCCGCGCCACGGTGCAACTACCCGCCGCACCACCGCGCATTGGCACAGACGTCCATCGCGCTCAACGCTGCTGAGGGTTTCGGTGAATCTGAATGGACCATTGAGTGTACGGGAGAGTGTGGAGATCGGAACGCTGTTCTCACGCGCCCCGGAAAACTGCATACATCGCGTTCCAGAGCGACACCTATCCCCTTCGACCGGAAACTCCACTGCTACCGGCAGAAGGGGGCCACTCCCGAAGATGCCGCACCTGCCCGGAAAACGTGGTGGTGGGCGGTTGAATCGTTTTCGATATCACGAGCTAGAACAGCCGCGCGTCTTGCCGCGGCGATTGTGACGACTCGCATGCGCCAGTGACGCTGGAATGTCGCCCGAGCTACTGGTTGCCGGATGCGGCGGCGGAGGCTCACCAGTCGTCCTCGGTGTTGGCGTCGGATTCGTCAACCTCCGCGGCGGGTGCGCGGAGGCGGGGGCCACCAGGGGTCGCGGGTCCGCTGGAGGAGGCTCAGCCCGCTGACCTGTGCGAGCGCAGAAGCGTGTCCTGATGTCGGTGCGAGGAGAGGTGTTGTCGCGGGCCGTGGGAGGCGGGCTTGAAGTAAGCGCCGCGTCTTAGGGGGTCGGTGTCGCGAGCTTGGTGTGGTGGCCGCCTGGTCCGCGTTCTTTGGTGTGGTACATGGCGGTGTCGGCGTCGTGGAGGAGTTGGTCGCTGGTGGAGTCGGGGGTGGCGGTGGTGATGCCGAGTGAGGCGCTGATCTGATGGGGTCCGTCTGAGAGTTGGAGGGGGGTGTGGAGGGCGGCGAGGATCCGTTCGGCGAGCGCTTCGAGCTCTTGCTCTGTGTCGATGCCTTCGGCGAGGATCGTGAACTCGTCGCCGCCGAAGCGGGCGACGGTGTCCGAGGGTCGTACTACCGCTTGGAGGATGGTTGCGACCTTGCGTAGGAGTTCGTCGCCGGTCTTGTGCCCGTAGGTGTCGTTGACGGCTTTGAAGCCGTCGAGGTCGAGCATCATGACGGTGGGATGGCTGTGGTCGCGGCGGGCGCGGGCGAGCGCCTGGTCGAGCCGGTCGAGAAACAGCAGTCGGTTCGGCAGCTGTGTGAGCGCGTCATGGAAGCGCCTGGTAGGTGAGCTGGTCCTGCAGCTGCTGCTGCTCGGTGCGGTCGCGGACGATCGTTTCCATCCCGGTCGGTTCACCGTCTGCGTCGAGCACGAACCGGCTCATGGCCTCGATGAACAGGCGGCTGCCGTCTTTGGCGATCGCATGCAGCTCGTATCTGTCGTCCTGGCGTGCGAATGCCTGCTGTGCGACTTCGAGATCCTCGGGCGCGACGAGATCGGGCATGCCCATTCCCACGAGTTCCTGGCGGCTGTAGCCCATCATCCGCGCGTAGGCGGTGTTGGCCGAGGTGATGCTTCCGGACATGTCGGTGATGAGGATGGGGTCGAGGGCGTGCTCGAACAGGTCGCGGTAGCGCTGCTCGCTCTCCTGGAGCGCCTTCTCGCCGAGGATCCGCTTGCTGACGTCACGCAGGGAGACGATGAGCCCGGCGACTCCGGGCTCGTGGAGCAAGTTGGTAGCGGTGGCCTCCAGGTAGTGCCAGGACCCGTCGGCGGCACGCATCCGGTAGTCGACCGAGCCCGTCGCGCCCGGCCGCTCCGTTAGCGACCCGATCTGTCGAGAGCAGCGCCGGCAGATCATCCGGGTGCGTCAGCGGCAGAACGTCCGTCCCGACAAGCGACTCCGGCGGATAGCCCAACTACCCGCTCGAACGCCCCGTTCGCCCAGCCCACGACCCGCTCGGCGTCGACGATCATCAACATGTCCGACGAGTGCTCGGCGATCGCCCGGAACCGCTCCACAGCCCCCTCGCCCGCGCTCGGCGCGTCAGTCGGTACGCGGGTCACGGGCCCCACATCCAGCACGTGGAACACCCGCACCCAGCACGGCCCGCACACACGCTTGCCCGCCGACACCGGAACAAGAAGTCGACACACGCCATACCCGTCTATCGGCATCCCACCTCGCGACATGAATCAGCCGTCACCAACTTGAGCTCCCCGCTGAACTGGCGATGGGTTTACGTCCCGGAAAGCGCATCCAGTCCCTGAGTCCCGGGCGTACTTGCAAGGTTCGTGGTAACCATGTCGCTGTAAGGAGCAGACGTACTCCCGCCTGCCTGAAGGATGGGCTAGCTCGTCGTTCGGGTTTTGCTCGTCGAGGTAACTTTGCTTCTACCCACAAGCTCGCGGATCGACTCCGAGCGTTTTCCAGTCGAATCCGCCCGCCGGTCGTCCAGCCAGGCGGCGGAGTACAGGACGCGCCCGTCGACCTCGCGCAAACCAAGTCCCAGCATGCGTAGCGTCTCACCCCGCCCGACCGGCATCTGGCGTCGCAGACCTCCCCAACTCGCAGCGGCCGTCATCTCCCCAAAGGTGGTAACACGGACTGGTGGTCGAAGCATATGAACCGAGTGCGACCTCGGCTATCGCTCCCGCTGGGGGATTGGGCGAGGTGTGGTGGTCGCGTGGAGAGACCCACGCGACCACCCAGTGAGGCGCGCTCATCGGGACTCTTCGCTATGGAGCGATGTTGGCGCAGATAACACGAACGAATAGGTTCCAGTCGAAGGATTAGGAAATCGAGTCACAAGCAGAGAGCACCAATGCCAACCTGGCAACAACCCCACACAGGGTCCCCCCACACACTCACAGTTAGGGAATGATGCTTGGGTGGCTGTGTCCTTGTCGGTTGGTTTGCGCGCCGCTAGCTAGATGAGTAGTCATGGTCTCGCTCGTACTGGTCGGGTGAGCGGTATCCGAGTCGGGAGTGGCGGCGCGCCGGGTTGTACCAGGCCTCGATCCAGTCGAAGATCGCCGTCTTCGCCTCTTGTCGCGTCTTGAACGAGCGGCTGCGGAGCAGCTCCTTCTCGAGCGTGGCGTGGAAGCTCTCGCAGACGGCGTTGTCGTAGCAGTCGCCCTTCGAGCCCATCGACTGCGAGATCCCGGCCTTGCGCAGTCTTTGCCCGAAGATCAGCGCGACGTATTGCGACCCTTGATCCGAGTGATGGATCAGCTCACCGGTCGGCTGGCGGCGGCTGATCGCCATCTCGACCGCGTCGACGACGAGCTCGGCCTGCATGTCTGAGCGCATCGACCAGCCGACGACCTTGCGGCTGAAGCAGTCGATCACCGAGGCGAGGTAGAGCGTGCCCTCCCAGGTCGAGACGTACTTGATGTCCGAAGCCCACAACCGGTTCGGCACCGGCGGATTGAAATCCCGCTCGACCAGATCGTCGGCGACCCGCACGCCGGGGACCGAGAAGGTGGTGCGGAACTTGCGCCGCTTCACGTACCCCGACATCCCGGCGCTGCGCATCAGCCGCTCGACCCGCTTGCGGCCCAGCCGGACGCCCTCATCGCGCAGGTCGAGGTAGATCCGACGGGCACCGTAGCTGTCACGGCTGCGCGCGTACATCGCGCGGATCCGCTCGGTCAGTGCAGCGTCGGCCAGCGCCCGCGCCGACGGCGGCCGCTGCTCCCAAGCATGGAAGCCCGAGCGCGAGACACCGAGCACCCGGCACATCAGCGAGATCGGGTAGTTGGTCTTCTCCGCCGCGATGAACCGAAAGACGGTCACCGCGTCTCGCTCTCCCGCGCGAAGAAGACCGCGGCTTTTTTCAAGATCTCGCGCTCCTGCTCGAGCGTCCGCACCTTCCGACGCAGCTCGCGCAGCTCGACGCGCTCCTCGCTCGTCAAGCCCTCCCGTTTGCCGGCGTCGACCTGGGCCTGCGCGGCCCAGACTCGCAGCGTCTCAGTCGAGATCCCGAGGTCGCCGGCAACCTCATTCAGCGAACGGCCGCTGCTGCGATACAGCCCGACCGCCGACTTCGACCTGACTGCTTCCGGTCCCTACAAAACAGCCAAAGCCGTGGAACTACTCATCTAGGGTGAGGTTGACGGTGCGGCGTCTGGTCGGGGAGCCGAATCGGTGACAGGAGCGCCACCCGTGGAAGGTAGGTGAGCCGGTGAGGGCGATGCGCGTAGTAGTGGTGGCGGTGTTATCGGTGATGCCGCCACAGTGCCCGCGATCATTCATCGCACCAAACGCCGTCTACTACATCGCAACCCAAGGCGAGGGCGGAAACGGCTACCTCACCAAAATCACGGCCACCACCTGAACCGCAGAGGGACGCTCTCGGCTGCGCCAGAGTCCGGGGAATGCCCCCTGAGCGTCTGGCAACGTGGCGTCGTGTTTCCCCTGGCGCGCAAGAGTTCGCATGCTTCACGGTTTCGTACCCGTAGCGTCCGGTGGTAGCCGTGAGGACGACACTGGTCGTCGCGGCACTCGTGATTGCACTTGCGATTGGGGGCGTCGCGCTGTGGGGAGCCGCTGTGATCGGCGTGGCTCAGTATGCCGAGGACATCTGCTTCGACGACCTCGACGGCCGGGCGGAGTACGGCGCGTCCAGGACTGCTGCCGACGTATGGCCGCCGTCGTTTGAGTGCAAGCTGCTCGGCAACGACGCTGAGCCGATAGTGGTGCAGCACCGCGGCATTGCGCTCGCCCGCCTCGGAGCGACCAGGGTCTTCCCGATCGCGTATGCCGTCGCCGCCTCACTCGGCATCGTGTTCTGGCACCGCCGTCGGCGGTCTTCCTACCGCGCACCGAGCGCACCTGCCCGGAAAGCGTGACGGTGAGAGCCGTTGAATTCTCTTCGATATCACAGTTCGGGGATGTCGCCGGGGCCAATGGTCAGTCGACGCTAGCCCTGCCCTATGCGATGGAGTGTGTCAGCTGCGGTGAGCGAGAACGGGCGCTTGGAGAGCGGTTGGGTTGGCGAGTCTCTCGAACGCGTTGACGATGGCTGGATCGAACTGGATGCCGCAGAGTCGGTGGATCTCGTCGACGGCTCTGTCTTCGGGCCACGCATATTTGTAGGGCCTGTCATGGGTGAGTGCGTCGTAGACGTCTGCGAGCGCGACGATGCGAGCGGAGAGCGGGATTGCGGTGCCGGCGAGCCCGTATGGGTAGCCGGTTCCGTCCCACCATTCGTGGTGGAACGCGGCGATCTCTTCGGCGGTGCGGAGGATTTCGGATGTGCTTCCAGCGAGGATCAGCCTTCCGATTTCCGCGTGGGTCTTGACGATGTCGAATTCTTCACCCGTGAGCCGGCCCGGTTTCAGCAGGATGGTGTCAGGTATCCCTACTTTCCCGACGTCGTGAAGTAACGCTGCTTCGCGGATCAGGGCCACCATTTGCGGCTCGACGCCGAGTTCGGAAGCGATGCGTCCCGCGGTATCCGCGACGCGCGAGGTGTGTGCGTGCGTGTTGTCGTCCCGGTACTCGGCTGCGAGTGCGAGCCTGGCCAGCGTCTCATGGTGGGACGCTTGGAGCTCGCGAGCTACGTCCTCGAGCTCACGGGTGCGCTTCTTGACAGCCGCCTCGAGGCGCTCCTGATAGGCGTGCTCACGGTCTTCGATTTCTCTGCGTGCTGTGACGTCGCGCGCTACCGCGAGCATCTCGCCGGCCTCCAGGTCCGGGCGAGACGTCCACTCGAGCCAGCGGTACGAGCCGTCCTTGGTCCGGTATCGGTTCTGGAAGCTGAGGATCTCGTTCCCGGCGGCTTGGTCGGCAACCGCCGCGAGTGTCGGTGCGACGTCATCAGGATGGATCTGGTCGAGGTACGGGCGGGAGAGAAACTCTGCGGGCGTGAAGCCAAGCAGACGCGTCACTGAAGGGCTAACACGCGTGAAGCGGCCCTCGAAGTTCGACGTCACGATCATGTCGAGCGAAAACTCTTGGTGGTGGGCGAGATCCTTCAAGACTCGCCGCGCCTGGTCGAGGAGCCAGCCGAGGAGCGCCCCCATCGATAGGCACGCCGCCGTGCGCGCAACGATCCAGGCCGGCCCGCCATCCTGGGCGTGCCGGAACCACCAGATTGCAGCCAACGCGGCGCACAAACCCCCAATCGCCAGCCCTCCTCGCAAACCCCACGCGCCCGCACCTAGCGTCAACGAGGCGACGAAGCCGAACAGGATGGCGTCGCTGTACTCTGCCCCGATAACCTCGCTCAACGCGAACAGAGCGAAAGCCGACCCAACGGCCGCGCCACCAAGCCAGAGGCGGCTACTCCCTCCTCCGTACACCAGCCGGCCAGACCACGTCCTAGGCACGCGTATCGGCAATCGTCGCGAACATGTTCGTCCTCTATCGACACCCAAAGGAGATCCCGATAGAACCAGATGACACCGCTATAACCCCCGAACGAGGTACCCGGCACCACTGCGCCTGGAACCCAATTCGGACACAGCCGTCGTCGACGCATTCACTGCCGCACTGGCCAACCCACCCACGCCAGCGCGCGACCGTCCCAGGAGCCTTCCCCAACCTGCTCAGATAGCCAAAAAACGCGTCTACCTGAGAATTCAGCTCAGCAGCATTATCATCGAGCCTCAGACATCAAAGTATACAGGTCTTGAAGAAAAGTAAAGGGTTTTACTTGTAGAGCTGGTGCTCTTCCAACCGGACTAAGCGCTCTAATCTGCCTATTTGCAGGCATTTCGTGCGTTGGTCTACGTTTGTAGCTCTCCAAGACAGCGGACCGGGTCAATTCCAATCGGTTTTGTAGTCGCCATACCGGGTATCCCGTCAGGACGAATGACCAACCATCAATAGGAAAGGACTCTCATGCTGTGGCTGATCGTCTTGCTGCTCGTGATCCTCGCGATCGCCGGCGGCGTGGCCCTGTCGAAGTTCCTGTTCATCCTGCTCGTTCTCGCTCTCATCGTCGCACTGCTCGGCGCCAGAGGTCGGGCCGTATGACGGACCGTGTCCAGACCGGCAGAGCCGTCGCCACCGCTCCCGATCGGGACCCGCGATACGGCTGGATGCCCGCCTCCGCGGTCGATCCGAAGGGCTGCCCCGGCGGGAAGCGCCGCGCCCTCGCCTTGGGCACCGTGAAGAACTCAGCTGAATCGGTCGCTCAAGGCCTGTCCCACCAACACCTTTCCGACCAGGACGTGACGGAGACGGCGGTCGTCATCGTCGCAGAAGGAGTTTCGGAGGAGCGACACGGGCAGGTCGAATGACGGCCCGTCCCTTTTCTTCGATTTCGTCAAAGTCACGCCCGACACCCGGGGAGGTCGGCCCCGGGAAGGCACACACGAGCAGCCTGAAAGGCTCCATCGACGACGGAGCGGAAGCGAGCCCGAATGCGATCGGACTGCTCGGCGCACAGATCACCCACAACGCAGCGCCCCTCGGAATGGTTCGCTCCGTTCTCACAAGCTCGGCCGGCCAAGCGGTCGGTGTCGAGATCGAGGGTCCGGACGGCCGGTGGAGCTTGCTTCCGCTCGCCGCGGCCCTCTTCGGCCCGGACAGCATCGAGGCGAACCCACTCACACTCCTCCAGCTCAGTGAAGGTGATTTCTATCTCCAGAACGGGGCTCGACGGTGCTCCGTCGCCAGCCGCGGCAATTGCGACGCTCCTCCCGGGCACACCCGGGGTTCGTCGACGCAGAGCGCCGATTCGACGAGCAACGTGTGGAAGACGACCGCGCGGAGAGCATCGACGCCAGAGCGAGGGGCGACCTCAGGCGTGCATCAATGATGCGGAAGTAGGAGTTGTGGATCGTCTCAGGCCGATCTGGACGAGTCTCGTTCAGGGGCTGTGGTTTGTTCCGGGCATCGTGGTCATGCTCTTCGGCGCCTTTGCCGTCGTGCTCGTACACCTCGACGAGCAGCTCGATGTCGGCCTTGAGGGGATCGTCTTCGAGGGCGATGCGGCGGCGGCACGAGCCGTGCTCTCGGTTCTCGCCGGCTCGCTCATCACGGTGGCCGGCCTGACGTTCTCGATCACCGTCGTCGTCCTCCAACTCGCATCGAGCCAGTTCAGCCCGAGCGTTCTGCGGACGTTCTTCGGTGACCGCCTGACCCAAGTGACGATCGGCACCTACGTGGGCATCTTCGTGTACGCA
Source organism: uncultured Thermoleophilia bacterium (assembly GCA_963727515.1). Taxonomy (GTDB): domain Bacteria; phylum Actinomycetota; class Thermoleophilia; order Gaiellales; family Gaiellaceae; genus Gaiella. The sequence continues at coordinate 203,125 of CAVSGN010000001.1, read as the reverse complement.
GTCATCGTCCTGCGGTCGATCGGAGGGTCGACCGGTGGACGGACGTCTGTCCCGCGTCTCAGCACCACCGTCGCCTCTTTGCTCGGGATTGGCGCCGTGATCCTCCTGATCGTCTTCATCCACCACGTCTCTCGTCTGATCCAGGTCTCCCACATCACCGCGAACATCGCCGCCGCAACGCTCGACCGCATCGATTCCCTGTACCCCGAGCTGCTCGACTGCTCCGCACCGAGCGAAGACCCCTCCCAGATGCTCGAGTCATGGCGCGCAGACGAGGTGCCGGGGCAGGTGTTCCCGTCGCGCCCCGGGTTCGTGCAATGGATAGCGCTCGGAGGGATCGTGAGGGGCCTCTCGGGCACCTCGCGCCGGCTTGCGATCCTCGCCATCCCCGGCGATTTCGCCAGCCCCGAGGTGCCGCTCGCAGAGGTCTGGCCCGCCGAGCTGACCAAAGAACAACGCCAAGAGCTTCGATCCAATATCCGCATCGGTGACGAGCGTGACATCCAACAGGATATTGGCTTCGGACTCCGACAGCTCACAGACATCGCTATCAGGTCATTGTCGCCGGGCATCAATGACCCGACGACAGCGGTCACCGCGGTGGGGTACGTCCGTGCCGTCCTGATCGAGCTGACTCGGCGATCCCTCCCATCCGCCGTGCGCCGCGCCCCCGAAGAGGGTGACCTCGAGGTCGTTACTTCTAACCGTGCCTTCGGCGACTATCTCGAATTCCTGTTGGAAATCGGCCACCATGCGGGCGGAAACGTCGTAGTCGTCTCCGCCCTGTTAAACGCCCTGGCCGGTGTCGCGCGCGTTGCTACAGCGTGCAGCGCGCATGAGCGGGCTCAGCAGGCGGCGGATGTCGCCGCAACGATCTCCGCCGAGGCTTCAATGCGCCTCTGCACCGATCGCGACCGCGCAACCGTCGAGCGGCTGCTGAAGGACGTTCGGCGGGCCGCCTACGTGTGAGGGAAGAAAGAGGAGCCTCATCGGCCTTGAAGCACCACGAAGCGCCTGTGGGCGACCCCGCCGCCGATGCGGACAGTGTCCCGCAGAGATCCGGAGCGCGACGATCCTTCCGCCGGACCCTCCGGGCCCCTCTCATGATCTCGCGAGGTTTGAAAAGGACGACCACCGCGGCACCAGCCGGACGAGAACAAGGAGAGACAACTCTTCCAGGAGGAACCCATGCAAGGAGAGCACGACGACACACCGAGCATCGACGATCACCTGGGGCTCGACAACGACGAGGCGACCGAGAAGGGGAAGATGATGACGGCCGAGGGAAGCGTCGCCCCTGCCCGCGAGAATGAGGGCGGGAAGACGAATCCTCGCTCGCCGAGTTGATCGAACGACGTCGGGTACGGGCGACGCGCTGATGGTGAGATGTTGCTCTCGCCGGCGGCGAAGCCCTGTGGATGCGTTTCACCGACCAGGCCCGAGGGGTAGGCCTCCGAGACGAAATTCGAAAATTCGATTCCACGAAGGGAGAAACCATGGGCACCGCGGAGAAGACGACAAGCGACATCATGGCATCCGGAAACGCCGAGCAGCGAGGAGAGGTTATCGCGATGCTGAAGGAGGCGTACTGGATGGAGATCGAGACGGTGATGAGCTACATCTCCAACTCGGTCAACCCGGACGGTGTTCGCGCCCAGGAGATCGTGGAAGCCCTGCGAGCCGACATCGCCGAGGAGCTCTCACACGCGCAGCGGTTCGCGGAGCGCATCAAGGAGCTGTACGGGACCGTTCCGGGCTCGATGGAATTCACTGCCGGCCAGTCGTTCCTCCAGCCCCCCGATGCGGCGACCGACATCACGCACGTCGTGAAAGGCGTCATAGAGGCGGAGCGTGGGGCAATCGAGCACTACACATCCGTTATCGAGGCCACCGACGGTGTCGACTGGGTGACGCAGGACATGACGATCGCGATCCTGCGCGACGAGCAGGGCCACCTTCGCCTCTTCGAGGGATTCCTCAGGGAGCTCGAGCAGGACTGAACGCAGGCGGACTTGATCCCGTGATGTTTGCGGCATCGACGAATAGGGAAGACCCGTCTCCATGTCCACTCGCGAACCGACCGTTCCCTCCGGCGACGACCCTCATCCGCCGAGGCGCACGACTGTCGAGCGGGTCCGGGTCGAGAACGGCGCCGAGCCGGCTGTGCCCGAGGAGGTCGTGCCACCTCCCCCCGACGCGGCCATGGGCCGGCCGAGGGAGCACACCTCCGAGCGTGACGAATTCGTCTACATCGCCGCCGACGGCACCGTCGTCAGGCAGGCCGAGCGCGTCGATCAACCATCCGTGCGTCGCCCGCGATCGGGGCTCTGGGCCGCGCTTCTCGTCATCCTGGCACTCGCGCTCGGTGCCGTGGCCGCCGCGTGGTACCTCACCCTGGACCACAACACGGATGTACCTTCCGTCATCGGAATGCCACTCGACGACGCCGTTGCCCGTGTGGAGGACGACGGCTTCAAGTCCAGTATCGTCAGCCAGCCGAACGAGGCCGCCGAGCAGGGAACGGTGTTCGGCCAGAATCCGGAAGCCGGAACCGAGCACGAGAAGGGATCGACGGTGCAGCTCCTCGTTTCGAAGGGTCCGAACCAGGTGGCGGTGCCGAACGCCGTCGGGATCAGCGAACGGCAGGCTCGTGACCGGTTGGCGACGGCCGGGCTGAAGGTGGAGGTGGTCGAGGTGTTCTCCGACTCGACCCGGATAGGCTTCGTCGCCTCGCAATCGCCCGATGCGAGCACCCGCGTGGCCAAGGAGTCGACCGTGAAGCTCGAGATCTCCAAGGGCTCCGCAACGGTCGCGGTCCCGAACGTGGTCGGCGCGACGCAGAGCGACGCCACGTCACAGCTCAAGGCGGCCGGACTGCGGGCGAACGTCGTTCAGGTGCCAGCTGAGGTCGCGGCAGGCACGGTCGTGGCACAGAACCCGAAGGGTGGGCAAGCGAAGCGCGGGTCGACCGTTCGGCTCAATGTCTCGCGTGGCCAAGCCTGACGGATCGAATGCCGGCGCGAGGTTTCGACAGTCGTCCACCGAGGGAGACTTCCGGCTGATAGCAACGCAGCCTGGGGACGCGACAGGGTGCCACCACGCGGAGTGAAGAAGGGCAGCAAGCGGGCCCGTCAGTACGAGCACATCAAGGACTCGATCGAAGCCCGTGGCACACCAGAGGGTCGAGCGGACGAGATCGCTGCCCGCACTGTCAACAAGGAGCGTGCGCGCCACGGCGAGGCGAAGGAATCCTCGCGTCTCTCCAAAGAGGACATCTCATCCGGCCGTCGCGGGGGCTTTCGATCACATCGCAACGGGCCGCGCGGGCGTACCCGAGACCAGCTGTACGAAGAGGCCAAGTCCATGGGAATCGAGGGACGCTCCCGGATGAACAAGGAGCAACTCGAGCGTGCGGTCTCGCGCAAACGCTCGTAGCCCACAACCGATTGCATCCCACCACGAGGAGGAAAAGGATGAGCACGTACGAATGGATCGTCGCCGCAGTCGCCATCGCCGTAGTCGCATTGATCGGCCTGATCGTGACCGCCCGCGTGACGGAAGCGCGCCGACGCTCGCGACTCCGAGATCGCTTCGGTCCGGAGTACGATCGCACGCTCGAGAACGCAGAGTCTCGCAGCGAGGCGGAGGGCGACCTGGACAACCGAGAGCGGCGGCATGCGGAACTCGAGCTGGCACCGCTCTCGACGGCCGCGAGAGAGCGTTTCCTCGCGGAGTGGCAGAGCGTCCAGCAACGGTTCGTCGACGACCCCGAGCAGGCATCCAGGCATGCGGAGAACATCGTGCGCCGCGTCATGGACGAACGAGGCTACCCGTCCGATGCCGACTGGACAGATCGGGCCGAGGTGGTCTCGGTCGACCACCCGAACGTGATTCAGCGCTACAGACATGGATGTTCAACACTCGACTCGCAGCCCCGAACGAGCGACGACCGAACCGAGAGCCTTCGCATGGCGATGGTCGACTTCCGTGCCGTTCTCGAGACCCTGCTGGAGGAGCCCGAACTGGCGGCCGCCACACCCTGGGTTCGCGAGGTTCGGGGATCCACGGGCGGCGGTGCCAGGGGCGGGGACGTCCCGACCCGTCACCGGCTCGCCGCGCGCGCTCCAGCAGCATCGAGCCGAAGACGCTCGCTGGCTCGTCAGCTCGAGCGGGCAGCAGCGTCGGCACGAACCGGGCGCGCTCGTCTGTCGTGGCCGCTCGTCGCAAGAGGCGACGTTTGAGCACTGCAACAGCGCCCGCAACTCTCCGGCGGAGAGATGGAGGAGGCGTACGTCACGATAGTAGGCGCCTTCGAGGCGCGTCGCACACTCGACGTCCCCGAGCGTACGAGCCCGTGCAACGAGGTCGAAGAAGTCATCGTCGGTAAGAGAGGTGCCCGCTACGACCATTTGCTCTTCGCTTCCCTAATGTGCTTTCCTGATAGGAAGCCGTGAACGTTGATCAAGATCGAATCGTCGATATGTCTGGTTTCTCCATTTGGACGAGAGGGGGTCATTGGTGAGCCGGCGATCGGCTGACGGCTCGTGGGTCTCCCATGTTTCAGACGCCGGGGATGACAATTGGGTCAGGGGCGGGTGCCGGTGATGATGTGCGCGGGTGAGTCAAACCGCACCGTCCCTTTGGTTGTGACGTAGCGGCTCAGGGTCTGTTCGGCTTCCTTCAGGATGTGCGCGATCTGGTCTTCCGGCAGGGTGACGCCCATCACTGGGAGCCAGCCGCGCAGGTCGGCTTCGACCATTGAGCGGACGCTCGGGAATCTCGCCGTTCCTTGATGGGTCGTGACCGTGACCGCTCCGACGCCTGCATCCTCGAACAGCCTGACGAGTTCGTCCCGGTTGCCAAGCGCGAACGGTGCCCGCAGCGCTTCCGCGGCTTCGCGACCGGCGATTCGGGAGAGGAGCTCTTCCTCGCTTGCGTAAGCAGGTGTGTTCGCCAGTCTGTCCCAGACTGCGATGGCGAGGCGGCCGTTGGGGACGAGGACGCGCAGCATTTCACGCAATGCTTGTCGTTGGTCGACGAAGAACATGAGCCCGAACTGGCTGATGACCCTGTCGAACCGGCTGTCTGGGAACGGCAGCGACTCCGCCTCTCCAGTGCTCCAGCCTACGCCGGGCGCAAGCCGGCTCGCGATCGTGAGCATCCCGGGATCACGATCGAGACCGACGACTCCGGACTCTCCGACCAGTGCGGCTGCCTCGCGGGCGAGCACACCCGTGCCGCAAGCCACGTCGAGCACACTCTGGCCCGGCTGGAGCCCGGCGGCCGATGCAACTCGAGGCGCCCACTCCTCGAACAGGGCCGGTACCAGCAGCTCCTCGTACGCCTCGGCCGCCTCGATCTGATCCCTGGACGCAGAAATCGCCATCACACCCGTCGCGGAGGCGTGTCAGGCGGTCATGCGACCGGCCACGGTGTACTTGGTGACTGATGTTCTTCGGCCGGGAGTGTCATCGGTCGTCATTGCGTTCAGAGCAGCGTCGCCTCGGGCGTAGTCGTCCTCGTTCTCGAAGAACAGGATCACGAGCGACGTATTCGCGGCCTCGTCGTGGAGCATCACGATCTCGGTTGCCGGGATATCGTCGGGCCGCGGGTCATTCTCTATTTCTTTCGTGAGGGCCGCCATGTGTTGGCTATCGACGCCTTCAAAGGTGACTGCGCGAGCAACTCCCATCTTTGCCTCCTCGGATTTGACGACCACTAGACGCCTGTTTCAAGGGCCACCTCACAGCGTTACACACCAGCTGCTCCTCCGCCAGCCCTCCGCATCTACGCGCCTAGGAGAGGGCCGCTCTGGCCCGATCCCGTGCACCTCGTCACCCGTGCAATCGGAATACGGTCTTCGGACACGCGCTTTCGAGCTGATCTCCTCGTTGTATGCCGACGAGGATCAGATCAGGGAAGCGTTCCGAAGCGGCGAGGGGATGGGCTGGCACGAGCACGACCACCGCCTCTTCTGTGGCACCGAGCGGTTCTTCCGCCCCGGCTACGAGGCGCACCTGGTCGCCGAATGGCTCCCGGCGCTCGATGGGGTAGTCGAGAAACTCGAAGCCGGTGCGAAGGTCGCCGACGTCGGCTGCGGGCACGGCGCCTCAACGATTTTGATGGCGCAGGCGTTCCTGAACTCGACCTTCTTCGGGTTCGACTACCACGACGGGTCGATCGAGCAGGCCCGCTCGCGGGCACTCGATGCGGGCGTCGCTGCCCACACCACCTTCGAGACCGCCGCTGCGAAGGACTTTCCCGGAGACAACTACGACCTCGTCTGCATGTTCGACTGCCTACACGACATGGGCGATCCCGTCGGGGCCGCCAAACACGTCCGAGCAACACTCGCAGACGACGGCACCTGGATGATCGTGGAGCCGTTCGCCAACGACACGGTCGAGGAGAACCTCAACCCGGTCGGACGTGTCTTCTATGGCGCCTCGACCGTTGTCTGCACCCCGGCATCGCTCTCGCAAGAGGTCGGACTCGCACTCGGCGCCTAAGCAGGCGAAGCCCAACTCGGCGACGTCATCAAGCAAGGCGGCTTCAACAACATCAGGCGTGCCAGCGAAACACCCTTCAACATCATCCTCGAAGCAACACCCTAGGTCAGGAAAGCCAAAGCCCCGGGGTAACCGGGGGTTGTTCGGCCGGTGGAGCGTCGCACGTTCGGCGGCGGTGGCGCTCCCGGCTGAACCAAGACAAGGTGCTGAGACGTCGGAGCCACTGCGTCAACCGGTCAATCGCGCAACCGGGCCTGACGTGTGCTTCCGCGCGGGTGTTGCCGATAGGAAGCATCAACATTTATGAGAACATTTATGAAGATTCGTTCCTTGAAAAAGGGTAGTGACCGAGGTCGCTAGTCGCTTCGGGGTGTTCCACGGGCAAGGACCACGGTTGGTTGCCTTTTCCCAAGAGTCGTGCAATACTGAACTGAATGGTTCAGTATTGTGCGACTGTTGATCGCGCCTTCGCGGCTCTCGCAGACCCGACCCGACGCGCCGTGCTGGAACGGCTCTCCGGCGGCAGCGCCACGATCAGCGAGCTCGCCGAACCGTTCGGTATGACGCTGACCGGAATGAAGAAACACATCCAGCTGCTCGAGGAGGCGAACCTCGTCGCCACGGAAAAGGTCGGCCGAGCCCGCACCTGCACCCTCGTGCCGTACGCCTTCGAGGGCATCAACACCTGGCTGCAGCGGCTCGACCGCTTCGCACAGGTCGTCCAACGCACGAAAGGAGCACGATGAGCACCACCGTCACCACCCCGAGCGAGCTCGAGATCCGCATCGAGCGGATCTTCGACGCACCCCGCGCGCACGTCTACTCGGTCTGGACCGATCCGGAACTGATCCCCGAATGGTGGGGCGACGGCACCCTTGTCGAAGAGATGGACGTCCGCCCTGGCGGCAGCTACCGGTTCCGTAACGCCCACGGCGTCGTCGAGGGGCAGTTCCTGGAAGTCGACCCACCGGCGCGCCTCGTACAAACGTTCCAGAACCACATACAGACGCTCGAGTTCGAGGACATCGGTGAGCAGACGAAGTTGATCCAGACGATGCGTTTCGAGACGACCGAGCTGCGAGACACCACCATGCAGTACGGCGTCGAGGAAGGTGCAAAACAGGGCTTCGCACGAGTCGACGCGCTCCTGCGGAAGATCGCAGCCTGACGTCGACGCCGCATCCGGCTTCCCGAGACGGTCGTCGCCGACCCACCGCTTCCATCTCGCGGATTTGGGAGTCGCGGGACGCCTCCTCAACTCGAGATCCACGACCCCGTGGCGGCGGGGACAGTGACCCAATAAGCGTCGCGCGGAGATCCTGCAACCCGATGGGAAGCATCAAACATTGATAAGTAATTGGTCAGCTCTCGGCGTCTCGGACGTGCGTGGCCGCGGCGCTCGTGTGAAGGATGGCGGTTCGTTTCGCGGCTGAGAGGAGTCGGTGCGCGGTAGCGGGTGGCGCCCGCTTTGTGGGAGTATGGGGTTGTTCAACCTTCTGTCCCGGGCACTCCCGCACGCTCGAGTGCCGCCGCGAACAACTCCGCCTGTGCCGCACCCAAGCTCTCCAGCTCGGCTACGGCAGTGGCTACCGCGTCCTCCCCGAAACGCTGCCGAAGCGTTGCACTTTCCTCGACCGCCGCGTCGAGCAGTTCGATCACCTCCGGTGGCCACATCTCGCCCGGATGGTCGACATCCAAGACAGCGAGATACGCCGTCTCGACTCCGGTCACCAAGGACGCCCGCACGTCGACCTCAGGGCGCTCGTCCAACCGTTCCCTTCCAGAGGGCCGAACCCAAATCCTCCACTAGCGCAGTCTACACCGGCAAGGGTGTGCTCAACCGTGCTTCGGCCGCGCCTAACGAGCTAGAGGTCGTGCTCATTGGCCTCCCCGATGGTTGCGTCTCGCGTCCGGATCCAGCGTCGCGGGGCCATGCGAGAATCCGGCCCGGTTCGGGAGTACACACACACTCCGCAAACACCACGCGTAATGCATGGTCGCGATGCACCGCGCGGCGGCCAGAGCGCTTCGTCGTCGAGCGGAAAGTTGTCATGCGACTTCATGATGTTCATCCCTCCAAAGTCGAACCGAGCGGATTCGTTGCGTCGTAAACACGGAGTCTGTGAACGGCACGAACGTAGACGCACGAGTAAGCCAGCTCGTTTTCAGCTCATGCGATCTGTGGCGCGGCATTCGCTGGTAGCGGCATCGGATCTGACGAAACCCGGCTCGCGTCAGCAGCACGATCGCATTGCAAACGGCTCGGCAGCTCGCGCAGTCTCGAGCCGCTTCACTGCGGCGCCCACGTCCTGCGGGGTTTCCGGCGGCCCGCCGAACGTCGTGCAGCATTCACTCGACGGCCGCACGATCACCTCGGTTTCGACGCGCGATGAAGCCTCCCCCAAGCGAATGGAGACGCGGTGGCGGCGCGGGTCGTGCTCCCGGTTCTCGCCGGCCTGACCTCGTCGATGGCCTCGCCCGGCAGTTCGCGCCGACCGGCGACTCGCCATCCACGAGGACTTCACCATCCCCGAGGTGCCGCTCTCCGGCACGACAGACACAACGGGGCTCTCGCCTCGAAATCTTTCCGTGTGTCAGTCGGAGCGCCCGACAAGTGACGGCTCGACAGCAACGTCCCCGCGAACGACCGGATAGAGGTTTGGAGAAATGCTCGCGGGGTATTGACAGAGCGAGCCGGCCGGAGCCGGGCACGTGTCCGTCTGCCCGGGTCGTTCCTTCGACTGGAGCGACCCGGGCGTCAGCAGCCGCCCGCTGCGGGCTCGAAGCGAACGAACATTGGAGGCCCGGTCATGGACAGTCCGGAGAAAAGCGTGGGGGCGGGCCGACATCGTTTGGGGTGGACGAGCGGCGGCGTTGTGCGCCTTCTCGCCCGTGCCGCCCGGAGGCTCGACGCGGATCGCGGCACTCACCTGGCAGGCTCGGTCGCCTTCCGGACACTATTCTCGCTCTTCCCTCTCGCGATCCTGCTGGCAGCCGTGTTCGCGATCGTGGTCAGCGCAACGGGTCTTCGCGCCGACGTGGTAGACACGATCGTCCGGAACGTCCCGCTGACGAATGACGGCAAGGCCGAGCTGCGCACCCAACTGGAGGGCGCGACCGGCGGCGCGAGCGCACTCGGACTGTTTGCACTTGTCGGTCTCGTCTGGGCAGGCACCGGCATGATGGCGGCGATCCCGTCGGCGCTCAACGCTGCGTGGGACGTGGCTGACAAACGACCATTCCTGCGCGGCAAGTTGATCGACCTCTCGCTCCTCGTGGCGGCCGCTCTGCTCGTGCTCGTCTCCTTCGTGCTCTCGATCGGAGGGAGGATCCTGTCGCGCCATACATCGGGCCCGCTCGACGGCATGGGCGGCACAGTCGTGAGCCTGACCGGAGGGATCCTCGTGCCTCTGCTGCTCGGATTCGCGGCTGTCCTCTGGCTCTACCGCGTCGTGCCCGCCCGAAAGACGCCGCTGAACGAGCTCTTACCCGGAGCGGCGCTCGTCGCGGTGGTGTTCGTGGCGCTCCAGAACCTGTTCGCGGTCTATGTCGAGCACTTCACGAGCTACAACGCTGTCTACGGCAGCCTCGGAGCGATCATCGGCTTCCTCTTCTTCGTCTACGTTGCCTCATTGGCGTTCTTGTTCGGAGCGCAGCTCTCCGCGTCACTCCCCGAGGTGCGCGCCGAACTCGAATGCGGTGAGCCGTCCGGACGAGAGGCGCCTCTCCGCGAGCGAGTACTCGGCGCACCCAGAGGCCTCGTGCGCGAGCCACCGTCGAGCCACAGCTGATGCAACTGCCGGACTCTCAACCACGAGGCGAGATCCGCCGCCGGATCTTCGCATCGCGCTCTCTCGGAGGCATGCGTCGAGGACGCGAAGGAGGCCACGGGCTCATAGGGCTTGACGGTGGCGCGGAGATCCGCACGGCAGCACGTGAGTCTCGCCTCGCGTGGTTCGATCGCTGGGTAAGGCGGGTAGTGCAAACAAATGTGGAAGCTATTTCCAACAATCTTGCAAGGAGGTCGATTGTGCGCATCAATGTTGGCGGCCCGGTCAAAGGGCTAGACCAACGATGGCGAGTCACGCTTCAGCCCGACGATGTACCGTGGCCGATCACGTTCTACTTCGTGCCATTGCTCGCAGAAGGGGGCACTGAAGCACCCACCTGCCGCGTCGACACGAAGAAACAGAGCGTTCAGATAGATCCCGGGGACGTCGACGAGTGGTTGCACGTCGGCTTCCAGATCGGGGACTCCGTCGATCCAGAGGCTGGACCATCGAGAAGCGGCGAAACAGCGGAGCTATCCCCCGCAAACGTCACGCAGATTACAAGCCGGTATATCCATTGGCTGAACGCCGCCCGCAACTATCTGGCTCTCGAAATGACGAAGGGTCGTGAGTCGTCCTCGAACACCGCGCGGCCGAGGCGGTCCCGACTGACTGACGATTGGTTGCGGCTGATCGCGACCGAATTCGAGCAACGATCGGCGGCTGGACAGCCAGCGATCACCGAGATTGCGAAAGCTCATCAGGTCCAGATGAGTACGGCATCAAGGTGGGTATCGAGAGCGCGCGAGCGCGAGTTCCTACCGCGCACGAGAAGCCGAAGGAACGTGAGGTCCTAATGCCAAGCCTGCACATCGTCTAAGAAGCGGACAGCGAAGGATGACCCCAGCTCCGACTCGGTCGCCACGCGGTCCAACCGCTGCGGCGCATGCCCCGCGGCACTCGTGCGGAGGGCGCGATCTTGGATCCAATGTGATCGGCTCCTTGCGTACCCTGGCTGTGTTTGGCTTGAACAGCGGGTTTGAGGTTTGTGTTGGGGGCTCCAGGGGGCCGGCCGGGGGGCCGTTGGACTCCTTGCACAGCTGTGCGCTCCCGATGCGAGACGTACCGAACCTCAGCGGCGGCACGACCCAGCGTGCGCGACACGACGGCGTGAGGATCGTGCGCAACCCGACGGCGTGAGGATCGTGCGCAACCCGAAGGCGTAAGGATCGGGAACGGCGTTTGACATGCCTCGACCGCGGGTATCGAGTGACTATGAAACTCAAGAAGATGTTCTACGCAAAGAAGATGTTCTACGCATTTGTCGGATTCGTGGCGGTCGCGCTTGGCAAGCGGGTCATGCGCCGCAAGGTCCGCAAGACCCTCCGGATCTCGTAGGCGTGGCCGGCGTGAATACGGAAGAGCCTCTGCGGTTCGACCGTCGCCGAGACGGGCACCGGTCATTGACCGAGTCCGTTACAGGTGGCCGAGATCAACGGTCAACCGGCGCGGTAATCGCGTTCCATGCCGTTGCGCCCCCTCACGGGCGCCGCCCGGCGCATTGGGGGCTCGTGAGCGCTGCCCCCCAAATCGAACGAGGGCGAAGGGCGATCGTGGAGGTCGGTGGTTCCCACACTGTCTGCCACGCCGCCGACGTACCGGTCGGCGGGGATCTGATCCACGGGGACGCCCCGGCCGTCGTCGATCGAGTTCGGATCACGCGTGACGGCGTCGTGCGGGTGTTCGCAAGCCCCATCGACACGGCGAGCGTCCCGGATCGACGATCTGACGATGCCGACCGTCGAGCTGATGAAGGCGGGATCGCGGCCAACGACACATGGCGTCCAGGGGGCGCAACGTGAACGATATCGCGGGAACGCGGTCGGGCGTGCCTCCCCACGAGCGCGACGAGCAGCATGAGGGTAGTGAGAGGATTGTGCATTCGACCAGCTTCGAGTGGCTCTCGCGGGCGGGTTTCGTCGCCCGCGGGCTGATTTACGGAATCGTCGGCCTTCTCGCGCTCAAGCTCGCGATCGGACACGGCGGCAAGACGACCAACCAGCAAGGTGCCCTGCACACCGTTGCCCAGCAGCCGCTCGGCGAGGTCCTGCTCGGTCTCGTTGCCTTAGGTCTCGGCGGCTACGCGACCTGGCGGTTCGTCCGTGCGGCTGTCGGCCACGGCCCCGAGGGACGAGACAGCTCCTTCGATCGGGTTGGCGCGTTCGCGAGCGGCGTCGTCTACGCGGGTCTTTGCATCGTCGCGATCCGAATTCTCTTCGGGGGCAAGGGCAGCTCGAGCACGCCGGACTCCACGACAGCCGGTGTCTTCGGCTGGCCGGCGGGAACCTGGCTCGTCGGAACGGCCGGGCTGATCATCATCGCGGTCGGGCTCTATCAGGGATATCGCGGCGTGACGCACGACTTCCTGAACGATTCGAAGACCGAGGAGATGAGTCCCCGCATGAGACGGTGGATCAGCTGGCTGGGGACGGTGGGGCACCTCTCACGGATGGTCGTCTTCGTCCTCGCCGGATTCTTCCTGGTGCGGGCGGCCGTCGACTTCGACCCGAAGCAGGCCGTCGGCCTCGACGGTGCTCTCGCAAAGCTCCAGCACAACTCGCTCGGCCCGCTCCTGCTCGGGATCGTCGCGGCAGGGCTGATCGCATTTGCCGTCTACTCGTTCAGCGATGCCCGGTACCGGCGCATCTGACCGGCCCGCCGTTCGTGGTCGAACCACGCCACGGCGACGAGAGCAGAACGAATGACTCGCGGCACCTATCTCCTATCATTCCCCGACGCGAGCGAATCGACCCATCAGGTGGAGCGTTTCGGTGACAGCCCGTTCGCGAGGATCGACCAGGTCCGGGGCGTCTGGCTTCTCATGCGCGTGACCACGATTGGATACGAGAACAAATACGTCGACGGCACCCTGGTGCGAGCCAAAGCGTCTGTCCGACGGGCGACGGACGAGGAGCTCGTGGCGCTCGCCGCTGCCCCGACCGGCTAGCGATCGCCAGCACGCACCGAGCGGCAAGGATCGTCCATTCCGCCTCCACCGACCAGCTCGAGGTTTCGCACGCGACAATGGGGGAACAACGTCGAACATGACGCGGGAAGCGCCGCAGGAACCGCACGGGGAGCGTCCGCGAGACGAGTACAGTCTGGTGACCAGGCTCGTCGACCGTGCGCGGCCACCGGATCCCGTGAAGCGCAGGGCCGTTCTGCACCTCGGACGGCTCTCGCGCATCTGCGTCGTCGAGCATCTCCCGACGGTCGGCGACCTCGTTCGTGGTGAGGTACCGGGCGTTGTCGAGAAGGTGTCGGTCACCCGCAGTGGGATGATCATGATCCACGCGAGACCATCGGCGCCTTCCGTTCTCGACGGTTCGGGTTGAGATCCCGTCCCGAGGGCCGTCTCGGAAACGAGCCTCTCCGTTCCGGGTCAGCGAGAAGGCGGGCGGGCAGTCACGCGCCGGCGGCGATCATCGCGAGCAGCCCTTGTCCGAGCATGATCGCCGCTGCGAGGCGCTGATCGTGCAGCGAGCCGGAATCCGCTTGGAGCGGTCGAGGAGCCCACAGGAGGACGTTCCCGACCACGGTCTGCACGAGCCTCGTGGCGAAACAGGAAGGCGAGCGCCTCCAGCGCCGCCTTCGACAGGCCGAGAATCGGTGCCTAAAGGAGGACTCCGGCGGCGCTGGAGGCAGATGTGCTCGCCGACGTGAATCGACGCATGTCGGAGAGCGACGTCGTAAGAGTGCGGGAAGGCGCCAGGCGACGAGGATGAGCGACACCGCGATTCCCGAGAACAGCGGCCCGGCACGCGCGGCGACGGTCGGGCCGAGGCCAAAGCAACACGAGAACGGGTACGAGCTCGACGAGCAGGAGGTGCCGACACCATGTGGCGAGATCGGGCGGACCCCGTGTTTAGTTGCCCGCCGCCAAGGGGTATTTACGCAAGATGGTGCCCGGAGTGCGGTTTGGCACGATTACCTTTGCAGGGCTAACGGTCGTCCTGCTCGGAAGCGGCTGCCAATCATCTGCGGTTAACGCAAAAGGGAAAGGCGCGAGTAATGCGGAGCTCGCGCTGTGGGTCATGTTGGCATTGCTGGTTCCGGTCTTCATTGTTGTTGTTGGGCTGGTGGTCGGCGCGTTCGTTTGGCGGCCATCCTGGCTACGGGGTTTCGTGTCTAGCCGAGGCTTGATCTACGTGGCCGGCATCGCTTTGCCAGTCACGTTGGCGATTACGTTCTTCGGGCTGACGTTAGCTGCGGGGAGAACCTACGCGGCGAGCGAGGGTAGTGCGCCGGATGTGATCGTCCATGGGCATCTCTGGTGGTGGGAGGTTGAGTACCCGCATGAGGGCATCACGATCGCGAACGAGCTACGGATACCGGTGGGGAGGGATGTGACGGTCGAGTTGCATTCCGACAACGTGATTCACAGCCTCTGGGTGCCAGCCCTGCAAGGGAAAATGGATCTCATTCCGGGGGTCACGAACAAGGTTGTGCTACGAGCCGATAGGCCAGGTGTCTATCGGGGTCAGTGCGCAGAGTTCTGCGGGCTTGAACACGCTAAAATGGCTTTTCTCGTTGTTGCGTACAGGCCGCTGGCGTATTCGCAATGGATCGCTGCCCGACAGAGCAGCGCCGAGCAGGCAGACAACGGTCCCTTACCGGCGGGATTGGGTGTCTTCATTGGCGCGGGCTGTCGCTGGTGCCACTCGATTGATGGGACGATCGCTGACGGAAGGGTAGGACCAGATCTAACACACGTTGCGGATCGCCTCACACTAGGAGCGGGGAGCGTCGCGAACAACCGCGCGAATCTTGCGCGTTGGATCGCTGAGCCCGGCTCGATCAAGCCCGGTGTTTTGATGCCCGCGTTCGAGGGCACATTGGCACCAGCCGAGATGGGGGCGTTGATTGATTATCTGGAGACGCTTCGTTGATGGCAGTCGCGGTTGAATCGGAAGGGAGTGCGTTTGAAGCGACGTACAACCCACCGAAAGGTCTGACCGGCCCACTCGCTGTTGTCAACCACAAGACGGTCGCGTTGCGATACATCGTGACTGCGCTCGTCTTTTTCAGCCTCGCTGGCGTCATGGCGCTGGTTATGCGAGTTCAACTGGCACATGCCAACGGCGGTCTTGTGTCCCCTGAGACGTATAACGCGCTTTTCACGATGCACGGCTCGACGATGATGTTCTTCTTCGCGGTGCCGTTGATCGAGGGCATGGCGAACTATCTGGTCCCGTTGATGCTGGGAGCGCGCGACCTGGCATTCCCCCGCTTCAACGCCTTTAACTACTGGATGTACCTCGCCGGTGGGCTATTCCTGTACGCCGGATTCTTTATGTCAGCGGTGCCTGACAGTGGTTGGTTCGCATACGTTCCGTTGACAAACTCCACATTCTCTCCTGGACTGAACGTCGACCTCTGGCTGGTGGGGGTTACCTTCGCGGAGATCTCGGCGATCGGGGCAGCGATGGAGTTCATCGTTTCGATCCTCAAGCTGCGTGCCCCGGGAATGTCACTCGACCGGATGCCAATCTTCGTGTGGTCGGTACTGGCCGCCTCGGGAATGATCGTGCTCGCATTCACTCCTCTCCTGGTTGGGAGTCTTTTCCTTGAAACTGACCGTGTCCTCGGCACCGGTTTCTTCGAACCGGCGTTGGGCGGGAGCCCACTGCTCTGGCAGCATCTGTTCTGGATCTTTGGCCATCCCGAGGTTTACGTGATGTTTCTGCCGGCGGCTGGGATCGTGTCCCAAATTGTCCAGGCGATGACCGGCCAACGACTGGTTGGATACAGCTTCGTTGTAGCGGCTATCGCGGCTGTGTCGTTTCTGAGCATGGGCCTGTGGGTCCATCACATGTTCGCTGTCGGCTTCCCACTGGCGCCGGTCGCCGTTTTCAGCGCGGCTAGCCTCACCATCGCGATCCCCAACGGCGTCCAGGTCACGGCATGGATAGCCACGCTGTGGCGAGGCGTGCCACGGATGTCTACCGCGATGTTGTTCGTAATCGGCTTCATCGTGATCTTCGCACTTGGTGGCTTGACGGGAATCATGGTCGCCGTTGCCCCGTTCGATTGGCAGGCACACGATTCATACTTCGTCGTCGCCCACTTCCACTATGTCCTGATCGGCGGCGTTGTGTTCCCGATCTTCGCTGCGCTCTACCACTGGTTCCCGAAGGTTCGGGGTCGGATGCTTTGCGAGCGGCTCGGTCGGTGGAGCTTCTGGCTCGCTTTCGTCGGCTTCAACGTCACGTTTCTTCCGATGCACCTCGTGGGACTTTTCGGGATGCCCCGCCGCGTCTACACCTACCCGGACGGTTCCGGCTGGGGTCTCCTCAACCTGGTCTCAAGCATCGGGTCGTTCGTATTGGCGATCGGGTTTCTCCTCACGCTCCTCAACCTTGTGCGGAACTTCCGCGGAGGAGTATCTGCTGAAGCCAATCCCTGGGACGCCGATACGTTGGAATGGTCAATTCCCTCTCCTCCCCCTGCCGAGAACTTCCGTCAAATCCCGTTCGTCGCAAGTCGACATCCATTGTGGGACGGACCTCAAGCCGAGGACGCAGCGTGGTCGGCCGCGAAGCAACAAGAGTTGGCGCATAACCCTACATGGTTCAGATCGACTGTCGGCACCTCCCCTGTTGACGCTCGTCCCGAGGAACTCGTTCACCTTCCCGGCCCTACGATCGTTCCACTCGTCCCGGCCGTTGGAGCCGCGATCCTCTCGATTGGCCTACTGGCGAGAGCGTCGGTTGGCTCAGCCATCGGTGTTGCAATCCTTTTAGTCGGTTTGGGCTATTGGGCTTGGCTGAACGAGACCGAGCGAAGAGACGCTTTGAAGGGCTACGAAGGCGTGGCTGGACTCCCTTTGGACGCGAGTGGGCCTGGCTCGGTCGCGTGGTGGGGGCTGCTCATCGCCCTGGTCATCGGCTTTGTCGTTTTTGTCACCACATTGGCGGCCTACTTCTATCTCTGGTCGGCCAACGAATTCTGGCCCCCTCTACGGGAAACCGGCTTCCCGCCTTCTCTGCTTGTACCCGGGGTCGCGGCTGCAGTTGGCCTCGCGAGCGTGGGTACGTTAACCGCCTCCGCAGGAGCGTTCCCGAGTACTCGGGGAACGGTGTGGTTCGTCGTCACGATCGGCCTCGGCATCACGAGCCTCACTCTTTGGGTGATCGAATGGTTCCGCGTGCCGTTCACCCCGACGACCGACGCGCAGGGTTCGGCGTTCTTCGCTGTAGTCTCGGCGTCCGCATTTCTGTTCCTGATCGCTGTCACTTGCGGCCTCGCCCTGCTCATCGCGGTTCTCCGATTGCCTGGCGCCGCACGGATTCAGACACTTCTTTCCAACCTCCGGCTGATCTGGGTCTTTGGCGCAGCCTCGATGTTCGTCGCATTCATCGCCGTCTACACGGCGCCGCGATGGTGAACGGGCCAACGGTTGCAGGGGCACGGGAGAACCGTCGACTCGAGCGCCCATGAGCCTTCAAGCTGCGCCGATCGCGGCCGTCATCCCGGCCCTCTGGGCCGGATTGGTAGCTGTTATCGGTGTCGTCGTCACGCTCTATTGGGTCGGAGTGGTGCGGCTCTGGCGGAATGCAGGAATAGGTAGAGGGATAAGTTGTTGGGCGTCAACAGGGTTCGTGGTGGCCCTCGCCATGCTTGTCGCTGAGCTCGGCCCACCCTTTGACGACTGGGCCGACGAAAGCGTTGCCGCTCACATGATCCAGCACCTCGTTCTGTTGATCGTTCTACCGGTAGGGATCGTGGTGGGCAGGCCCGTCGTGGCGTTCGCCTGGATGCTGCCGCGCTCGTATCGCGGATTCTCGCGGCGACTCTCACGCCTGTCCCCCGGGGATGCGCCCACCGTTGTCGGGCTGATTGTGATTCTTCACGTCAGCGCGATCTTCGTTTGGCACACGCCGCGGATGTTCGACCTAGCGGTTCGTCACGAGAGTGTTCATCTTCTTGACCACGCGTCGCTCGCTGCTAGCGCTCTCGCTTTTTGGTGGCTCACGCTCCACGCTGATCGCCACGGTAGCTCGGGGTTCGTCGGAGCGCTCCTCGCCACAGCCGCCGTCGGCGTCGCGAGTACCGCGCTCGGGTTGGCCATGACATTCGCGGACACTCCATGGTACGGATCGGCGGGCGGAGCCTGGCTCCGGCCGCGCGCCGACCAGCAAACCGCAGGAGCACTGATGTGGGGCGCCGGAGGACTGGTGTACGCCTTGATGTTCAGCCTCCTTACCTACAAACTGATGCGCGGCCTAGGCGCCCATGGATCACGGCGGCCTCTGTCGCCGTCCGAAAGCGACTAGAGATCACCGCGACACGAGGCCACCGCTGGCGACGAAGGCAGAAACGTCCTGGATAGCCGACCCATCAAGAATGTCACCGAAAGACGGCATAACGCCGCCGCCGTCGAGTACCTGTCGGTAGACAGCTGCGTACGGTAGACGTCCGGAAAGGCGCGGGCCGACCGTGCCACTACCCAGCAGGCCATGACAGGACGCGCAGTTTGCCGCATACACCTTCGCTCCGCTCTCGACGTCTGCGCTTGCGATCGAACCCGACACCTTCGACGACTTCGGCGACGCGGCAGGCGGCAGGGTGTCTGGTTGACCTTGCCGCTTAACAGCTCGCAGGCGCACACCGACGACATAGGCAACCAGATCGTCAACTTGTGTCCCATCCAGCAGTCGGCGGAAGGAGGGCATGGCTCCCTTACCGTCGAGGATCTGGACGCGAACTCCGCTCGCTGATTGAGCAACCACGCTGTCCTCGAGGCTCGGCCCCGCCGCCGTTCCCTCCGCGTGCTCCCCATGACACCCGGCGCAACTCTCGAGAAACATCTCTCGGCCGGCTGCTGCGTCCCCTGACGGCATTGGACGGGCAGGGTTCGGGACGGGGACGATGCGAGGGGCTGCCAGATCTCCGTTCTTGTTTGTTCCGCAGCCGGCGAGGAGGAAGGCGGAGCAACCAAGGCCGAGTGCTAGGCATGTTCGCCACTTCAACGTCATCGTCCTCCGTAGCTCCCCGGGGAGAGCCGCGCCGAGGGTCGTCCTGAAACGGCCGGCCCTAGCCGGCCGTCGAGGGCAAACAATGTCACCAGATCGCCGACGCTCGTGCGAAGCGTTTTGTTCCCTCCCGCGTAGGCGAGCACGTATTGAGTGCCTTTCCACTCGAAGGTGATCGGCGGGGCGTTGAACCCGCCGCCACCCATCTGGTATTCCCACAACTCCTTACCGTCCGTGGCGCCGTAGGCAACGATGCGGCCATCGTTGCGACCCATGAACACGAGGCCGCCCGCTGTCGTCGCCGACCCGCTGTAGCAGTTATCGCCGTCCCCAAAGCGCCTTTGCCAAACGACCCTGTTGTTGCGCATATTCATGGCGGTGAACGTTCCACCAAGAGTCGCACCTTTGGGCGATTCAAAGAAGCCGCCAAGGTATTGGTTGCCCTGCCGGATCGCAGCCGGGTCGTATGCCGGCGTCTCGGTGTCGCTGTTGAATAGCGCGATCCCGTCCGACGCACACACATAGAGATACCCGGTGAGTGGGTTGTAACTCGGCGGCGGCCAGTTCGCGCCGCCGAGCGTTGTTGGTTTCGCGATCACGCTCTGACTCGCAGAATACGGCGTGAATATTTTGCCTCCATTCACGTACTTCCAGGCCGCGGACGGATCCTTCGTCCGAAGCGAAGCCGCCTCCGCGGGAGAGATCGACTGCGGCACGAACGCATCGCCCTGGGGGACGGGCTGCGTTGGCCACGTCTCTTGCGAGGGTTCTTGCGGAACGGCTCGTTCAGTAATTGGAAGGATCGGTTTGCCCGTGGCGCGGTTGAGGATGTACACCCAGCCAGTCTTCGATGGAGCCGCCAACGCCTTCCGAGAAACCCCCGCTACGATCTCGTCAAAGAGGACCACCGGGCTTCCTGGGTCGTAGTCCCACAGGTCATGGTGAACCGTCTGAAAGTGCCAGCGATACTTGCCAGTCTTGGCATCGATGGCCACAACGGAGGCTGTATAGAGGTTCTGGCCAGCCCGCTCCTTGCCCGCATAGTTCGGCGACGCATTGCCGGTCGAAAAGTACAGAAGTCCGAGTTCCGGGTCGAACGCAGGTGTCTGCCATACTGGGGCCCCACCGGTCTTCCAAGCGTCGCTGTCCGAAGGCCAGCTCTCATGCCCGGGCACGCCAGGTCCCGGAATCGTGAAGAAATGCCAACGCTCCTTTCCTGTCTTTGCATCGAGAGCGACAACCCGACCTCGACCCCCGTACTCGCCGCCGGATATCCCTGTAATCACCATTCCGTCGATGTATAGCGGCGCGCTAGTGATGATATAGCCCCGCTTCCAACTCTCGATCTCCGTACGCCAGAGTGGCTTGCCCGTCCGTTGATCGAGAGCCACGACACTCCCATCGAGCTGCCCCATGTAGACACGACCATCGCCAACCGCGACACCACGGTTGGTACTCCCGCAACAATTGAAAATGTCCTTGGTGCGCGTCGAGCGGTGCTCCCATAGCTGGCTCCCCGTCGAGACATCGATCGCGAAAACGTCATTGGCGCCCGTCGAGATGTAGATCACTCCATCAACGACAATTGGCGTCACCTCGTTCGAATAGCGGTGACCCATGCCTGAGCCCAGATGAACGCGCCACACACCACCCAGCCGACCTACGGTCCCCCGATTGATCTCAGACAGAGGAGCGTAACGATCATTCGTAACCGAACCTCCATTTGTCGGCCAACTATCCGTCGGAGCCGCGGAAAGCTCAACCCCGGTGAACGCCGGTGCCTCGGCGATCGAACGACTTGACTCAACTACCGAGGGCGCCGTTACATCCGTCGTTACTCGGCTGTTGCCATCAAGCGGGGGCGGCGACGAGCGACCCCCAGCGCAACTCACGAGCACAAGAACGAGCACAAGAAGCACCACCACTGAGACGGCACAGCGCACGAGATGCATCGATAGCTGTGTTCACCCCCGCGCGAGGCTTCCAAACATGTTTTCCAGACCGACCTCGCGGGAATCCCCCTCCTGTGATCACACGAACAGGCGGATTGCTCCTGCTCGCTGGCACCGCGGTCACCGCGATCGCCCTCGTGACAACCGCAGTCTGGGGTCGCGAAAACCACAACGCCGGCCGAGAGATGTTTCTCCAGGCAGGATGCGGAGGCTGCCACACCCTCCGCGACGCGCATGCCGTCGGTACAGCGGCACCCAACCTCGACCTCGCAGACCCCGAAAAGCAAAAGGTCACGAACTGGGTAACTGGGGGAGCAGCCGGAATGCCGGCATACAAGAACACACTGACACCTGATCAGATCTCGCTCATCGCCGCGTACGTCGCGAGCGTCTCGGGACGGTAACGGCGGGACAGGTTCGTTTGTCCGCCACATCCAAGGACGGCAAGTGGTAGCCGCCCGGGACTCTAGGCGGAGTCGGAGGGTTTCGGAAACGGCCGACGGTGGAAGCACGCAGGGATGGGGACGCCGCTATGGGCCGAGATCATGGGGTCGATCTTCCTCGCCCTCGGCGTCGTATCGGCGCTCGTGATCGTGATCGATGAAATGCTTCTCGGCTACCGCCAGCAGATGGCCGTGATGAACATCGTGCACCCGACGACCGCGCTGTACCTCGGTCCGGTCTGGGTCTGGCTCTATTTTTCGCGGGGTCGCCGGTCGTCGGTCAAGTGGACTGAAGCCGAGGCCAGACGGTTACGGGCCGAAGGAGCCGACGCAGCTGTTCTGGAGCGGAAGGGCACGTCGGTCAAGCCGAAAGACCTCAGCTGCTGGAACGTTGGGAACGCCGTCTCGCATTGCGGGGCAGGTTGCACGATCGGCGACATCCTCGGTGAGTGGATCGTCTTCGCCACCGGCGTGACGATCGCTGGCGCAACGCTCTATCCCGAGTTGGCTGTCGACTTCGCGCTCGCCTGGACTCTCGGGATTGCCTTCCAGTACTTCACGATCGCGCCGATGCGAACTGACATAGGCCGCGGGAAAGCAATCTGGCTGGCGATCCGCGCCGACACCCTATCGATCCTCAGCTTCCAGATCGGAATGGCGGCCTGGATGATCCTGTCGGCAAGAGTGCTCTGGTCACCTCCGCTTCCGATCAACAGCGCCGCCCACTGGTGGATGATGCAGATCGCGATGATCATCGGCTACGCAACCGCCTGGCCCGTCAACCGATGGCTCATCGGCAAGCGCTGGAAAGAAAAAATGGACTACCGACGCCACCTCGCCAACGAGCTCGCACGGCCCAACCGGAAGCCTGTGCCACAGACGACCCTACGAACCTGAGCACCATGCAGCTTGCCTGAGTACGTCATGCTCATGGTCACAAAGGGTTCTCGGCGGCCGAGGTGGGGAGGAGCGAAGGATTGACGCGAGAACCGATCGGTACTGCGATGGGGGGCGGCAGCAGGCAAACCGTGCTCTTTGCGCTCGGGGCGAACGTGGCGATCGCACTGGTGAAGCTCGCGGGCGGGTTGATCGGCGGATCGAGCGCGCTTCTGGCCGAGGCGGTGCACTCGCTCGCCGATACCGCCAACCAGGGGTTGCTATTGGTGTCACTCAAGCTCGGCGCGAAGCCGGCCGACGCCGACCATCCGTTTGGCCACGGCAAGGAGCGGTTCTTCTGGGCCTTCGTCGTGGCCGTCTCGATCTTCGTCGGGGGTGGCTTACTCTCGATTGGTGAGGGGATCCTCTCGCTCGTCGGCGGGCACGGAGAGGTTTCCTTCAAGCTGACTCTCGGCGTACTGCTCTTCTCGCTGTCAGCGGAAGGAGTCGCCCTCTTTCGAGCAATAAGGCACTTGCGCGCCGAGGCGCGACGCGACGGGGAACCTTTCCTGGCGTTCGTGCGCAAGACGAAGAACCCGACGCCGAAGGTCGTGCTCTTCGAGGACTCGGCTGCTGTCCTCGGGGTTCTGATCGCGCTCGTTGGCGTCACGCTCGCACAAGTGACCGGGAACCATGTTTGGGACGGCGGCGCCGCGGTCGCGATCGGCGTCCTGCTGGTGGTCACGGGTTTCGAGCTCGGCCGTGACACGAAAGGCCTCCTGATCGGCGAGGCCGCTAGTCGCGAGGAGCGGCAGGCTCTGCGCGAGGCGATTGAATCCCATCCACAGGTCGCCGAGCTGCTCGAGCTCTTGACGATGCACCTCGGCCCGAAGGCGATCCTTGTTGCGGCCCGGGTGCATTTCCGAGCGGGGATCGACTCGGCGAGCCTTGAGCGGCTCGCGGACGAGCTGAACCGGCGGATGCGAGAGCGGGTGCCTGCGGTGACGCAGGTCTTCCTCGACCCCACCCCGACGTCCTCAAACACCCAAAGCCCCTAAAGAGTTCTCACCACCTGCGGCTCGATCCCGCAGCTGGCTAGCTGTCCTGCCTTCGGACGTTTTGAACGCGGCGATGGGTGGCCGGTCCGAGTGAGTTATGCGGGTGCCTGTGGTTGTGGTAGCGGATGAAGCGTTGCAGACTGCGGGCGCGGCTACTGGAGTTGGCTCGGCTGTTGGCCCATTTTGTTCGGGAGTGTCTGGATGGATGAACGGTTCTCGGCTTCGCCGGCCGAAACGTGGCGAGGGGCGGGCCGGTCAGATGCGCCGGTACCGGGCATCGCTCAACGAGTAGACGGCAAATGCGATCAGCCCTGCCGGGACGATCCCGAGCAGAAGCGGGCCGAGCGAGTTGTGCTGGAGCTCCTGCGCCCTATAGCCAGTTGAGGGCGGGAATCGGCCTCGGTTGCGATGGGGGTGGGCTTTCCGCCGACCCCATCCTGTAGCGCCGTTCGCGCGGTAGAGCGAGCGACCGAGCCAGGTCCAACGGATGACGTTGACGCACCAGCGTTGTTTCGTCGACACGGTGGCGCAACTGCGCTCTTTCGTGCGACCGCCGAGGCGCCCGCTCTCCGGTCGTGCCGCGCAACCGGAAGGGTTCCCGTCGGCGACTGGGCAACGGAGATGACCCAATGGATCGCCCTGGGAGGCAGCAGGCCCACCGCACTCCCGACGGATGGAGCTTCGTTCCAAAGTTTGGGCGGAAGCGAACGACGTCCCGTCTCGCGAGCCGCCTCAGGCTTCGCCCGACTAGACTTGAACGCCGCGCCCGAGCTCATTCGCGACGAGTAGCGCGATCTCGGGTGTAACGATGAACTCGGAGCGTGGGCCTCCGACCTGCGGACAGTTGAGGCGTGTGAGGATCGGTCTGACGACCGCCTCGACGTTGTGCTTGTTGTCATCCATGCCGAGCCGACGCACGAGGTCTCTTGCGTTGCATGGCCATTCGTGGACGGTCATCGACGGAGTGTTGCATACCGCATTCGCTGGAAGGTAGCCGTTCGGCGGGGTTCGGACGAAATCCTCGGCGGCGAAGGATCGCCCTCGAGGAGAAGCCGCTTGTCGGGTGTGACCGCCTGAACGTCGCTCACGTCGGCAGCCGCTGTGATGACGCCGGCGTGAAGCGGGGGATTCGCGCCCAAAAGGGCGATCCGCTTCCCGTCGGGCGCCGATTCCGGACCGACTGAAGCGGCTCCCGTCCGTGAAGCGTGTGAGCTGCTTCAGATTCGTTCATCCAATGCGATTGTGAAGAGCTGGTAGCAGCCGGCCACCTCGTCGGGCTGATCCAGATTCGTTGGAGGGAGAGGGTGGACTACCAGCGACGCCGCCGCGCCATGCGGCTCGAGCGAATCGGCGCGTTGGTCGTGACCAGGGATGTTTGGGCTCCTCGATCTCTCGGACACATCGCGCGCCGATTTCGGTGTTTCACGATCTTCATGCCCTGCGTGCCTGTGAGACCGTGGACGACGATCGAGACGACGACGGTCGCTACGGCCATCCACCAGAGGAGAGACTGCTGTTCGGCCGTGAGCGCGCCGGACGCGCCGATCGCAGCGGCATAGTAGATCGACGCAAGCCCACGGACGCCGAACCATGCGATGACCGCGCGTTCGGTTCGAGAGGTCCGACGACTGCCGATGAAGGTGACGAAGACGCTTGCCGGACGGATGACGAGCAGAACGAGGGCGACGATCAGCCAGCCGCTCCAGCCGATGCTCGCCAACCCGTCGATCGAGAGCACGGTTCCGAGCAGAACGATCGCGGCGAGCTCGGCGAGGCGACCTGCCCGTTCGAGCCCGTCCCACACTCCGCGGTTCAGCTCGTGGCGGTGCTCGTAGCGACGGAACGCAAGTGCCCCTACGAAGACAGCGATGAACCCGTTGGCACCGATTGACCCGGCCGCGCCGTAGAGAACGAACGCCGCTCCGAGGCCGACGAACGACTCGACCCCGGGATCGAGCTCATGCCGATTGCGCTCGCGCATCGCGAGCCATCCCACCCCGCGACCGACGACGAGACCGACCGCCACCGCCGCAACGAGCGAGTATCCGACGTCGACGAGCAGCCAGTTCGGGATCGAGCGCTCGCCGCTCTCCAGGTACCCGAGTCCGAAGAGGACGAAGATCAGCGCCAACCCGTCGTTCAGGCCCGCCTCGCCGGTGATCGCGAACCGCTCCTCCCGTTCGTCGCTCTCCCCCGGTGGCCCCACGCCGATCTCGCCGGCGAGAACCGGGTCCGTGGGGGCGAGCATCGCCCCGATCATGATCGCGACCCCGAGCGGAACGCCCAGGGCCTCGACCCCGAGCACCGCGACGGCTGCGATCACGAGAGGCATCGCGAAGAGCAGCAGCCGGACGATGGAAGACCACCCCTGCCACGAGATCGTGCGGTCGATCTTGAGCCCGGTTCCGAAAAGCGCGATCACGATCGCGGCCGCTGCGAGGTGTTGCACCGCGTCGAGGTGATCCAGGGCGTCCGGCCAACCGACATCGAGCCGGTTCAGGACGACTGCCGCTCCCGCGCCGAGAACGAGATAGACGAGCGCCGCGCTGTAGGGCGCGTCGGCCTGATGGGAGAGAACGGTGGCTCCGATGAGAACCGACAGGCCGGCTGCGAGTGCCATGACCGCGGCGAGGCCGCCGAGCGATGGGCCGATGGTTGCGATCACGAGGAACGGAACAGCGATGCCGGCCGCGCGTTGTCCTGAGCGATGCGGCTCCGATCCTCCAGCAGTGGCTGCTCGCGCACGAGCTTCACGAGCTCGTCGACCATGTCCTGTGCCTGCCCGACGACGATCGCCCCGACGAGCCTTTCGTCCCGGAGCTGGAAGGCGAGCACCTTGCGCTCGGGGATCGAGCCGCGAATGATGACCTCGTCGATGCCGCCGCCGGGGTCACCGATGACCTGGAGCTGGAGATCGAACAGCTTCGTGAAGAAGACCGAGACGTCGGCGAAGGCGGTTCTCCCTCCGGCGAGGTTGCGGCCGAGGCACGAGCCCTGAGCGTTCGCGCTGCTCCAGTGCTCGACGCGCCGTCTCCTTCCGGCCACCGTATCGACGAAGGAGGCGACGTCCCCAATCGCGTAGACGTTCGAGATCGAGGTGCGGGAGCGATCGTCCACGACGACCCCGTCGTCGACATCGACACCGCTCCCGGAGAGAAAAGCGACGTTCGGTTCCACGCCGATGCCCACGACCGCGAGGTTAGCCTCGACCTCCGCGCCCGAAGCCAAGCGAGCCCCGACGAGCATGCGACCGTTCGCCTTGAACTCCTCGATCTCCACGCCGAGGGCGAGCTCGACCCCCTCCTTGCGGTAGAGGTCGGCGACCTGGGCCGACAGCTCGTCCGAGCCGAGAGCGGGGACCATCCGGTCTCCCGCCTCCACGATGGTCACCTCCAGCCCGAGCATTCGGAGTGAGGCTGCCACCTCCGACCCGATAAAGCTCCCGCCCACCACGACGGCACGTCGCGCGTCTGCCGCTGAGTCACGCACCGTCACCGCGTCGGCAAGGGTTCGGAACGTGTGCACGGCGGGGAGATCCGCACCGGGGACCGCCAGCGTGCGCGGCGTCGCACCGGTTGCGATTACGAGCTTGCCGTACCCGATCTCGCTTCCGTCGTCGAGCGCCACGGATCGTCGATCGGTATCTACCGCCTCGGCGCGGACGCCGAGTCGAAGATCGACGAGCAGAGCTTCGTATTCGTCTGCCTCCCGTACGAGGGCCTCGTGCGGCTCCATCTCGCCCCGCAGGACACCCTTCGACAGCGGAGGCCTGTTGTACGGAGGCTGATCGTCGCCCGAGATCAGCGTGATCGGTGATTCCCCACCCGCCTCGCGGTAGGCCTCGACGAGGCTTGCCGCCGCCCGCCCGCCGCCGATGATGAGGATCGGTTCCTTCGCCATTGACCTTCTATACCCCGATTTCGGCAGCCCACACCCGGTGGACGGGGGAGCTGGCGTTTCACCGGCTCCGATCCGGGGTACTCAACGACAACACTCAGCGATCAACCATGGCCAAGGAGGTCTCGCGTGTACATCGGCGGCGGAATCATCACTCTCATCCTCATCGTTCTGTTGCTCATCTGGCTCTTCTAGTTCGAAGCACCACTGCTCCCACGGCGCTGGCGCCACGACCGCAGCAGAGTGAGGAGCGCCTGCTCCTCCACGTCGAGCGACGTCGAGGACAGGGACATGACGCGCTCCGGCCGCGGGCGGAAATGCTCGAGCGTTCGTGCCTCGTTGAACTGTTCGATCACGGCGGGACTCACGTACGAGGCCCGAGCGACCGCCGGCGTGTTTCCGAGCTCCTTTGCGACACGCCGCATCGCCGCGGCGACCGCCCGGCGGGCTTCTCCCTTCGTGGCGGGCGGACCGTGCTCCGCGAGAGCGACTGCAGCGGTCAGGCTCCCACCCCACGTTCTGAAGTCCTTCGCCGTGAACCCGCCTCCGAGGTGCTCGGCGAGGTAGCCGTTCAGCGTCCGACTCGTGAGGTTGACGAATGTTTCGTCGACGGCATAGCGGAAGAGTCGTGACCCTCCCGGGAGCCCGACGAGCGCCTTCACACCGGCCGCGATGTCCGCGTCGACGAGTGTCGTTCGAACGAGCGCTCGGTTCTTCGTCCGGAAGGTAAACCGCAGCCGCGACCCGCGGACCTTGACGTGGCCCTTCCGCAGAGTCGTGACACCGTAGGTGCGAGAGCCGCTGGCGTAGCGATCCGTGCCGACCCGAAACCACGCCCGGTTGATCAGGGTGACTGCGTGCGCGCACGTCCACTCGGGGCGGAAAGCCTCGAGCGCCGCGTGCGCAGCCGTCTGCTCCCGGAGCCGCGGGAGCAGCTCACCAAAGCGAACGAGGCTGTCGTATTTCGCCTGTTCCTGCTCGGCTCGGTAGCGAGCGTGATAGAGGTACTGTCGCCGCCCGGCGGCGTCGACGCCTGTCGCCTGAAGCTTCGCGGATGGACTGGGGGAGATCCAGACATCGGCCCAGGCGGGTGGGATCGCGAGCGCCTCGATCCGCGCTAAATCGGCGTCCGAAACGATCGGGCTCCCTTTCGCGTCCTCGTAGCGGAAGCGACCTTTGCGGCCGCGGCGTCGCCACCCACCACGGCGCGCCAATTTCGCTACGCAGCCTGGAGGGGCGAGAGCTCGGCGAGCTTCGGCAACAGCTCGGCCTTGCTGAACTCGAAGAATCCTGCCTGGTCGGGCCCGACCTGATGGATGTAAAGGTGGTCGAATCCGGCTGCTGCGAAGAGCTCGGCCTTCGCGAGGATGTCGACCGCACTCGGCCCGCAGACGATCGCCTCGGAGATGTCTGCCGTGGTGACGCCTGCAACGGACGCCTCGAAGTGGCTCGGGAGAGGCAGTTCCTGCGACGATGGGCCGCGGAGGGCCGCATTCGGCCACCATTCGAGCGCTGTTTTCAGCGCCCTTTCCCGTGAACGGTCGTAGCAGACCGTCAGCTGGCCATACCGGGGCCCGGACCCACTGGTGGCCTCGTACCGCTCGACGAGACTGCGTTCGGGCGCGGTCGAGACGAACCCGTCTCCGATTTGGGCGGCCAGCTCCGCCGTCGCCTCGCCTCCTGCGGCCACGACGATGTCGGGAAGGAAAGTCGGTAGCGAGTACAGGCGACCGTTCTCGACCGTGTAGTGCCGCCCGCGATGGTGGACAAGCTCGCCGCCCCATAGAAGGCGGATTACCGCCACGGCCTCGACGAGCATTTCGCGTCGGATCTCGGCTGCCGGCCATCGCTCGCCGGTGATGTGCTCGTTGAGGTTCTCGCCGGTGCCGACGCCGAGGAAGAATCGATCTCCGAACAGGGCGGCTGTCGTGGCGGCGGCCTGAGCGACGATCGCGGGGTGCATCCGGATCAGGGGGCAGGTGACACCCGTGCCGACGCGTAGTGTCGTCGTTCTCGCCGCGATCGCTCCGAGCACCGACCAGACGAACGGGCTCTCACCTTGCCGGTCGATCCACGGATGGAAATGATCCGAGATCAGGGCAAACGTGAATCCGGCCGACTCTGCCGCAACGGCGTGCTCCACCAGCGCGGCTGGGCTGTGCTCTTCACTTGACAGCGCATAGCCGATCTCCAACGGTCTCCTCCTCGAAGCAGATGTGGATGCCTGCATACCCGACGCAGGCGCTCCACAAACACGCGCATCGCTTCAGTCGGTCGACGCCGTCGCCGAGCCTGTCCGGCTCCGTTCGGCTATTTCCGAAGCGGCGAGATGCGTGTCCCGAACGAGCGACCGCAACATCGATCGCATGCCTCCGAGGGCATGCGAGCGCCTCTGCCGGGCTGCCCCGCCGCCCTGATTCAGGATGCGTTCGAGCGAGAGCAGCGGAGCTTCGTCGCCGAGTGCAGCGCTCGTCTGCCGTAGTCGGTCGACCGTCGCGCGACCGATCTCGAGAACGGTCCGTTCCCGTCCCTCCCACAGAATCGTCGCGTCGGTGCCGTCACGCGCCGCACGAAAGCACGACCAGCCGAGAGCCTCGCTCGAGAGTGGGCAGCGCGGTGGTCGGTCGACTGCCTCCACGGCGAGGGATCGGACGAGCGCCGAGATCGCCGCGACGTGCTCGAGCGACGCCTGGCTGTCCATTTCGCGCACCTCGACGGTGCCGTTGTTCGGGTGGAGCCTCAGGTCGGTCCAGAGGTATGTGTAGTCCTGCAGCCCACCCGCTCTGGTGAGTTCGGCGACGTAATCCTCCCAGTCGGCATAGTCGCGCAGCGCCCGTGGGACGCCACGACCCGGATAGGAGCGAACGAGCGCATAGCGCGCGCTGGCGAGGCCCGAATCGGTGCCGAACCACCACGGGCTGTTCGCGGTCAGCGCCTGAAAGAGCGGCAGATATTGCCGCAGTCCGTTGTACGCCCGTACGGCGCGTTCGGCATCTGGCATGCCGACGTGAACGTGAAGGGCGCTCTCCGGGGTGACCCTCAGGAGACCGCGCAACGAGCCTGCGACGGCCCGGTACCGCTCGTCGGCGTGGAGCGGTGCGTCACCACGAGCACCACTCGGGTGGACACCGACACCCATGAGCGTCGCGCCCGCGTTGATCGCACTTCGTCGGAGCTCGGCGAGGGCGGTCACGGCCGTCTCGGCCGAGCGGGCGCTCGGCGAGCGCAGCTCGATCTGGGCTGCGTAAGCCTCGTGCCCCGCCTCGCCAGACCCCGTTCGCATTCGTGTGAGAATCTCGCCTGCGACCGGCGTGAGCCGAAGTGTGGCCGGGTCGACGAGCAAGAGCTCCTCTTCGATTCCCACGGTGAACGGCTCACTGTCCGCGAACGGCGTCATTGCACGCCGAGTGCAGCGTCGGCGGCGACTCGACCCATCACGAGCGCGGCGGCGAGCCCGCTCGCGTACCCGCCGGATGCAATTCCTCCGATGTCCGAACCGGCCGAGAAGATGTTCGGGGCGACCTGCCCGTGGACATCGGCCCTCAGGCCGCCGAGCGTCGAGGTGATGCCGGCCACGACGTCGACCGCTACCGTTCCGCCGCCGCGGGCCACCCTGGCTCCGACGCGCTCTGCGGCGCCGATCATGTCGCCTATCGTTCGATCGCGCACGCGCGTTGCGAGGCGGTCCTCGGAGACAGTGAACCGGGCCCGTGCCCCCTCCTGCTGTGCGAGCCATTGGACGACGTCGTTCTCCGACCAGGTCTGCGCGACGAATCGTTCGCCGCCCGGCCCTTCGACCCGGGCATGACGTGCGTAGAGCTGGGAGAGCGTGACGAACCGGGACTCCTCCACCACCGCTGGGGGTGCGGGCATCGCCCGACCGTAGAACTCGCCAAGGGAGACGCTCGCCTGCCCTCCACCGAGTCTCCCCAGTCGGAGCCCGTCTCCGGTGCTCCAACGGTTTGCGCGAACGATCAGCGAGCCCGCGTGGGGCGTGATGTAGTCGCGAACGAGCTCACGGCTCGCCGGGAAGCCACCCGTCGCGAGGATCACGGGCGTGCGACCGGGAAGCTCGAGCAGTGGCTCTCCGAGGCGGATGCCTCCGGCGAGCGACGCGAGCGTCTCCGTCAGGGATGCGGGATCGAACTGAACACCCGAGGTGGTGGGATTGCCCGTGCCGCCACGCACGACACGTGCGCCGAGCCCGATCAGCCAGCGGATGTCTCGATCCACGCGCTCGTGCACGAGTCGTTGCAGCGACTCCTCTCCGGCCGGGCACTCGGTCCGAAACTGCTCGAACCCTCGATAGCGCCAGATCACCCCGCTCGAGAGCAGCATCGAGCCGCCGGGACGGTCTCCTTTCTCGTACACGACCACACGGGCGCCTCTGCTGCGCGCGTGGGCCGCCGCGACGAGCCCGGCCATCCCCGCTCCGGCGACGACGAGATCCGACACCACACCTAGTGCAGCGCGAAGCTCGGCTTGTGCTCGACATATTCGAGCAGGATCCCGGCCGGCCCTTGAACGAACACGGCGCGAGTGTTCGGCGCGTCCATGACACGATCGATCTCGAGGCCCCGCGCCAGCGCTTCCCGGTGCGTCTCCTCGGCCGAATCGACGAGCAGCGCCAGGTGGTTGAGGAGCGGCCTGCTCGTTGCCGGCGGGTCGCCCGAGCGAATGGAGACGATGCGACCGCCGAGCTCGAGGACGTCCCCGCCGCCGAAACCGAGGGCGTGCAGCGCCGCTATCGTCGCCGCCCGATCGTCGACGACGAGCTCGACGCCCTCGAGATCGGGCGGCCCGGGCCGCTGTACGAGGGCGAACGGTACGTCGGCGGGTCCGACGAAGTGGATCCGATTCGGATCTGTCCACCGGAATTCGATGTCGTTGGCGGCCAGCGTCTCGGCAGACCGCCCGAGCGTCGGCACCCGGATCACCACGCGCTCGAGGACTCCGCGGTCGCGTAGGCCGGGCGCATCGAACAACGTGATCTTGCCGGCGCGCGCATCCCCGCCGACCAGCGTGAACGACTCGGTCTGCTCGATCTCGTGCATCCCCGACACGGCGATGAGCACGCGGCTGAGCTCTGCCCGCCCGTGCGCCCACAGAGCAACGTGATCGAATGCATTCGCAAGCACGCGAACCGGGTACCCGCTCTTCGACACTGGTGAAACGCATTCCCAGTGCTGCGCGTCCAAACAAGGGTTTCGAGGCTCGCTCCGAGGGGAAATCACCCGTCGTGCAGCAACCACCTGACGCGACGACGTTGGACCGGGCCGTGCTCACGCACTCGTGGAGGCAGCCCGCGTTTCGTGCGTTCGCGCTCTGCGCAATGTCACTACTGGTCGTTCTCGGCCTCGCCAATGTGTTCGGTGAGCAGCCTGTCGTCGACTCGGCTCGAGCGGAGGCGGGAAGCCTCGAGGTCTCCGCGCCGACGCGGGTTCGCGGAGGCCTCTTCTTCCAGGGGAGGTTCCAGTTCGAGGCCCGACGGGCGATGCGCCACGTGACCCTCGTTCTCGACCGTGGCTGGCAGGAGCAGCTCTCGATCAACACGATCGAGCCGGCACCGGAGACCGAGACGAGCCGCGATGGACGCCTCGTGCTCGACTTCGGGGCCTTCGCGAGGAACGCGAAGCTCGTGGCATATCTTCAGTTCCAGGTGAACCCGGCGCAGTGGCTGACACGACGTCCACAAGGTGTCGAGGTGAAGGACGGGCGCCGGCATGTCCTTCGCATCGAACGCACGATGACGGTCTTCCCGTAGGCCGATGGACATCGTCCTCCGCTGTGTGGTGATCTTCGCACTGCTCTTCGTCGTCATGCGTGCCATAGGTCGAAGGGAGCTGGCCCAGCTACAGCCGCTCGACCTCATCCTGCTCGTCGTGCTGGGCGATCTGATCACGCAGGGGGTGATCCAATCCGATCAGTCGGTCACGGGAGCGTTCCTCGCCGTGAGCACGTTCGCCCTCATCTCGGTGTTGCTGTCGTACCTGTCGTTCCGGTTCCCCCGACTGCGGCCGGTGCTCGACGGGGAGCCGATCATCGTGATTCGGGACGGAGAGGTGCTGGAGAGGAGCCTGCGACGCGAGCGCCTGACCGTCGAGGACATCGAGGAAGAAGCCCGCGTCCAGGGCATCGAGCGCCTTTCCGACGTGAAGTGGGGCGTGCTCGAGACGACCGGCCGCATCAGCTTCATTCGGCGAACCTGACCGGCTGCGCGCATTTCTCGCGAGAGAGGTGCGTCCCTGGTAAACGATGGGGTGGGCGGAGACGCCCACCCCATCGCAACCGAGATCCGGCTTCTCCCCTATTCGCCGGTTCTCAGTTCCTCCCTCAGTTCCTCCGACCCTCCATGTCCCGGTAGCCGGCGCCGCCGGGGCTGTAGTAGCCACCGAGCTCACGCCGGTAGGAATCGTCGGAGCGGAGGTCGTCGGTGAGCTCCGGCGCGTCCTTGATCTCGTCTTTCGTACGGTGCACGTAGACCTTCTCCTCGTCGTGGTCGACGCGTTCGATCACACCTGCCGGCAGCATCACCTTCTTGCCGAAGATCCACGGACCCGTATCGACGACGATCGAGCTGCGGCCGACCTCATAGGTCGCTTCATCGACCTTCCCGATGGAGCCGTCGAGAGCCTCGACCCCGTACTCCGTCAGATCCGAGGTCGTCCCGTCCGTGACACCGGTCGCAGACGGGTATTGCCACACGTCAGTTCCCTGCATGTTCCCTCCTTCGGGTCGCTTCCTCGGGTCATACCCAGCATGTCCGCGGCCGAACCAAAGAAGCCGGAGCTCCGTTTTGAGCGTCGCGTGCGAGGGCAGAAAGCGACATGACGCCATTGCACGAAGAGAGCGCGAAGGACCGTACTGATCGCCAGCTGACCGAGTTGCTCAGCGAGTTGCGCGTCACGCTTCCCGGCTCGCAGGTGTTGCTCGGGTTCCTTCTGACGATTCCGTTCGCGTCGCGCTTCGAGCTCGCGAGCACGGCGCAGCGCTGGACCTACTTCGCGTCGCTCTGGACGACATTCGTCGGCACCGTTCTCCTCATGGCCCCCGCCGTCTATCACCGCGTGCGCTGGCAGCGCGGAGGCAAAGGGGACGTCATCGCGGTCACGCACCGCCTGTTCCTGCTCGGCACCGGCTGCCTCGGATTCGGACTGAGCGCTGCGCTCTTCTTCGTCGCCGAAACCGTCTTCGGAGGGGTTCTTGCCGTGACGATCGCCGCGGCAACAGCCCTCTTGCTCGTCGGGACATGGTACGTCCTGCCGCTGGTCCGAACCCGCCGGGACGACATCAATGCATCGGAATAGGGGCGGACAGGACCGTGTTTATCCGACACCCACGAGGGGCACCCTGTGTGTACCACTGGAAATCAATGCTGAGAACAGGGAGGTGCGAGATGAGCGGGAAGCAGGACGAGCTCACCGGGCGAGTCAAGGAGGCTACGGGAGCTCTCACGGACGACGAGGAGTTGAAGCGCGAAGGACGGAACGACCGGGTGGCGGGATCTGCCAAGGACAAGGTCGATGATGCGAGGGACTGGGCCGAGGAAAAGATCGACGAAGTCCATGATGCTGCCACAAGGGACTGAGAAGCAAACCCCGCCTCCGCTCGGCTGCGCGGCGCACGGGGGATCGACTCTCGACCCCGACCAGACGGCGAGTGTAAGGCGACGGCGGGAGCGTCGGGCAAACGTAACGGCGCACCTTCCGCGGCCGCCAGGCCCGGGAATTCCCGGGCCCGACCCGCTGCCACAGCCCGATCCAGAACCTCCAGGCGAGCCCGATCCGATTCCGGAACCCGTCATCTAGCAGCAGCAGCGCGCCCGCAGCCGGTCGACATCGACGGGGTCCCACCTACAAGAGCGCTCCTTCTAATCGACGGTCCCACCTACAAGAGCGCTCCTTCAGCGACTACTCGAAGACGCGAATGGTGGAGTCGGCTGTCGGTACCAGCTCCGTCCATGCGAGGACGACGCCCGCGAGATCGGCGCGACGTTCGGAGATCACGTGCCGCACGACGAAGCGCTGATCGTTCCCGGCCCCGGGTAGCACGATCGGGTCGCCACGTCGTGGCGGCCGCTCGAGCGGAACGACGGCCTGGATCGTACGCACCCCATCGACGATGACGATGATCCGATACGGCTCCATGTCGTAGCGTTCTACCCGGCCATGGATTCGGCGAACCGCGCTGCCCTACGGGCATCGATCGTGGCCGCGACGAGGTACGCGATGACCACGACGAGCAGTGCGACGAGGAAGAAAAGAGCGCCGCGACCACCAAGGCGGCCACTCCGATCACGAAAACGGGTGTCTCTGCGCTCCCGCGGCCGGGCCGACCGTCGCCGACGGCATCCCTTCGGTGCGTCATCTTCGCCCTCGTGCATTCAGGCGCCGGGCACGCGTACCGTGATCGCGCCGGGCTCGACCTTCGCCTTGATCAGCCGCGTCGACTTCCGTGCGCCGCCGTCGAGCTCGTAGGCAACCTTTCGGTCGAGCTCGACGCGTACCTTCCTTGCCTTGGTCGTCCGCACGAACGGCGATTGGCCCGCGCTTCCGACGGCCGTCCGTGCCACGGTTCGCGCCCAGTCGCCGAGTCCCTGGGCGTCGGTCACTCCGAGCTCGACGAGGCCGTCGTCGGGAGTCGCGTTGTCGAATGCGTCGACACCGGCGAACAACGACCCGATGTTTCCGAGCAGGATGCAACTCGCCGTTCCCTTGTACCAGAGCTCGCCGTTCACGTCGATCTTGGCCTTGAACGGCTCGTTGCGCAGGTTCTTCGAGGCCGTCCAGATATACGCGAGCCTGCCGAAGCGATCCTTGAGCCCGGCGTCGGCTTCCTGGATCATGTGGGCGTCGAGTCCAGCGCCTGCCATGACGGCGAACCGCTCACCGTTCAACTTCACGACGTCGAGAGTCGACTCCCGGCCGTTCAGGCCGATGCCGACGGCCTTCTCGATGTCGGAGGGGATGTCGAGGCTCGATGCAAAAAGGTTCGCCGTTCCGGCCGGGATGATCGCCAACGTGACACCGCGTCCTGCCAGGCGATCGATCGATCGCTGCACCATTCCGTCCCCTCCCCAGACGAAGACGAGCTCGGCTCCCTCGGACAGTGCCCGGTCGACGCGCTCGGGGGCGTACTTGCTCTTCGGCACCTCAGACCAGATCGGATCCGTCACGCCGGCGTTTGCGAGCGTGACCCGCAGTTGCTCGAGACCACCGTCGATCGATTTGCCCGCGTGCGCGACGACCGCGACCTTCCCGGGGTCCGTGCTCATGTGCGTTCGCTCGCTGCAGGCCTGGAGGCGGCGCCGGCTGCGCGAGCAGCGAAGACGACGATGGTCAGTGCGGCGATCCCCATCAGGATTCCCGCTCCCACGTCGGTGAGGTGATGCATGCCCCGCAGGAGCCGCGACCAGGCGACGAAGAGCGGGATCATCACGGCAAGCGACCACAGCATGAGCCGCACGGCCAGGCTCTCGACGCGGGAGGCGAGCAGGAGGAGGAGCCCGCCGTACAGCGCCACCGCCGCGGCTGTATGCCCCGAGGGGTAGCTCGCGTCGACGGGGAGGCTCTCGAGCCGATCGACGTCCGGCCGGTCTCTGTGCACGGCGAGCGTGGTCGCCCGATAGCTGCCGGACTCGACGCAGATGACGAAGAGGGTGAAAGCGGCGAGGCGCCAATGTCGGAAGGCGAGAAACAGGACGAGGAGAACGCCGACGAGCACGGGGATCACGAGGCCCCCGGCGAGGGTCGAGCCGATCCACGACAGATCGACGCGAAACGGCGTTCGCGTCCGCTCCAGCCAGGCGCTGAAACGCTCGTCCCTGGAAGCGATCGCCTCGGATTCCAGAACAACGCGGGTGAGGATCAGGCCGACCCCGATCGTGGCCGCGACGAGCAGAGCGTACCCCGCCAGAGCAACGACGAGGAAGACGCGGACAGGGTGCCCGTACCCGACGAACGCCGCGACTCGCTCGCTCGGCCCGGCGGGGGACGGCTCGATCAGGTCGACCCGGCCCGTGGCACGCCCTCGGAACGAGGAGGCGCTACCGGCGTCGGTCGATCCCGAGTGCTCCACTCGTGCGGC
Organism: uncultured Thermoleophilia bacterium; assembly: GCA_963727515.1. Lineage (GTDB taxonomy): Bacteria > Actinomycetota > Thermoleophilia > Gaiellales > Gaiellaceae > Gaiella. The sequence goes on along the minus strand of CAVSGN010000001.1, from coordinate 165,499 downwards.
GTCGGTACTCACCTGCCTCGTTTACCCGGCTGGACATCGGGTAAACCTCTTGGCGGGATGCCGTTCATCGTTCTTCTCGTAATCGCGGTCAGCTTCGGGGGCGTCGTCATGCTCGGAGCGCGCCTCTACCCGACCGCGACGGGACACCCGCCGCCGGCGACGGCTGCTGTCGGAACCAAGCTCGGCGAGGAGGCCGATCGCCACCCATGGCTTCGCAGGCTGATCCGTGGTCGTCTCGATCCCGCGACCTCGACCGGGCTTGCGCTGACGCTCGCCCTCGCGATCGCTATCGCGGGAGGGCTGCTTCTCGGGATTCTCGCCTACCTCATGCGGACGAGCGAAGCGCTGAACGATCTCGACGCGAGCGTCGGCCAGTGGGGCTCCGACCACGCGACCCCATGGTCGACACACCTGACCCAGTTCGTCACCGACCTGGGCAGTACGCCCATCGCAGTGGCGGTCGCGGTCGTCGTCGCCGTCGCCGAGATGTTTCGAGCGGCGAACCGGTGGATTGCGCCGTTCCTCGTGACCGTCCTGCTCGGTGAAGTCGTGCTCGTCAACACTGTCAAGCAGCTCCTGGATCGTGTGCGCCCGACGTTCAACCCGATCGCGGAGACGCTGGGGCCGTCCTTCCCGAGCGGACATTCCGCCACTGCTGCTGCGGTGTACGCGTCAGTGGCGCTCGTTCTGGCCAGGCGGCGCGCGCCCCGGACGCGGGCGTTCCTCGCAGGAGCGGCGGCGGCGATTGCTGTATCAGTGGCGTGCAGCCGGGTGCTGCTCGGCGTGCACTGGCTCTCGGACGTGATCGCCGGACTGGCCTTTGGTTGGGCCTGGTTTTCAGTTTGCACAATCGCGTTCGGCGGTCGCTTTCTCGACTTCGCGGCTCCGATCGAGAAAGCCGCGAAGGTGGCCGAGCATCAGATGTCGTAGAGATGGCTCTGCACCGGGCCGAGGAGCCGTCTCCGGCGTCGTGAGACCCCGGGCAGGCGGACGAGTCGATGGGTCAGGGGCTCGCCCCGCTCGATCCGGTGCAGTTGCTCGGTTGCTCGTGGCCACCAGAGCTCGTCGATGATCGTGGCGGACTCGCCCCGGAGGTCTTCCTCGTCCCGTTCGAGGTGCTCGCTCCACAGGCGGAGCCGGGTCGCGCGGGCGAGGGCGGCGTCGTGTGTTACGACGTTCATCTCGGTGTCGTTGAGGAGCGAATGTGCGTTGAGGTTCGCTGAACCGACGGTGAGCCAGTGGTCGTCGACGATCCCGATCTTCGAGTGGACGTAGACGATGTCCCGGAGCTTGCCTTCCCGGGCGTACACCGTGCACGCGAGGAACCGGTCGTTTCCGTCGTCGGCGTCGATGAGCGCCGCCACCTGCCCGCGTGAGATGTCGGCGCCGTCGTTCGCCCGCGCGGGCAGCAGCGCGACGACGCGGAAGTCGTCCGTAGGCGGCCGCTCGAGCTTCTCGATCAGGATCTGGACGATCTCCGGTGACCACAGGAACTGGTTTTCGAGGTAGACGAAGCTCCGCGCCGAGCGGAGTGCGCCGACGTACGACTCGAGGATCGAGTAGTCACCGCCCTCGAGGGACCTGTACGAGCCGGCCGGAACCGTACGGACGACCTGGAGCTCGACGTCGCCGGCCGCGGACGACTCAGGCGGGGGCGGCAGCGACTCGCCCGAAGCGCTCGCCCACCGGAGGTTGAAGTGGTCGGCGACGTCGCGAACCGCGGGGCCCTCGATCCTGACCGCAGCGTCGTGCCAGCCGATCCCTCCACGCGCGCGGTGGCTCGGCGTGTCATAGGGATCTCCTCCGTCGCTCGTGAGGTCGATCCCACCGACGAATGCGACCCGGTCGTCGATCACGATCGTCTTCTCGTGGTGACAGTGAAATGCCCCTGTGCAGGAATCGAGTGCGCTCCGGATCCTCGAATGGCGTGTCAGCGTCTCCTCCATCTCGCGTACGTCCGCGCGGGAGGGACGAAACGCGGGAATCGGCGCACCTTTCCAGAGCAGCACGCGAACGGCGATCCTCTCGGCGAGCTCGGCGAGCAGCACGCGAACGACGAGCGGCTCCTCCTCGCGGCTCAGCGCGAGCTCCGGAGAGAGGAACCAGCCGGTCATATGGACGTGTGAGGTCGCGGCGCGAATGTCCGCCGCCATCCGGGGCAGCGCCTCCGAGCCGTCGATCAGCACCTCGACGAGGTTGCCTTCCCGCGGCGGCGCCGTTCCGCCGGCATAGCCGATCCGATCGACATCGAGAGCCTGCTCCCAGCCGGCGCGCCTCAACCGGCGGCGGTGCCGATTGACGACGGCATGGTCCACCCTCGCGCCGAGAACATGTCCCGTCTTCACGGCGATCTCGTCCAGGACACGCGGTGGCCGAAGCACCCCCGCGACCGCGTCGGCTGGGTTGTCCGACCTTCCGGTAGACGGCGCTTCTTCCCGTTCCTCCGGCCCGTCCGTCATTGCGCCTTCGATGCTAACCGAGGACGATCTTGGTGGTAGGTCGACCCTGACCTGTGCCGCGTCGGGCCGTGCTCGTCGGCGGCCTCGATCGACCACACGCCGCCCTTCGCGATTCCGAGTCCTCGAACGAGCGTGAAGAACGCCGCCGCAAACGGCGACGACTGCGTCCTGTGCGCGACGAGCTCCCAGTCGATCTGCTCGCGAAGGGAGCGGGCGAGCTCGAGCACGGAACGGAAGTCAGGCTCCTGTTCCGAGAGTGCCATGAGCTTGGTCGCCAGGATGTCGTCGACGGCCGCAACCAGGACCGACTGGGCCATCACCTCCATCCTCGTCGCGCGCGCGAAGTGCTCATCGCCGATCTCGCACCCCGAGGGCCGGTAGATCAGGTCGACGAGGATATCGCCGTCGTACGCCTTCAGGAGCCAGTCTTCCGGTGGCAGCTCCGGGGTCATCCCGGCGGCGACGAGGGCCTGGAGTGCGCGGCGCGCGTCTCGTTCGCGGAGAAAGAAATCGACGTCGTGGTCGGTCGGTGGCCCACCCCTCGCCCAGGTGGCGAGGCCCCCTCCGATCATCGCCGGGACCCCTGCGCGATCGAGAGCGGCGCTCGCGCGCTTCATCGTGTCGATCAGCCTCGAAAAGTTCGCGCTCGGTGTGTAGGTCACGGCTTCCAGTACCCGTCTTGGGGGTTCGCCGAACATCGGGCCGGGTACGACGAGTCGACATGACCGACGCTCCAATCCGGATCGCTGCCGTAGGCGACCTGCACTGCGCCCCGCCCCTGAGAGACCGCATCGGCCGTGCCTTCGCCACGGTGCAGGCCGACGCGGACGTGATCCTCCTCGCGGGCGATCTCACCACGCACGGTGATCCCGCCGAGGCCCTCGTTCTCGCGGACGCTTGCCGCGAGCTTCCCGTCCCCGTCATCGCGGTGCTCGGCAACCACGACCACCATGCCTGCCGTCGCGACGAGCTGGTCGGCACTCTCGAGGAGTCAGGCATCGTCGTCCTCGAGCGCTCGCACACGATCGTCGACGTGAACGGTCTCGACCTCGGCGTCGTCGGCTGCAAGGGCTTCATCGGAGGGTTTGCGGGTGCCGAGATCTCGAGACTTCGGCGAATCCCTCTTTCGCCAGCTGTATCACGAAACGACGGACGAGGTCGCCGCGCTCGAGGAGGGCCTGGAAGCGATCGCCGGGTGTCACCGCCGGATCGTGCTGCTCCACTACGCGCCGATCACGCAGACGCTCGTGGGCGAGCCCGAGCGGATCTGGGCCTTCCTCGGCTCCGGACGCCTCGCCGCTCCGATCGGAGCGCACCGTCCGGACCTCGTTCTCCACGGACACGCCCACCACGGGTCGCCGCTCGGCGCGATCGGTGAGGTGCCAGTCCACAATGTCGCCGTGCACGTCATCGCGAGCGACTTCGCTCTGCTCCGCTGTTGACACGTTTGGGCGGCACGCCCCCGGGGTATCCCAGAGTCTGACCATCCCTGCCACGAAAGGAACACTCATGGGTATCTCCGTCAGCCTCGTCCTGATCGCGATCGGTGCGATCCTCACATGGGCCGTCACCGCGAGCGTTTCGGGGCTCGACATCAACACCGTCGGCGTGATCCTGATGATCGTCGGCGCAGCCGGGCTCGTTCTGTCGATGATCTTCTGGTCGAGCTGGGGTGGGTTCGGGACGAGAAGGGACACGACGACGGTCGTCCGAGACGAACCGCACCCTCGTTGAGCAGACGACCTGCGGGGTCGGCTCGAGTCGGGGCCGGCCCCGGGTACCGTGGGTGACGCATGGACCGCGTCGCTTCGCTCGAGCAGGTCGAAGGCCTCTCCGTCATGACGCTGACCGGGGAGATCGACGCGTTCACCGCGCCGACCCTGCGGCAAGAGGTTCACGAAGTGCTCGCCGACCCTTCTGTCGGGCGTCTTCTGATCGATCTGTCCGCCGTCACGTTCATGGATTCCTCTGCTCTCGGTGCGATCGTCGCCGCCCTCCGGCGGCTTCGGGAGCGCAACGGAGAGTTGTGGCTCGTCGCTCCGCGCGGCAGCGCCGCCCGGATCTTCGAGCTGACGGGGCTCGACACCGTGCTCGAGTTCTATCCGGACAGAGATGCCGCGATCAGCGCAACGATCGCGTGAACCTCAGCCGGGCTCCGCGCCCGTCTCCGCGACTGAGCTCGACGTCGTCGGCAACCGCACGAATGATCGCGAGCCCCATACCGCGATCGGCGAGCGCGTCCGGCTGCCAGTCCGAGACGGCATGCTCGTCGAAACCGGGACCGTCGTCCTCGACCGTCACCTCGACGCGATCGTCGGGCGTCAGCCGGAGCTCGACCCTCACATTGCCGTCCCCGTCGGGATAGGCGTGCCGGCAGACGTTCGCGGCCGCCTCCGTGACCGCCAGTCGCAGGTCGGCGACGGCTTCCTCGTCCGCGGGAGCGAGTCGTGCCAGCCCGGTCAGCGCGAGTCGCGCCAGAAGGAGATACTCCGCCCGAGCCGGAAAGACGAGCGTCACGGACGACCCGTTGCTCACAGCGGGAACCCGTCCCCGTCGTCGAGACGACCGCGCATTGCCGCGAGTGCGCCACGGAGGAGCCTCGACACGTGCATCTGCGAGATCCCGAGCTCGCCCGCGATCTCCGACTGCGTGCGTCCGTGGAGAAAGCGGAGCACGATGATCTTGCGCTCGCGCTCGTCGAGCGACTCGAGGCCGGTGCGCACGATCGAGCCGCGCTCGAGGCCCTCGTAGCCTGCTTCGTCTTCACCGAGAAGGTCCATGAGTGTCATCTCGCCGCTTGCGTCGACCGGCATCGCGAGTGAGGTGGGCGTATGTGCCCGCGCCGTCTCGAGTGCCTCGACGACGTCTTCCTCCTCCACGTCCGCCGCCGCCGCGATTTCGGCGACCGTCGGCGCGTGGCCGAGCTCGGCGGACAGGTCGTCGACGAGGCGAGAGACACGCAGCGACAGCTCCTTCATGCGGCGGGGAACGTGCACGCTCCACGAGCGATCGCGGAAATGGCGCCTGATCTCGCCGACGATCGTTGGCACCGCATAGGTCGAGAGCTCGACGCCGCGCTCGAGGTCGAATCGATCAATCGCCTTGATCAGGCCGATCGCTCCTACCTGCACGAGGTCGTCGAGCGGCTCACCCCGTCCCGCGTACCGGCGGGCGAGTGCCTGGACGAGCGGCATCATCTCCTCGACGAGGCGATCGCGTGCCGAATCGTCGCCATGGACTCGATACGCCTCGATGAGGTCGATGTGGGCTCGGCGATCGAGCACGTGCGTCACCCGGAGGTCCCGCGGTGGAGTTCCAACTCAACCCATTCGTGGCCGTCGTGGGAACGCGTGGCAACACCGTCGACCAACCGCTCGATGATCCGTCGGCGGCCCGGATCGGCGCTCGTGCCGCTCTCGAGCGGGCCGACGCGCAGCAGGAGACGATCCTCGTGCACCTCGACCTCGAGCTCGAGGCGCTCCTCGACGGGCGAGCCGGCGACGGTTGTCGCCGCGAGCGTCAGTTCGTCGACGCGGTCGACCGCAAGATCCAGGCGCGCGCCGAGGCCCCCGAGAACGAGCGAGACGACTCCCGATCCGCGAGGACCGCTGGGTACGGTGAGGAGAATCCGGTCCGTCGAGGGAGCGTATCGCGTGCCCGCTACCGGCGGAGAGGTGATCATCGTTCGCGCTACACTTTCCCCGTGCCGTCGCAACCGAACCTCGTGTTGACGGCCGAGTCGAACGGGGACGCGACGATAATCCACGTCGCCGGTGAGTTGGACCTCTCGACCGTCGCTGCGTTCGACACCGAGCTGCAGGTGACCTCCCACCGAACAGTGGTCGTCCTCACCGACTGCACGTTCATCGACTCCTCCGCCGTGCGTTCACTCGTACACGCAGAAAGGAGGGCCAGGGAGGCAGGCTGTGCGTTCGCGATCGTCTCTCCCTCGCAACCCGTCCGCCGCGTCCTCGAGGTCGCGGCGCTCGATCGCGTGATCCCGGTCTTCGCGACGCTCGACGATGCCCTCACCTACGCTCCCGAGGACTCCCCGCCCTCGAGCGCGGCGGCGAGATCGACGTAGAGCGGGAGGACTCGGTCGAGTAGCGTCAGCTCGAAGATCCGACGAACGTGTGGGTCGTCGACCACGATCCGCAACTCCGCGCCCCGCTGGCGCGTCCGGCGTGAGGCGCCGAGCAGAACGCTGAGCATCATCGAGTCCACGAACGAGACGCCGGAGAGGTCGACAACGACCTTGGAGCCTGTCTCGATGGCCTCCTCCAGTCCGTCCCGGAGAATCGGCGCGGTGTGGAGGTCTGCCTCACCCTGCAAAGCGACGATCGCGAAGCCGCCCTCCGCGCGTCGTACCTCCACTCGAAGGCGATGCCTTTCCAAAGCGCTTCGCTGGCCGTGCATTCCACTGCCCTACCCTCCTTCGCCGCCGATCAAACGTCCCCCTCCAGTGGCACCAGACGCTCGAGCACCACAGTCGTTCCTGTCGAGCACGGGCGCACGGTCACGTCGTCCATCAGCGACCGCATCAGCCCGAGCCCGAGCCCGCGGTTGGTGCCCGAGCCGTTCGTCGATTTCCACCTGCCGGAATCACGGACCTCGACCTTGAGCCGGGCCGCGTCGTCGAGCCTCGCGACGAGGCCGAACGTCGGCTCGCTCGGGAGCTGCGCGTGCTCGATCGCGTTCGCGCCGGCCTCCCAAACGGCGAGAACGACATCAGAGGCGGCGTCGGCGGCCACGGATCCGGCCGCCAGCCAGTCACGGAGCGCCTGGCGCATCTGTACAAGGCCGTCCTGCGTGGCGGGGACGGCGAGATGGAGGTCGTCCATCATCGAGCCCGAGAAGCGGAAGACGACAACCGCCACGTCGTCGGGACGATCGTCGACGTCGAGCATTGCCCCCACGAGGCCGTCGACGAGCTCCTCCGGATCACCGTCGACCCGTCTCGCGGCCTCGGCGAGCATGCGCATCCCGTCATCCAGCGGCCTTTCCCTCCGCTCGACGAGCCCATCGGTGAAGAGGACGATCGCAGACCCTACGTCGAACTCGGCCTCACCGGCCTCGAACGGCACGAGCCCGTCAACCCCGATCGGCAGAGTGCGGCCCCCCTCCAGGAACGACGTCGTCCCGTCCGGCTGCAGCACAAGCGGCGGAGGATGTCCGGCGAGGACGTACCGGACGCGCCGCCGATCGGTGTCGACGACGAGATAGGCGAGGGTGGCAAAGGGGACCTCGTGGGCGCCTTCGACGAGCGTGCGTAACCGTGAGACGACGATGTGAGGGTCCGTGTATTCGGATGCGAACGCGCGCAGCGCGTTACGCAACTGACCCATCAGCGACGCCGCCAGCACGCCCTTGCCCACGACATCGCCGATCACGAGACCGACTTGCCCGTCCTCGAGCACGATCGCGTCGTACCAGTCACCACCGACGTCCACGCCGTCTGTGCCCGGGAGGTACCGCGCAGCGAACTCGGCTCCGTGAACGTTCGGCAGACGGTCGGGGAGCATGCTCCGCTGCAGCGTCTCGGCGATTCCGCGTTCCGCTTCGTAACGGCCCGCGCGATCCAGCGCCTGCGCCCCCTGACTCGAGAGCGTCAGAAGCCATTCGTGATCGCGCGCGTCGAGTACCCGGTCGTCGGGGACCCGGAGTGCGAGCGCGCCGCTCCCGAGTGGGAACGCGAGCCACCCGCCCTCGGCGGCCGGTCGACCCCTCCTCATGCACGCAGCTATGGGTGCGACCGCCCCTTCGGGAACGTCACTCGGTGATTGCTCGAATCCGATTGTCGCGGCGATCGTCGGGCGCGTCGCGTCCGATTGACGCAGCACGATGAGCCCGCGATCGGCGCCCACCCCTGCTACTGCATGGCCCAGGCAGGTTCGACAGACATCCCTCGTCCAGACGGCGCTCGACAGTCCGGCTGTCACCGCCTGGAGCTTGCGCAGCCGATCGGCAGACCTCTGCTCGCGCTCGAACAACTGGGCGCGGTCGAGTGCCTGAGCAGCTTGACGGGCGAGCGCGACGAGCGTGCTGTGATCGAACGCCTCCTCGGGCTCGTCGAACGTGCCGACCGACATCGCCCCGACGATCCGGCCGGCGACGATCAACGGCAGCGCGACGCAGGATTCATGCGTACGGTCCATCGAGAGCGGCCGATCGGCGGCATCGTCACGTGATGCCGTCCACACCACCCTGCCCCGTTCGCGAACGGCACGTGTCACGGGCGATGCGTCGCTCATCGGGATGCTCGTCGGCGGGCCATTCCGGAGGTTCGAGGGATAGCCCTCACTGGCCACCAGCTCGAGAGTGTCCTCGTCTTCTCGGATCCCGTAGACGGTCGCCGTGTCGGCGCCGAGAGCTTCGGCGCCCTGGCGTACGATCGCGAGGCCCACCTCCATGGGTGTCGCGGCGACCGCGAGGGCCTCGGTCACGACCTGAAGAGCGCGCGTGAGCTCCTGCGCTCGACGTCTGTCGGCCTGCTCGATCGCCAGGCCGGCCTGGTCTGCGAAGCGACGGATGACGGCCATCGTCGACGGAGACGGCTCGGGTATCACCCGCTCCCACTGGAGCACGAGAATGCGCTCGAAGTGCCCTCCGATCACGACGGGAACTCGAAGTGAGGAGAAGAGGCCGAGCTCGCGTGCATGCCGCAACGCCTCTCCTTTCGTGTGCTTCTGCGCGTTCGGGACGAACATCGGTACGAGCGCGCTCAGCGTCTCGTGCATTCCCGGAAAGTCGTCGAGAGCGATTCGCGTCCCGGGCGGCAAGACGGGACTGGCCGGAACGCGCCAGGCGACCTCGATCTCATTCCCGTCGACCGGCGTCCAGACCTGGGCAATGTCGCAGCCGAAAGTGCGCCGCGCCTCGTTGCACACTGCCGCCACGAGCGACTCTTCCTTCGAGGCCCGCAAGAACCGCGGAGCGACGGCGAGGATCCGGTCGAGTGCCTCCCGCGACGCGCTTTCCTGGGCGTAGAGCTCCGCACGCTCGAGTGCCTGGCCACCGAGCTCGGCGGCGATCCGGGCCATGGTGCGCGCCCCCTCGGAGACCGCATCTGGTTGGTCGAATGGGAATCCCATCGCGCCGACGAGTCGGTCGCCCACGAAGACCGGCACCGCGAGCGCACCGGAGGCATAGGTCGCGAGGGCGGCCCCGTCAGGGAACTCCGAGACGAACTCGCGCCGGCGTTGCGCCCACGCAGGGCGACCGTCCCGGGCGGCTTGCACGATCGGTGCGCGCAGGGTGAGCGGGAGTCGGGAACCGGGAGGAATGGTCTGGCCCCGAGCTCGGTCGGGATCGACGATGACGAGCTCGTCTCCTTCGACGAGACCGAGGGCTCCTCCGCGCGCACCGATCGTGGCAGGGACGCGCTCGACCATGACACCGGCGACTTGCTCCGGTGTGAGCGCCGCCGAGAGCAGTGCAGCGAGCTCCTGGAGGCGCTCGACACGCTCGTGCGAGCGCTCCAGTTGGTCGGCCACGTCAGCCGTGCGCTCGTGGCTGCGGCGCATGGCGAACGCGACGGCTGCGATCACGATGGCGGTTGCGAGCGACGCGGCCCACGTTACGAGGGCGTCGTGAGTCGCATCGAGCGTATAGACCGGTGGTACAAGTACCCAGAGCGCGAGGGGCCACCCGGCAGCAACCGCCGCGATCCCCGCGGTCCCGCCGCCGGCCCAGATGGCCACGACGACCGCTCCAATCAGGGGAGCGAAGACGACGTCATCGGTCAGCGCGTCGACGAACGCGGCGACGAGAACGCCGATCGCGGCAGCAAGGATCCCCAGCGCGATTCCCACGACGATGCCGCGCGCCCGCGGACGGAGGGACCTGGCCGCATCTACCGGAACTCCAAGGGCATCTCGTTCCACCACACTGGTCCTATACCTACGACGCCCGCCTGGCAAACCGCGTCGCCGGGGAGTCGACCGTTTTCGCCACCTGCACAATCCCGGAGCGATATAGGATTGCGGCTTGGAGCCGGAGCCACGAACCGAGCGGGCCACCCGGAACGAGCACATGTTCCGGCAGGTGAACGAGCGCCTACACGTGCTCTCGGGGATCGGCGATGCTCTCCCGACCCGCGCGCGTTTCATCTGTGAGTGCTTCCAGGCCGGGTGCTCGATGGTCGTCGAGCTCACCGCGGACGAGTACCGGGCCGTGCGTTCCGACGGAACCAGGTTCCTCGTCGGCCCCGACGGTGGCCACGTCGATCTCTCTCTGGAAGACGTGCTGGAACGACACGAGCGCTACTGGGTGGTCGAGAAACGTGGGCCGGCCGCCCGGGTGGCGGAGGATCTCGCCGACGACGCGGCTCCCCTGTGATTCGCAGCAGGTCGGGCGGCTGATGTCTCGCCGGCCGGCGACCTAGACCGGCACGGCACCGACGGCAATACCCCGACGGATCAGGGACGTCTGTCGGCCGTGCTCTTCGCGCTCGACCGTTGCGGTGATGCGCCCGCTCTCGAGGGCCTGACGTGCCATCGGCCCAGGGTTGGGAGATCCGGGGGGCGGCTGCGGGGCAGGGGACGGGTCAGGACTCGGCGAGGGGTCGGGAGGGCGGGGCGATGGAGTGTTTGGCATCGGTCGATGACTCCCTTCTCTCGAGCTGATCATGTCCAGGACATCTGTGTCCCAGGAATCGTTCCCGTAACCGCGCCGGCGGAAACGATCCGGCGTCGTTTGTCGCTCTCGCGGCGCGGGTAACTCTCCTCGGATGGATGAAGCCGGAGCCGTACGAGACCGTCGGGCGGTCATCGCCTTTGCTAACAGGCTTCCGGTCAGGCGCACGCGATCCGGCTGGGTGCTGTCCGAAGGTGGGCTCGGGACCGCATTGCGTCCAGCTGTCGCGCGTCGCAAGGGAGCGTGGGTTGGGTGGGACGGAGGCTCGGAGGTGCCGCGCCGCGTACCAGGTGTGGAGGTCGATCTCCGCCCTATTTCGCTGACCAGACGCGAGGTCGACGCGTACTATCACGGCTTCGCGAATCGAACGCTGTGGCCCTTGCTCCACTCACTCGTCGAGCAACCGACATTCGATCGCCGGTGGTGGGATGCCTATCGCGTGGTCAACCACAGGTTCCTCGAAGCGGACGATCCAGCCGAGCCGGGGCTCCGCTGGGTGCACGACTTCCATCTGATGCTGCTGCCCGAGTTGCTCCGGAAGTCTGGATCGAGTGCGAGGATCCGCTTCTTCCTCCATGTCCCGTTCCCGCCGAGCGAGGTGTTCGCGCGCCTGCCCTGGCGTGCCCAGATCCTCGAGGGATTGCTGGGAGCAGATGTCGTCTCGTTCCACACGACCGGATATCGCGACAACTTTCTCAGGACGTGCGCACGTCTTCTCGATGACGTCGAGCTCAGCGGGACGACCGTGCGAACGCGCGACGGTCGGCGCGTCGAGGTGACGGCCCATCCGATCTCGATCGATGCCGCGGATTTCGGTTCACGGGCAGGCTCACGCGAGGTCGAGCGTGCTCTGAGGGTCTTGCGCAGGCAGTTCGAAGGTCGAAGAGTCATCCTCGGGGTCGACCGTCTCGACTACACGAAGGGGATCCCGGAACGCCTTCGCGCGATCGAGCTGCTGCTCGAGATCCGGCCGGAGCTCCGCAGGGAGCTTGCGTTCGTCCAGATCGCGGTCCCGAGCAGGGGCGAGGTGCGGGAGTATCGTGAGCTTCGGTCGACCGTAGAGGAGCTGGTTGGCCGGATCAACGGACGGTTCACGGAGCCCGGCGGCGACGTTCCCGTCCACTATCTCCTCCGAGGGGTGACGCCGAGCAGGCTCGTTGCGTACTATCGCCTGGCAGACGTCTGCCTCTTGACGCCCCTGCAGGACGGAATGAACCTGGTCTCCAAGGAATACGTGACGGTACAGGCGGCAACGGGGGGCGAAGGTGTGCTCGTCCTCAGCGAGTTCGCTGGCGCGATCGAGGAACTGCCGGAGGCACTGCCCTGCAACCCGTTCGACCTCGAAGGGCTCGTGGGGACGATCAGCCTCGCGCTCGAGCTCGGCGAGCACGACCGGAAGCAGAGGCTCCGCACAATGGCGGCCAGGATCAGCGGCCACGACGTCTTCGCCTGGCTGGACGAGGAACTGGCACAACAACAGTCGCTGACCGAGGAAGCGCATCAAGCCGGAGGCGGGTTACGTCTGCCAGCGGTCGGGGTATGAGAAACCTATGATCGAGACCATCGTCGTGGGGTATGACGGCTCGGCTGTGGGGGAGCGTGTGCTCGCGCGGTCGGCAGAGATCGCGGCCGCATTCGGCAGTGCGATCGTGGTCGTCGTAGTCGAGGAGGTTCCAATGCTGGGAGCCGCATCAATGGGGACGGCCGACGTGCCGCCGCTTCTCGTCACCGACCCGATCGATCACGACCTCACGCGGAAGACGCACGTCGAGCGAGCGCGGAACGCTCTCGAGAATCTCGGCGCAACCTGTGAGATCGTCTCACCGACCGGGTTCGCGGAGGACCAGATCCTCGCGGTGGCGGCCGACCGGAAAGCCGACCTGATCGTCGTCGGGACGAGAGAGCCCGGGTTCTTCGAGCGTCTCCTCGCCGGAAGCGTCAGCGGAGCCGTTGCACGCTCGGCGACCTGCGACGTGCTCGTCGTTCACGATAGGCAGACCGGTACGGCGTGACGCGGCCCCCCACCCGTCCCGACTGCCGGCGGGCTCGCCGCTACGACGTTAACGGCGGACGATGACTTCTACATACGGCAGACGCGAGGTTGGTGGGCCAATGGGTCGTCATGGCCGACCTGCCGGCCTATGGGCGTACCAGTCCGCCAGGATCACCTGAATCGATCCTGCGAGCGGGATGGCGCCGAGGGCGCCGATGACTCCCGCCAACTCGGCCCCCAAAAGGACCGCGACGAGCACGACGAGGGGTGAGAGCCGGACGGTGCGGCTGTATACGAGCGGCTGGAGCACGTGATTCTCGAACTGCTGATAGAGGATGAAGAAGATCACGAGCACGATGCCTGCGGTCGTGGAATGCAGGAAGCCGACAGCGCTCACGATGATCGCCGCGATCGTGGCCCCCGCGAGAGGAATCAGGTCGAGCAATGCCACGATCAGCCCGAGGGCGACCGCGTACGGCACCCCGAGCCCGAGAAGCACGGCGGTCGAAACTACGCCTGCGATGAGGCTGATTGCGAGGTTCCCGGTGACGTAGCCGCCAACGGTCCGGTAGATGTCGGAGCCCACCTTGCGCCAGCGCGGCTGGGACTTCTCGTCGAGGAGCCCGTAGAACCTCTCCACCCAGACCGGGCCCTCGAGCAGCATGAACAGCGTCAGGAAGGCGATCGTGACGACGGCGATCACGGCATTCAGCACGCTCTTCGTCAAACTCAGCGCCGTGTTCGAGAGGCCTAGGACTCCGCCGACGCCGCTCTTCTCGATCGCCTCACGCGCCTTCTCGACGATCTGGTAGTCGCGCTCGAGAAAGCCGAGCCTGCCTCGCCCCCGCGTGAGGTCGTCGATGTAGCCGGGAACAGCATCGGCGAGATCGTTGACCTCGCGGACCAGCGTCGGAACAAACGTCGCTGCGATCCCGACGATGACGAGAATCGCACCGGTGAACACGATCGCGACAGCCGGCCCACGGCTCAAACCCCGACCGACGAGAGCTTCGACAGCCGGGTTGAGCGCCATGGCGAAGAAGCAGGCGATCAAGATCCAGATGATCGCGGAGCGCGTGACCCAGAGAACCTCGAGAGCGGCCGCGACGCCAAGCACGACCCCGATCACACTGAGGATCGCGCGTGGGCGAAAGCGGATGACGCGTTCATCGCTCATGATCCGACGAACGTAGGTAGCGGCGTGGACTTCCGCGTGGCGGTCATGTCGGCCATGAGGGAACTGAAGCGCCCGCGTGCCGCGCATTGCCCCCGGCGCCGCTATCCACTATCTCGCTCCTTCGTCCCACCGGGGCTCCCTACTTCGACCCGCCTTCGATTGTCTCCGTGACGTACGCGGAGACGTCGGCGATCTGAGCTTTGCTCAGCGTGTTGCCAAAGGCCGGCATGCCGCCGCCACCGTTTGTCACCTGCGAGACAACGCGTTCGCGCGCGCGCTTCGACACGAGAGAGGGCCCGCCGTTGCCGCCGTTGCCGCCGAGACCGTGGCAGCCAGAGCAGTTGCTCTCGAACACCTGCTTGCCGGCTGCGGGATCGGGTTTGCCGGCTCCGCCACCCTGCGATGAATCGCCCGTGTGCTCGACTCCAGCTCCACCGCTTCCCGCCTTGACCGGGCCGAGGTTGCCGTCGAGCGAGAAGAGCCACAGGTTGGCTCCGTGGGCAGTCGCCGCAAGCGCATTCCCGCCGGCGAGAAATGCGATCTGCTCCTTGCCGTCGCGCTCGAACACCGTCACCGTGGAGTTCGCGCCGGCGCCCGTCTGGAAGCTCCAGTGGAGCTTCCCGTCGGCGGCCCCGTACGCCTGCAGCTCGCCGTTGTTGCGGCCCACGAAGACCAGCCCGCCTCCGGTCGTGACGGTTCCGGAGTAGCACGACTCGGGCCACTTCTTCTGCCACGCGATCTTCCCCGTCGTCGGGTCCCAGGCACCAAAGTACCCGGTCTGAGAGCCGAAACCGGTCGTCGTAAAGACGCTACCGAGCGCGGACTTCCCGGGCTCTTTGGGAGCCTCTGCCCCGCTCCGCGTGTACCCGGAGACGGCCCGCTGCGCACAGATGTAAATCAGCCCCGTCTTTGGGTTGTAGCTCGTCGGCTGCCAGTTGACCCCGCCCTGAGGTCCCGGGGCGATCACCCTGATCTCCTTCCCGAACGGCTCGAATATCCGCCCTGCCACGACCTCCGGTGTCTTGCCATTCGCGCCGTCTTTGGCCAGGCCGCGGATCTTCGCCACGTCCGCGTCGGTGATCTCGTGCGGTATGAACGGGTCGTACGAGGGGATCGGCTGCGTTGCGGCGGTCTTCTGGGTCGCGTCTTGCGGCACCTTCGTCTCCGGGGTGGAAAGCAGCGGCTTGCCGGTCACCCGGTCGACGACGTACGTCCATCCCGTCTTGCTCGTCTGCGCAAGCGCCTTGCGCTCCTTGCCGCCGAAGGTCGCGTCGAACAGGACGACGGGGCTCGGGCTGTCGTAGTCCCAGATGTCGTGGTGGACCTGCTGGAAATGCCAGCGGTAGGCTCCCGTGTTCGCGTCGAGCGCGACGATCGACGCGGCAAAGAGGTTGTCTCCTGCACGCCCGCTGCCGTCGAGGTCGGGCGAGGCATTACCGGTCGAGAAGTAGATCAGTCCGAGCTCGGGATCGAAAGCCGGCGTCTGCCATACGGGCGCGCCACCACGCTTCCAGGCGTCGCCGTCCGCCGGCCAGGTGTCATGCCCTTTCTCTCCTGGTCCCGGGATCGTGTGGAACTGCCAGACAAGCTTCCCGGTGCTCGCGTCGTAGGCCTGAATGCGTCCGCGGATCCCGAACTCTCCCCCGGAGACGCCGGTCACCACCTTCCCGTCGTAGTAGAGCGGCGCCGCGGTGATCGTGTATCCCTTGCGCCAGTCTCCGACGGCTGTCTTCCAGTCGACTTCGCCTGTGTCCTGATCGAGCGCTACGAGATTTCCGTCCAGCTGTCCGATGAATACCTTCCCCTCCCCGAGGGCGACGCCGCGGCTGAGCCAGCCGCAGCACACCGTGCTGATCTTCTGGGAGATCTCTGCTGCGTACTTCCACTTGATCTTCCCGCTCGCCGCGTCGACGGCGAACACGTCATCGTTGCCGGTCGGAATGTAGATGACGCCGGCCTCGACGATCGGCTGCCCCTCGGCCGAATACTTCGCTTCCTTTGCCGAGCCGAGATCCGTCCTCCAGACTCCCTTGAGCCCCTTGACGTTCTCGGCCGTGATCTGGTCGAGAGGGGCATAACGCTGGTTGAACGTCGTACCCCCGTTCGTCGGCCACGCACGTTCAGGGGCCTGCGCCGCTTCGTGGTAGAGGTGCACGAGGTACGCCGAGACAGTGGCGATGGCGGCGATCACGACGATGGAAACACCCGCCCATACGAGAAGGGCGACGTCAGCGTGCGGTCGGCGGTGGGTGTGGCCCGACGCCCGCGTGTCCGCCTGGGGTAGCGCGCGCTCGGCGTCACCATCCGCCCGATCCGAGCCGACGTAGATCGATCGTAACGGCACACCGTCGAACGAGCGGTCGAGTCGCATCGCCTCGGAGGCGCGGGACTCATCGTCTTCGGCCAACACGACCACGATCTCGTCCGCAGGGAACGTGGCCAGCGCATCGCGAATCGCGAGCCCGACCTCTGCCTCTCCCGCCACGGCCTCGACCGTCTCCGCCGGAAGCTCGCCGGCAGTCTCCTCGGCGATCTCCGTCGCCTCTGTGAATGCCCGCTCGTCATTCGCGAGCCAGTCTAGGAAACCCTGGCGCACAACAGGCACGACGACCTTCACCGAGCTCGCCCTGCTGATGCTGCCTCGAACCTTCTCGTGGCCGCCGGGCACGGTGCTCACAAGAAGGATGTTCCGCTCCCCTCCGGGGACCTCACCCTCCTCGCCCACGGCCTCGCCGTTCTCGCTCAACACCGCTTCCTCGCGCCCGCTCGCGCGAGCGTCTCCCTCCACATCCCCCAGCCACCGTCCACTCCGCCGCCCTTGGCGCAGAGCTGGGCTCTTGTGCGGCCGCGCGCTGAGCTTCCGTGCGAGCGCGGCGCCTCGCCGTGCCCGGACGAGATGTTCTTCTTTGAACAGCCGCGACGGCTCCTTCCACGCACGGTGCCGGAGTCGGACTGCGTTGACGGTGCGGGCAGCGATCTTCTCGACCCTGTCCACAGAGCAGCCACCCTGGAGCTCGGAGGTGGTTCGTTTGCTCGTAACGCCGCGCTTGCTTGATCCTTTCTCGACGCTTGATCCTTTCTCGACGCCATACGAGGCGACATGGACCTACTCCTCTCGACTGCCGGTCGGTCTCTCTCTTTCTGCCGGTTTCATGCCCCGAGGGAGCACTTGCGAAACCTCAGCGCTGTCGAGACAGATTCGAGGCGGGGGCTGGGCAGTCGGTTGGTGTAGGGCTCAGGCGACCTACCCTCGATCACGCGGCGTAGTATGCGAGCAGCGCAACGGCGATCACGAAAGTCGCCAGGAGGGCGACCGCGGCCGTGACCGCGACGATCACGAGGAGCGGGGTCGCCGGGCTCTCGCCGTCGGCGGCGACATTCTCGAGTCGCTTCAATTCCGCCACTGGATCCGCTACCAGGAGCGCCGCCTCGTCCTTGATCTCTTGCGTGAGAACTTCTGTTCCGTCATCGCGATCTGGAGGTAATGGAGCTGTGCTCATAACACTCCCGTTCCGGATTCGACGCGCGGGCGCTACCTGAACGACGTCAGAGACTCGAGGTACGCGACCAGCGCCTGGGTGGTCTACACGTCCGGATTCTCGTCTGTGATGTCGTCTTCCACGCTTCCGGCTGCTCGAGCCCCCGCGTCACCCTGTACAGGAGCCGGGGCAGGACGCGGAACGCTGGGCGGATCGGACTCTGCGTCCGAAGGTTCCCCGCGCCCGAGCCGATCGGCGGCCCAGCTCGCGGCGCTCTTGAGAGCATGCTCCGCTCTGTTGACGAGGGCGCCGTCCTCATTCTCCAGTTGTTCGCGCTTCGTGGTCATCTGAAGACCTCCTTTCTCGCACATCACGTTTTTGTGAGTCGGAAGAGGCGACGAGGTCTCTCCTACCCCTGACCTGGACTGTCGAAACGCGAGCGAGAAGGCGCGTCTCACTCACTCGAGTCGCTTCAGCTCAAAAGCAGGATGCGTGAGCATGGCGCTCCGCCTCATTTCCGATCTCATAAGCCAGCAGCTCCGTACCGCCGTCGTGGTCTCGACGCGATGGCCATCCCGAATCCGAGGATGTGGCTGTCTCGGACGTCGCGCACGTCCTGCCGGAGTCGTCACCCCCGCCGCAGGATGTGCAAAGTGCCGCGAGGACGACGACGATGAGAAGCCCTGTCGGGGTCAGGAGCGTTGTAGCGAAGGGTTGTCACCGTTTTTTGCCGGCGTCTTCGCATGGGGCAGGCGCTCGGAGGATGCTTCGATCGGACGCATATCGAAGTCTTCGGCCGATCTTCACGAACTCAAATCTTGTGGAGCTCCGCGCGACCGTCGACTTGGCTTCACCTAAGTCTGGAACGTTCGAACCAGTGCGGGCCGGCGGGCTCCGGCGATCGACGTCGACGTTTCGGCGCCGAGCGCTGTCGCCGAACGGCTGCACCTGGTCGGACGGCTGTGTTCTCTCGGCTACGGGTCGTGCGCGTCTGAGATCTCGTCGCCACCTTCGGCTTCGAGGACGAATATCTCGGTTGCGATTGCGGGGTCGATGTGGTTCTGGGAGAGGAAGGCGCGCACTTTCCGGCCGGTGGCCTTCTCGACGATCGCGATGTAGTTCGCGCGCATCATCTGTTGGAAGGCGAACCGGGAATCGATGACGAGCTGTTCGTGCCCACCGGCGATCAGTGTCTTCTCGAATGGCGTGTAGATGTCTTCGAGGAAGGTGGCGACGAAGCCCTTCTGGATCACGGTCTTGACGTTCCCGGCGCCGCGCCCGAAGTGTTCGCGGTGGCTGCGCGTGAGTTGGTCGGAGATCTCGACGGCCTGGCGGCTGCGGTCTTCCGGAGTGATCTGCATGACTGGCCTTGCCTTCTTCCGCCCGAGGCTTTCGACTGGCCGAGGAGTGCGATGGAGCGGAAGAAAGCGTGTCCTCGGGATTCGCGTACCAGCTTCACACTAGCTGTCCACCGAAAGAATGTCGATCGCCGCTCGAAATCTCCTCGCCGGAATCGCCGACAGAATCGGCGGCGGGAGGGAGGCCGCTCGAACACTCTGGCCCACGCGGCTCAATCCCCGCCGATGTCGGCTCAACCGACTCCACGGAACGCTCGAGAGCTACGGACGGGCCGTCGTGCGCGCCCCAAGCGTGGGCGCAAGCGCCTGTTCTCGTGTCGAAACGCAATCGAGCACGATGAGGATGCCGCTGATCTCGAGCGCCCGCCTGACCGTGTGAGTCGTGGAGTGCTGCAGACGCAGTCGACTGCCGTGTTGGCCCGCTAACCGGTCGACTGAGAACAGAATGTTGAGAAACGAGGAGTCGATGAACGTGGCCTCGCTCACGTCGATCACCACCAGGTCGTTCTTCATCACGAGCCCGCGAAACAGTCGTGCAAGCTCGTCCTTGCTCGTGCAATCATGCTCGCCGGTGCATTCGACAACGGCCGCGCCAGGGCGAGGATAAGACACGGAGAGATCAGGCAGGGAGGACATCCGAGGCTCCTTGTCGCAATCAAGATCATCTGATTACGACGCCCGCCTGGAAAAACCCGGTCAGAGTCATCCACAGGCGGAAGCGTCAGATATGAGGTGGCCGCAACCCGTCAGAATCACGGAACCCGTCTGTGTTTATAGCCTCCCCTGCCGTGGGGTGTCAAGTGTCCTCGCACTGGGCACACGCGGTTCCGGTTGAGAGCGCTCTCGCGGCTGGCGGCCGAATCATTTGCTGGTCCAATCCGGAGTGTGTGCATGTGCTGCCTCGTACGAGAGGGCACCGAGTCGAAGATCTCTCACCGCCGGAGTCGGCGGGCGGCGCGCGCGATCACGATGTCTTCGCGAGCGTGGAGACGAGCACAGCGATGCCTTCCCCTCCTGATCGAGGTGCAGATTCGCAGAAGCATCGTCGAGTTCAGCGAGCCGTTGACAGAACAGATGCGCGAACGCCCTGCGCACGTTCGCCTGACACGCCGCCTGTCCGGCCAGCGCTCGATCCCTCTGCTCGACCGAGCCTCTCAGCGCTCGATCAAGCCCTGCTGCTGAGCCATAGCTCTCCCAATACGGCCCTTGATTACTCGAGATGCTCTAACTGAGTCGGTTCAGGAAGTGCAGGGCGTCCGTCACCTCTCCACCCTCGGCTTCGAGGTCGATAGCACGGCGGTAGGCGGCAACGGCTTCGTCGAGTTCACCGATTTCTTGCGCAGCTTTGCCGAAGTAGCACCACGCCCAGGCGTTCAATGGAACGATCTCGACATATGACCGGAGTTCTCGATACGCCTCATGCGGTCTGCAGAGTTCAAGGAGCGTGTAGCCGAGCCCGTAATGGGCCATGCAATCACCAGCTTCGAGGCACAACGTCCACCACACCAGAGCCTCGATCCGATCCGCGGCATTGACGGCGTTGTCGAAGAACGTGCGGTTTATCGTGCTCCTGCCACGAAGAAACGTCTTCGCTGCAAGACAGATTCCTCCGGCCGAGACACTGCGAAGCCCGAGCGCCGGCACGTCGAACAGCGGCTCCCGCCAAATACGGGCGACATCGGGATCCTCCGGGTCGAACGTTCCGAACGACCGTGCAACGAAGCCCACGATCGCCCCATCCTCGGGCCTGCTCGCGTAGCGGAACCTGTCGCTAACCGGTATCTCGTCCCCGAGCACTTCGTCGGAAACCTCGCCGAACGGCATCGCAATCAACCAGCCATAGTCGGCGTCATGGTTGAGATACAGCGGGGCCCTCAAGCACAGTCCCGTTCGAGACTAGTCGACAAGCAGACTCATTGGCTCGGGTGATCGGATTCGTTCCATGATTCCTCGTGATCCGCCGTGTCGTTGAACCGTCGCTCTGCATGACGACCAATGTGCAGCGTCATACGACGTGGAACCGGGCGTGCCGATGATTGGCTGTCCGGACGCGCACTATTGGAGTACGTGCAGGAGTACGGGCCTGTCTCCACACCCTGCCGTACGTTGCAGTAGGCGACAGCAAGGATTAGGGTCTTTTGCAGGTATTTTCAGTGTCCTGCCGGATGTTGCGGGCATTTCCTCGAGACTTTTAATCCCAAGGTCGCTGGTTCGATCCTAGCACCGCGCCTACTTCGCCGAAGCTCATGGGTCGGCCATGACAAGCACGCGGCTCTCTCGTTCCTCAAACTATGCTTTGGTCACCGTGGAGAGAATATTCTCTACGGCTGCAATGGCCGCGAGGGCAGTTATTGCCACTGGCGGCACAAGCCCCCGTAGCTCAGTGGATAGAGCAGTGGTTTCCTAAACCGCGTGCGCAAGTTCGATTCTTGCCGGGGGCATCACCTGCATTGCCGCTAGGACGGAATGTCCTCTCTCGACGCAAGCGGTCTATCGACACTCTGTCGTCCAGCTGCGTTCATCACTCGGTCGAGGACAGGGGCCCGAGGACAGACGGCGGTAGCGGTTCGCTGCTTCGTAGCGTATCGTCGAGAGTCGTCGATGAGCGAGCACCGCAGCGAGCGCGTGATCGAGGGAGCGGCCCGGCCCGAGTGGGGCCGACTCCCTGTAGCCGCGGCCGTGATCGTGAGCGTTCTGCTCGCCGCGATCGTCGGGATGACGAGCGCCGACTCACCCTGGTTACCGGGCGACGGCAGTCGGTCGTCGCCACCAGCGATCGTCGGTCAGGTGCTTGCCGTCGCTCTGGCCGCCGGTCTCTGTGCCCTGCTCGGCTTGATCTGGATCCACACTCCTCAACGCAGCAAGGCTATGAAGAAGCCCAGAGGCCCTGCGATCGTCATCGACGAGGTCGTATCGGGCCTGCGGGCAGGCGCCCTCGTCCTGATCGGTGGGATTCTCGTGGTCGTCGCGCTCGTGATCGCGTTCTGGTTCCTGCTCGAGCAGGCTGACCTGGCCGAGCCGCCGCCGTCGCGTGCGACGACGATCGGAGATCGCGGTGTCCTGCCTTCCCCGGAGCCGCCTCCGTCTGCGCCACCCGTCTTCGACTGGTTCTTCTTCGGGTTGGTCGCCTCGATCGTGATCGTCCTGCCCGTCGCAGTCCTCGCCCGTCACAGACTTCGAGTAACCGACTCGGAGCAGGAGGCGAGTGATGTGCCCGAGTCGGTCGTGCGGGCGCTTGGAGACTCGATCGACCAGATCGAGCGCGACTCGGACGCCCGTCGTGCGATCATCCGTGCGTACGCGCAGATGGAGCACGCGTTCGACGACGCGGGGATACCTCGACGTCCCCACGAGGCCCCGTTCGAGTACCTCGGCCGCGCTCTGCGGGGTCTGCGGGTGAGCCCTCCGGCCGCCGAACGTCTCGCGGCGCTGTTCGAGCGGGCGCGCTTCAGCAAGCACGTGGTCGGCGCCGACGCGAAGCACGAGGCGATCGGGGCGCTGCGTAAGGTCGAACGGCAGATGCAGGCGCCGTCAGCGTGAGTCTCACAGCCGTGCATGCGACCTTGCTCGGCGCGCTCGGCGCGGCGGGGCTTGGCGTGGCCGTGCTCGTCTCGCCCGGCGCGCCCGGGCTCACCGTCGAGGTCTACCTGTTCGTGATCGCCTCCCTGGTGCTTGCTGCAGTCGTGTTTCGCGTCGCAAACGCGCTCCCCCGAGGCGAGCCTGTGCCGCTCGAGCGGCCGCCGCGTTCGCAACGGGTCGGTCAGTTCGAGTCGGTCGCGCGCGCGCTGGATCTCGCCGAGGCGTCCGCGTTCGACCTCCACAACGTCCTGCGCCCGATCGTGCGCGAGATCGCCGCTGCCAGGCTCTCGCGCCACGGCGTCTCGCTCGAGCGGCAGCCCGAGCGCGCCCGCGCACTGCTCGGGCCACTGGCGTGGGAGCTCGTCCGGCCCGATCGAGAGGCGCCTGCCGGTCGCTCCGGTAGCGGTGGCTGCAGCAGGGACGAGCTGCGCCAGATCGTCGGCTCGCTGGAGGCGATCTAGGTGGCGATCGCGGCTCTCGATGTGGAGGCCCGCGCGGCCGACATCCTCGACGAGGTCGAGCGGGCGGTGATCGGCAAGCGCCCCCAGACCGAGCTCGTCCTGATGGGCCTGCTCGCGGACGGGCACGTTCTGATCGAGGACTTCCCGGGGCTCGCCAAGACGCTCATCGCGCGGTCGGTCGCGCGTGTCTGCTCGATGAGGTTCTCGCGCATCCAGTTCACGCCCGACCTGATGCCCTCCGATGTCACGGGCTCGGCGATCTACGACCAGCGCGATGCCGTCTTCCACTTCCAGCCAGGCCCCGTATTCGCGAACCTCCTCCTCGCCGACGAGATCAATCGCGCGCCGCCGAAGACGCAGGCAGCGCTCCTCGAGGCCATGCAGGAGCAGCAGGTGACGGCCGACGGGCACACCCATCCACTGGAGAGGCCGTTCATCGTGCTCGCAACCCAGAACCCGATCGAGTACGAAGGCACGTATCCGTTGCCCGAGGCCCAGCTCGATCGATTCCTGATGCGTGTCTCGATCGGGTATCCCGCCAGGGACGACGAGCGTCGGCTTCTCCTCGAGCGCGCCGAGCGGCGGGCCGACACGGTCGAGCTGCAGGTCGTCTGCGACCGGAAGACGCTGCTCGAGCTTCAGCAGGCGGTCGAGGAGGTGCACGTGTCCGAGCCGATCGCCGCGTACATGGTCGACATCGTGTCGGCCACGCGCGAGGCCCCCCAAATCCAGGTGGGTGCCTCGCCGCGCGGCTCGCTGGCGCTCCTCAAGCTCGCACGCTGCTCGGCTGCGCTCCAGGGCCGCGACTTTGTCACCCCCGAAGACGTGAAGGCGATCGCAGTGCCCGCGCTCGCGCACAGGCTCACGCTTCAGCCCGAGTTCTGGGTGCAGCAGGTGAGCGCCGAGGACGTCGTGCGCGATCTGCTCCTGACGGTCCCGGTGCCGCCGACACAGGAGGGCTCGTCCTCCTGAAGACGTCCGCGAGCCCGAGGCTGGCCGGGTACGCCGCGCTCGGCGCTCTCGGCATGCTGGCAGCGCTCGCGTTCGGTAGGCCTGCCTTCGCCGCGCTGTCGGTTCCGTTTGCCGTCGTTCTCGGCGTCGCCGTCGCCGCGTCCCCCCGGCCGGAACTGCGAATCGGCTTCAGCCTCGACACGGCGCGCACGCTCGAGGGAGACACGATCAGCGCGCAGCTCGACGTTCGAACCGATGGCCCGGCGGAGTGGATCGAACTCGAGCTCGTGCTCCCCGAAGGGGTCACCTCGGTCGGAGCCGTCGGCCGGACCGCATTTCGGCTCGGGGCTGGAGAGTGTCGACGCCTCGACTACGAGCTCGCCTGCGAGCAGTGGGGCGCCTACCGGGTCGGGCTCATCGACGTGCGAGTTCGGAGCGCACTCGGGCTGTTGTCGACGACCGGGCAGGTCGACGCCGAGCTGTCGCTTCGGGCCTACCCCCGGCGGCAGCGCCTGCTCCGCGTCGTGCGGGCCCACGACACGACTCCGTTCTCGGGCAGCCAGGTGTCCCGCGCCAAGGGGGAGGGAATCGAGTTCGCCGATATCCGCCCGTTCGCAGCCGGCGACCGGGTCCGCCGTGTCAACTGGCGGGCGAGCGCCCGACGCGAGCGGATGTACGTGAACGAGAGCCACCCCGAGCGCACGAGCGACGTGATCCTCTTCCTCGACAGCTTCGCCGAGGCACGGGGGTCGGGCGAGGGGACCATCGACCAGGCTGTCAGGGCGGCCTCGTCGCTTGCCGACGCGTACTTGGAGCGCCGGAACCGCGTCGGGCTCGTCAGTTTCGGCGGCATCCTCCGCTGGCTTCCGCCGGCGATGGGCATGCGCCAGCAGTACCGCATCGTCGATGCCCTGATCGAGACCGAGCTTGTGCGATCGTATTCCTCGACGACGGTCGAGGTGATTCCCAGGCGCGTTCTCCCGCCCCAGGCGCTCGTCATCGCGTTGACCCCGTTGCTCGACCAGCGAACGATCAATGCCCTCCTCGACCTCCGGGCCCGCGGCTTCGACCTCGCCGTGGTCGACGTCTCGCCGATCCCCTACCTCGCCGACGAGCAAGGCGCCGGTGACAACCTGCCCTGGCGGCTCTGGACGCTGTGGCGCAAGGCCTTGCATCACCGCTACGAGCGAGTCGGCATTCCGGTGGTCGAGTGGTCGCCCGAACGATCGCTGCTCGGCGCCCTCGAGGAGGTGACGGCATTCAGACGTCGCATGCGTTACGTCTCCGCCTCGCGCTGATCGCCACGGCCGTCCTGGCGGCGTGCGCCGTCGTGCTCGCGCCCCGCCTGGCGACGGGGTCGATGCGCGAGGACGAGCAGTTCATGGCCTTCGTGGCGCTGGCCGCACTCGTGTTCCCGCTCCTCGGCGTGGCGCGGCTGCTCCCCTGGGCGATAGCCGTGCTCGCAGGATCCGTCCTTGTCGCGTCGGAGCATGGTGACATCGGGAGTGTCGGCATCGCTCTCTGTGCAGCGATGCTGCTGCTCGTCGGCGAGTGTGCGTCCGCGGCGGGGAACCTCGCGCCGCTCACGAGCATCGAGCGCCGGCTGGCCCACACGCTCGCCGTCCGGATCGCGGTCGAGACCGCCGCAGCCGCCGCTCTTGCCGCGGCCGTCCTCGCCTCGGCGTCGCTGGGCCTCCGTGCCGGCCTCGCCACGCTGGCGCTCGGGCTCCTGGCGACGGTGTCGCTGCTCGCGCTCGTCGCCGGCCGTATCCGATAGTGGCCGCGACACGACGACGGTCTCACCGCCGTCGCCTCTTCCACCCAGTCGATCCCGACCACCGTGTCGTACTCAACAAGCCCCTGCCGCCAGACCTCATGGAAGACGCCGGCCTCGACCCACTCCTGGAAACGGCGGTGCGCAGCCGACGACGAACAGATCCCGGTCGCGGAAAGCGCGTTCCACTGCATCCCCGTCCGCAACACCAACAGGATCGCGTCCATCGCGTCCCGATCCGGCACCCGCGGCCGATGACAGCCAAGCGGATGCGCCGGCGGCTCCGGCAACAACGGCTCGATCCGAGCCCACAACCAGTCCGGCAGCCGCCACCCATCATCACGATCCACAACACCCACGGTCCCTCCCTCGTCGGATGACAAGGGAACCCTTCGACGTCAGAAAGCGGGTCCCTGCGGACCTACCGGGATAGGCCCTAAGGCCCTGAAAAGTGCTGATAACCGGTAGATAACATGGGACGAGGTTGGCCCGGTTTGACCCCCAGAAGCGGCTTATCTAAGCGGCTTAGAGGACACGGCGTAAGCCGATGTTTCGCTGCCGTCGAAGCCCGTTTCGGGGCTGATAAGGCAGCCTCAGCCTCCGGTGGAGAAGCATGAGAAGCGACGATCTCCCCCACCCTCCTGTCAGACAGATTCAGTTGGTCAGCTATCGCCAGCAGAACAACCCCTCGGGCGCGCAGCTCCAACACCTCCCGGACGAGCGACGCATTCGTCCGCTTCCTGATTCTCTTCCTCGCCTTCGGAGCGCCCGTCGCGGTCGGCATCCCATCGCTGCTCGTGGCGCCGTGGTCAGGCGTGCGTCGTGACGAGCTCCGGGAGCGGTCGAGTCCCGAGCGGCGGGACGAGCGCTCTCGTCTGTGCCGCCACCAGGTCGTACCAGTACACCGCCAGGGGCACGACGGCCCCGGTCGACTCGGCCCAGGCTCGCTCGCACGCCTCGGCGAGCCTGTCACCACCTCCGGCGGCGAGCCACTCGCCGGCGAGCGTTGCCAGCCCGCTCGTTTCGGCGAGCGCACCGAGCCGAAGCGAAGGGACCACGTCGTGGGTCAGCGGGATCACGGTTCCGTCGGCGTCGACGATGAGTACGGGTGAGACGGCAGCGAGGTCGGTCACGGGTCGGCTCGGCACGAGGCTGCCCCTGTGCTCGCGAAGCTGCTGGCCCGTGACCGCGTCGACGTGGACGACGACCCCGAGCGCGTGGCCGAGTATCGATGCCTCGCACAGGGCCGTGGCGAGCTCGATCTCATCGGGACGTGAGCGCGGCATCGTCTCCGCGGCACGTCCGACCATCGTGAGCGGATGCACCTGAACGCTCCGGGCGCCCTCCTCCGCTGCGAGCCGGATGACGAACTCGAGGCTGCCTGCGTTGTGCTGGGTGAGGGTGAAGATGAAGCCGAAGGGCGTCCGCGAGGAGCGGACGACCTCCAGGTTCGCGGTCGTCCGCGCAAAGGCCCCGTCGCAACGCCGAATCGCGTCGTGCTCCTCCGGCGTCCCGTCGATCGAGATCGCGAGCACGTCCACGAGCGCTGCGAGGGGTTCCCAGCGCCTGGCGTTCAGAAGCATGCCGTTCGAGGTGATGGTCGTCACCATGCCGAGCTCGCGCGCCCGGGCGAGCAGGTCGGGTAGCGGCCGGTAGAGCAGCGGCTCGCCGCCCGAGACCGCGAGCTGGCGATAGCCGATGCGGACTGCATCGTCGAGGCAGCCAGAGAGAAGCTCCAGCGGGAGCTCCTCTCCGGCCGTCGGCCCCGATACCGAGTAGCAGTGGGCGCAGGCGATGTTGCAGCGTCGCGTCGGGTGCACCTGCAGGACGGGCGCGATGCCCGTGGGAGTACTGGTCGGGCTGCTACCCATGAATTCCGATGGCACCGATCTCCCCGGCGAGATCCTGCAGGCCGGCCGCCTGCTCGGCGACGTGGCCGAAGTCGAGCTCCATCCGGACGAGATCGGGGAACGGCGTGCCGTTGATGATGATCCGCGGAGGACGCGGGTTTCCGCCGTGGCCCAGGTGCCACTTGAGCCAGAAGAGGATGTCGTTCCCGCACCAGGGGCCGTCGTCGCCGTCGTAGCTGAGCGAGAGGGTCAAGCCCGTCGAATGCTCGCCGCCGAAGAACGTTGCGCCCTCGATCGTGGCGGGGGACTTCTCGAACGACGCTGCGATCTCCTTGATCGAGGCCTCGCTGAGGACGCGCGCCTTCCATGCCGCCAGTACCTTCTCGGATCCTCGCTTCTCTCTCGTAGTGGCCATGCCGCCTCCTTCGGGTTGGGTGGCCGCACGAGGGTGTGCGACCCGGTTGCCGAAAATCGATGTGTCAGAAGCCGAGCTCGATCGCCTCCCAGCCGGAGCCCCCGTGGCCGCCGCCCCACGCGTTGTTGAGGACGGCCCGGTCACGGATGTCGATGCGCACGACGTAACAGCACGGGATGATCCTGGGGTCGTTCCAGGGATCCCAGATGAACGACGTGGGCACCGGGTAGCCGGTGTCGGCGACGTTCCCGTTGTAGGTCTTCGAGAGCGCGACCGGTGGCCCGGCCGTCCCCTCGGGCACCGCCACGATCGGCACCGACAGGCTCGAGTTGCCTTCGGCTGCAACGGACAGCCGGCTGAAGTTGTCATCGTGCGCCTGGACGGTGATGCGGATCAGCCCGTCACCCTTCTTCACCTTCCCGCACTTGAGCGGCTTGAGGTCTCCCGCGGGTGTCTTCAGCTCGAGCTTGATCACGGGGGTCGGCGGCGCGGTGTTGTCGACCCGAACGGCACGGGGCGCACTGATCTTCTCCGTCGCTCCGTCGCGCACGCGGAGGCGAAGGAAGTAGAGGCCGTCGGACGGCGTCGTCCAGTAGACGAGAGTTTTCTCACCGGAGGTGGAGTTGCCGCCGTCCGACAACGGGATGTCCGCGACGTCGTACCAGCCCGGGTCGCCCCCGCCGGACGGGAAACGCGTGACGTGGATCAGCGGCCACATGCTCGAGTACCCGGGCACGGGCTCGGAGATCGCCGCCCAGGGGCCAGCGGCCGAGGTCGAGAATTCGACCTTGTACTGGGTCGCGGCGGGGAAGTTGAACACCCCCATCAGCCAGGAGGAGGCGCCGACCGGGTGGTCACCAACTCCCGCTGCCGGATTCGGGGGCGGCACCTGGAAAGGGGGCACGCTCGCCCCGCGTCCGAAGCCCTGGACATCGAACTGCGCCGTCGGGATCGAGCTGATCCTCGTGATCAGCGGCCTGGCGCAGAGATGGCGGCAGGCACGCTTGCAGCGCGTCCTGCAGACGAAGCGGCAAACCTGATGGCAGAAGCGCGTGAGCTCGAGCTTCTTCAGCTCGGCCTGCCAGGCCTTCGCGTCCTCCTTCTCGGCGATCGCGAGCAGGCGCTCGAGAGCGCGACGATCCTTCGCGACACGGGCGATCGCTTGCGTGAACTCGAGGACTTCCTTGGCGTCGACGGGACGTGTGGGCCGTTCGGGGCACAGTCGGGCACAGGTGCCGACGCAGCGCTTCTCGCAGAAGTAGACGCAGAGGAGCTCGCAGCGGTCGCCGAGACCGGCTCGCTCCAGTGCGGCCTGGAAGCGCGCGGCGTCGCTGACGGCGAAGGCGTCGAACGCCTCGACGAATGCCTCCTCGTCGACGGCGAGCTTCTGGGCGGCTCCGAGGATCTCGCGCAGCTCGTCGAGAGGGTCTGGCTCGAGAGAACGGTCACTCATGCTGACTCCCTTTCGTGCGGGCGTCGAGTCGGTAGCTCGAGCCGGTGGAGCCGCAGCGTGCTGTCGGCGGGCACCCTCATCGGCGCTCGTCGACCGGGCCAAGCTATCGCGTGCCATCAACCGGAACAACACCCGAACGGGGAGTCCAGACCTCGGACGAGGGATCGCGTCTCCGGCCCTCCCTCCCGCTCCGCTCAGCGGTGCGAACGCGAACCCTCCGGTGCGTACCAAGCCTCCCGGGATCGCTCCGGCCCGGCCATGATGGGGGTGTGGCCACTCTCGTCCTCTTCGGTGGTGTCGTCAGCCTGATCGGCGTGACCATCTGGATCGGGTTGCTGATCTGGGCTGCGAAGGGCGACGGGCGAGTGCAGCGAGAGCACGAAGAGGGCGCGAGGCGTGGGCGCCGGCCCCCACGATAGGCGGCTCATCTTGGTGGTTCGCGGTGCGCGATCGACTGGATCAGCGCCTCGGGGAGCGGACACCACGAGCTCCTTGTCAGCGGCGTGTTCGTGGCGGTCCCGACAGCGACAGAGCGGCACATGAGACACCATGGCCAAATGGTGTTCGCAGACCGTCGTGATGCCGGCTGCAAGCTCTCTCCGCGGTTGCTGCCGTTCGCAAACGAGGAGCCGATCGTCTTCGGTCTCCCGCGTGGAGGCATCCCGGTGGCGGCCGAAGTTGCCCGCGCACTTCGAGCACCGCTCGATGTGCTGACGGTTCGGAAGCTCGGCGCTCCCCGGAACCCGGAGCTCGCCGTCGGCGCGGTCACCGAGGACGGCGCCGCCGTCGTCGACCGCACGCTGCTTCGGGCTGTCGGGATGACGCAGGCGCAGTTCGATCGGACACTCGCGCGCGAGAGCCGCGAGCTCCGCCGCCGGATGGAACGCTTCCGTGACGGACGGCCGCCGATCGACGTGACCGGCCGGACGGTCATCGTCGTCGACGACGGCCTGGCGACCGGCCTCACCGATCTCGCTGCCGTGCGCGCTCTACGCCGCCGGGGCGCGACACGAATCGTCGTCGCAGTACCGGTGGCCTCGCGCGAGGCAGTTGCGCTGCTCCGCCGGGAGGCCGACGAGGTGATCTCTCACACGGTCCCCGAGCAGCTGTACGGCGTCGGTGAGTGGTATGACGACTTCTCAGCCGTCTCCGACGAAGAGGTCGTCGCGCTGTTGGCCGAGGCGCGAGCCGATCTTTCGCGAGCGGCCGAGGACGACGCGTCGTCCGCGACGTTGTGAGGTGGGGCTACTCGGAGCACTCTCGAACACTCGAGTCATCTTGGCTGGGAATGCTTCCCGACCGGACTGCGAATCTGCCCAACGGCCGCGCGTCGTCTGCCCGGGTACTGGCCGCATTGAGCCGTGCGATTCTTCGGGATCACAGGGCGTGGGGTAGCAACTCACCCGCGATACCCCGCGGGGTACTTTGGGCAACGTGACGGTTGCCGGGGAGACGGCGGAGTAGCAGCGATGGTGGCCCCCGTCGGCGCGCTTCTATCCTCGTCCCAGCTGGCGACGTTGGCTTCGAAGGGCAAGGAGCGAACTGCGGCGGTCGGGGACGTGCTGTTCCGGATCGGCGATCGGCGCTACCCGTTGATCGCGATCCTCGCGGCTCCGAGCTCACGAGCCGGGCGGTGTCGCAGGCACGGAAGTTCCACGCGCGTACCGCCACCCCGTATCGAGCACTCTCGCTCGAGCCCGGCACGGACCGTCACGTCGTTCGGCTGGAGGACGCCCACGAAATCGTCGCGAGCGCCGTGACGGCTCGCAACCGGCGCCCAGTACCGCCGCCTCCCGGTCGCAGGGCTCTCGGAGTACGAGGGAGTCAGTGTCTTCTACGCTGCCGGCCCTTCCGACGCCGAGCGGTGTGGAGCCTCACGGGTGGGTGTGATCGGCGGCGGCAACTCTGCCGGCCAGGCTGCTATCTGGCTGGCGCGCGGAGGTGCGCTCGTCACCCTCCTGCACCGCCGCGGTGACCTGCGCGAGACGATGTCCGAGTACCTCGTCCGTGACCTCGAGCGCTACGGGGTCGCGGTGCGCGACCACAGCGAAGTGGCAGAGCTTCACGGCGTCGAAGGCCGGCTCGAGGCGGTGACGCTGCGCGACGGCGCGCGGCTGCACCTGTCGTTCCTCTTCCTGTTCCTCGGCGCTCTCCCCTGCACCGACTGGCTCGGGGATCTCGTCGCGCGGGACGACAAGGGCTTCGTCCTCACCGGCGCCGACGCCGGCGCGGAGGGTCTACTCGAGACCAGCGTGCCGGGGTCTTCGCGGCCGGAGACGTACGCTCGGGATCGACCAAGCGCTGCGCGACCGCCGTCGGGGAAGGGGCGATGGCCGTGCAACTCGTCCACCGCTATCTCGAGACGCGAGCGGGCGCAGCCCGGGTAGCCTGAAGAAGCGACGATGCCGAATAGCTGTAGCCACATCGACACGATCCACCACACCGAGGGCCGCGACGGAGTCGCGGGCTGTCCGGAGTGTCTTGCGATCGGCTCGACCTGGGTTCATCTCCGTCGTTGTGCGAACTGCGGCCAGGTCGGCTGCTGCGACGACAGTCCCAATCGGCACGCCACCGGCCACCACAACGCGACCGGCCATCCGGTGATCCGCTCGCTCGAGCCGGGCGAGGACTGGTACTGGTGCTACGAGGACGACCTCGCCTTCTTCCTCGAGACTCCCGGCTAGCGATGCTCGCACGGGAACCGGACGACCAGAACACGCGGACGACGAGCCTGCGAGCCGCCCGTCACTCGGACGCCGAGGCGTGGCCCTGTTGCGGTCGCATGCCCCGCAGGAGGACGACGACGAGCACGGCTCCCGCCAGCGCGACGACTGCGGCGACGACCAGGATCGAGCTGAGCGAGTCGACGAACGCGGCTCGTGCCTCCGGGGCGATGTTCGGCGGGAACGCACCCGAGGCGACGGCGGCGACGAGGTCGTGGCTGGGCGCACCGCCGCCAGGTGTTGTCAGCTTCGACGAGATCGTGCTCTGGAAGAGCGCACCGAGGCCGGCGATCCCGGTCGCGATCCCGACCTGGCGGAAGGTGCTGTTGGTGCCGGACGCCATCCCCGAGCGTTCGGGCGAGACGACGCCCACCGCGGTCGAGGCAAGCGCGGGGTTCGTGAGCCCGATCCCGACACCGGCGAGCAGAAAGCCCGGAAGCAGCAGCTGCCAGTCCGAGTCCGCCTGGACACGGGACATCAGGAGCAATGAGACGCCGATGATGCCGAGACCGACGCCCATCAGCCAACGGGCCGAGACGCGAGACGTGAGGTTGCCGGAGATCGCCGCAACGACGAACGCGGCGAGCGAGAGCGGCAGGAATCGGAGGCCCGCCGCGAGCGGCGAGTACCCGAGCACGTTCTGCAGATACAACGTCAGATACAGGAACGCGGCGAAGATCGACGAGGAGATCGCGAACGCCGCGATCTGCGCGCCGACAAAACCGGGGCCGCGGAAGAGGCGGAGATCGAGCATCGGGTCGCGCCGACCGAGCTCGATAGCGGCGAACACGGCGAGCAGCACAACGGACCCGATCAGGCAGCCGAGGATCAGCGTGCTCGACCAGCCCTTCTCGTTTCCCTGCAGAAGCCCGTACACGAGCAGGAAGAGCGATCCGGTCAGCGCCGCCGTCCCGAACCAGTCGACGCGGCCCGCGTTCGGGTTCTTGGACTCGTCGACTCGGAGCATCGTCACGACGATCGCCGCCGCACCGATCGGGATGTTGACGAAGAAGATCCACCGCCAGCCCGCCCACTCGGTGAGCACCCCGCCGACGAGCGGGCCGATCGCAACGGCCGCGCCGGTCGTCGCACCCCAGATCCCGAACGCGGTGCCGCGGGCGCGCCCCTGGAACGCGTTCGCGAGCAGGGCGAGCGAGACGGCGAACATGATGCCTCCCCCCACGCCCTGGACGGCCCTCGCCCCGATGAGCACGCCGGCGCTCGGCGCGATCCCACAGCCGAACGACGCCGCCGTGAACAGCACGAGGCCCATCGTGAAGACGCGCCGGCGGCCAAAGAGGTCGGCGAGCGATCCGGCGGCGAGAACGGTCGTCGCGAGCGTGAGCGCATACGCATCGACGACCCACTGGAGCTGAGCGAAGCTGGCGTCGAGCTCGCGCTGGATGTCCGGCAGCGCCACGTTGACGACCGTGATGTCGAGCAGCAACATGAAGATCGCCGTGCACACGGCGATCAGCGTCCACCACCTGCGCTCCAAGCCCTCCACGGGATGAGCCTACTCTCAGGCCGTTTCCTCACCCACGCACGCGCTGACGCGGGTTCACCGCGGGTCGCTGAGCGCCCTTAGGCTTCACCTCGCGGTACGGACGCCGCGGCACGGGGCGCTTGACCCAGGCCCCCGTGTCTGCCCGAGAGCGCTGGCAGGACGAAGGCGTGATGAAGGCGTGACGGCCAACACCACCAGGGCCGTTGCGAATTACCGTGCGAAAAGTCAGGTGCTTGGGGTGAGATGGGACTCGGCGGCACGGGATCGCCCCCAATGGTGGGTGTGATCGGCTCGTTGCAGCCCTCTTCGGCTGGCTGTCCTGCCTTTGGGGGTGAGGTGGGGGTCGGTGCGCGCCCGGCCGCGCCCGGCTGGGTCGGCTTTGCTCGGGCTTGTCTACGCGGCGCGGGGGAGCGTGTGTGGCACGCGCGGGCGGGGGTCGACGGGCTGGGAGTACCGGCCCGGGCCGACGTGCGAGACTGAGGGGGTGACCTGCCCGTCGTGTCAGACCGCCAACGATGCCGACAGCCGCTTCTGCAAGGAGTGTGGAACGCCCATCGCGAGGGCCTGCCCGTCCTGCGGCCGGCAGGCGGACGCCGACGCGAAGTTCTGCGCCGGCTGCGGGACGCCGTTCGTTGCGCCGACGTCCGCTGCTTCAGTCGATCCTGCCGCAGAACCGACCGCGGAGCGCCGCCTCGTGTCGGTGCTGTTTGCCGATCTCGTGGGGTTCACGGCCGCCTCGGAAGGGCGTGACGCCGAGGACACGCGGGAGCTCCTGACCCGCTACTTCAACGTCTCGCGCACGATCATCGAGCGCTATGGAGGCACTGTCGAGAAGTTCATCGGTGATGCGGTGATGGCGGTCTGGGGCACGCCCGTCGCGACCGAGGACGATGCCGAGCGCGCGGTTCGGGCAGCGCTCGAGCTGGTCGCTGCCGTCTCAACGCTCGGCGACGAAGTGGGGGCCCAGCTGCGGGCACGGGCGGGTGTTCTCACCGGTGAGGCCGCCGTCACGGTCGGGGCAACCGATCAGGGGATGGTGGCCGGTGACCTCGTCAACACGGCGGCCCGTATCCAGGGCGCCGCGGAGCCCGGCGCCGTCCTCGTCGGCGAGTCCACGAGACGCGCCACGGAGGCGTCGGTCGCCCACGTCGACGCAGGCACCTTCGAGCTCAAGGGCAAGGGCGAGCCGATGCAACTGTGGCGCGCGATCCGCGTTACCTCGGGGCGGCAGGGAGCACTGAAGGGGGAAGGACTCGAGGCCCCATTCGTGGGTCGCGATCGTGAGCTGCGGAAGATCAAGGATCTCTTCCACGAATGTGCCGAGGAGCGCCGCGCGCACCTGGTCTCCGTTACCGGCATCGGAGGCATCGGCAAGTCGCGGCTCGCCTGGGAGTTCTACAAGTACTTCGACGGTCTCGCGGACGACGTCTACTGGCACCGCGGCCGCTGCCTCTCCTACGGCGACGGCGTCACCTACTGGGCGCTCGCCGACATGGTCCGGATGCGCTGCCGGATCGTAGAGGACGAGCCGTCCGAGTCGGCCTTCGCCAAGCTGCGGGCGACGC
Source organism: uncultured Thermoleophilia bacterium (assembly GCA_963727515.1). GTDB lineage: Bacteria > Actinomycetota > Thermoleophilia > Gaiellales > Gaiellaceae > Gaiella. Next base: position 130,121 of record CAVSGN010000001.1, on the reverse strand, counting down.
TCGATGAGCACTTCGCGGATCCCGAGGAGCGTCGCTTCGTGGAGCCGCGGCTCGCCCAGCTGCTCGGCGTCGGGGAGCAGCGCTCCGGCGACAAGCAGGATCTCTTCGCGGCCTGGCGGCTGTTCTTCGAGCGGCTGGCGGACGTCCATCCGACCGTGCTCGTGTTCGAGGACGTCCAGTGGGCCGATTCCAGCCTGCTCGACTTCGTCGAGTACCTGCTCGAATGGTCGCGCGCGAGCCCGCTGTTCGTGCTCACGCTCGCTCGCCCCGAGCTCCACGAGCGAAGGCCCGCCTGGGGAGCGGGCCACCGCAACTTCAGCTCGCTCTATCTCGAGCCGCTGTCTCTCGGCGCGATGGAGGAGCTCCTCGCAGGGCTGACCCCGGGTCTCGACGGGTCGCTCCGCGAGCAGATCCTCGACCGAGCGGAAGGCATTCCGCTGTACGCGGTCGAGACCGTGCGGATGCTGCTCGACCGCGGTCTGCTCGTCGAGGACGGCGCCGTCTACGCGCCGGTCGGCGCGGTAGAGGCGCTCGATGTGCCCGAGACGCTCCACGCGCTGATCGCGGCACGCCTCGACGGGCTCCTCCCTGTCGAGCGGCGCGTGCTCCAGGACGGTGCCGTTCTCGGCAAGACGTTCACCCCGGCGGGCCTGGCCGTCGTGTCGGGCATCGAGCGCACCGAGCTCGAGCCCGTCCTCGCCTCGCTGGTGCGAAAGGAGGTGCTCTCGCTCCAGGCAGACCCGCGTTCGCCCGAACAGGGCCAGTACGGGTTCCTCCAGGATCTCGTGCGGCACGTCGCCTTCGAGATGCTGTCGCGGCGGGAGCGACGCGTGCGCCACCTCGCTGCCGCCGCGTATCTCGAGTCGGTGTTCCCGGACGAGGGAGAGATCGCCGAGGTGCTCGCCTCACACTACGTGGACGCGTACACGGCGGCTCCCGAAGCGGACGACGCGGACGCCGTCAAGTCGAAGGCGCGGGAGACGCTCGCGCGTGCGGCGAACCGCGCCGACGCGCTCGGCGCGGCAGGCGAGGCGCGGCGGTACGCCGAGCGTGCGGCCGAGTTGGCCGATGACACCCGCGAGCGCGCGGAGCTGCTCGAGCGTGCAGGCTGGCACGCCAAGTACGAGGGCGAGTACGAGGTGGCCGAACGGCTGCTCACTCGATCCGTCGCCGACTTCGACTCGCTGGGAGACGTCCGCGGCTCCCTTCGTGCCTCGAGAAAGCTTGGTAGCGTCCTCTGGGATCTCGACCGCCAGACCGAAGCCCTCGCCGTGTTGGAGCGCGCCTTCGAGCTGGCCACCGGGCAGGAACCGGACGCCGAGCTCGCGAACCTCGCCGCCACGCTCGGGGTCGGCTACGTCTTCGTCGGCGAGCGAGAGAAGGCAGCCGAGTCTCTCTCGATCGCCCTCGACGTCGGCGAGTCGCTCGGCGTACCGGGAGCGGTGTCCGCGGCATTCGTCTACAAGGGCATCATCGCCGGCGCCGGAGGGCATCCCGAAGAGGCGCTCGCCTACACCAAGCACGGGCTCACGATCGCCCTCGACAACGAGGACTGGGAACGCGTCTACAACGCATACGTCAACCTCTCCGACCTGGCTTTTCAGCGCGATCGGTACGAGGAGGCTCTCCAGTACCTCGAGGCCGACCTCGTCGTCGCGCGACGTCGAGGGTCGCGGCCCGGAGAACGGACGATTCTCGCCGAGAGCACGTACGCGCTGTACATGCTCGGCCGCTGGGAGGAGGCACTTGCCGTCGCCGCCGAGGTGCCGGAGGAGAAGCTGAGCACGGCCATGACCCTGAGCCTGCTCGCGTCGGTGCTCGAGATCCACGTCTCCCGCGGCAACACCGGGGAAGCCCGCCGGGTTCTTTCCCTCTTCGAGCACCTTGCGAGCACGAGCGACCTCCAGGATCGCGCCGGGTACCAGAGCGCGGAGGCCGCCGTCCTGCGTGCCGAAGGCCGGCTGACGGATGCTCTCGAGAAGGGAACGGAGGCGGCGGAGTTGTCGAAGGCCTCGTTCGGCGTCTCCACGCAGACCGTCAAGCAGGGCCTCGTGGAGGCGATCGAGGCGGCGCTCGCGCTCGGTGCCACGGAACGGGCGGCGGAGCTCGTGGCAACGATCGACGCGATCCCCCCGGGGCTCCGGGCGCCGTACCTGCGATCCCAGGCAGATCGCTTCAAGGCCAGGCTGGCCGGCGACGCCGACGTCGCGGACGTGGGGTTCCAGGCAGCCGCCTCAGGGTTCCGGGAGATCGGCGTCGTGTTCTGGCTGGCCGTGACCCTGCTCGAGCACGGTGAATGGCTCGTCGCAGGGGACCGCAGCGACGAGGCTGCTCCGAAGCTCGCCGAGGCACACGGAATCTTCGAGCGCCTCGACACGCCGCCCTGGCTCGACCGCCTGGCGCTTGCGGAAGCCGCTCTCGACCGGGCGGAGGCGAGCCCGTGACCCGCCCGGCTCAGGTTCTCCGATCCGTCGTCGTGTTGCGCTCGTCACCATCGGTCCCAGCCGCCTGTGACTCGGACGGCGGCCTCTCGCGGACGGAGTCAGCTCTGCGGCCAGCCATGGGAGACCTCCCCAGTCGGATCAGCCGCAGGAGCACTCTCTTCGTACACCGCAGGCCAGAAGGCTGTTCCTAAACCGCGTGCGCACGTTCGATTCGTGCCGGGGGCACTCTTCGTGGAGCGGCTTGGTCACGCGGTTTCCGCTCGATCAAGCCGCTCGCGTCGCTCTGGGCCCGTCTTCCCCCTCATCGTGTCGACCGCCTGAGACAGCCCAAGATCGCTGTATCTGGGTGGCGACACGCGCGCGTTCGCCCGCACCTCTTCTGCCTACTGAGTTGACGGCCCTTCCTGTGCTGGTTGCAAGGTGATGGTGTTGAACCAGAACGCGTCCATCGCCGCGATGGCGTTGGCGAGTTCGGCGAAGCCGACCGGCTTTCGGAGATAGGCGTTGGCGTGGGCGTCGTAGGCGCCGAGAACGTCGGCAGGTGCACCCGAGGTGCTGAGGATGAGTACGGGTATTCGGCGGAGATCGGCGTCGCTCTTGATTTCGATCAGGACCTGTCGGCCGTTCTTCTTGGGCAGGTTGAGGTCGAGGAGGATGAGGTCTGGGCGTTGGGCGTTGCCGTACGGCGGATACCGGTGCAGGAAGGCGAGCGCCTGGTCGCCATCCGTCACTGTGGTGACCTCGTGGGCGGCGTTCGTTTCGCGGATCGCTTCTTGAGTGAGCCGGGCGTCGTCGGGGCTGTCCTCGACGAGCAGGATCTGTGCGGCGTGGCCGGGTGCGCGGATTGGGGCCGTCATTCGTGCGGTTTTGGCAGGTCGAGGTGGAAGATGGTTCCGTGGTCAGGTGCGTGCCCGTACCAGAGGCTGCCGTCGTGGCGTTCGGCGAGGCGCTTGCAGATCGCGAGGCCGATTCCCGAGCCTTCGTGGCTTGCGCCGTCGAGCCTGCCGAACATTCTGAACACCTCGTCTTCGTGGCCCGGCTCGATTCCGATTCCGTTGTCAGTGATTTCGAAGCGCCAGTCGGTGTCGGATTCGCGGGCGGTGATCGAGATCACGGGCGAGCGGCCACCGGTGAATTTGAGAGCGTTCGCCAGCAGGTTCTGGAAGATCTGGGTGAGCTGTGTCCGATCGGCTTGGACACTTGGGAGGTCTTCGACGGTGACTGCGGCGTTGGCTGCTTCGATCTCGGCTGTGAGCGACTGGACGACTTCGTTCGCGAGCTCCACCGTGTCGACAGATTCGAGCTCCAACGGGGCTCGTCCGGCACGGGAGTAGCTGAGCAGGTCGTCGATCAGTCGCTGCATCCGCGTGACTCCTCGCAGAGCGCCGTCGACGAACTCGTCGGCGTCTTCGCCGAGTTGACCGCGGTAGCGTCGCCTGAGCAGTTCGACGTAGCCGCCGACGACGTGGAGCGGGGCGGCGAGATCATGCGATGCGATGTCGGCGAATTCTTCGAGATCCCGGTTCGATCGTTCGAGGTCGAGCGTCCGTTGCGCGAGGAGTCGTCCGATTCTGCGTTCGGTGGTTACGTCCTCCTGAATCACGATGAAGTGCTCGACTGCGTCGTTGTCGTCTTTGATCGGGGTGATCGTCTGGGTCGTCGTGAACAGTGATCCGTCCTTGCGACGGTTGACGAGCTCGCCATGCCAGGTGTCGCCGGCGAGGATCGTGGCCCAGAGCTCGCGATAGAACGGCGCGGCTTGTTCTCCGGAGGAGAGCAGGCTCGGTGTCCGGCCGATCACTTCATCCGGCGCGTAGCCGGTCAATGCGACGAACCCGTCGTTGATCCATTCGATCTGGCCGCCAGGGCTCGTGATGAAGATCGAGTTCGGTGCGGCGGCCAGTGCGGCGGCCTGAAGCTTGAGCTGCCCCTGCTCTCTGGTGCGCTCGCGACGTGAGCTCGCCTCTCGGAGCTCTCTCTCGATCGCTACGTCCAGCCGCGAGAGGTGCGACTTCATCACGTAGTCGTGGGCACCTGCTCGCATCGCTTCGACCGCGTTCTCCTCGCCGATCTTCCCCAGGACGATGATGAACGGGACGTCGATCTGGCGCGCTTGCACCGTTTTCAGAGCGGCGAGCCCGTCGTGGCCGGAAAGTGCGAAGTCGGCGAGAATCACATCCCAGGTACGGCAGTCGAGCGCGCGTTCGAGGTCTGCCGCCGTCTCGACTCGCTCGATCTCCAATGTCAGTCCCGGAAAGCCCGAGCGGAGATGCCGTTCGAGCAGGAATGCGTCGTCGGGCGAGTCTTCGAGCAGAAGGATGGCGAGCGTCTTCATGCGGCGAGCGGAGGCGGCTCGTTCAGGATCAGCCAGTAGAGGCCCGCGCACGTCAAGCATCAGGCTGTACCGAAACGTCATCGCGCGACGGCGACAGACGTAACGGGGGCAACCCCGGCAGAGCCGTGACCTCCGCCTCTCCACCGCTCTCGCGCCCCGCTGTCCGCCTCGGCGTCAGCGCCCGCTCGATCGCAGCGACCAGGTCGTTGCTACTGAAAGACTTCTGAACGTACTCCCGCGCACCGAGCTGTAACGCACGCTGCTCTGCCTGCGGCGAACGGCTCCCGCTGAAGACGATTACCGGAATCGAGGACTCCGGCAACCGCTGCAGGCGCTCCAGCACCGAATACCCGTCGCCGCCCGGCAGCGAAAGATCGAGCAAGATCAGGTCAGGACGCTCCCGCCGAACAGAAGCGAGAGCCTGAATGCCGTCCGCAGCATGAATCGCCTCATACCCGAGATCGCGGACCTCCTCATCGAGAAGCCGCCGAATCTCCGTATCGTCATCAACGATAAGAACCTTTGAGGCCATGAAACTACGATCGGTCGGCACTACCGAACCGAACCCGTAGTTTCTACTCTCTCGAACGGTCCCTCGAGCCAGGAGGGCGGCCCCGGTAGTCTGAAACGATCAGCGCAACCGGACCCGATGAACAACGGCCGCTCGAGGACCTCGAGGACGAGGAACGCCGGCTCTCGAAGAAGCGTGCGAGGCTGCACACACGCATCGAATACCTGCACGCGAACGGGAACGCCGACGGCAGCCCGGTCACTCCCGAGCAGCTCGAAGCGCTGAACGGAGAAGAGCGCGAGATCTCGAGGGCGCGAAAGGAGCTTCACCTTCGTATCGATCGTCTCCGCGCCGATGCCGAGCTCCAAGGGCCCGCCGAGCCTCCGGGCGCCCGTTCGGCTCTCGAATTGCCGCCCGGCGGGGTAGAACAGGGTGACCGCAACGAAGGGACAGCGCGCATGCCGTCGCTCGTACTGGTTCATCTTCCAGCCCCCGAGCCATCCCAGGTGGTTCAGATGCCCGAGCGGCGACCAGCCCGCGGAGAGGAGTTCCCAACCGGCTGGACTGTCGCCGACTACAACCTGGCCAGAGGCGACCTCGACGGCGAGGAGTTCGAATACGAGGTATGGGTCGTCCCGCTCATCGGCGACGCCACGAGCGAGGAGTGCCACTGAGCGAGGAGAACGCCTACCCTGGCCTTCAGCGGCTTCTTCCGGATCGGCGGATTCGCGGCTCGAGATCGTTCGTGGCGGCGCTCCAGACCTTCTCGTTCCAGCGCAGGACGATCATTCGCGGAAGTTGGTCGGGGTGAGGGGGCGGTACTTGAGGATGTTGTTGCCGGGCGTGCCGAACGGGACGCTGAGGAACTGTGGAAACGGCGCCCCGCCGGTCTGGCTGATGATCTCGCGTGGTGCGACCATCGGGCCCTGGGCGGATGAGCTGGTGTCGACCTCGATCGTGTTGGTGGCGTAGAGGGCTCCCTGCCAGTTCGAGCCCTTGATCTCGATGCCGTCTCCTGCGGCTACCTGGCCGGCAAATCCGTTGGTCGCGACGAGCAAGATGTCGGGGTTGGAGCTCGCTGTCCAGGCCGTTGCGTCACAGCCGTTCTTGGCGGAGTTGACGATGGCGCACAGGCTGTCGTTCTTGAGCAGGAACGTGCCGGAGGCATAGATCACGGCGGTGCCGTCGTAGTCGACGATCGCTGCCGTGCTCGTGACGCTCCCGTCGATGTACATCGTCCCGTCGATCGTCAGCTTTCCGGGTGTTCCGGGCGCCCAGCTGATCGAGCCGAACGGGGTAGAGCAGCTGTACGCCGCCACGGGTGTCAGATCGACAACGCTTCCGAGGCTGTTGTCCCGTGTCGTGTTGTTGTCCCACTGTGGCGGCGTTCCGGTCGACGTGCTGCAGGGGAACGAAGGGCCCGGGCTGCTGTACTGGTACCAGTTGGCGAAGTCGGCCACCGGGGCAGGAAGGTCGGGCACGACCTGGTCGGAGGTCGGGTACACCTTCTCCTTGTTCCCACAGATGGCCGTCCAATTACCCTTCTTCGGGTAACAGCCACCCGCGATGTGAACGCTGGAGAGCGGCTTCGAAGCCGTACCGACACTCGTATTCGACGAAAGGTCGACGAAGCCGCGCACCTCGAGCGTGACCGGGGGAGAGCTCGCACTCGACGGCCCCGTGATCGACGACGGCGTCTGCAGGCAGAGACTGCCCCGCACATAGAGGCTCGCGTTGATAACGGTGTTGTTGTAGATCGTTTCGTCGCAGTTGGGATAGACCGCGCCCGTCCCCGACGAATAGATGAAATTCCAGGCCTGCGTGGTCAAGAGCTGTGCGGCAGCGGCCGTGAACTCGACATCGACCGACACGATGGACGAGATCGGCGCCGTCCCACCACTCACAGGCGGAACCACGGCCTTGCTCGAGAGACGCCAGAGGCCCTTCTGGCCCGCGTACAAGGGGGGCGTCACCGTTCCCCAGTACCACACGCTACCCCCGCCGGCCGTGCGCTGAGGTGAGACCGGCTGCGACGCCGGCAGAAGCGCCTGGCTCGGGAGGACAGCACGTGTTCGCTGGGTTGGCCAGCACCGCGATCGCAGACTCGAGCCCGCTCTCGGCCAGGGAACGGGCACTCTGACGCTTGCTCGAGCGCTGAGACGCCGACTCGTTCGACGTCGCATACAAGACCATCGACGAACCCATGATGGCCACAACCATCATGACCCCGATCGCCATGACGAGCGCCATCCCGCTCTCGTCGCCCAGACGCAGCGACAACCGCCGACACCTGAGCACAGGGGCCGCCTCTCGTTCGTTTCGTTCCGAGACCCGACTTTGACGAGCGCACGGGCCGTGTAAGGACCATCGGAAGCCGCGCAGGTCTCCCTATACCCGTTCGAGCCACCGACCGTCGACGACGACGGTCTATCGGAAGACGCGATCTCCCCGCCGGCTCTCGAGCACCCGAGAGGTGGTGTCCTCCAGATGATGCACAGCAGGCCCCACGAGGCCCAACTGCACCGACAGATAACTCACCCAGTAGCTGCTGTCAGGGGCACCCTCGTTCGCGAGCTCCGACGCCCGTCGACTCTCGACCTCGGAGCTGAGCGAGCCGAGCTGAGCCGCCAGCTGCTGAATCTGCTGTGCGAGCACTGCGTAGTCACTGTCGACCGCCATCTCATCCTCTCTCAAAAGCCGCGTCCCACCAGTGAACGGAGAGAAGCCACGACTCGCACACCATCGTAGCGGCGCTGCCGAAACATTGCTCGAAACCGCACAACCACTCCCGGTCGGACCCGTCGCGTAGATCGTCTCGAGTTCGTGATAGTCGTGCCGGAACCTGATGCGAGCGGCGCGGTTACTGCGGTGGGCCGCTGTCGGCAAAGAAGAAGACGAAGTGGCTGCCATACAGATTCCTACGCAGGCTGGCCTTCAAGCCAACCCGCGTCCATGTCGTGGACAGAGCGAAGAACATCTCCCGCTGGCGTGCCGTCGCACGATAGGTCTCTTGGCGTACGGCCTTCGTCCTAGGACGGCGGTGCGCACTAGCGTGGCGGCTGCGCCGTTGGCCAGATCCTGTCTCCCCTTGCCGGGCCGACCACGCGTCGTGGAGACGGCGTTGGTGGCCTCACGGCTCGAGGGCTACCAGCGCTGCGGTTGCGATAGAGGCGGCGTCGATGCCGTACTCGGCGTAGACCTCGGGTTGACTTCCGGTTTGGCCGAAGCGGTCGACGCCGAGTGGGACAGAGGGAACGCCGAGGGCGCTGCCGACGAAGGAGAGTGCGTGGCTGGCGCCGTCGATCACGGTGACGACAGGGAGGCCGCGCTCGCCGGGTGCGACGAGCCGCTCGAGGTGTGACGGTGAAACGGTGCCTCCTCGAAGCGGTGCGGCGCGGTGTGCCTGCCAGTCGTGGTAGAGGCGGTCGGGGGAGGAGAGGCAGAGGACGGTCGCCTCGACTCCCTCGTCCTCGGCGAGGAGCGTCGGCGGCTTGCGAGCGTCTCGGGCACGATTGCGCCGCAGGCGGCGAGGATGACGCGGTCGTCGCTCGAGCCGGCCTCGCGGAGGCGGAATCCGCCGGCGACGACGTCGGCGCGCAGTCGCTCGTCACCGAGCCGGGCTGCGGCGGCCGTGAAGGGTGTCTGGTCGATCGGTGTCGTCGAGAGGCGCAGGTAGAGCGCTTCACCCTCGGGAGTCTGCATGCGGGCCAGCGCGTCGAGCAGGAGCCACTCGAGCTCGCGGGCGTAGCAGGGCTCGGCGTAGGTCAGGCCGGGCGTCTCGATTCCGATCCCCGGCGTGTTGAGCGACTGGTGAGCGCCGCCCTCACGCGAGAGCGATATCCCGGACGGGGTGCCGGCGATCACGAACCGTGAGCCGGAGTACGTCGAGTAGACGATCCCCTCGAGGGCTCTCATCACGAACGGATCGTAGAGCGTGCCGATCGGGAAGAGGCGCTCGCCCTGGAAGTCCCAGCTGAGGCCGAGCTGGCCGAGGAGGAGCACGAGGTTCATCTCGGCAATGCCCATCTCGATGTGCTGCCCCGTCGGGCCGACGCGCCACTTGAGCGGCGAGTCGGCCATCGCGTCGTAGACCGGCTCCTCCTCCGGTCCCCAGACGCCCGTCTTGTTGATGAAGCCGCCGAGGTTCGTGGAGATGGAGACGTCCGGGCGCAACCGTGACGAGCCGGTCGCCGACGCCGTCCACGCGTGACAGATCGAGCAGAATTCGGCCGAACGCCGCCTGGGTGGAAGCCCGTGGCGGGATCGCGGTCGGAGAGCCGGGTGGGGAACGCCGACAGTGCGGCTGGCCGGTCGATCGCCGCGGTCGAGCCGCGCGCGGGCCGGCGGCGAACAGCCCGGCCCGGGGGCGAATCGGGAGAGAAGCGGTCCCACTCGGTCTCCGGCGTCAGGCCGGCCTCGGCGCGAAGGCGGTCGATCTGCTCGCCGGTCAGCAGCGCCGAGTGGTTCTGCGGCCGGCCGGCGATCTCGAGGCCGTACCCCTTGATCGTGTACGCGAAGATCACGGTCGGCCGGTCGGGTGTCGTCGCGCGCTTGCCGGAGCGCCGCGAGCACGTCGCCGAGGTCATGACCGCCGAGATCGCGGACGAGGCTCGCGACGCCTCCTGCATAGCCATCGAGAAGTGCTCGAGCGCGGCGCGATCGCTGCTCGGCGAACGGCGTCGAGCAGCGTCGCGCGCACCTCCTCCTCCGAGGCGCCGAAAGCGACTGGTACTGCCTCGTTCGGCATCTCCGTCGATGCGGCTGCTGGAGCAGCTCGCCGCCTTCGCGGGCATACGCCTCGCGCAGCCGCCGACCGTACTTCAGCTCGATCACGTCCCAGCCGATCGTCCGGAACTGTGCCTCCAGCTCGGCTGCACGGATACCGGGGATTACGCGGTCGAGCGACTGGCGATTGAGATCCACGATCCAGAGCACGTTGCCGAGCTTGCGGGTCAGGGGCTCCGCGAGCGCCTCCCAGATGTTCCCTCGTCCAGCTCTGCGTCCCCGAGCAACGAGATGAAGCGACCTCCCGTCGAAGCGCCGAGATGGCTCTCCACGTACCGGTCGGCGAGCGCGGCGAAGAGCGGTGCCGCGGAGCCGAGCCCGACCGAGCCCGTCGAGAAGTCGACCGGGAACGGGTCCTTCGTCCGCGAGGGGTAGCTCTGGAGGCCGCCGTAGTCCCGCAGACGGGTCAGGTACGAGCCGTCGAGCCGGCCCAGGAGATACTCGAGCGCATGCAGCACCGGCGAGGCGTGAGGCTTCACGGAAACACGGTCCGCGGCGTCGAGATCGGCCAGCCACAGCGCCGTCATCAGCGACACCATCGACGCCGAGGACGCCTGATGGCCCCCACCTTGAGCTCGTCTCCCGGCGCGCGCTCTCGGTTGGCGTAATCGACGATGCGGACAGCGAGCCAGAGCACGCGACGCTCGATCTCGGCAAGCGTCTCCAGGGCGACCTCGCGGCCGGGTGAGGGCGAAACGCTCACTTCCGGGCTCAACGACTCGATCGGAGCCCGGAGCGGACGCGCACGGCGACCACGGCGGAGCCGCCGTCAGGTGCGGGCTCGGCCTTGCCTGCCCCACCGATGACCAGGACGCGCATCGAGAGGACTGTACTTCAGGCGCCACGAGTCCGAGAAGACGGCTCGTGGGGCCGGTGAACGGGCGTGGCGGGAGGGGAGGCTCCGGCGGAGCTCAGCGACGTGCCGTGACGAGCACCTGGGTGCGCGGGAGCGCGAGATGGTCTCCCGTCCGAAACGGCGCGAGGCGCCTCGCGATCTCGGCGGTCAGCGCATCCGCCTGCGTCTCGTCGAGCGACGCCGCCACTCGGCGGAAGTGACCGTTCTCGGCCGCGAGCTCCTGCCAGTACGCGCCGGCGTCGGTGGCCTCGCGGACGCCTCGCACGGAGACCGCCTCGACGTCCTCGAGGCCGGCGGCGCGATGGGTGGCCGCCGCCTCGTCCGGGTCGCCGAGCTTCCCGAACGCGCGCGCGAAGGCCGCCCGCTCGGCGCCGAGGACGGCACCGATCGCCGCCCGCGGCTGCGCGAACCACGGGTTCTCGTCGGGTGACCCCCAGAGCACCGTGACGAGGCGCCCGCCCGGCTCGAGCACCCGACGCAGCTCACGGAGCGTTGCCACCGGATCGCTCGCCGCCATCAGGGCGAGGCGGCTCGTGACCGCGTCGAACGAGGCATCGGCGAACGGGAGCGTCGCGTTGAAGTCCGCCTCGAGGAGCGTCAGCTCGACGCCGGCCTCGCTGGCGCGACGCCCTGTCTCGGCCAGCTGTCCTGCGTTCGTGTCGATCCCGGTCACGGCGGCGCCTGAGTTTGCGAGGGCGACGGTGAGCCTCCCGCTGCCGCAGCCCGCGTCGAGCACGCGTCCCGCACCGGCGACCGCGGCGAGGATCTCTGCTGCGCCGAACGGCAGTGCTGTCATCGCTCGCGGGGCTCCCAGCCGAAGCGGCGCCAGGCGATCAGGAGGCCGCCGAGACCCCAGGCAAGAACGACCAGGATCCAGCCGGGGTGCGACCAGAACGACCCGCCCCCGAGATAGACGACCCGGAGAATGCGGATCAGGTAGGTGAGCGGGAGCACGTCCGAGATCGCCTTCAGGAAGGCCGGGTAGCCGTCCGTCGCCCCGAACGAGCCGGAGAGGAAGGCCATCGGCAGCACGATCAGGTTGACGACGGCCGACGCTCCCTCCGAGGAGCGAATCAGAGCCGCGGCGCCGAACCCGAGCCCTGCGAAGGCCGCCGCGCCGAGCAGCACGGCGCACGCGAGGCCGAGCCAGTTCCGCGGGCCGGTCGCGTCGTAGAGGACGACCCCGAGCGTCATCGTCACGAGCATCTGAGCGACAAAGATGATCAGCGTCGAGGTGAGGACGGCCGCGAGGTAGATCGGGGGCGGCAGCGGCGTCGCGCGGATCCGCTTCAGCACACCCGACTCGCGCCGGATCACGACGGTGATCGCGAGCCCGGCGAAGGCGGTGTTGGCGCAGCCGTAGCCGACGAGCCCGACGAGCAGCGCGTCGGCTGCGCGATACCCTCCGATGTCGCCGTTGTAGACCGCTCCGAGGAGCAGGTAGAGCATCGGCGGGAAGACGAAGACGAAGACCGCCGACTCCTTGTTGCGCCAGAACAGCAGCTGCTGCGTGCGCACTTCGTGCCGGAACAACCTCACGCGTCGACCCCGTCCACGCCACCGTTGATCAGGTCGAGGTAGACGTCCTCGAGCGACGGCCGCACGACTTCGAGCGCCTCGAGCTCGCGCCCCTCGGCTGCGGCGCCGCCCGTCAGCTCGGCGAGCACGCGCGTCGGCTCGTCCGTCTCGATCACGACCTCCCGGCCGGCCTCGCGATACCGGATCTCGACGTTCGGTGCGACGCCGATCAGGTCGGCCGGGGTGCCGATCTTGACGATGCGCCCTTCGCGAATCACGGCCACGCGGTCGGCGAGCTGCTGCGCCTCGTCGAGATAGTGCGTCGTCAGCAGAATGGTCTTTCCGAGCGCCCGCAGCGAGCGCACGAGCTCCCACGCGGTGCGCCTCGCGGCAGGATCGAATCCGGTCGTCGGCTCGTCGAGGAAGACGAGCTCCGGATCGCCGACGAGCGCGATGCCGAGGTCGAGGCGGCGCTTCTGGCCGCCCGAAAGCGTCTTCACGCGGGCGCCCGACTTCTCGTCGAGCCCGACGAGCGTGATCACCTCGTCGATGTCCCTGGGCCGCGAGAAGTACCCCGCGAACATCCGGTGCACTTCGCGCACCGTCAGGGAGGCAGGCAGCTCGGACGCCTGCAGGACGACCCCGATTCGCTCGCGAAGCGCCGCCCCGCCGTGCTCCGGGTCGACGCCGAGCACGGTGACCTCCCCGCCGTCGCGCGTGCGGTACCCCTCGAGGATCTCGACGGTGGTCGTCTTTCCGGCCCCGTTCGGGCCGAGCAGCCCGAAGACCTCGCCCGGCTCGACGGTGAAATCGATGCCGGCGACCGCCTCGAGGCCGTTGTAGGTCTTGCGGAGGCCGCGAACCTCGACGGCGCTCACGCGCCGAGCTCCAGCTCGACCATGCCCGCGACCGGGAACCCGGGATCTCTGCCGGTCAGCGCATAGGCGATCTCGGAGCAGTCGGGCTGGTGCCCGACGACGGCTACCGGCCCGGACTGGCCCTCGAGCAGCTGCGCGAGCGTCTCGAGCGATGCGCCCGGCGCGAGCTCGTCGGCGACGCGCACGGCCACGTCGACGGCGCTCGCGATCGCCGCTGCAGTCTGTCGGGCTCGGAGCAGGGGGCTCGAGAGGACGAGCACGGGCGGATCCGGACGGGTGGCAAGAGCCTCGCCGAGGGCGCGGGCCTGCCCGGCCCCCTCGGCCGTGAGCTCGCGCAACTCGTCCGGGTCGCCGGAGACGGCGTGGGCATGTCGGCAGAGGTAGACGCGCACGTCCGGCAGGATAGGCGCAACGGGCGGTTCACCGACCGTAAGAACGGCGTAAGGAACGCGCGCTACAACTTGTAGGGATGAACGATCGCACCATCGGGCGCGCAGGCTTCCTCGGGATCGTCGGGCTCGGCGCGGCAGGCCTCTTTTTCGCGAAGGACGCGACGGGGCTGCTCGACCGCGTCGTCCCGAAGACGGTCTCGAACATCGTGCCCACCTCCGGTTGGCGGATCTACACCATCGGGTCGACGATGCCGACCTTCGATCCCGCGACGTACCGCCTCCAGGTCGACGGCCTCGTCGGCGCGCCCACGAGCTACTCGCTCGCCGATCTCAAGGAGATGCCGCGGGCCGAGCAGATCTCGGACTTCCACTGCGTCACGGGCTGGTCGGTGACGGGCGTGCGCTGGGCGGGAGTCCGGCTCGGAGACCTGCTCGAGCGCGCCGGCGCGAAGAGCAGTGTCGCCGCTCTCAACTTCGTCTCCGCGGAGACACCGTACGAGGACTCGCTCACCCTCGAGCAGGCGCTCCTCCCGAACGTGATGCTCGCCTACGAGATGGACGGCGGGCCGATCTCCCGACCGCACGGCGCGCCGGTTCGCCTCGTGATGCCGGAGATGTACGGCTACAAGAGCGTCAAGTGGGTCAACCGGATCGAGCTCGGCGTCGAGCCGAAGCGCGGCTACTGGGAGAACAACGGGTACGACGTCGACGCGTGGCTCGGGAACTCGAATGGCCTCTCTGCTTGACCCGGCGCTCTCCGAGACTCCGCTGAGCGGGCCGGCGCCGGCCGCGCGAATCAAGCGCTTCACCGTCACCGAGCGTGCGCTGCACTGGATGCACGCTTCGGCGTTCCTCGCGCTCCTCGCGACGGGGATGATCCTCTACCTCCCCGCCCTCTCGACGTTGATCTCGCGCAGGCACCTCGTCAAGAACGTGCACCTCTGGGTCGCGGTCGCCTGGGCGATCGCGCTCGTCGTGATCCTGATCGTGGGCAACCGGAAGCGCCTCGCCGAGGACTGGCGCGAGATCGAGACGATCGACCGCGACGACCGCCGCTGGCTGCGCGGCCGCAAGGCGCCGCAGGGCCGTTTCAACGCGGGCCAGAAGATCAACGCCCTCCTCACGATCGCGTTCGCGCTGCTCTTTGCGCTCTCGGGATTCTTCCTCTGGCTCGGCGAGCGCGACCACCGGTTCATCTTTGCCGGCACCGGCACCGTGCACGATGCGCTCACGTTCGCCTCGATCGCGCTCCTCGTCGGGCACCTCTATCTCGCGCTCATCCACCCGAGCACGCGTCACGCTCTGCGCGGGATGACCACAGGCGAGGTCGACGAGGCATGGGCGAGGAAGCATCATTCGAAGTGGGTCGAGACGGAGCGGTTAGCCTCTCGGCATGAGCACCCGTCTGCCTGACGACCTCGGCGGCGCAATCGGCCGCTTTCGCGACCTGCGACGACGGTTCGAGGAGGCGATCCCGGCCGCGGCGGTCTCGATCGACGGCCGCTCCTTCAGCTACCAGATCGCGATCGGGAGCACCGTGCCCCCGCCGGGTGGGTTCGTGGCCCTCGTGGACGGCAACGCGCGCCGACTCGGCCAGCTGATCACGCAGGAGCTCGTGACGCGTGACGGCCCCGCGGTCGGTGCCTCCCTGGAAGGCGAGAGCCTGTCCGGCGACGGCTCTCTCGACCTCCAGGCCCAGGTGCAGGTGCGCATCGTGGAGGGAACCGGGGTCGTGCTCTCGGGCGACGGCGCCCCGTTCGTCGACGCCCGGATCGAGGACGCGACCGGCCCCGAGGTCGCGGAGCTGTCGCGACCGCGCCGCGACACGCACGGAGCTCGTGATCGGGACGGTGCTCGCCGGCCGGGACGAGCCGGTGCCCGCACGGATCGACGCCGGCGGCTTCGATCGGCATACGTTCCTCTGCGGGCAGTCGGGCTCGGGCAAGACGTACTCGCTTGGCGTCGTCCTCGAGCAGCTTCTGCTCGACACCCAGCTGCGGGTCGTCGTGATCGACCCCAACTCCGATTTCGTGCGCCTGCGTGAGGCGCGCGCCGGCGCCGACCCCGCGCTCGCAGCACGACTCGCTGCGCTCGCGCCCTCGATCCTCGTTCGCTCGCCGACGGCGGAGGGGGAGGGCAGGCTCCGGATTCGCTTCCCGGAGCTCGACGGCGCCGCGTACGCTGGCGTCCTCCAGCTCGACCCGATCCGCGATTCCGTCGAGTACGACGAGCTGCTGCGCGCACTCGAGGAAGGGCCGGGCTCCGCGGGCTACCAGGCGCTCGCGTCGGGCGGTGGCGAAGCGACGAGCGAAGGGCTCGACCGCCTGCTCCGCAGGATCCGCAACCTCGGCGTCGACCGCTACGGCGTCTGGGCGAGGGAGCAGGCGGGCACCGTCCTCGAGGACCTCGACCGGAACGACTGGCGCTGCCTCGTCGTCGACATCGGCACGCTCGGCACGCCGACCGAGAAGACGCTCGTCGCCCAGGCCGTCCTCTCGCGCCTCTGGGAGCGGCGGCTCGAACGGCGACCGCTGCTCGTCGTCATCGACGAGGCGCACAACGTGTGCCCCCAGCTCCCCGACGGCGGGCTGCAGTTCCTCGCCACGGAAACGGCGATCAAGATCGCCGCCGAGGGGCGCAAGTTCGGGCTCTACCTCCTCCTCTCGACCCAGCGGCCGCAGAAGGTGCACGAGAACATCGTCACGCAGTGCGACAACCTGCTCCTGATGCGAATGAACTCCGTCGGCGATGTCGGCCACCTGACCGAGATCTTCTCCTTCGTCCCGCCGAGCCTGCTCGCCCGGGCGACGGGCTTCCGGCAGGGAGAGGCGCTCGTCGCCGGCAAGGTCGTGGCGACCCCGACGTTCGTGCGCTTCGGCGCGCGCGTCAGCGAGGAAGGCGGGTCGGACGTGCCGGCCGACTGGGCGCGACGGCGGCGCGTAGGATCGCACGATGCGCGATCTCCGCTACGTCATCGCCGACGTCTTCACCGACACCCCGCTCGCGGGGAACCAGCTGGCCGTCTTCACGGACGCGCGGGATCTCGACGCGCAGACGATGCAGGCGCTCGCCCTCGAGGTCGGCTTCAGCGAGTCCGTCTTCGTTCTCTCGCCCGAGGACGGCGGCCACGTGAAGATCCGGATCTTCACGCCGCACTTCGAGCTCCCGTTCGCGGGGCACCCGACGCTCGGGACGGCGTTCGTGCTCGCCGCTCCCATGCAGCTCGGGGTGATCGACATCGAGACGGGGCGAGGCATCGTTCCCGTCGCTCTCGAGCGGGATCAATCAGGGAGGATCGTCTTCGGCCGGATGGAGCAGCCGGTGCCGACCGTCGAGGATGTCCCGGACATCGAGGCGCTCCTCGCGGCGATCGGCGTCGAGAAGGCGGAGCTTCCGATCGAGCTCTACGACAACGGCGCGACGCACATCCTCGTGACCCTCGCGTCGGAGGAGCAGGTAGCCGCGCTCCGCCCGGACATCGCGACGATCATCGCTCTCGGCGTCACGGGGATCAGCTGCTTTGCCGGCTCGGGTGATCGCTGGACGACCCGGATGTTCTGGGAAGGCGGGGAGGACGCTGCGACCGGCTCGGCCGCCGGGCCGATCGCCTGCCATCTCGCCCGGCACGGGAAGATCGGGTGGGGCGACGAGATCGTGATCTCGCAGGGTGCGGCGATCGGCCGCCCGTCGACGCTCTACGCCCGCGCAGAGGGCAGCGGCGGCCTGATCGATCGTGTCGAGGTCGGCGGCCAGGCGGTCACGGTCGCCCGCGGGGAGTTCCGCATACCGTAGGGACGGTGGCCGGCTTCAGCCGGTCGCCGGGGCTCCGCCGCCGGCGCGCCCGAGCGCCTCGAAGGCAGACTCGAGCTCTCCCTCCGACGCGAGCCTGCCTCCGGGCGAGACCGTGTCGACGACGCCGGGGAGGATCTGGGCGAGGGCGTCGGCAGCCTCGTTCTCCGAGACACCGAGCTTGGCCGCGAGCTCCGCCAGCTGCTCGGAGCCGACGGCCTTGCGGACGTCCTCGCCGCTCACCGGCTTGTTGCCCCCGGTGCCGATCCACGAGTCGGTCTCGTCTGCACGGCCGTTCGCCTGGAAGCCGGCGAGGATCTGCTGCAGTCCGCCGCCTGCGAGCATGCCGCCGAGCGCGGGAAGGAGCGATCCGAGCAGGCCGCCCATGCCGCCGGCCCGGGCGCCCGTGCCTTCGCCGCCGGTCAGCGCGCCGACGATGCCGTCGAGCCCGCCCCCGGAGCCGCCGCTGCCCGCGAGGCCTCCGAGGAGGTCTCCGAGCCCTCCGCCCCCGCTACCGCCGATGCCCTTGACCAGGTCGTCCAGGCCGCTCATTCGTCTCCCCGTGCTCGTCGTGGACTCCTAGCCTACGAGAAAGCGACGGCGGTGATCCCGATCAGCTCCAGGTCGAGCGCGCGCCAGAACCGCCCACCGTCCTCGGACGCGTACAGTCGCGACTCCGAGGCGAAGAGCAGGAGATCCTTATCGTCCGGGTGAACGGCGATCGCCGTTCCGGCCGGCAGCCCGCCTCCCGCCTCGGTCCACGTCGCTCCGTCGTCGTCCGAGACGACGAGGGGCGGCCGTCTGTCGACGACCGCGACGATGCGCGATCCGGCCTGGTCCGCGGCGACGAGGAGTGGCAGCGCAATGTCCGCGCGTGGCGCGAGCGGCGCTTCGCCGTCGACGAGCTCGGCCTCTCCCGTCTCGAGGTCGACGACCACGCACCCGAGTGCCGTTGCGACCTTCGCTTCCATCAGCGCGCGATGATCGTCGAGGTGAACCGGCTTGCGATCAGCCCTGCCTCGTTCGGGCTCTTCCCGCTCTGGCGTGCGACCGCGTACGAGAGCAGGAACGAATCGCCCGCCCCCGTCGGGTCGACCGGCCCGTCGACCGGCACGGCCTCGACGCGCGTGGTGACCTCACCCGAGATGATCACGGCACCCTTCGACCCGAGCGTGAGCACGATCTCGGGGATGCCGAGCGATCGGAGCGACGGCTCGTCGATGCCGCCGCAGAGCTCCTCCGCCTCCTCGTCGTTCAGCTTGAGCGCCGTGATGTGCTGGAGAATCGCGCGATCGAACGAGCCGTCGCTCACGAGCGGGCCGACAAGACCGTGTCGGACGAGCCCCTGGGCATCGACGACCAGGCGGTGGCCGCGTTCCGTCAGGGCGGCGAACGTCTCGACCGGGAAGTCGCTGCGGGTGAGCGCCCCGACGATGACCCACGGCGCGTCTCCGATCGCGTCCCCGGCCCAGCCCCCGATATCGGCCGGCGTCCACGGGTCGCCGAGCGCGTCGATACACATGATCCGGCGGTCGCCCTCGTAGTGGAACGAGAACCGCGTCGTGCGGTCTGCCGCCTGCCAGGCCACCGGGAAGCCGAGCTGCTCGAGGCGTGAGACGTGCGCAGCGCGATCCTCCGCCGCCGACCGGCAGACGAGCACGACGTCCGCCCCGGGGGCGATCCGGGCGAGTGCCTGGGCGCTGTACCAGACGGCGCCACCCGGCCGCTCCGGCGCGCCCCCGACGACGTCGAGAGCGAGGTTTCCGACGATCGCGGCACGCGGCATCACGCGATCGTAGTGTCTCGTTCCGTTCTCGCGCGGATGGCGCTCAGACCGCGACGACGGCGCCGAAGTGCTCAGGTGGCCGAGCGCCCACCGTCTCCGATCAGGCGCCGGCCGGGAGGGTGCGCCCACGGCGCCGTGAGGCGGCCGCCGCGAGCAGACCGACGGTGAGCGCCGCGACGAAGCACGGCAGGGTGGCGCCGACGCCCCACGCGGGCGGGCCGAGGCGCTGCACCTGCTCGACCCACCAGGTGGGGCCGGTCGGCGATAGCCATTGGTACGTACCAAAACCTACGACCCAGGCCGCGATCATTCCGGGGCGCCACGCGGGCGCACCGAAGACGTCGGCGGCCTCGTAGGTGCGCCCGTTGACGAGCCAGTCGGCGAGCAGGACGGCGAAAAGCGGCACGAAGAACGAGCCCAGCAGGTAGAGGAACGACTCGAAGCTCGTCAGCTCGAGCGCGAGCGCACCGAGCGTGCCGACCGTCGTCGTCGCGGCGACGAGGAGACGCTGCGGTGCGGCCGGAAACAGGTTCTGAAGCGAGACGGCTCCCGAGTACGCGTTGGCGAAGGCCTCGTCCGTCTCGCCGACCGTGAGGACGAACAGGGCGACGAGAGCGACGATCCCGCCTGCAGCCACCGCGGCGGGCAGGGCCGCGGCGTCGCCGACGCCGCGCGTCAGCAGGATCACCGCGCCGAGGCCGAGGAGGAGTGCGTCGGGGAGGAGGTAGCCGATCCCGGTTCCCCAGAAAGCGCTGCGCGGTGTGCGCGCGAAGCGGGTGTAGTCGGCCGCGAGCGGAACCCAGGAGACCGTCACGCCAACCACGATGTCGATGCCCTGCCACGTCGAGAGGCCGCCCTCGCCGGGAGCCGACCAGGCCTCCGACAGCCCTCCGCCGCCGAGCGCCCACCAGATGAGATACGCCATCGCTACGGGGACGACCCAGATCGCGACCCGGCGGAGCACGGTCCGCACGACGCCGATCGGGCCGGCGAGGCCCATCGCGAGCGCTGCCGCGCCGAAAACGAGCGTCCAGGCCCATCGTGCTCCGACGCCGAGCATCTCGTCCGAGAGCGCGGCGGCGGCCGTGGCGATCACGAGCAGCTCGAACACCGTCCAGCCCAGGCACTGGACGATGTTGATCGCGGTCGGCAGGTACGAGCCGCGCTCGCCGAGCGGCGCGCGCATGAGCGTCATGGCGGGCACCCGCGCCTGGGCACCGATCAGTCCCGCGGTGGCCAGCATCAGGTTCCCGATCAGGCAGCCGACGGCGATCGCAACGAACGCCGACGGGAGAGACAGTGCGGGAACCAGGATCGCGCCCGCGACGACGACGAGCAGCGAGACGCCGAGGTTTCCCCAGAGCAGCCCGAGGTCGAAGCCCCCGAGCACGCGCAGCCGCTCGGGGACGGGGTCGATGCCCCACGAGGTGTCCTTCTCGCTCACCCCGCAGTTGTACCGGCAGCGGCTGAGTCGGGCCCTACTCGGCCAGAAGCCGCCGCAGCACGTACGGCAGGATGCCGCCGTGACGGACGTACTCGCGCTCGCGTGGGGTGTCGAGGCGGAGCGTCGCGCGGAACTCGACTCCGTCTGCGGTAACCGTCACCTCGCGCGCCTCGCCGTTCTCGACTCCCGGCACCGAGAACTCCTCGCGCCCGGTCAGCCCGAGCGAGGCGCGGCTCTCGCCCGGCAGGTACTGCAGCGGCAGGATTCCCATCATCAGCAGGTTCGAGCGGTGGATGCGCTCGTAGCTCTCCGCGATCACGGCGCGGACGCCGAGGAGGTTCGGCCCCTTCGCAGCCCAGTCGCGCGATGAGCCGGAGCCGTACTCCTTCCCGGCGAGCACGATCGTCGGCGTGCCCTCGGCGAGGTAGCGCTCGGCGGCGGCGAAGATCGTCATCTCCTCGCCGTCGGGAAGGTGCGCCGTCCAGGTGCCCTCGGAGCCGGGCACGAGCTGGTTGCGCAGGCGGACGTTCGCGAACGTGCCGCGCACCATCACCTCGTGGTTGCCGCGACGGGAGCCGTAGGAGTTGAAGTCGGAGTCGCTCGACGCCGTGCTCGACGAGATACGTGCCCGCGGGCGAGTCGAGCTTGATCGAGCCGGCCGGCGAGATGTGGTCGGTCGTGACCGAGTCGCCGATCGAGACGAGGCAGCGCGCGCCGGCGATGTCCGCGATCGTTCCCGGCTCGCGGGGGCCATCCCCTCGAAGTACGGCGGCACGGCGAACGTAGGTGGAGCGCGTCCTCCCAGTCGAACAGCTCGCCCGTCGGGACGGGCAGCTCGCGCCAGGCGTCCTCGCCCTCGTAGACGTTCGCGTAGGTCGCGAGGAACATGTCGCGCCCGATCGCGGCCTCGATCGTCTCCTGCACCTCGGCCGGGGTAGGCCAGACGTCGGCGAGGTAGACGGGCTCGCCGTCAGTGTCCTGGCCGAGCGGCTCGGTCGTGATGTCGATGTCCATCCGGCCGGCGAGCGCATAGGCGACGACGAGCGGGGGCGAGGCGAGGTAGTTCGCCTTCACCTCGGGGTGAATGCGCGCCTCGAAGTTGCGGTTGCCGGAGAGCACCGCGCACGCAACGAGGTCGCCCTTGGTGACGGCGTCCGACACCTCGGCCGGCAGCGGCCCGGAGTTGCCGATGCAGGTCGTGCAGCCGTAGCCGACGGTGTTGAAGCCGAGCGCGTCGAGGTACTCGGTCAGCCCGGCCTTCTCGTAGTAGCTCGGTGACGACGCGTCGAACCGGGCGCGAGGCTCGTCTTCACCCAGGGCTTGCGCGTGAGGCCCCGCTCGACGGCCTTCTTCGCGAGCAGCCCGGCACCGATCATCACGGCCGGGTTGGACGTGTTCGTGCACGACGTGATTGCGGCGATGACGACGGCGCCGTGATCGATCTCGACCGTCTCGCCGTCGACCGTGCAGGTCAACGCGCCGTCGCCGCTCGCGCGGTCGCGGTCAACGCGGGTGCAGTCGCTCGCGGGTCGCATCGACTCCCGGTCGGCCTCGTCGACGTGCCGTTGCCCTCGGTGACCCCGAAGGACGGCAGCGCCGCCGAGAACGCGTTCTTCCCCTCGCTGAGCGGGATCCGGTCCTGCGGGCGCCGGGGACCGGCGATCGAGGGCTCGACGGTGGAGAGGTCGAGCTCGACGACCTGCGAGTAGGTCGGACTGCTCCTCCGGATCGTGCCAGAGGCCGGTCTCCTTGCAGTACGCCTCGACGAGCGCGACCCTGTCCTCGCTGCGCCCGGTGAGGCGCAGGTAGCGGAGCGTCTCGTCGTCGACCGGGAAGAAGCCACAGGTGGCGCCGTACTCGGGAGACATGTTCCCGAGCGTCGCCCGGTCGGCGAGCGTCAGCCCCGCGAGCCCGTGGCCGAAGTACTCGACGAACTTCCCGACGACGCCGGTCTGACGCAGGATCTGCGTCACCGTGAGGACGAGGTCGGTGGCGGTCGCCCCCTTGGGGAGCGCGCCGTGCAGCCGGAAGCCGACCACCTGGGGCACGAGCATGGAGATCGCCTCGCCGAGCATCGCCGCCTCGGCTTCGATGCCGCCGACGCCCCAGCCGAGCACCCCGAGGCCGTTGATCATCGTCGTGTGCGAGTCGGTGCCGACGACGGTGTCCGGGAACGCCTGGCCGTCCCGCTCCTCGACCACGCGGGCGAGGAACTCGAGGTTCACCTGGTGGCAGATGCCCGTGTTCGGCGGAACCGCCTTGAAGTTCGCGAAGGCGCCCTGGCCCCAGCGGAGAAACGCATAGCGTTCCCGGTTGCGCCGGAACTCGAGCTCGGAGTTGCGCTCGATCGAGAAGCGCGTGGCGAAGTCGTCGACCTGCACCGAGTGGTCGATCACCAGCTCGACGGGGATCAACGGGTTGATCTTCTGCGGGTCACCGCCGAGGTCCGCCATCGCGGCGCGCATGGCGGCGAGATCGACGACGGCCGGGACGCCGGTGAAGTCCTGCAGGAGGACGCGGGCCGGGTTGTAGCTGATCTCCTGCGACGGCACGGCCCGTGCGTCCCACCCGGCAACCGCCTCGACGTCCCGCGCCGTGACGGTGACGCCGTCCTCGCGCCGCAGCACGTTCTCGAGCAGGATCCGCAGGGTGTACGGGAGGCGTGCCACGTCGTAGCGCGCCTGCAGCGCGTCTCCGCGGAAGATCTCGAGCTCACGGCCGCCGACCGAGAGGGTCGAGCGCGCGCCGAAGGAGTCGGGGTGAGCCATCCCCTCGATTGTACGGGCGCGCGCCCGCGCTGCTTGCGCTAGGTGCTCGCTGCGACCGTGAGGACCACGTTGCCCGTCTTCTCGCCCGTCTCGACGTAGCGTGTTGCCTCGACGACCTCCTCGAGCGGGTACGTGCGGTCGATGACCGCGCGGTACTTGCCCTCCTCGACCAGCCCCTTGACGTGAAGCACGTCCTCTTTCGAGTACTGCGGGATCGGGAGGATGACGCGCTTGTCGCCGAGGAAGCGCGTGGCGAGAAGCAGGAGGGGGACGTGCCACATGAAGCCGAGGTCCGTCTCGAGGAACGTCCCTCCCGGCTCGAGCGAGCCCTTGCAGCGGCGGAACGACTGCTTGCCGACCGCGTCGAAGATGACATCGTAGGTCTCGCTGCTCTTCGTGAAGTCGCCGCGTTGGTAGTCGATCACCTCGTCGGCGCCGAGGGAGCGCACGAGGTCGACGTTCTTCGTGTTCCCGACCGCCGTCACGTGGGCGCCGGTCGCCTTGGCCAGTTGCACCGCTGCGGTCCCGATCGCCCCGGTGGCACCGTAGATCAGGATGCGCGTTCCCTCACGCAGCTCGACCTTCCTCAGGCACGCACGTGCGATGCTCGCGCCGTCCGGCAGGGCAGCCGCTTCCTCGAAGCCGATCCCGGTGGGCTTGTGAGCGATCGCGCCCAGCTCGGGCACGCAGACGAGCTCCGCGTTCGCGCCGCCCTTGAAGCCGAAGACCTCGTCGCCGACCGCGAATTCGGTCACGCCGCTGCCGATCGCCTCGACGACGCCGGCGAACTCGGTGCCGACGATCCTTCGCGTGGGCTTCCGAAGGCCGGTGAAGAACCGCGAGAAGAACGGGCTCGCGGAGCGGAACCCGCAGTCCGACCGAGTGACGCTCGAGGCGGTCACCTCGACCCGGACCTCGTCGTGCTTCGGAAGCGGAGCTTCGACCTCCTCGACGCGCAGGATCTCGGCAGGCCCGTAGCGGTCCTGGACAACAGCTCTCATGCGTTCACGTCCTCTCATCCGTGCGGTGATTGCGATGAATCGGGCTCCCCTGACGCCAGCCCTTGCCGGGGCGATAGAGCTCGGCGGGCCGGCCTCCGCCCGAACCGGGCCGGGCCCTGCGCCCGGTCGGAACGACCCAGCCCTCCTCGGCGACGACGCTGCGCCGGAAGTTCGCGGCGTCGAGCTGAACGTCCCACACGGCCTCGTAGACCGAGCGCAGCTCGGCCAGCGTGAACGTCGGGCCGACGAAGGCCGTTGCGATGCCCGCGACCTCGAGCTCCACACGGACGCGCTCGACGGCGTCTCGAACGATGCGCCGGTGATCGAATGCGAGCTCCACCTTCCCGCTCAGGACGTCGGAGACCGGGAGGAGCGCGGCCGCGGCCGCATCCGATCCGCTCGCGATATCCCGCACATCGCGCAGGACCGCGAGGTACGCGATCGTGACCACGTTCATTCGTGGGTCCCGCTCGGGGTCGCCGTAGGCGCCGAACTGCGTCAGCCGGCTCGCGCCGTCGACTCCGGTCTCCTCGCGAAGCTCTCGCACGGCCGCCTCGTCCAGGGTCTCGGTGGGCCGCTTGAACCCTCCCGGGATCGCCCACATGCCTTCGAACGGATCCTCGCCACGGCACACGAGCAATGCCTGCAGGACGCCGTCGGCCAGCGTCAGGATCACGACGTCCACCGTGACCGCGAAGGCGGGGAACCGCGATGGGTCGTAGTTCGTGGGTGCCTTACCCCTTCTAGTTTTAGTCATTTCGACTATTACAGTACAGGATGCGTCCACCTGCCGCAATCAGGGGCGGGCGAGGCGTCAGTCCCGACTGCGGCGCATCCTGTCGACGCCCCTCTCGGTCAGGCTCGCATGCGACGGGTCGAAGTGGCGTGTGATCGCAGCTCCATACGGCCGTGACACGCGTGCCGCATAGCCCGCGAAGCCCTCGTCCTGAAGCGGCGCCAGGTCTTCCCGGTACGGGTCGAGAACGTGCTGGCGCCCCACCGCACGCGCCGAGTTGAAGAAGGCGATGCCGACACCGGTGGAGACGTCGAGCAGCGACCGGCGCTCGCGTACGGCCTCGGCGCGGAGCCCGTCGAAGATCGTCGCCATCTCGGCCGGGGAGGGAAGGACGCTTGCATCGGTGCGAAGGTCTGCGAGCGACCGGCGCAGCGCTTCCAGCTCGAGCGGTGGGATGTCGATCAGCCGGGCGGCCGTTCCCGTCCCCCCGGCGAGGGCAGCGAGGAGATCGTCGACGGAACGGAGGTGCGCCTCCTCTGCCAGCACGCCGGCGACCTTCAGCTCGGTCACGAACGCGTCGAGATACGTCCGGGTCCCGTTCGTCACGTCCGCACCGGCGGCGAGCAGCCAGAGCGGCGAGAATCCGAACGCCGCGATCGAGCCGATCTCGACGACGTTCCCGGCGCTCTTGCGGATCATCAGCTTCTTCGCGTTCGGCTCGTACTCGTCGACCACCTCGCCCGAGGCCTCCACGCCCCCGACGACCTCGATCGTCACGCGGAGCAGGTTCTTGGCGGTCGCCTCGTAGAGGCGCGAGCGCCGGACGAGGCGCGGCAGAACGACCTCGGCGGTCTCGTGAACGCCGCCGCCGACGAGCGCGAACACCGAGCGCACCGCTCGCTCGGGGACCGACACAAGGAAGGCGAGACGGCCGGCCATCGTTAGCATCATTGCCGATGGCAGCGAACACGATCCACGCGCTTCTCGACCAGGCCTTCCCCGGAGGAGAGGTCGCGGTCGAGGATCGCACCGGCGGCGGCGATCATTTTCAGGTCACGGTCGTCTCGGAGTCGTTCAACGGGTTGTCGCTGATCGAGCAGCACCGGCTCGTCAATTCCGCTCTCGCCGGGCCGCTGGCCGACGGCACCATCCACGAGCTTCGCATTCGAACGAAGGGAACCGCATGAGCACGTTGCAGGATCAGATCAAGCAGGTCATCGACACCGAGCCCGTCGCCGTGTTCATCAAGGGAACGCCCGAGGCGCCTGCGTGCGGCAACTCGATGCGCGCGATGCAGGCGCTCTGGCAGGCAGGTGCGCCGATCGTCGCGGTGGACATCCTTCCCGACCCTCGCATCCGGCAGGAGCTGACCTCGCTGACCGAGTGGCCGACGATTCCCCAGGTCTTCGTCAAGGGCGAGCTGATCGGCGGCGCCGACATCACCGAGGAGCTCAACGCCTCCGGCGAGCTACGGGCGAAGATCGACGAGGCACTCGGCGAGCACACGCAGTTCGTCCGCACGGTCGAGCTCGCCCTGGACTGAGACTCACCCCTTGCGCCCGGCGCTCTCAGGCGTCGGGTCGCGGCGACCAGTGCCGGAAGGCGCTCTCGACATGCTCGCGCATCAGCGCTGCTGCGCGCTCGCCGTCGCCGGCCTCGAACGCGGCAAGGATCGCGCGATGCTCGTCGACGTCGTCGTCCTGCCACTGCTCGGCACGGCGGCGCTGGGCGAGCAGCCGCCGGCCGACATCGGCGATCCAGAGGCTCTCGAGCAGCTTCGTGAACGCCTTGTTGTGGCTCGCCGCCGCGACGGCGAAGTGGAATGCCCTGCTTGCGTCGTGGACGCCGTCCGACGTGGTCGCAGCCGCCTCGGCGGCGATCGACGCGCGCATCCGCTCGAGATCGGCCTCGTTGCACCTCGTCGCCGCGAGCCGTGCGATTTCCGGCTCGAGGCAGAGCCGGGCCTCGAGCCTCTGACGCACGTCGTCGAGCCCGGCCTCCGCGACGAAAAACCCCCGGTTGACCTCGAAGACGACGAGCCCGTCGCCCGCGAGCCGGCCGAGCGCCTCGCGGACGGAGCCGCGTGAGATCCCGAGCCGATCGGCGAGCTCACCCTGACCGAGGCGGGATCCCGGCACGAGCGTCCCGGCGACGATGAGGGAGCGAATCTCGTCGTAGGCGAGACCCACGACCGACCGGACGCGCAGCGGCTGTGCCGGGTGGGGATCGAGCTCGGAGTGGCGAATAGTTGACATTCGATGTTCGAACGTTATATCGTCGCGCCGACCAGGGCGCAAGCCGACCGATGCGCCCGAACGACACGGGAGGTTGATCGCATGAGCCAGGCTGCTGAGAGCGACGCCGGAACGGGGACGCTCGGGAAGAAGAACCTCACGACGATGCACGCCGTCGCGCAGGCGCTCGCTATCGGGCCGATGTTCTCCGTCGCGCTGATCCTCGGCGGGGTCTCGCGGCCCGACATCGGGGCCGGCTGGAATGCGACGCTCGCGGTCCTGCTCGCCGGCCTCGGCGTGCTCGCGATCGCGTACACGATCTCCCTGTACGCCCGGAAGTACGCCGGCGCCGGCGCGATCTACGAGTATCTCACCCACGGCGCCCACCCCTGGGTCGGCGTCTTCGTGGCCGGGTTCTTCTTCGTCGGAGCGCTCTTCCTCGGGGGCGGGGGCATCTATCTCGGGCTCAGCGTCCTGATCGACGGATTCTGGACGACGCACATCTCGGATACCGGGCCGGCCTGGTGGGTCTGGGGCATGATCGCGCTCGGGATCGTCCTCGTTCTCAACTACTACGGGATCCGCCTCGCGATCCGGGCGATGCTGACGTTCGCGCTCGTCTCGTTCGTCCCGATGGTGATCCTCGCGATCATCATCATCGGCAAGGGCGGCAAGGACGGGAACACGCTGTCGATGTTCGACCCGGGCAAGACGTCCGTCTTCGGGGTCACCGGCGGCGGCGTGCTCGGCGGGATCCTCCTCGGCATCCTGCTGTTCGTCGGGTTCGAGGCGGCTGCGTCGATCGGCGAGGAGTCCGAGGACCCCCATCGCTCGATCCCCCGGGCGCTGATCGGCACCGTCGCGGTCGCGGCGAGCTTCTACGTGCTCATGTCCTATGCGTTCTCGGTCGGCTACGGCGAGAAGGCGGTCAGCGACGGGCTCTGGGCGTTCTCTCCGGGGCCCGTGAGCGAGATGGCGACGATCTACGTCGGGTCGTGGTATGCGACCCTGCTCGAGCTCGTGGTCATCCTCGACGCAATGGCGCTCGCCCTGGCCATCTGCGTGATGATCGGGCGCGGGTTCTTCGCACTCGGGCGTGACGGGCTGCTGCCGTCGTTCTTCGCCAAGACGTCACGCCGCGACACGCCGTGGGTGGGGAACCTCATGGTTGCGGTGGGTGGGATCGGCCTGACGCTGCTCGTCTTCGCGACCAACTACGCGACGCAGTTCGGCTTCGTCGACGAGGCCGGAGCGTTCGTGCCGTTCTTCCCGAACGACGAGTTCGCGACGTTCATCCTCTCCGCCACGATCGGCTCGTTCGCGATCGAGCTCGTCTATCTCGTTCTCGCGGTTGCGGCATTCAGGCTCGTTCCGAAGAGCGGGAACAAGTGGTGGCAGTACCTCATCGTCGCGGTCGCGGTGGCGACGCCGATCCTCGGCTTCTACGGGGCGCTCAATCCCGACCCACACGACAGGTCGAACTTCAACTGGGTGGCGGCTGCGTGGACGATCGGCCTGCTCGTGGTCGCGTTGATCTGGTTCGTGATCCTCATCGTCGTCCGTCGCGACAAGATCGACGGCGCGGCCGCGCATGCCGCGGAGCATCACGGCGTCGCCCCGCTCGACGAGACGCTCGCGTTCGAGTCGGCCGGCGACACGACGCCGCTCTAGAGGAGGGAGTCGTGACCGAGCTCGCCTGGAACAGCATCGGCACGGCGGAGGAGGCCCCGGTGGGCTTCCTCCGCCGCGTCGAGGTGGACGGCGCGGCGGTCTGCCTGGGCCGGACGGCCGACGGCTGGGTCGCCTTCCAGGACACGTGCACGCACGAGGAGTGCTCGCTCGCCGACGGCGAGCTCGACGGCGGCGTCATCGTCTGTCCCTGCCACGCGTCCGAGTTCGACCTCCGCACGGGCGATGTCCTCTGCCCGCCGGCCCTCGAGCCGCTGCCCATCTTCGAGGCGCGCGTCGAGGCCGGTGAGATCCAGGTGCGGCTCGCGCCGCCGCCCGCAGCAGCGGAGGCGGTGCACGCACGGGAGGACCACGTCCCGATCGACGTCGCGCGCGCCGCGAGCACGGAAGGCCCCTCCGTCGAGGGGCTCGTGCTCGACGACGTCGACCTCACCGACCTCGACGTCTGGGAGCGTGGCGTCCCGTACGAGTGGCTGAGGCTCCTGCGGCGCGAGGCACCGCTGTTCTGGCAACCCGAGAAGGACGGGAAAGGGTTCTGGGTGTTCTCTCGCTACGACGACATCGTCCAGATGTCGAAGGACTGGGAGACGTACAGCTCCGAGACCGGAGGCACCTCGTTGCAGGACCTGACCCCGGAAGAGGTCGAGGCGCGCAAGTCGATGATCGACACCGACCCGCCCGCGCACACGCGGCTACGGGCGCTCGTCAACAAGGGCTTCACGCCCAGGGTCGTCAACACGTACGAGGAGCGCATCCGCGCGCTCGCGTAGCGGCATCCTCGCCCAGGCGTTCGAGCGGGACGCGTTCGACTGGGTCGAGGACGTCGCCTCGGAGATCCCGATGTGGGTCTTCTCCGAGATCATGGGCCTCCCGGTCGATGATCGGCGCCTGATCATCGAGCTCGGCGACAAGATCCTCGGGAACACGGACCCGGAGATCGTCGGCGAGGAGTTCGTCGAGGAGCGCGCCCTGCACGACCCGGAGCTCCGGCTGCTTCCGTTCTCGAGCCCGTTCTCCCTCGAGCTCATCGAGTACGGCTGCAGGCTCGGCGAGGCCCGTCGCGTCGAGCCGCGCGAAGACATCACCACGCGCCTCGTCGAGGCCGAGGTCGACGGCTCGAGGCTCTCCGAGCACGAGTTCGGGCTGTTCTTCATCCTGCTCACGACCGCGGGCAACGAGACGACGAGACACACGATCAGCCTCGGGCTGCTCGACCTGCTCGCGCACCCCGAGGAGAAGGCGCGGCTGATCGCCGATCCGTCGCTCGCCGGCAGCGCGGCCGACGAGCTGCTGCGGCGCGCCCATCCGGTCCACCACTTCCGGCGGACCGCGACGCGCGATGTCACGATCCACGGTCGCAGGATCGAGGCCGGCGATAAGGTGACGATGTGGTATGCCGCGGGCAACTACGACGAGGAGAAGTTCGCCGATCCGTACCGGCTCGACCTCGGCCGGCAGCCGAACCGGCACCTCACCTTCGGCCTCGGTGGGCCGCACTTCTGCCTGGGTGCGCACCTCGCGAAGCTCGAGGTCAAGATCTGGCTCGAGGAGATGATCCCCTACCTCGACCGCATCGAGCTTGCGGGACAGCCGACGCGCCTGCGCTCGAACTTCTTCAACGGCATCAAGCGCCTGCCCGTGCAGGTGCGCTCCTGACGATCAAGGAGGCACGAAGTTGAGCTTGCATCACGAGGCCGAAGCGGCGACGAGAACCATGAGCGGGCTCGGCGTCCGCGCCGTGAGGCTGCTGTACACCGATCTCCACGGCGTCGCGCGCGGCAAGGACATTCCGATCGGGCACTTCCCCGGCATGTGCGACGAAGGCGTCTCGTTCTGCGCCGCCGTGATGGGAACCGATCTCGCACACACCCCGGTCGTCGGCGGCGAGGAGGGCTACATCGACCTTGCGATCCGCCCCGACCTCGACACGCTGCGCTCCGTCCCCTGGCAACCGGAGGTGGCCTGGTGCCTCGGCGAGGCCTGGACGCTCGACGGTGCCGATCACTACCCGTCCTGCCCGCGGGCGCTGTTGCAGCGCGTCGTCGACGCGTATGCAGCCCGCGGCCTCGAGCCGATCGTGGCGCCCGAGCTCGAGTTCTTCCTTGCGGAGCGCGACCCGGAGGCGCCGAACGGCCTCCGCCGCTACGTCGACGAGCTCTCGCGCGTCTACACGGTGGGGGCCGTCTCCGACCCACGGGAGATCGTCCTCCGGATGCTGCTCTGGTGCGACGACCTCGGCTTGCAGGCGTTCGCCGCGAACCACGAGTTCATGAACTCGCAGTACGAGATCAACGTCAAGCACTCGGAGGCGGTCGACGCCGCAGACCGCGCGTTCATGCTCAAGGCGGCCGTCAAGGAGATCGCCGTGCGCGAGGGCCTGCTCGCCACGTTCATGGGGCGGCCGTTCGCCGACCAGGGTGGATCCGGGTTCCACGTCCACCTCTCGCTGAACGGCGCCGACGGAAAGAACGCGTTCGCCGACGACAGCGGGCCCGACGGGCTGAGCCCGCTCGCGGCGAGCTTCATCGCCGGCGTGATCGACCACGCGCAGGGGCTGCAGGCGATCCTCGGGCCGACGGTCAACGCCTACAAGCGGATCCTGCCCGACAGCCTTGCCCCGACCCACGCCAACTGGGGGCACGACAACCGCACGGCGTTCTGCCGCGTCCCCAACGAGCGAGGCTCGCGCGCACGCGTCGAGGTGCGCACGGCCGATGGATCGGCGTGCGCTCACCTGATGTTCGCCGCCCTGCTGCTTGCAGGGCTCGACGGCATCGAGCGAGAGCTCGTGCCGCCCGATCCGGTCGTGGGCGACTCCTATCGGATGGACGACGCCCACGCAGGCTCCACGTTGCCGACCGATCTCACCTCCGCTCTCGATGCCCTCGAAGCCGACACGGCGCTGACCGAGAGGATCGGCGCGCAGCTCGTCTCGACATTCGTCGCGATGAAGCGGTTCGAGGCAGAGCGATTCAACGAGGCCGTCGGCGAGCTCGACGTCGAGGCCGTTTCCCAGTGGGAGATCGACGAATATGCTGCCCATCTCTAGTCCCGACGGCCGCTGCGTCTGCATCGAGCACGACGGCGAGGCGCGCTGGGGCCGCCACGTCGGTGCCGAGATCATCCTCTCGGACGGTCTCCGGATCCCGGAGGCGTCGGCTGCCTATCTCGCGCCCGCGCACCCCTCCAAGATCCTCGCCGTGCACCTCACGTACGGAAGCCGTGTGCGGGAGTACGACGCGCGAACGCCGCCCGAGCCGTCCTACTTCATGAAGCCGCCGACGACCTTGAACGGGCATCGCCGGCCGGTGCTGATGGCCCGGGGCTCGAAGTTCCTCAACTACGAGGGCGAGCTCGCGGTCGTGGTCGGGCGCCGGATGAAGGGCGTGCCGATCGACGAGGTGCTCGACTACGTCGGCGGCTACACGTGCGCGAACGACGTCGGCATGCACGATTTCCGACACGCCGACCGCGGCGCGATGCTCCGCGTGAAGGGCCACGACGGGTTCCTCCCGCTCGGCCCCGAGCTCGTCCCCGCCTCCGAGTTCGACCCCACCGACTACACGATCCGGACGTACCTGAACGGCGAGGTCGTGCAGGAGGCGACCGCCGACGACCTTCTCTTCCCGGTCGCGTACCAGCTCGCCGACCTGTGCCGGCTGATCACGCTCGAGCCCGGTGACGTGATCCTGACCGGCACGCCCGCGAACTCGCGGCCGATGAAGCCGGGCGACGTCGTCGAGGTCGAGATCTCCGGCATCGGCCGCCTCACCAACACGATCGAGGAGTGGGACGTCGACCTGGCGGGGCCCGGCGAGCAGATGCAGGTCTCGGCGCAGACGCTCCACGTGGCGCTCGCGATCCCCGAGGACGAGGCGGAGCGGATGGTCGCGGACGGCAGGGTGCCGTGATCCGGCTGCACCGGATCGACCATGCCGCGCTTCGTGTCGCCGACCTCGACGAGGCGTCCGCGCGCTGGCAGATCCAGTTCGGGCTGGTCGAGCGCTCGCGCGAAGGCGGCCGGGCGCTCCTCGCGTGCAACGACGAGCCCTACTGCCTCGAGCTCCTCGAGGGAGAGGCCCCCGGCCACGACCATTTCGCCTTCGAGCTCGCACACGACTGCTCGCTCGCCGAGGCCCGCGCGCATCTCGAGACGCCACGGCCTGCCGTCGGAGGAGCGGGAGGGATCGCTCTTCGTCGCCGACCCGGACGGCCGCCCGGTTCGAGCTGATGCCGTATCGGCCACCGGCCACCGAGACCGACCGCTGGCCGCAGCACGCGCGCCCGTCGACGAGCGTCCACCTCGGCGGGGCGCGCAAGCTCGGCCACGTCAACTGCCTGACCGGCGATATCCAGGCCTGCTTCCGCTTCTACACCGACGTGCTCGGGATGCGGCTCTCGGACTGGCTCGACGAGGCGGGCGTCTGGTTCCACATCAACTCGGACCACCACGTGATGGCGCTCGTCGACGCGGGCTACCCGCACTTCCACCACCTCGCCTTCGAGACGGTCGACATCGGGAAGATGCGCGACATGCTCGATCACGTCGCACGCCACGGCCGCTGGCTCGGCTGGGGCCCGACGCGGCACGGCATCGCGGGCAACATCGCGAGCTACGTGCGCATCGTCGAGGAGGAGTGCTTCGTCGAGCTCTACTGCGACATGGAGCAACTCCAGGAGGATCACGTCCCACGCGTCTATCCCGACGACCGGTACTCGTCGAACACGTGGGGGCCGCTCCCGCCGCGGTCGTACTTCCGGTTCGACCCGGTGGCGATCGAGTACGAGCGGGAGAGCCTCGAGACGCGCGGGCATCTCCTGCCGCCGCCGGAGGCAGCGGCCTGATGCCGGTCACCGGATACACGATCCCGCGCTCGCCGGAGGGCCGCGCCTCGATCGTTCCCTACCCGCCATGGCACTACGTCGGCGACTTCCTCGTCGTCGAGTACTGGGCCGATCCCGAGAAGACGGCCTCGTGCCTGCCGGCGGGGCTCGATCCGCATCCCGACCCCGGGCGGTGCGCCGCCGTGTTCGCCGACTGGCAGTCGTGCTCCGCGGCCGGCGACGAGCTCGTCGACCCGTCGCGCTCGCAGTACAAGGAGGTGTTCCTCGTCGTCAATGCGCTCCTCGACGGCGAGGAGGTGACGACGTGCCCCTTCATCTGGGTCGACCGCGACTTCGCGCTCACGCGAGGCTGGCTGCAGGGCTTCCCGAAGAAGCTCGGCTCGATCTGGATCACGCGCACGTTCGGGCTCGAGAGCCCTGCCGATCCGGGTGTGAAGGCCGGTGCGACGTTCGGCGGCACGTGTGCCGCCTACGAGCGTCGCGTCGCGCAGGCGACCGTCACGCTCGAACGGCTCTCGGAGACGGGACCGACGCACAACGACCCACCGATCGTCAACGTCCGGCACTTCCCACGGCTGGAAGCCGGTCGCCACGACGACCCGGCCGTTCACGAGCTCGCCCGCTCGCGCAGCCGCGACCGCGTCCTCTCGCCCGTGTGGGAGGGGAGCGCCACGCTCGATCTCTTCGGCGCGCCGCACGAGGAGCACGATCTGCTCGCGCCGGTGCGCATCGGCAAGGGCTTCAGGTTCACCTTCGGCTACACGGTCGACGACCAGGAGATCGTGAAGGACCTGCGGGCGTGAGTCGCGTGGCGCTCGTGACCGGGGGTGGCACGGGTATCGGCGCCGCGGTCGCCCGGCGGCTCGCGGTCGACGGATACGCGGTCGCCGTCACGGGCCGGAGGCCGAGGCCGATCGAGGAGGTCGCGGGCGAGATCGACGGGCTCGCGATCGCGGCCGACGTCGGGTTGACGGCCGATGCCGACCGCGCGGTCGCGGAGACGGTCGACCGCTTCGGCGCGCTCGACGCGCTCGTGCTCAACGCCGGGACCGGGGGAGAAGGCTCGCTGCTCGACCTCGAGCCGTCGGTGTTCGAGCAGGTCTTCACAACGAACGTGACGGGCGCGTTTCTCGTCGCCCGGGCGGCGATCCCCCATCTGCTCGAGGGTCAGGGCGCGATCGTCAGCATCGCGTCCGTTGCCGGATTGCGCGCCGCTCCCTCGAGCCTCGCCTACTGCTCCTCCAAGGCTGCGCTCGCGATGCTGACCCAGTGCATTGCCCTCGACCACGGGCCGGCCGGTGTGCGCGCGAACTGCGTCTGCCCCGGTTGGGTGCGCACCCCGATGGCCGACGACGAGATGGACTCGCTCGGCCTTGGCTCCCGGGAGGACGCGTACGCGGAGGTCACGCGAGACGTGCCCCTTCGCCGCCCGAGCTCGCCTGCGGAGATCGCCGCCACGGTCTCGTGGCTCCTGTCCGAGGAGGCGTCGTACGTCAACGGCGCGGTGATCCCCGTCGACGGGGGCCACACGACGGTCGACGTCGGCACCCTCGCGTTCGGGGCCACACGGTGAGGAACAGAATCACTGTCGCCGGCATCGAGGTCTCGCCGGAGCACTACATCGGCGGCGAGCGCGTCGCGAGCGAGCGGACGTTCACCGACGTCTCACCGATCGACGAGCAGCCCCTCGGGGAGATCGCACGCGGGGGGCAGCGC
Organism: uncultured Thermoleophilia bacterium; assembly: GCA_963727515.1. Classification (GTDB taxonomy): domain Bacteria; phylum Actinomycetota; class Thermoleophilia; order Gaiellales; family Gaiellaceae; genus Gaiella. The sequence goes on along the minus strand of CAVSGN010000001.1, from coordinate 94,394 downwards.
GAAGCCGAGCTCGCCGTCGCCGCGGCGACCGAGGCGTTTCCTGCCTGGGCCGCGCTCGGCGCCGCCGGTCGCGCGGTCTACCTCCACCGGCTCGCCGACCTGATCGACGCGAACGTCGAGCGACTCGCTCCGGTCGAGTGCGTCGACATGGCGATGCTGCTGCGATCGCTGAAGGCGCGCCTGATCAACCGCGGGGCGCGCAACTACCGCAGCTACGCCGATCTCGCCGTCGCCTACGAGGAGCGCGTCTGGGACTCGAACGGCACCCACAACCGCGTGATCAGGATGCCGAGCGGGCCGGCGGTCGTCATCACGCCCTGGAACGCGCCCTTCATGCTCTCGACCTGGAAGACCGCTCCCGCGCTGGCGGCCGGCTCGACGATGATCCTCAAGCCGGCCGAGTGGTCGCCGCTCTCGTGCTCGCTCCTCGCCGACCTCGTCGACGAGGCGGGCTTTCCTCCGGGCGTCTTCAACATCGTGCAGGGAATCGGCGAGGAGATCGGCGCCGCGCTCGTCGCGAGCCCGGGAGTCAGCAGGATCTCGTTCACCGGCTCGCCCGAGACGGCGCGCCACATCGGCGTCGCCGCGGCGAAGAACATCGTTCCCTTCACGGGAGAGCTCGGCGGCAAGGGCCCGCTCGTCGTCTTCGCCGACTGCGACCTCGAGGCTGCGGCACGCAAGGCCGCGGGTCAGTTCGACGATGCCGGGCAGGTGTGCCTCGCGGGGACGCGGATCCTCGTGGAGGAATCCGTCGCGGAGGCGTTCCTCGAGCTCTTCCATCGCTTCGCCGACGAGCACGTGCTCGGCGACCCGCGTTCCGACGACACCACCGTGACGCCGCTGATCCACCGCGAGCATTTCGACCGCGTCGCCGGATTCGTCGAGCGGGCGCGCGCGAACGGCGACGAGATCGTCCGCGGCGGTCATCCGGCCGAGCGCGGGGGGCTCTTCTACGAGCCGACGCTTGTCGTGCCCCGCGGAAACGACAGTGAGATCGTCCAGCGCGAGGTGTTCGGGCCGGTTTTGACGGTCCAGACCTTTTCGGACGAGGACGAGGGCATCGCCCTCGCGAACTCGACGAAGTACGGCCTCTCCGGGATCGTCTACACCGGCTCCGCCGAGCGCGCCGAGCGCGTGGGACGGGCGATCAGGGCCGGCACCGTCTGGGTCAACACGTTTCTCGTGCGCGATCTGACGGCGCCCTTCGGCGGCATCGGGATCTCCGGCATCGGCCGCGAGGGCGGCGACTTCGCCCTCGACTTCTACTCCGACCTGAAGACCCTGCAGATCGCGGACGGAACGACGGGGTGACGTGGTCGGCCGTGCGTGAATCCCGCCAATCCGCCGCGCGTCGGTTCGGCGCCGCGCGCTGCACGGAGCTCGTGGTGATTCACCACAAGCTCGATCCGGGTGCCGAGCGACTCCGCGGCGGAAGGGGCTCGTGTTGAATCAACACAAAGGTCGGGCGACGGGGCTGGTGTGGCACGAGCGGATGATGTGGCACGACACCGGCTCCGGCGCGTCGGAGCTGCCGGCCGGAGGGTGGCTCGAGCCCGGCGAGCACTCGGAGAACCCGGCCACCAAGCGGCGACTGAAGAACCTGCTCGATGCGACCGGCCTCACCGACCAACTGGCGCTCCTGGCACCCCGCTCGGCATCGGTCGACGACCTCCTTCGTGTCCACACCGCGGAATATGTCGAGCGGATCCGAACGCTCTCGACGGGTCGGGGTGGAGACGCGGGTAGCGAGACGCCCTTCGGGAACGGCTCCTTCGAGATCGCCCGGCTCGCCGCCGGTGGCACGATGACCGCGATCGACGCGGTGCTCGACGGTACCGTCGCAAATGCGTACGCACTCGTCAGGCCGCCGGGCCACCACGCGCTGCCCGATCTCGGGATGGGGTTCTGCATCTTTGCGAACGTCGCCGTCGGCATCCGTCACGCACAGGCGACGCGTGGCGTCGGGCGCGTAGCGGTCGTCGACTGGGACGTGCACCACGGGAACGGGACCCAGGCGGTGTTCTGGGACGACCCGTCGGTGCTCGCGATCTCGCTGCACCAGGATGGCCTCTACCCTGCCCGGTCGGGCCTCCTCGAGGAGACCGGCTCGGCGGCGGCCGCGGGCACGACGCTCAACGTGCCGCTCCCTCCGGGATCGGGAACCGGCGCGTATCTCGCCGCCCTCGACGAGGTCGTCGTCCCCGCACTCGAAGCGTACGCCCCCGAGCTGATCGTGGTCGCGTGCGGGTTCGACGCGGGTGCCCTCGACCCGCTCGGGCGCATGCTCCTGCCGGCGGCCGCCTTCGGGACGATGACGGGACGGCTGCTCGATGCCGCTGACAGGCTGTGTGCGGGCCGCCTCGTCGCCTCGCACGAGGGTGGCTACTCGCCCGCGCACGTGCCGTTCTGCGGCCTGGCCGTGATCGAGACGCTGTCGGGGCTCTCCGCAGGAATCGATGACCCGTTCGCTTACCTGGCCGACATTCCGGGTCAGGCCGTCGAGCCGCACCACCGCGTGGCGATCGACGCGGCGGCTGCAAACGTCGCCGGCGTCCCGCGATGAGCGCACCGAAGCTCGTCCTCGTCCTCTCCGAGAACTGGACGCTGACGCCGCCTCGCGACCTGCGGGCTCTCGTCGAGATGGCGGCTGTTGCCGAGGATGCGGGCTTCGACGCGGTCATGGTCAGCGAGCACATCGTCCTCGGGCCGAGCGCGGGAGCGGACGGGATCATGGGCAACCCGCGCGACTACGCGCTCCCCGGGAACCAGGACCCCGCGATGCCGTGGCCGAGCTCGCTCGTCCTCCTCTCGGCGATCGCCGCCGCGACGAGTCGGCTCAGGCTCGCTGCGTGCGCGGTGATCGCGCCGCTCCGGCACCCGCTCTTGCTCGCACGAGAGCTCGGCACGCTCGACCTTCTCTCCGAAGGCCGTCTCGTCGTCCAGCCGACCGTCAGCTGGCACCGCGACGAGTACGACGCGCTCGGCGTCCCGTTCGGCAAGCGCGGCGCGCTTCTCGACGAGCATCTCGAGGCATGGGCGGGACTGTGGCGCGACACGCCGTCGTCGTTCGCGGGCGAGCACTACTCCTTCGAGGATGTCTACTTGGAGCCCAAGGCCTGGCGAGCGGACGGGCCACGTCTCTGGCTCGGCGGACAGTCGGTTCACCCGCGGCTGCTGCGCCGCATCGTGCGCTACGCGCACGGGTTCCACCCGCTCGGGCAACCCTCGGACGACGATCTGAGCGCCCTGCGCGTAGGACTTGCCGCCGAGGGGCGCGACCTCTCCGAGCTCGAGCTCGTCGGCGGCATGCGCGCCGTCTTCCCGGACGACCACAGCGTCTCCCCCCTCGAGCCTGCGATCGCGTCGGTTCCCGCTCAGCAGGCGCGGGGATTCACGACGTTCTGCATCAAGCCGTCGCAGTTCGTCGACGAGATCGCGCGCTATCCGGCCTGGTGCCGGGAGGTCGTCGAGCGCGTGGGAGAGCTCGCGGCGTGAGGGCGGAGGTTGCGATCGTCGGGAACGGCGTCGCCGGCACCGCGTGTGCGATGCGCCTCGCCCGGGACGGGATCCGGCCGCTGCTGATCGGGGAGGGGCTTCCCGTCGACCGGCCGCCGCTCTCCAAGTCGGCGCTCGTCGACGGGGTGCCACGCCTTCTCTCCGACGCGGCACGTCTCGAGGAGCGTGGCATCGACCGCCTCGACGGCCTGGTCGGCGAAGCCGACCTCTCAGCGCGCGTGCTCACCGTCACGACCGATCAGGGTGACACCGTCGTCGAGGCCGACCGCATCGTTCTCGCCACCGGCCTCGCCTACCGCGTGCCCCCGGTGCCGGGGTTGGACGAGGCCCACGTCAACGCGCAACCGCGCGCCTTCGACTCTCTCGGCCCGCTCCTCACGAGCGGCCCCGTCGAGATCGTCATCGTCGGTGCGGGGCTGATCGGAGCCGAGAGCGCCGCCTCGCTGGCGGTGGCGGGCCACGACGTCATACTCGTCGACGTGCTCGACCGGCCACTCGACCGGTTGCACGATCCGCTGCCGGATCTCGGGCTGGAGACGCTCGTGGAGCTCGGCGTACGCTTCGTCGGCGGCGTCTCGATCGAGCGCGCGACGGAATACGCGCTCGAGACGGCCGCCCACGGCACCCTGGAGGCGGACGTCGTTCTCGTCGCGACCGGCGGCGTGCCGTTCGCCCCGCCGGGTCTCGTCGTCGAGCCTGCTCAGCTTCCGCTCGTCGTCGACGACGACATGCGCGTCCCGGGGTACGAGGACCTCTACGCGTGCGGTGACCTCGTGCTCGTGCCGCACGCGCGCTTCGGCCCGATGCGCTTCCCGCACTGGGACGCCGCGATCGGAACCGGCGAGCAGGTCGCTGCCTCGATCGCCGGGAGTGCGGGGCCGTACGTCCGGCTGCCGTACTGGTGGAGTGACATCGGGCCGCGCCGGCTCGCCGAGGTCGGGTTCGCGGGTGCCGTCACGCGGTGGGCCGAGGAGGACGGTCTTCACGTCGGGCGCGACGCCGCCGGCGCGCCGGTCTGCGTCCTCGTCGTCGATAGCCCGGGCCGGTTGCGGCAGGCGCGCGCGATCGTCGAGGATGGAGGAACATGAGCTCGATCGAGGACTGGGCCGCGGAGATCACCGTCGAGCACCTCGACGAGGATCCATATCCGATCTATGCCCGCATGCGGGCCGAGATGCCCGTCTGCTTCGTTCCGGCCGTCGGGCTCTGGTTCGTCACGAGGTGGACCGATGTCGAGTTCGCCGCGTCGCATCCCGAGCTGATCGACTCCTCCGTCACGCCCTCGCCGCTCGACAGGGTGATGGGCGGTCCGAGCATTCTCGTCGTCGACGGGGAGCCGCAGCGGAAGCTCCGCGCGATGCTCGACCCGTCGCTGCGGCCACGGGTGGTCGAGGCGAGCACGCCCGCCCTCGTCATGCCGATCGTCGAGAGCCTGCTCGACGGGATCGTGGCTCGCGGAGAGGCCGAGTTGATGGGCGACTACTTCGAGCCGGTATCGGTGCTCTCGCTCGGGAGCGTTCTCGGGCTCGCCGACATCGACGGCGACACGCTCCGCCGTTGGTTCCACGGTCTCGCTCAGGGGGCGATCAACTTCGAGGACGATCCCGCGAAGTGGGAGGTGGCGGACGCGACCGGGGCGGAGATCGACGAGACGTTGACGCCGATCCTCGAACGACTCTGGGAGACGCCGGACTCGAGCACGATCGCGACGATGCTGCAGCATGCGGAGGGCTCGTTCGAGGAGCGTGTTGCGATGATCCTGCCGACGCTGAAGGTGATCCTGCTCGGCGGCATGCAGGAGCCGGGCCATGCGGCGGGGACGACCGTCGCGGGGTTGCTCGGGTCGGGCCAGGCCGCCGCACTCGCAGCCGATCCCGCTGGGCTCGTGCGCGATGCCGTCGAGGAGGGCCTGCGCTGGATCTCGCCGATCGGCACCCAGACCCGCCGCGTCAGGGTCGAGACCGAGATCGGTGGTGCGACCCTGCCCGTCGGGGCAAACCTCGGCGTGCTCGTCTCCTCGGCGAACCGCGACGAGGACGTCTGGGGCCCTACCGCCGACGCGTTCGACCTCTTCCGCCCGAAGCGGAACCACGGCGCCTTCGGCTTCGGCCCGCACTTCTGTTCCGGGCACCACTTCTCGCGCGTGCAGATGCGGATTGCCGTCCAGCGGCTCTTCGAGCGGCTCCCGGGCCTCGCCGCCGATCCGGAGCGGCCGCCGGTCTTCAACGGCTGGGAGTTCCGCGCTCCGCAGCACCTTCACGTCCGCTGGGACGCGTGATGTCAGGCCCTGCCGAGCCCGTCGATCTCGGCCCTGCCGACCTCGAGGACGGCGAGTTGCGGGAGGCAAGGGCCGAGGGTCTCGATCTCGTCGTTGCGCGGGCCGGCGACCGACATGTCGTCTTCGAGACCTGGTGCACCCACGACGAGTGCCCCCTCAGCGACGGCTGGCTCGAGGGCGACGCGGTTCGCTGTGCATGCCACGGGGCGTTGTTCTCCCTCGCCGACGGAACTGCGCTCGAGGGGCCGACGAGCGATCCCATCGTTGTCGTACCGGCTTCGGTGACGGCCGGCGGCCGGGTCGTGGCAGACGGCGCTGCGCTCCGGCCCTGAGCACCCGGCCCGCCGTGACCTCCCGGACCGCCGGGCGGGCGTCGTCGGGAGGCATCGGCATCCGCATTCTGCCGTCCCTATCCTGCGGGCATGAGCCTCAGCCTCGACGTTCCACGTGAGGTCGCGCTGCACAGCGCGTCCGAGATCGTCATCGAGGCGTGGCACAGCTTCGACGAGGCGCGTCCGCAGCAGCCTCCGATCGGATCCCAACTCAGAGCGCTGCTCACAGCGGCACTGCCCGAGTCGCCCACCGCTGTCCTCGAGGTGCTGGAGGACGCGCGTCGCGCGCTGGACCAGTCGATTGCCCAGCCGCGCCCGCGCTACTTCGCCTTCGTCGGGTCGTCCGGCCTCGAGGTCGGTGTGCTCGGCGATCTGCTCGCGTCGTGCTTCGACGCCAATCTCGCCGTGTGGGCGGCCGCCGCGACCGAGATCGAGGAGCAGGCCATCCGCTGGGTCGCGGAGTTCGTCGGCTTTCCCGCAGGAGCCGGCGCGTTCACGAGTGGCGGCACCGTGTCGAACATGACGGCGCTTGCAGCGGCCCGCGAGCATGCAGTCCCGGGATCACGGCGCGGTGGGGTGGGAAACGTCGCCCCGACGATGTACTGCTCCGAGGAGGCGCACTACTCGATCGAGCGGGCCGCGGAGCTTCTGGGTATCGGCTCCGGCAACGTGCGATCGCTGCCCATCGACTCGGACAGGCGCCTCGTTCCCGAGGCGGTCGAGTCCGCGATCAGAGCGGATCGCGCCGCCGGCCGCACCCCGGTCGCCGTCATCGCGACCGCCGGAACCACGCTGACCGGCGCCTGTGACCCGATCGACGCCCTTGCGGACGTGTGCGCGGAGGCCGGGGTCTGGCTTCACGTCGACGGCGCGTACGGTCTGCCCGCAGCGACGACCCCGTCCGCCGGGCATCTCTTCGCGGGTCTCGACCGGGCCGACTCGGTCACGCTCGACGCCCACAAGTGGCTCTACCTGCCGAAGGCGTGCGGCGTGCTGCTCGTCCGCCGACGTGGCGATCTCGCCCAGGCTTTCTCGCACGAGGAGGCCTACATCCCGCACGAGCGAACCGGGCACATGGTCGACATCACGCTCGAGTACTCCCGGCCGTTCCGGGCCCTCAAGCTCTGGCTCGCGTTTCGTGCGCACGGGGCACAGGCCTTTCGCGACTCCGTCGAGAACAACCTGCGCCAGGCGCGGCTGCTCTACGAGCTCGTCGTCGAGCACGACCTGCTCGAGCCCCTCTGCGGCCCGCCGCCGCTCTCGATCGTCCCGTTTCGATACACGGGATTCCGCGGCGACAGCGATGCGGAGAACGCACGACTCGTCCGCGCCCTCCAGGACGATGGGAGGGTGTGGGTCGCGCCTGCGACGATCGACGACACCGTCAGCCTGCGGCCATGCTTCGTCAACTTCAGGACGACGGACGAGGACGTGCACGCGCTCGTGGACATCGCCGTCGAGCTCGGAACGACCTGAGCCTCCACAGGGGGCTCCTATCCGGCCACAACGTCGGCTTAACCACGAGCAATGCGCGGTTCACGATGCTGCCCGTATAACAGGCGCATGGAATCAACGACTCCCACCCAGCCCGGCACTCCGCCCGCCCCCGAGACTCCGCGCTCGCGCTCGGGCTCCGGCGTTCGCGCGTTCGCTCTCTACCTCTCCGCTGCCGCCCTCGGTGGCGCGGCCGTCCTCGGCGGCGCCGCTGCAACCGGCGCCCTCGACGGTACGACCTCGACGACGATCGTGCGCCCCGCCGACACCGGATCGTCCACCGTTCCCGCTGCGGCCGGCACGCAGCTGTCGGTCAACGAGATCTACAAGCGGAGCGGCCCGGGGGTTGTGCAGATCACCTCGACGCTCGGCTCGGCGAGCTCGAACGGCTCGCTGCCTTCCGGGCAGGCGCTCGGCTCCGGCTTCGTGCTCGACAGCGACGGTCACATCGTCACGAATTATCACGTGATCGAGGGCGCGACCTCGATCAAGGTGCGCTTCTCGAACGACGACACGCTGACCGCGACGCTCGTCGGGAGCGACCCGTCGACCGACATCGCGCTGCTGAAGGTGGACGCTCAGCCAGATGCGCTCACTCCCCTCTCCCTCGCCGATTCGGACCGCGTCGAGGTGGGCGATACCGTCGTCGCGATCGGCAACCCGTTCGGTCTCGAGCGGACCGTGACCTCGGGCATCGTCAGCGCGCTCCAGCGCAACGTGCAGGCTCCGAACGGCTACTCCATCGACCACGTCATCCAGACCGACGCTGCGATCAACCACGGCAACAGCGGCGGCCCCCTGCTCAACGGGCGGGGCGCCGTGATCGGCGTCAACTCCCAGATCGAGACGGGCGGGTCGGGTGACGGAAACGTCGGGATCGGATTCGCCGTCCCGTCGAACACCGTTGACTCGGTCGTCTCGCAGCTGCTCGCGGCAGGCAAGGTCGAGCACGCGTACCTGGGTGTCTCGGCGGTCGAGGTGACGAAGGACATCGCGGACTCGTTCAAGCTCCCGGTCACCGAGGGCCTCGTCATTCAGTCGGTGACGGCCGGCTCGGGCGCCTCCGGGGCAGGGCTCAAGGCCGGTACCGAGCAGGTCGTCGTCGCCGGTCAGAGCTTCCGCATGGGCGGCGACGTGATCGTCGCCGCCGACGGCCAGAAGGTGACGTCGATCGGCGAGTTGCGGGACGTCATCGGGGCACACAAGCCCGGCGACAAGATCGACCTGAAGATCTACCGCGGTGGCAACGCCAAGACCGTCACCGTGACCCTCGGGCAGCAGCCGACAACCCCCTCCCAGTAGCTGCCTGCAGCCGGCCGTCCTCCCGGCCGGCAACCGACGCGACGAGGCCCCCGTGCATCCTGCCGGGGGCCTCGTCGCATTCCGGCCGGCGCAGGGCATCCGCCTGTCGTTATCGTGCGCCCGTGACCGACGAAGAGAGGCCAGAGCGCGGCTCCCTGCTCCTCGATGAGGAACAGATCGCCGAGGACGAGGAACTGTGGGAAGGCGACGGCGACGAGGACTACGAGGGCTGGTACTGCGTGCGCACGGACCCCTTCCCCTGTCCCGCGCCGGGGTGCACGTTCGTCGCCGTGCACATGACGGCCGCGCACCTCGTCCTCGTGTGGGAGGAGCGGGATGATCCCAACTTGCTCTGGCATGCCCAGCGCGCGCTCGAGGTCGGACGCAATCCCCGGGTCGTCTCGTACGAGCGGTCATTCGGCCCGAGTGCCTCGTATTACGCGTGGGAGGCGGCGGGCCGGCCGGTGCACGGCGTTCGCGGCAAGAGCTGACACTCCTGTAGCTCACACGGCGGCGTTTGCACAACCGTCTCCATCTGTTAGACGGTGTTGACTCGATGACGATCTGCGGCAACCGGGAGAAGACCGCCTGGTACCGGCGTCGGCGGGCCGTCTCGTGAGGTCGGCGCTCTTCGTCGTCGTCCTGGCCTCGAGGCGCCTCGGGCGACGCTCGACCGGAATGCTGCTCGCTGCTACCGGCATTGCGATCGGAACGGCGGTCCTGACCGGCGTTCTTGCCGGAACGACGATCGCACAGGACAGGAGCGTCTCGCAGGCGGTCGAGCGAATCCCCGCTGCGTCGCGATCGGTCCGGGCCGTGTGGTTCGGCTCCCCGATCGGCCCCGAGCAGGCATACCCGCGTCTCGACGAGACGGTTCGGTCACACCTCTCGGACATCGCGCTTCCCGGGCCGACGCCGATCGTCCTCTTCCGGGAGAGCACCGTCGCGGGGCACTTCGTCTCGCTGGCGGGCGTCGACGGGCTCGCGTCTCAGGTGACGCTGACGAGTGGACGTCTGCCTCGCCGCTGCACCCCGGAGCGGTGCGAGGTCGTGCGGCTGCGCGGCGCCGGAGCGCTGCCCGACGCGCCCGGGCTCCGGCTCGTCGAGGTCGGAACCGGGACGCTTCGCTCGAGTCGGCTGTTCGGCGACTTCCTCGCGCCGACCGACAATGCCCTTGCCGACCGTGAGGTCGCCCCGGCGCTCCAGGAGAGCGCTCGGTACCACCGGCCCGCGCCGGCCCCCCTCGTCGTCGCGGAGGGAGTCGACGCTCTGGTGCGCGCTCCCGCTCTCGCGAACACGTATCGGAGCTACGCGTGGGTGTGGCCGCTGGCGCCGGGTCGGCCACGGCTCTGGCAGATCGATGACCTCGTCGGCAGGAGCGAGCGGGCGCGAGCGTCCCTCTCGGCCGGATCGATCGGCTACAGCGTCCAGGCGCCGGTGGAGGAGCTCCGCGCGACGGAGCAGGCGGCGACCGTCGCCGGCCGGCGGCTCCTGCTCGTCGGTGGTGAAGCGGCCGCGCTCCTGTTCGCATTCGCCGTTCTCGCCGCGCGGAGCATGCGCCGCGATCTCGAGGCGGCGCGACGGCGCCTCACCTGGCACGGCGCCCGGCGGTGGCAGCTGCGGTTGCTGACCGTTATCGAGAGCGCCCTCGTTGCCGTTGTCGGTACAGCGGTCGGCTGGCTCACCGGCGTCGTCGTTGGTGCAATCGTGGCCGGCCGGGCCGGCGCGCCGGTCACGGCGGTACTCCGCGAGAGCGTCTTCTCTCCGGCCGGGCTCGCGCTCGCCGCGGGTGTCGTCCTGCTCGCGACCACCGTGATCGCGATCACCACCTCCGTGCGCCCGAAGCCGGGAGCACGCGTCGGCCCGATCGACGTGGCGGCGCTCGTGGCGCTCCTCATCGTTGCAGCGGCGCTCGCAGGCGGCGCCGCCGACACGTCTCGTCTCGCCGAGGATCAGGGAGCCGGCCTCGTCCTGTTGCTGCTTCCGGGCCTGATTGCGTTCGCCGCCGCCGTTGCGGCTGCGCGCCTTTTCGGGCCGCTCGTGCGCCTCGCAGGTCGATTGTCTCGCAGGAACGTGGGCGCACGCCTCGCAGCGATCACGCTCGGTCGGGGCCCGGGAGCCGCGAGCGTCACCGTCGCGTTCCTCACGCTGGCGTTCGCCCTTGCTCTGCTCGCAGAGGGCTACCGGGCGACGCTCGTCCGGGCGGAGCGCGATCAGGCGTCGTTCGCCGTTCCGCTCGATGTCGTCGTGCGCGAGGATCTCCGCTCGCTCGTCCCCGTCCTCGACGCCGCTCCGCTCCAGCGCTACGGGGCGGTGGCAGCCGACTCGAAGGCGGTGCCGATTCTCCGGATCCGGACGAGCGTCGGGAACGCCGAGGGGATCGGCGGCGTGACGCTCCTCGGGCTGCCCACGGCCGAGATCCCGCAGCTGCGCGGCTGGCGCGACGGGTTCTCCGATCGCCCGCGTTCCGAGCTCGCCTCGCTCGTGCGGCCCTCCGCACCCGTCGAGTTGCAGGGAATGCCGCTCGGCTCGCGACTGCGCTTCCGGGCAGGCCCGGGGCTCGTCTCGCTCCGCGCCTCGATCGCGACGCCGGACGGCCGCTTCTCGTCTCTCGACCTCGGGAGGCTGTCACCGGGCGAGTCCACGCGGTTCGACACGTTCCTGCCGAAACGGTTGCGTGGAGGAACGCTCGTCGCGCTCGAGCTCGTCCCGCCGCGGTTGATCGATCGCGGCGCTGACGCCGGGCGCCCGCTCAGCGGGCAGGTGCGTCTCACGGGGCTCGTCGGCCCTGCCTGGATCGGAGAGGGCGGAGTCGACGCGCAGGCGACAGATAATGGTCTAGACCTTAAATATCGCATCTCGCAGCAGAGCGATGCCCGAGTGCGAGCGCGTCAGGCATCGGACTCGCAGGCACCGAAGGTGATCGTGACGCCGCGGCTCGCACTGCTTGCGGGCGGCGTGGGCGGGACCCTCGCACTCGCGGTCGGCGGGCGGCGCATCCCCGTCTCTGTGGCCGCGGTCGTCGATCGGTTCCCGGGCACGGTCGACGAGGCGGTGATCGGCGACCTCGGTGCGCTCGCGACGGCCGTGAACACGCAGGTACCGGGTGCAGGCCGGACGAACGAGATCTGGCTCGAGACGTCGCAGGGTGCCCGTGTCGCCGCAGCGCTCGGGCGCCCGCCGTTTCGCGGCGTCGAGGTCGTCTCCCGAGCCGCGCTGCTCGACGAGGCGCGTGACGACCCGCTCGGGCACGGCACGTTGCTCGCCCTCGACTCGGCCGCAGTGGTGGCGCTCCTCCTCGCCGCGCTCGGGCTCGCTCTCACGGTTCTCTCCGATCTCCGGGACGATCGCGGCGATCTGTACGACCTCGAAGCCCAGGGTGCCTCTCCTTCTCTGCTGCGCATGATCGTCCGCCTCCGTGCACTCGTCGTCGGGATCGCGGGCATTCTCGCCGGCGCAGTCGCAGGGCTCCTCCTCGCCCTGCTCGTCACGCGTGTCGTCACCGTGACGGCGCGTGCGTCGGCATCACCGCTGCCGCTGCAGACGTCGTTCGACACCCGCGTCGTCGGCGTTGCGGCCGCCGCATACCTGCTGCTCGCAGCCGCCCTCGTGGCGCTCGCGACCCGACGCGCGTTCCGCAGCGAGCGTGGCCCGCTCCGTACCCAGGAGAGTGGCGCATGAGCCTCGTCGAAGCTCGCGATCTCTTCTGCGTCTACCCGGGTGCCGAGGGAGGCGTCGCCGCATTGCAGGGATTGACCCTCGACATCGAGGAGGGTGAGATCTGTGTCGTGCTCGGCCCGAGCGGGTCGGGCAAGACGACGCTGATGCGGGTGATCGCCGGCTTCGAGCGAGCGGGAGCGGGCAGCATCACCGTTGCCGGCGTCGAGCTCGGGTCGCTGTCGCCACGAGCGCTCGCGCAGTACCGCGCCGAGACCCTCGGGTACGCAGACCAGCACTACTGGCGCGCGCTGGCGGGGGAGCTGACGGCCGAGGAGCTGATCGCCGTGCCGCTCGGTCTTCGGGGAGTCCCGGGGCCTGCGCGCCTCGCGCGCTCGCACGAGCTCCTCGAGCGCGTCGGCCTCCGCGACCGTGCGACGGCGCTCCCGCGTGAGCTCTCGGGCGGAGAGCAGCAGCGGATCGCGCTCTGCGCCGCGCTCGCATCCGGGCCGCAACTCCTGATCGCCGACGAGCCGACGGGCGAGCTCGACGAGGCCAGCGCGACGGTCGTCTACGCACTCCTGGCCGAGCTCGCGCGCGAGGACGGCGTCACGGCGTTGATCGTCAGCCACGACCCGCGCTCGGCGGAGCTGGCGGACAGGGTGGTTCACATCAGGGACGGGCGCGTCAGCGAGGAGCAGCGGAGGGACGGGACGGCCGTCGTCATCGGCAGCGGAGGCTGGCTGAGGCTTCCGGAGGACGCGCTTCTCGATGCCGGCATCGTCGACCGGGCCACCGTCACCTCGAGAGAGGGCGTGGTCGAGTTGCGTCCCCTCGGGATCACGCCCGCCACGGTGCTCATGCTCCCGGATCTCGAGGGCGCCGCCGGCGCGGTCGTCGAGGTGCGCGAGGTGACACGCACCTATGGCGGTGACGTCGCGCTCGACAGGGTCGCTGCGACGTTCGCCCCCGGGCGACTGACCGTGGTCACCGGGCCGTCCGGATCCGGGAAGTCGACCCTGCTGGCACTCGTGGCGGGTCTCGATGTCCCCGACACGGGCGAGGTGCTCGTCGACGGCGTCTCGCTCTCGACCCTCCCGCGCGACGCCCGCGCCCGGTTCCGGCGTGACACGATCGCGTTCATCGGGCAGTCGCCCGGGCTCACGGGCTTCCTCTCCGCGCGCGAGAACGTCGAGCTCGGCCTGGCCATCCGCGGCGTCGAGGGCCTCGAGGCGCATGAGCGTGCAATCGACGCGCTCGTCGCAGTCGGGCTCGCCGAGCACGCGGACCGGCCGACGGGCGACCTCTCCGCGGGGCAACGGGAGCGTGTCGCCGTCGCCCGCGCGCTCGCGGCGCGCACTCCCGTGATCCTGGCGGACGAGCCGACCTCGCGCGTCGACGTCGCCCAAGCGCTCACGCTCGGTGGGCTCTTCGCCGACATCGCACACGAGCACGGCACGACCTTCGTCTGTGCGACCCACGATCCCGTCCTGATCGGATTCGCGGACGATGACGTCCAGCTTCGCTCGGGCGCCCCGGTAGAATCCGCCTAGATGGCGACCGCAACCGAAACGCTCTTCGTGTCGGGAATCCGCTGCGAGCGCTGCGTCAACCGGCTCGCGGGCGCGCTCGCCGGCCACGACGGGCTCGAGAGCGCCAACGCAAACCTGATGGGCCAGGTCACGCTCGCCTTCGACGACGAGAAGACGTCGCGCGACGCACTCGTCGCTGCGATGGCGAAGTCGGGATTCCGGGAGATGGAGATCCACTGAGCACGCCCGAAGCGGTCGCGTGCGGAATACCCTGCACGTCCCGCTCGTTTTATCCCTCTAACAGCTAGGTTGCGACGGTGGGTGAGACAGAGCCCGAGGTCGATGGACGGAGGATCGCGACGGAAGCGCGCGACCGCGTCCGTTTCGAGGAGGAGGCACTCGAGCTCGCCGACCAGGTGTACCGTGTCGCGCGCAGGCTCGTCGGGACCCGAGAGGAGGCTGAGGATCTTGTTCAGGACACCTACGGTCGAGCATTCCGGAGCTGGCAGTCGTACACACCCGGCACGAACCTCCGTGCCTGGTTGCTCCGGATCCTCACGAACCTCAACCTCGACCGCGGCCGCAAGGTTCAGCGAACGCCCGATATGCAGCCGATCGAGGAGGGCGACTACTACCTGGCGAACAAGATGGTCGAGGCCGCGGGCGAGCAGGTCCTCGACCAGGATCATATCGTCGAGAGACTCTCACAGGACTCGATCGTGAACGCGCTCTCCTCCCTGCCGCACGACTTCCGCGACACCGTCGTCCTCGTCGACATCGGCGAGTTCAGCTACGCCGACGCGGCCCAGATCCTGGACGTCCCGATCGGGACGGTCATGTCTCGCCTGCATCGAGGGCGCCGCCTCCTCAAGCAGCAGCTCGCAGAGGAGACGGTCTCGTGAGCAACACGCCCTGCGACGCGTGCGAGGAGCTGCTCCAGGGGTACCTCGACCGCGAGCTCACCGACAAGGAGGTCGCCCTCGCCGAGTCGCACCTCGACGGCTGTGACTACTGCCGGCGGAGATATCGCTTCGAGGAGACCCTCCGGCAGTACGTGCAGACGACCGCGGCGGAGCGCATGCCGGTCGGGTTGATGGAGAAGCTGGCGCAGCTGCGGGCCGGCGAGGCGTAGCGCGGCCGAGGGGTAACCCCGGGAGAGGCTGAGGTCTCGCCCCAGAGGAGAGCACGCGAGGCTGAGACCTCGCTTGCCGTTCTTGTTACCTCAGCCGCTCGGGCAGATCCGCGGGCGTATCGACATCGCCCGGGGTGCCGAGATCGTCGCACGGGACGAGTCGCACCTTCTCGTCGCGCAGCCCCTCGTCGGGGATCGACTCCCACTCCGATCGTGCGACGAGCAGCGGATGGCCGCGTTCGCCGCCGTACGACGCCGCGACGACGGTGCCACCGTCGGCGCGCCACGAGGCGATCACGCGGTTGACGGCCTCCGGCGACAGGTCCGGCCCGTCGGCGAGCACGACCACCGCGGCCTCGACGCCCGAATCCAGCTCCTCGAGCCCGCTCGTCAGCGATGCGCCGGGACCGCGCTTCCAGCCCGCGCACGTGACGACCGTCGCCGGCGTCTCGAGCGTGTGCGCCCCTGCGACGACGACGACATCGTCGACCGAGCTCTGCGACAGCCGTTCCAGCACCTCGGGGAGCAGCAGGCGCTGCTTCGGCGTCCCGAAACGCGACGCCTCTCCCGCCGCGAGCACAACTGCCGCGATGCTCACTGTTCCTCGACCGTGACGGACTCGATCACGACGGGCTGCGTCGGCTGCTCGGTCGTCGGGTCGCCGAGCGTGCCGATCAACTCGACCACGTCCAGCCCGCTCGTGATCGTTCCGACCACGGCGTACTCCGGAGGCAGGCCGACATCATCCCCGGTGACGACGAAGAACTGGCTTCCCGAGGTTCCGGGTGCCTCCGAGCTCGTCTTCGCCATCGCGACGACACCCTTCGTGTACGCCGCGTCGGACGCGGGGACATCGACGGTCTGATACCCGGGGCCGCCGCTCCCGGTCTGCGTCGGGTCGCCGCCCTGGATCACGAAGCCCGGGACGATCCGGTGAAAGATCGTGTCGTCGTAGAAGCCCGCCTTCGCGAGCGAGACGAGCGAGGCGGACGTCGCGGGTGCGCCGGCCTGATCGAGGGTGATCGTGAACGTCCCGCAGTTCGTCTTGACGACGAGGTCGTAGGTCTTCTCCGGGTCGAGCCGCTCCTTGGGCGCGGTTGCGCCGCCGTCGTCGCGCGCGGCCGGAAGATCGGCACTCGTGCACTCGGGAGTGTCGGCCGACTCCGTGACGGTGCCGGAGCCCGTGTCGGACGAGCTGCCGCAGCCGGCGACGAGAAGACCGACGAGAAGAAAGAAGAGGAGGAGTGCCTTAAGCACTAGCGGATCTTACCCCGCTTGACGAGCGTAGGCCGGCGCCTGTAGTCCTTGACTCGTGGAGATCACGCTCCAGGTCAACGGCGGTCGGTACGCGGTGCAACCGCGGGGTCGCCGACTGCTCACGATCCTCCGTGACGACCTCGAACTTCTCGGCACGAAGCTCGCCTGCGGCGAGGGTGCCTGCGGCGCCTGCGCGGTGCTGGTGGACGGCCGCCCGGTGAACGCTTGCCTGCTCCTCGCCGAGGCAGCCGAGGGCCACGAGATCGTCACGATCGAGGGTCTCTCGTCCGGGCGCGCGGCCGCGATCCAGGAGGCGTTCGTCGCCGAGGACGCGCTGCAGTGCGGGTTCTGCACGCCCGGGCAGGTCGTGAGCGCGACCGCGCTGCTCGAGCGGATTCCGGCGCCGAGCCTGGAGCAGGTGCGCGTGGCCATGGCCGGCAATCTCTGCCGCTGCGGCGCGTATCCGAAGATCGAGCGCGCAATCCTGCGCGCCGCGGACGGCTCATGACGACCCGCTTCGTTCGCACGCAGAAGGAGATGGAGGGACGCTACGAGGACGTCTGGGTGCTCGTCGACGAGACCGACGAGACGGTCAGCTGGGCGCCGGACGCCGAGCTCGACCTCGTCGGGAAGCCGACGCCACGGCAGGACGGAGCTGCCCGCGCCGCCGGCAGGGCCCGCTTCACCGTCGACGTCACGCTCGCCGGGATGCTGCACGCGGCCGTCCTTCGCTCGCCTGTCGCCCACGGCCGCGTGCGCTCGCTCGACCTCGAGGCGGCGCTCGCGGTCATGGGCGTGCGCGTGGCGATCGGGCCGGAGAGCGACCTCTCACTCACGACGCGCGCTCCGTTGCTCGCCGCCGAGCCGGCTTACGCCGGGCAACCGATCGCGATCGTCGCCGCAGACACACCGGAGGCCGCCCGTGCCGGCGTCATGGCCCTCGCGCTCGATCTCGAGGTGCTGTCGCACGTCGTCGACCCGCAGGAGGCGCTCAACGAGCAGCGCTTCACCGCGGACCCCTCCGACGACGCCCGGGGCGACGCCGAGACAGCGCTTGCCGCTGCCGAGGTCGCGGTCGAGCTCGAGCTCGAGACGCCCGCACACCTTCAGACTCCACTCGAGCCGCACGCTGCCGTCGCCTCGTGGGACGGCGACCAGCTCACCGCGTGGGTGTCGACGCAGGGAATGTTCTCGGCGCGGGACGAGCTGGCTGCCGCGTTCGGCCTTCGCAAGGACGACGTCCGGGTGCGAACGGAGTTCGTCGGCGGTGGCTTCGGCGGCAAGCAGGGCGCGGGGTTCGAAGGGCTGGCGGCGGCGGAGTTGTCGCGGATCGCCGGCCGGCCGGTGCGCCTCGTCAACGACCGACACGCCGAGCAGCTCGACGGCGGCCGTCGGGCCGCGACGCGGCAGACGGTACGGATCGGTGCCCGACGGGACGGCACGATCACGGCGATCGATGCGGACGCGGTCGTCGCGATGGGGCAGGGCGGCTGGGTCTTCCCCGTGATGATCCCCGCCCGCACGCTGTACCGCTGTGCCGACGTTCGCGCCCTGACCTTCCCGGCGAAGATCAACCTCCGGGCCCAGAACGCCTTCCGGGCTCCGGGAGTGATGGAAGGCGTTACGGCATTCGAGCAGGCGATGGACGAGCTCGCGCTCGCCCTCGACCTCGATCCGCTCGAGCTCCGCCGTCGCAACCACGCGGACGTCGACCAGGTCAGCGGCCTTCCCTATTCGAGCAAGCATCTCCTCGCCTGTTACGACCGGGCGGCCGAGCTCGCCGGCTGGGCAGAGCGTGAGGAGCTGCGGACGCCTCGCGGCGACGGCCTTCTCCGCGGCCTCGGCTGCGCCACGCAGATCTGGTGGGGCGGCGGCGGGCCCCCCTCTCACGCGACGATTCGCCTCGACGCCGACGGACACGCACACGTCGTCACGGGCATCCAGGACATCGGCACCGGGACGTTCACTGGCGCGCAGATCGTGGCGGCGGAGGAGCTCGGCCTCCCGCTCGATCACGTTCGTGTCACCGGCGGTGACACCCAGCCGAACGTATACGGGCCGGTCGCGGGCGGCTCGCAGACGACGCCGTCGGTGATGCCGGCCGTCAGGTCGGCAGCCGCGAAGGTGCGCAAGATCCTGCTGCAGCTCGCGGGCGACGTGTTCGAGATCGCGCCCGGTGACCTCGAGATCTCGGATGGGCGGATCCGCTCGCGGGACGGAGCCATCGACGCGCCGGTGACCGACGTGACGGACAAGCTCGGCAGCGCGACGATCGACGGCTCCGGCTCTCGCGGGCCGAACCCGGACGGGTTCGTGGTCAACACGTTCGGCTGCCAGATCGCGCAGGTCGCGGTCGATCCGCAGCTTGGAGAGGTGCGGGTCGAGCGGATCGTCGCCGTCCACGATGTCGGGCGTATCGTCAACCCTCTGACAGCCTCGAGCCAGGTCGAGGGCGGCGTGTTGCAGGGCATGGCGTTCGCGTTGACCGAGGAGCTCGTCGTCGACCCGACGACCGGCGTCCCGGTCAACGCTCACCTCGACGACTACAAGATCCCGACGAACGCCGACGTGCCGGAGATCGTGATCGACTTTCCCCACGTCCCCGACGCGAACCTTCCGAACGTCGGCTCGAAAGGGCTCGGCGAGCCGCCGATCGTCCCGACGGCGGCGGCGATCGCAAACGCGTTCGCCCACGCGACCGGCCGGCGGGCGAAGGCGCTGCCGCTGACGCGCGACCGCGTGCTGGAGGCGCTCGCGTGAGCACGTATGCGCGCCCCACCTCCGTCGAGGAGGCGCTCGAGCTGCTCCTCGGGGACGGTGCGGCCGTGCTCGCGGGCGGCACCGATCTCGCGGGCCAGATCGACCGCGGGATCACGACGCCGTCGCTGCTCGTCGACCTCCAGGACACGGGCCTCGCCGGCATCACGCCTGACGGCGACGGGCTGCGGATCGGCGCGACGACGACGCTCGCCGACCTGGCAGGAGACGATCTCGTCGCTCCGTACGAGGCGCTCGCCACGGCCGCCTCTCTCGCCGCCTCGCCCCTCCTCCGCAACCAGGGCACCGTCGGTGGCAACCTCTGTCAGCACACGCGCTGCTGGTACTACCGCGGCGAGGAGTGGAGCTGCTGGCTCGGCGGCGGCGATACGTGCTTCGCGCAGATCGGAGACCATCGCAAGCACAACCTGGAGGAGGGCGACTGCATCTCGGCGCACCCGTCCGACCTCGCCCCGGCCCTCCACGCGTGCGGCGCGACGGTCGTCGTGCGCTCGCGCGAGGGCGAGCGAGAGCTCCCGCTCCTCGACCTCTACCGCCGCCCGACCGACGACAACCGATCGCTCATCACGCTCGAGCGCGGCGAGCTCGTCGTCGCGCTACGGCTCCCGGCGCCGCCCGACGCATCGGCCTACCTCCGCACGGGAGAGCGGCAGGCGTTCTCCTTCCCGCTCGTCTCGGTCGCCGCTGCGCGCCACGGCGACTCTCTGACACTCGCCGCAGCGGGCATCGCCAACATCCCGCGCGCGCTCGACCCGGCCGATCCGCTGGCCGGTCTTCCGGGTCACCCCCAGAGCGCGTGGAAGCGGCAGGTGCTCGGGACGCTCGTCGAACGCGCGGTCGCCCGGGTCGCGTAGCCCGGAGGCGCACTGTGCGGCGCCGGCCGCCGATCAGGCCGGCGCGGGAGCCGTCACGGCGAGGATGTCGGCAATATGGACGAGCACTCGGGCCGGGCGGGCGACGCGCTCCGATTCGTCTCGGTCCTCGATCTCGCCGATGCTCTCCCAGACCTCTGCTGCGGCCGAGAGTGCCCGCCTGATCAGGTCGGCGTCCGGCACGCCGTCGACATTCGCCTCGTGTGCCGCGTTGAGCGCGAGCCCGAGACCGCCGGTCCGGTCCGGCTGGCGCGCCCACAGGAGCGGCACCGCCATCGAGATGTACTGGTGGATCCGCGCGAGTGGAAGCGCGTGGCCGATCGTTGCCGCACCCCGCGGCGCCGTGAGGGCGGGAAGCGTGGTGCCGTCTCTGATCGCGATCGCCGTGCCACCCATCATGCCGCGGATCTCCGCATCGTCGAACCCCGCACGGCGAGCGGCACGGAGTGCGAGCAGCAGCTGATTCGGGCCACGCCCGTAGGGATAGTCCGTCGCAAACAGGATCTGCTGCGGCGCGACCTGCCGCATCAGGTCGAGGAGATCGACGACACCCCAGAGCGACGTGTCGAAGAACACCCCGGGGATCTGCCCGAAGTGCCGCGCCAGGCCGCCGAGATCGGCGATCCCGGCGTGGGCGATGATCAGGCGCACGCCCGCGTAGCGGTCGACGAGCGCCGCCAGGTGGTCACCGATCGGCGGGAGCCCTCGGCCACCGTGGATCAGGATCGGAACATCACGATCGACGGCCAGCGCGAAGACGCCGTCGAGCCGCCTGTCACCGACCGAGAACTTCTGGGCGCGCGGATGGAGCTTGATCCCGCGCGCGCCGCGATCGAGGCAGCGGGCCGCCTCTTCGACGGGCCGCTCGTCGAGGTCGAGCCGGACGAAGGGAAAGATGCGGTCGGGGTGCTCCGCTGCGTAGGCGAGCGTGCGGTCGTTTGCCGCCGTGAACGCCGGGACGCGATCGGGCTCGTCGAGGCAGAACGTGAACGAGCCGGTGATCCCGAGCTGGTCGAACATCGCGAGCATCTCGTCGGGTCGCCCGCGCATGCCGTCGATGTCGTCGCCGAGATGGGTGTGCGCGTCGAAGAGCACCGTGTCACTCGGGAGGTCGGCGACGGTCTTCCGGGTCACGTCGTCGAGAATCAGCTGCGCGCGAGCAAGGGCATCCACGACCTCGAGTCTACGGGAGGCCCTCCGCGGCCCGAATCACGTACTCCACGAATGTCCTCTCGTGGACCGAGCCGACCCAGGCGAGGCGGTCGTTCGCGACGATCGCCGGGACGGAGACGACCCCGTGTCGATCGGCGGCGGTGGGGAATGCCGTTGCCTCGACGGCGGCCGCCGAGATACGCTCGCAGGCGAGGGCGCAACGGTACGCCAGCAGCACGGCCGGCGGGCAGTGTGGTCAGGTCGGCGTGACGTAGACCTCGAGCGCGACCTCGCGGTCGA
The DNA here is from genome assembly GCA_963727515.1 of uncultured Thermoleophilia bacterium. Classification (GTDB taxonomy): domain Bacteria; phylum Actinomycetota; class Thermoleophilia; order Gaiellales; family Gaiellaceae; genus Gaiella. The sequence continues at coordinate 72,792 of CAVSGN010000001.1, read as the reverse complement.
GATCGGTGAGCGCGCTCGACGGAGTCGGGAGCGAGCGAGGTCGTCTCTCGCCCGGCCTCGGCGATCGCTCCGACCAGCGTCGCGAGCTCGTAGCCCCAGGGAAGCCCGCGGTACACGAGCTCATCCGCGACGGTCGTCTTCGGCCATTGCCCGGGTGCGTCGGTCTCGAGCACGGTCAGCGTCACGCGATCGGAGAGATCGGCGAGCTGCTCGAGCAGCGTTCGCGTCTCCTCGCCGAAGTCGATCTCGCGCCTGCCGGCGAGCACCGTCACCGGCGTCTCCTCCGGGCCGAGCTCGAGCAGGAGCGGCACGTCGCGCTCGAGGTCGGCGAAGACCCCGCGAATTGCGGCGCGCTCGTGCTCGCCGAGCAGGCTCAAGACCTGCAGCGCGTCCAGCTTGTCGCCGAGGTAGGCGAGGTACGGCTGCCGGGTCGATCGCGTCCGACCCGGTCAGGCGGGCGAGCGTCTCCTTCGGTGTGAGCTTGTTGCCCCAGGCGTAGAGGTTGGCGCGCAGCCAGTCCGAGAGCGGCAGCAGCTCCCCGGCGGCCATCTGGCTGTCGAGATCCGGGAGCGCCTCGCGCACCTTCGCCCAGATCTGCAGCGAGATAACGTTGCCGAGGGCGTACGTCGGGAAGTAGCCGATGCCGCCACCCGACCAGTGAACGTCCTGGAGGACTCCGTCCGTGTCGGAGGGGACGTCGATGCCGAGGAACTCCTTCATCCGTGCGTTCCAGATCTCCGGGACGTCGTCGAGCTCGACGGTGCCGTCGATCAGCTCCTGCTCGAGCTCGAAGCGGAGGATGATGTGGAGGCGAGTACGTCGTCTCGTCGGCGTCGACCCGGATCAGGCCCGGCTCGGCCCGGTTGATCGCCCGGACGAACGCGTCGAGCTCGACGTTCCCGAGCTGCTTTCCGGAACGTCTCCTGTAATGGTCCATACCAATACTCCCAGAACGGGCGTGAGCGGCCGACGAGGTTCTCCCACGTCCGGCTCTGCGACTCGTTGATCGCGAGCGACGGCGCGCCGCCGAGCGGCGTGCGCATCAGCGAGTCGGCGATCCCGTGGGCGTAGAGCCCGTGGCCCGCCTCGTGCAGCGTCGACCAGACCGACTCGAGGTCGTCCGGCGCGGTACCGCGTCGTCAGGCGCACGTCGCGGTTCGAGAACGACGTGCAGAACGGATGCGCGGTCGGATCGAGCCGCCAGGCTCCGTCCTCGAAGCCGAGCGTCCCGATGACGCGCTCCGCGAACCGCCGCTGGGCATCCGGATCGAAGTCGCCGTGCAGGAACGAGGCATCGACGAGCGGAGCGTTGCGGACGAGGTCGGTCAGCGCGGGGCGGAGGATCGCGAAGACCTCGCGAACCTCGGTCGTCGTCATCCCTGGCTCGTAGTCGTCGAGAAGTGCCGTGTACGGGAGGTCGGCCGGCTCGAAGCACGCGATGTAGCGCCGCTTGAGCTCGACGTTGGTGCGCAGATAGGGGAGGAACGACGCGAAGTCGTTGTTCTTCCGCGCCTCGACCCACGCGTGATGCCCGCTCGCGGCCGCACGCGTCATCTCGACGCGGAGCTCCGTCGGCACGCGTCGCGCCTTCTCCCAGTCGCGGCGCGTGACCCGGATCAGGCTTGCGTCGTCGGAGTCGTAGGGCAGCGACTCCTCGAGCGGTGCGAGCCGGTCGAGGAGGCGGCCGATCTCGGGATCGGTGAAGCGGTCGTGGATGATCTTGCCGAGCGTTGCGAGGGAGTCGGCCCGGGAAGGCGTGCCGAGCGGCGGCATCGAGACGCGCTGCTCCCACCCGAGCACACCGGCCGCGCGACCGAGGTCGGAGACCTCGGCGAGGCGCTCGCGGAGAGTCGAGATCGCGTCCATTCCGGGAACCTACCGATCGCCACACGACCCCGCCCGGAAGCAGCGCCGAAGCGACCGCGAGGGCCAGTTGCCTGGAATAGGATGCCCCCATGGGCGACGTCCTGATCATCGGCGACACGTTCCGCTCGCCGGAGTTGCGCCACGAGATCCCGCTCGGCGTCCCCGACCCGTTCGTCTACCTCGAGCGCGACGGCGCCCGCCACGTCTACGTCGCCGCGATGGAGGCGCCGCGCATTCGCGGCCTCGGTCTCGATCTCGCGGTGCACACGCTCGAGGAGCTCGATATCGACGAGCTTCGCGCGCAGGGCCTCGGCTACCACGAGATCCACCGCGAGTGGGTCGTGCGCGCCTGTGTGCACGCGGGGCTCAAGAGCGCCGTCGTGCCCCACGCCTTCCCGAGTGGGCACCTCGATCGCGTCCGACGGGCCGGAATCGAGCTGATCGTCGACCAGCCCTCGTTCGATGCCCGGCGTCGTGTCAAGACCGCGGCCCAACTCGAGGGCATCCGCCGTGCACAGCGCGCTGCAGAGGCGGCCCTCGGCACCGGGATCGAGCTGATGCGGCGGGCCGAGGACGTCGACGGCATGCTGCGGCTCGACGGTGATGTGCTTACCGTCGAGCGCGTCAAGTCCGAAATGAAGCGCGTGTTCGCCGAGCACGGCTGCACGTCCGAGGACTTCGTCGTCGCGCCCGGCCCGCAGGGTGCCGCCGGGCACGACATGGGACACGGCCCGATCCGCCCCGGCGTCCCGGTCGTCTTCGACCTCTGGCCCAGAGACGACGTATCGTCCTGCTACGCCGACATGACACGCACCGTCTCGGCCGGCCCCGTGTCGGCCCGGGTCGGCGAGTGGCATCGCGTGACGAGGGAGGCGCTTGCTGCCGCGACCGCCGTCGTGCGCGCGGGCGTCGAATGCCGCGACGTGTTCGACACCGTCTGCGAGATCTACGAGGGTGCCGGCTACCCGACGCAGCGGACGAAGAACCCGGGCGAGGTGCTCGACAGGACGGCTTCTTCCACGGCCTCGGCCACGGCGTCGGGCTCGAGGTGCACGAGGGGCCGTACCTGGGCTCCTTCCGGCAGGTTCACTGCTCGCGGGCGACGTGATCACCCTCGAGCCCGGCGCGTACGACCCGGCCGTCGGCGGCGTGCGGCTCGAGGACATCGTCCTCGTCACCGATTCCGGATGCGATGTCCTCACGACGTTCCCGTATGACCTGGAGGTCTAGACCATGAGCGATCACACGATCGAGACACTGTCCGACGAGGCCCGCCGATTTCCGCCACCGGCCGCGTTCGCCGCCGAGGCGGTCGTCCACGCGGACGTCTACGACGAGCCCTTCGAGTCGTTCTGGGAGCGCAACGGGCGCGAGCGGCTGACGTGGTTCGAGCCGTTCGACGAGCTCTACCGCTGGGAGCCGCCGTACGCCCAGTGGTATCTCGGCGGCAAGCTCAACGTCGCCTACAACTGCGTCGACCGGCATGTCGAGGCCGGGCGCGGCAGCAAGGTCGCCTACCACTGGGAAGGCGAGCCGGCCGGCGACACGCGGACGATCACCTATGCGGAGCTGCAGCGCGACGTCGTGCGGATGGCGAATGCCCTCAAGGCGCTCGGCGTGGGGAAGGGCACCGCCGTCGCGATCTACATGGGGATGGTGCCGGAGCTCGCGGTCGCGATGCTCGCGTGCACGCGGCTCGGCGCGCCGCACACGGTGGTCTTCGGGGGCTTCTCCGCCGACTCGCTCTCCGATCGGATGAACGACATGGGCTGCGAGGTGCTCGTCACCCAGGACGAGGCGTGGCGCCGGGGGAAGCCGGTGCCGTTGAAGGTCGTCGCCGACGAGGCGATGGCGGCGGCACCGCGGGTGCGAGCCGCGCTCGTCGTTCGTCGGACCGGCAACGACGTGCCGATGACGGAGGGACGTGACACCTGGTACCACGACCTCGACGTCTCCGACGATCCGACCACGTGCCCGTGCGAGCCGATGGACAGCGAGGATCTGCTCTTCCTCATGTACACGTCGGGGACGACCGCGAGCCCGAAGGGGATCGTGCACACGACCGCCGGCTATCTCGTCGGCGTCGCGACGACGCACGCGCTCATCTTCGACCTGAAGCCGGAGACCGACGTCTTCTGGTGCGCGGCCGACATCGGCTGGATCACGGGTCACAGCTACATCGTCTACGGGCCGCTCTGCAACGGTGCGACATCGGTGATGTACGAAGGAACCCCCGACTTACCCGAACCACGAGCGCTGGTGGGAGATCGTCGAGCGCTACGGCGTCACGATCCTCTACACCGCACCGACCGCGATCCGCGCCCACATGAAGTGGGGTCACGAGCACGCTGCCGCGCACGACCTCTCGTCACTGCGCCTGCTCGGCTCGGTGGGCGAGCCGATCAACCCGGAGGCGTGGATGTGGTACCACGAGAACATCGGCGGCGGCCGTTGCCCGATCGTCGACACGTGGTGGCAGACGGAGACGGGGATGGCACTGATCACGCCGCTTCCCGGCGTGACGACGACGAAGCCGGGGTCCGCGACGCGGCCGTTCCCCGGTGTCGAGGCGGCGGTCCTGAACGAGCAGGGCGAGCGGGTTGAGCGTGGTGGCGGCTACCTCGTGCTCGAGCGCCCGTGGCCGGCGATGACTCGCGGCATCTTCGGCGACGACGCGCGCTTCCGCGAGACCTACTGGACGACGGTTCCCCGGCCACTACTTCGCGGGTGACGGCGCCCGCATCGACGAGGACGGCGATTTCTGGCTCCTCGGCCGGGTCGACGACGTGATGAACGTCTCGGGTCACCGTCTCTCGACGATCGAGGTCGAGTCGGCGCTCGTCGACCATCCCGCGGGTCGCCGAGGCAGCCGTCTGCGGTCGCGCCGACGCGACGACGGGGCAGGCGATCGTCGCCTACGTGACGCTGAAGGGCAACGAGGGGCCGTCGGTCGAGATGCTCGAGGAGCTCCGTAATCACGTCGCGACGAAGATCGGCGCGATCGCGAAGCCGGCGAACATCGTCTTCACGCCGGAGCTGCCGAAGACGCGCTCGGGCAAGATCATGCGCAGGCTGCTGCAGGACGTCGCCGAGAACCGGCCACTCGGCGACACGACGACGCTGGCCGACCCGTCGGTCGTCGCCGAGCTCGCGACGAGGGCTGCGCACCCGACCGGAGAGGAGTGACGGGAGGCGAGCCGTTGGAGATCGTGATCGCGCGCGAGCCGGCCGATGCGCCGGACGCCTCGGCGCTCGTGATCGAGCTCGAAGAGCATCTCGCCGGCCGCTACCCGGCCGAGAGCCGCCACGGCTACTCCGTCGCGAAGCTCCTCGAGGAGCGGGTCGAGTTCTTCGTGGCCCGGGTCGACGGGGCTCCGGCCGGGTGTGGCGGCGTCCAGCTGGTCGACACGCAGTACGGCGAGGTCAAGCGGATGTGGGTGCGCCCGCAGTTCCGAGGGCTCGGCGTCGGGCGTGCCGTGCTCGGGTGCCTCGCCGAGCACACGGTCTCCCGGGGGCTCGACGTGCTTCGTCTCGAGACAGGCGTCGACCAGACGGCCGCGATCGCACTGTACGAGAGCTTCGGGTTCCGCCGGATCCCACCGTTCCCGCCGTATCGAGCCGACCCCCTCAGCCTCTGCTACGAGACGCTGCTTCGCTGACCCCGAGAGGGGCGACCGGGTGACCGATTCTTCTAGGCGGTGGCGACTGGCGAGCAGGCGCTCGAACCGCTCGGCGTCGTCGAACGGTCCGACGACGGCGAGCTTCAGCTGACCGCCGACCACGTCCTTGGCGACACGCTGAATGTCCTCGGCGGTGACCGCGTCGAGGCCGGCGAGAACGCTCTCCGGCTCCTCGGCCTCGCCCTCGAGGACCTCGCCGCGCAGGCCGAACATGATCGTCCCGTGCGGGCTCTCGAGGGCGAGCACGAACCGCCCCTTCGCGAAGGCTCGGGCCTTCTCGAGCTCGGCCGTAGGGACGGGCTCGGCTGCGATCAGCCGCAGCTCGTCGGGCGATCGTCGAGACGGCGTCGTCGATCCGCTCGATGTCGACCCCCGCCTGCGCGTAGAGCGAGCCGGCGTCGACGTAGCTCTTGTTCGTACCGAAGACGTAGTAGGCGAGCCCGCGGCGTTCCCGGACCTCGGTGAACAGGCGAGACGACATGCCGCCCCCGAGGACGGTGGCGAGCAGCTGGAGTGCGTAGCGATCGGGGTGGCCGATCGGATAGCTCCGTGCGCCGAGAACGATGTGCGCCTGATCGGACTGCTTCGTGTGCACCTCGACGGCCGATCCGGCGGCCGGGATCACGACCGGCTCGGGCATCCCGGTGTCGCGAGGCTCGATCGACCCGAGCAGCTCCTCGAGGCGCTCCGTCAATCCGTCGCCGATCCTCCCGCCGAGCCCGACGACCATCCGCTCCGGCCGATACCAACGGTCGATGAACGAGGTGAACGTCTCGCGCGTGGCGGCGCGGACGGATTCCTTGGTGCCGATGATGTCGCGGCCGAGGGGCTGATCGCCGTAGAGCAGGTGCTCGTAGACGCCGCCGATGAAATCGCGTGGAGTGTCGTGATACATGTTCATCTCCTCGACGATGACGCCCTTCTCGCGCTCGATCTCGTCGGGGTCGAGCAGCGAGTTGCGGAGCATGTCGGCGAGGACGTCGAGTGCGACGTCGCGCGTGCCGGCGGCGCACTTGACGTAGTAGCCCGTGTACTCCTTCCCGGTGAACGCGTTGAACTCGCCGCCGATCCCGTCGATCTCGGTCGCGATGTCGCGCGCCGTCGGACGCCGCTCGGTGCCCTTGAAGAACATGTGCTCGGCGAAGTGCGCGATCCCTCCGATCTCGGCGGTCTCGTAGCGTGCTCCCGCCGCGAACATCACGAAGCAGGAGACGGACTGGGCCTGCGGCATCGGCGCGGTGAGGACGCGGATGCCGTTGGAGAGGTGGGAGCGCTCGAAGACGGCCATGGCGGCATCGTAGATACGCGGGGGTGGGCCACGTGGGATGATGCGAGCATGACGCACGAGACCGCGCTGACGGTTCTCCGACATGTGATCGACGCCGCCGAAGGCCCGGTGTGATTGTCGTCGTCGACACGCACGGCGAGGTCGTTGCCTCCGTTGTGATGTCGGGCGCTGCGGCGACACCTACCTCAACGCGCATCGCAAGGCGTACACCGCGGCGCGCAGCGATGCGCTGACGACGCGGCAGCTTGCCGAGAAGGTCGGGGCGCAGCCGACCGAGCTCGCGAGCTTCGATCCGTTCTTCAGCTTCTTCCTCGGGGGCGTCGCGGCCTTTCGCGGGGAGCGGCGTGTCGGCGCAGTCGGCGTCAGCGGCCTTTCGGGCGACGAGACGAGGCGCTCGCGATCGCCGCGATCAGGGCAGCCGGGCTCGTCGCGCCGCTCTAGCGTGTCGCAATCCGGCGCGTGACTACGCGCGAACGACGAGCGAGCGCAGGCGCTTCCGCTCGGCCGGGAGGTAGAAGCCGACCGGCAGGAGCACGACCGGGTAGAGGAGCACGAGGACGACGCACAGCGGTAGGCCCGCCCCGACGAGCTTTCCGAGACAGGCGAGCGCGATGCCTGCGGCGGCCGCTGTCACCACCCGCCGCCACTGATACGGGCACGGGTAGACGCGCTGCGCCCACCACGCCATTCCCACGAACATGACCGTGTATGCCGCCACCGTCGCGGTCGCGGCGCCCATCATGCCGTAGAGCGGGATCAGGGTCAGGTTGAGCGTCACGTTCACGGCCGCGGCGAGCCCCGTGATCACCCAGTTGAACTGCGTTCGTCGTGCCCGCCCGATGCCGATCGAGATGACCATGAAGCCTCCGAACGAGACCGCCGCGAACGCGAGCGGGCCGACGACGCGCGACGCGCTCTCGAACTTCGGGGCTGTGAGCCACTCGACGAGCCAGGGAGAGAGGAGCGCCAGTGCGGTCGCGATCCACGTCGCGAGGACGATGAGGTAGGTCAACACCCAGGCGTAGGTGCGCTTGGCTTCGTCCTCGCTCTTGATCGAGTAGGCGAACGCCGGCCAGGCCGTCCTGAACGCCGTCAGCAGCAGCACCATCGCGGACGCAACGCGCACGCCGACGGAGTAGAGCCCGACCTCGCTCGTGTCGGTGAGCTTCACGAGGAAGAACCGGTCGCTGAAGTTCGTCACCCAGAGCAGCAATGCGGACGGCACGAGCGGCATGCCGAAGCGGTTCATGCGGCGGAGAAGGTCACGGTCGAGCTGCAGCCCGAGCTGCTCGCGCCGGTACCCGAGGAGGGTCACGTAGACGATGAGCGTCCCCGTGAAGTTGCCGACGATGACGCCGACGGGGCCCTTGTCGAGCACCACGACGAGGAGAACCGTGCCTCCGATCGTCAGGCCGATGTTCGTCAGGCTCGCGATCACGAACGCAACGGGGCGCTCCTCGACCCGGAAGAGCGACGTCATCTGCTCGTAGTTCATCTGGGCCCAGAGAGCGACGGCACTCGCCCGAACGAGGTTGGCGGAGCCGGCGTCGCCGAACAGCCACTCGGAGATCGGGGCGGCAAGCGCGATGACGAGCACGAGCCCGAGCGTCGCCATCGCCATCGTGAACCAGAACGACGTTCGCAGCACGAGTCGACGCCCGTCGTGGTCGTCTGCGTCGAAGTAGAAGCGGAAGAACGCGGAGGAGATCCCGAACCGCAGGATGATCGCCAGCACGATGACGAGGGCGATCAGGGTCTCGACCTTGCCGTAGTCCGAGCGCGACAGGTACCGCGTGTAGAGCGGCAGGAGGATGACGGCGAGAATCCGAGAGACGAGACCGCCGAGGCCGTAGATCGCGGATTGCTTGCCCAGCCGGCTGAGCTGGCGGGAGAGCGTCATCAGAGTCGAGCGTAGATGTCGAGGAGGCGGTCGGTGATCCGTTCCTGGTCGTGAACGAGCTCGACGTAGGCCCGCGACGCAGCACCGATCCGGCGTCGCTCGGCAGCGTCTGCGACGAGTGGTCGCAACCGCTCGCGGAGCGTTTCCGCCGTGGCCGAGACGATGGGCACGCTCGTCCCGTATGCCTCCTCCGTGCGCTGCACCGCCTCCTCGCGCAGGAACGTGACGACCGGCTTTCCGAGCGCCATGCATTCGATCGCGAACAACCCGTACCAGCCGGCGTTGAGCTGGTCGACCACGATGTCGGCGTTGCGGTAGCGCGCGAAGGCCTCGTCGTGATGCAGCCCTTCGACGATCTCGAGATCGGCGTCGAGGCCCTCGACGGCTTCGATCACGTGCTCCGTCCCCTTCCGGCGGCGTGACGAGGGCGCGTGCAGGATGACGGGTCGCAACCGGTCGGAGGGTGGCGTCGGCGCGAGCCCGGAGAGATCGATCCCGGGAGGGAGCACACGTGCCTCCGGGACCCAGCGGATCGCGTCGTAGCTGCCCACGATCTCCGCTCCGGCCTTCTTCCCGAAGGCGAGCTGCTTCGGCGTCTTGCCCCGGATATCCGATCCGAGGTAGTGCATCACCGACCTCCGCCGGGTCAGGCTCAGGATCGGGAACTGCAGCGACTGAGGGACGAGCGTCAGGCCGAAGATGAAGTGGAAGACATCCGTCCGGGGGAGGAGTCGTGCGAGCGCCGCCCACTGCGTCGCCTGCTGTCGGAGGAGTCCTCCCGATCGCTCGAGCGAGACGTCCGCCTCCGGGTGGAGGGGATAGCGATTGAAGACGACGAGCCGCGCGTCGACGCCGCGACGGCGAAGGCTCTGCGCGATCCCCCAGGGAACGCCTGCCGTGTTGACCGGGCACAGCGTGACGCGAAGTGGGCGCCCGCTCCCGCCGCCGGCGTAGCCATCGCCGGGCTCGTCACGAAACGCGCCCGTGGCGTCCGCCTCGGGCCGATGCCGATCGTCGCCGTGCGCGTTGTGGGCGTCTCCATGGGCCTCGCTTGGCCCATCGGGCTCGCGCGGCACCTCGTCGCCACTCCGCGCGTCACTGTGGAGCGATCGGCTCACAACCGGTACACATTCGACACGGACACGTCACGCCTTCCCCACTACGGTGCCTGTGCCTGCCCCTGGGCGGGTGGGGGTTTGGGATGGGACCGACGGTGCGACCACCGCTCAAGCGTCCCACTCGAGTTGGTCGAAGTACCGCAGAGCAGTCCGCCCGGGCCGGATCCTCGTGCGCAGGCCGATCAGCTCCTCGGCCGAGATCTCGCCCAGCGCACGCTTTACGCCGAGGTAGGGGATGTTCAGATCCTCCTGGTAGACGATCGTCGAGATCCGCGGGTTGATCTCGATCACGGAGTCACCGACGAGCTGGATGTTGAAGAAGTGCTCGATCTCGAGCTCGGCGACGATCCGGCTCGCACTCTCCATCAGCGCGTCGTCGGCGAGCGTCACGAAGTACATCGCGAGCCCCCCGCGCACGCCCTCGCGGGTCTTCGGGTGGCCGAGCAGGATCCGCTCGCCGTCCGCGATGCCGTCGACCGTGCGCTCGCCACCGGTCGCGAGCTCCATCACGATAAGGTCTGGCCCTCCCTCGGGCGGCAGGAGCGAGACGGCCTCCTCGAGTCGCATGGAGACCGAGCCTGGCCGCTCGTTCAACAGCTGATGTGCGCGGTCGACCGTCGGATCGAGGATCCGGAAGCCGCGAGAGCCGGACGAGAACACCGGCTTGAAGCAGACGGGAACGTCGGGATAACCGAGCTCGTGGGCTGCCGCCTCCACCTCAGCCGCACCGTTGACGCGGCGGAACGCGGGCGCGGGCAGGCCGAGGCGATGGAGGAACGCGTACGTCTCTGCCTTGTCGTTCGAGCGGAAGATCGCGTCGGGCTTCGAGACGAGCACGGGCACCGGGAACGTCTCGCGATGTCCCGCGAGCCCCTTCAGGTCGTGCGACGACAGGGGGAGGACGCAATCCGCGGCCTCCCGTTCGGCGATCGCGGCGATCGTGTCGGGGAACGCCGGATCGGCACCCGACGGAACGAGGTGGAACGCGTCACAGAGATGACGCCCGATGGCTCGCTCCGACATGTCGGTGCCGACGAGCCGGATCTCCCGCTCCCCGTTCTCCCGGAGCCCGCGAATCAGGGCGGCGGAACCCGGAGAGCCCGAGGCGGTGACGACGACGGTGATCGGCTTCAGGCTCACGCGAAAGATCGTCGCAGGTCGGCGCGACGCGCATCGAGCCGGGCGCTCCGCTTCAGGATCGCGGCGGCACTCCCCCGGCCCCACGTCTCCTCCATCACGACACCGCGCCCAGGAGGGAATCCCGCCCTCACGAGAGGTCGATGCGGTCATTCGCGAGCTGCTGCAGCCGCCGCTTCTTGCCGGCCTCGAGCATCGCCCGCATCGTCTCTCTCATCGTCTCGCCGGGGAACGCCCAGATCTCCGGGTGGATGAGGAGCTGCAGCCAGGGGAACGCACCCGCGCGCAGCTCGTCGTGTGGGCAGTCCGAGCGCCAGCGCTGGTTCGAGTCGGAGCGGTACGTGTCAGGGTCGAACCACGGCGCCTGCATCACGTTGATCCGCCCGTCCGCGAGCGGCGCGCTCATGTACTCCGGGTCGGGGTTGTGCCAGGCGACGACGGGGTCGAAGCGGTCGTCCACCGGAGCGTTCGGATAGACGGCGTGCAGGCCGACGCGATGTCCGAGCTCGCGAAGACGGCTGACTGCGGCAACCCCCTCGCTCGAGTCGAGGTTGTAGAAGACCGACTCCGTCATCAGGAAGTACGTCGCGGGCGCCTCTGCATCGTGCTCGATCTCGGCCATCCGTAGGGCGGCCTCGAGAGAGAGATCGATGTCGTGCCGCAGGATCACGGCGCCGTCGGTCGGCTCGCCGTCGAACTGCGCGAAGCGGTAGCCACCCTGCCGCGCGGCCTCGACGATCTCCGCGTAGTGCGCGAGATCGAAGCTGCAGCTCACGGAACGACCTCGACCGGCTCCGGCTGGGCTGCGCCGTCGGCCTTCGCGGGCGCGACCACGGCGATGCCGTGCTCGCGAGCGTGCCGAGCCGCACGCCGTTTCCGACATGCGGCGCCGAGGAGAACGACGTTCTTCACACCGCGCGATGCTACTTAGCTGCCGGGAGCCGCGCCTTGCCTGGTCTACCCCGCCGCGGGAAAAGGAACGCGAGACCGTTCCAGCGTGCGATCGCGCCCGCGCTCGCGACGGCAGGTAGCGCGACGGCAGGTAGCGCGGCGGCCGGGGCGACGACGAGCACGATGAGGGCCAGCCGGTGCACTGTTCCCGAAGACTACGCCGGTAGACTCGCCGCGTGGCTCTGAGCGGCAAGAGGATCCTGATCACGGGCGGTGCCGGGTTCATCGGCACGACGCTCGCCCGTCGCCTCGTCGACGACAACGAGGTGATCGCGTTCGACAACCTTCACCGCAACGTGATGTCCGGCACCGATCTCGGTGAGCATCCGAACTTCCGTTTCGTCGAGGGTGACGTGCTCGACCTGCCCGGTCTCACCGAGGCGACCCGTGGCGCGACGCACATCGTCCACGCCGCCGGGATCGCGGGCGTCGATACGGTCCTCGCGAGCCCCGTTCGCACGATGAGGGTCAACATGATCGGCACCTACAACGCGCTCGAGGCGGCGCTCGCGACGAAGGACACCGTCGAGCGGATGCTCGAGTTCTCGACGAGCGAGGTCTTCGGCGCGCACGCCTTCAACGTCGGCGAGGGCCAGGTGACGACGATCGGCTCCGTCAAGGAGGCGCGGTGGACGTATGCCGTCTCCAAGCTCGCCGGCGAGCACATGTCGCACGCCTACCACGCGGAGTTCGGGCTGCCGACCGTGTCCGTGCGCCCGTTCAACATCTTCGGGCCGGGCCAGATCGGTGGCGGCGCGATCCGTGCCTTCATCGAGGCGGCGCTCGACGGGCGTGACCTGACGATCCACGGCGACGGCTCGCAGATCCGGGCCTGGTGTTACGTCGACGACATGGTCGAGGGAACGTTGCTCGGGCTCGAGCACCCGGCCGCCGTGGGGGAGAGCTTCAACATCGGCAATGCACGCTCTGCCGTGACGATCTACGACCTCGCGCGCCGGATCAAGCTGCTGGCGGGCGCGCCGGGTGAGATCGTCTTCACGCCGCTCGATTATGTCGACGTCGAGCTGCGGATCCCCAACATGGGCAAGGCCAGGGGGCTCCTCGGCTTCGAGGCGAAGGTCGAGCTCGACGAAGGGCTCGCGCGGACGATCGAGTGGTTCCGCACGAACCGCCCGGTCGGTACGTGAGCGAGCCGATCCGTCTCGCGCGCCCGGATGTCGGCGACGCCGAGCTGGCGGCCGTCGCCGAGGTCGTCGCGACGGGAATGCTCACGATGGGGCCGAAGGTAGGAGAGCTCGAGCGCGCGCTCGCCGGCGCGTGCGGGACGCTCGATGCCGTTGCCGTCTCGTCGGGGACGGCAGCGCTCCACCTGGCGATGATCGCCCTCGGGATCGGCCCGGGCGACGAGGTGATCGTGCCGGCATACACGTTCCCCGCCACCGCGAATGCGGTCGAGCTCTGCGGCGGGCGGGCGGTGATCGTCGACGTCGACCCGGACACGTTCAATCTCGACGTGAACGGCGTTGCGGCGGCCGTCACGCCACGGACGAGAGCCGTCCTCGCCGTGCACCTGTTCGGCCGCCCCGTGCCGTGGGAGGAGCTGCGGGCAGCCGTCCCCGCCGAGGTCGTTCTCGTCGAGGATGCGGCCGGCGCCCTCGGAGCGCGCTACCGCGGCCTGCCGTGTGGGTCTCTCGGCGTCATGGGGTGCCTCTCCTTTCATCCCCGCAAGATCGTCACGACCGGAGAAGGCGGGGCGGTCACGACGGACGACGCCGGGCTTGCCGACTCGATCCGGCGCTTCCGGCACCACGGCATCGTCACGAGCGGCGCCTACGACATCCCGGAGCCGGGGCTCAACTACCGGCTGCCGGACATCCTCTGCGCGATCGGGATTCCCCAGGTCGCTCGCCTCGAGGAGCTGCTCGCGGCCCGCGAGCGCGTGGCCGCGTGGTACCGCGAGCGCCTCGAGCAGCTGGTGCTCACGCCGTCGGCCGCAGACGGCGACCGGCACGGCTGGCAGGCGTACGTCATCCAGCTCGATCGCCGCGACGAGGCGCTCGCCGCGCTGCGGGCGGAGGGGATCGAGGCCCAGATCGGCACGTACGCGCTCCATCACCTGGGTGCCTATCGCGATCAGGGGCCGTTCCCCGGCGCCGACCGTGCCTTCGCGCGCGCTCTCGCGCTTCCGTTCGCGACCACCATGACCGAGGCCGAGTGCGACCGGGTTGCGCGCGCCGTGGCCCGCTTCGCCTGAGGCGCCGGCAGTTCGCACTTGACAGGCACTTCTTGTGAGTGAATACTTACTACCATGATGGCGTCGACACAACGAAAGACGGCGGAGGAGCGGCGGGCCGCAGTGCTCGATGCGGCAACCGTGGAGTTCGCGCGCCGGGGGCTCCACGGGGCCTCGACGGACGACATCGCGCATGCCGCCGGCATCTCGCAGCCCTACCTCTTCCGACTCTTCGGCACCAAGAAGGACCTCTATCTCGCGACCGCCCAGCGGACGGTCGACGATCTCTATCGGGTGTTCGCCGACGCGGCCCGCGGCAAGACCGGCATCGAGGCGCTGCACGCGATGGGGGAGGCATACGAGGCGGTGATGGGCGATCGCGACCGGCTGATGCTGATGCTCAAGTGCTGGGCCTCGTGTGACGACCCCGAGATCTGCGAGAGCGTCCGTGGCGCCTGGCGCGATCTGGTCGATCTCGCCGAGCGTGCCTCCGGCGAGCCGCCGGAGGTGGTCAGCACGTTCTTCTCGAAGGGCGCGATGCTGACGATCCTCATGGCGATGGAGGCCTTCACGCGCCCCGAGCCCTGGTCGAACCGGCTCATCGAGGGCTGCGAGGCGGGAATGACGGCCCCCTCGTAGCCGTGGGGCTTTCCCGACCCCTTTTTTCACCTGTAATGAAGTGACTGATCACAAGCATAACGAGCCAGAAAGGAAGAAGCCGGCAATGACCGCACGCACGAAGACCCTCTGGACGTTCGCGATCACCTCGATCGCGCTCTTCATGGTCTCTCTCGACAACCTCGTCGTCTCGACGGCGATCCCGGTGATCCGCACCGATCTCAACGCTTCACTCGAGGATCTCTCGTGGACCGTGAACGCGTACACGCTCACGTTCGCCGTCCTGCTCCTCACGGGCGCGGCGCTCGGTGACCGCTTTGGCCGTCGCCGCATGTTTGCCGTCGGCGTGGGGATCTTCACGGTCGCCTCGGTCGCGGCTGCGCTCGCGCCGAACGTCGACGTCCTCAACATCGCCCGGGCCGTGCAGGGGCTCGGCGGCGCCATCGTGATGCCGCTCACCCTGACGATTCTCTCCGCGGCCGTGCCGCCCGCGAAGCGGGGGCTCGCGCTCGGGGCGTGGGGTGCGATCGGCGGCCTCGCGATCGCCTTCGGGCCCGTCGTCGGCGGAGCCGTCGTCGAGGGATTCGCGTGGCAGTACATCTTCTGGCTCAACGTCCCGATCGGGATCCTGCTCGTGCCGCTCGCGCTGACACGGCTCACGGAGAGCCACGGCCCGGCGGGCAGGCTCGACCTTCCCGGGGTCGGTCTCGTCAGCGCCGGCATGTTCGGGATCGTCTGGGGCCTGATTCGCGGCAACGAGCAGGGCTGGACGAGCCCCGAGATCCTCGCCGCGCTGGGCCTTGGCGTCGTCCTCGTTGCCGCGTTCGTCGTCTGGGAGACGCGGGCAGCGTCGCCGATGCTGCCGATGACGTTCTTCCGCAACAGGGCGTTCTCGCTCGCGAACCTCGCGTCGCTCCTGATGTTCTTCGGGATGTTCGGCTCGATCTTCCTGCTGACGCAGTTCTTCCAGACCGTCCAGGGCTACTCGCCGCTCAGCTCGGGGCTCCGGATCCTCCCGTGGACGCTCGCTCCGATGTTCATCGCTCCGCTTGCGGGCGCGATGTCCGACAAGGTCAGCCCGAAGAGGATCCTCGGTATCGGCTTGACGCTGCAGTCCGTCGCGCTCGGCTGGATCGCATTCGTCTCGACGCCGACGACGCCGTACGGGTCACTGATCGTGCCCTTCATCCTCGCGGGAGTCGGGATGGCGCTCTTCTTCACGCCGATGGCGAACCTCGTTCTCTCCACGGTGCGGCGGGATCGCGAGGGGCAGGCGTCGGGAGCGAACAACGCGATCCGCGAGCTCGGTGGCGTCTTCGGCGTCGCGGTCCTGGCGTCGGTCTTCTCCCGCTACGGCGGCTACGGGTCGGGCCAGACGTTCGTCGACGGGATGACGCCGGCCCTGTGGATCGGAGCGAGCGCCGTCGGGCTGGGCGCGGTGGCGGCCTTTGCCATCCCGGCGAGGCGGCGCGAGCGCGCAACCGGAACCGAGGCGCTGGCTCCGGTCGCCGACCCCGCCTGAAGCACGCACGGACGACCCGGGTCGTGACGCGGAGTGCGTCGCGACCCGGGCCGTTGCTGCTTCTCTTGTGACGTGACCCATCTGCTCGCGACCCGCGCCCGCGCGGTCACGCTCGTCTCCGCCGGCATCGTGGTCGTCGCCTTCGCGATCGGGAGCACGGTGATTCCCCGCATGGACTCCGGCTCGGCCCAGTTCGCCGACCTCTCCTCCGAGAGCCGGCTCGCGGCCGTCGAGGTGGAGAAGAGGACGGGCGTCGAGGCCGACCCGGGCATCGTGGCGCTCGTCAGCGGCGGGCCGGCTGCGATCGCGAAGGCCCAGGCTCGAATCGAGCGCGACCCCGCCGTCGCGCGTACGGCGGTCGATGACAACGGTGTCGTGCTCGTCTTCCTTCGTGCGCGTGGAGGCGATGCCTCGAAGGACGCCGCCGGTCGGCTGCTCGGCGCGTTCGCCGATGACCCGCACGTTCGTCTCGGCGGGGGCGCGATCGCGTCCCATCAGGTGACCGAGGCGATCCAGGCGGACCTCCGGCGGGCCGAGCTGATCGCGTTCCCGCTCGTCTTCCTTCTCTCGTTCTGGGTCTTCCGCGGCCTCGTGGCCGCGTTCCTGCCCCCGCTCGTCGGGGCCGGTGCGATTGCGCTGACGTTCCTCGGCCTCCGGCTCGCGATCGAGGTTCACTCGCTCTCGGTCTTCGCGCTCAACCTCGTCACCGGGCTCGGCCTCGGGCTCGCGATCGACTACTCGCTCTTCATCGTCTCGCGCTGGCGTGAGGAGGCGGCCGTTCACGGCCATGGGCCCGAGGCGCTCGCCGCCACGATGCGCAGCGCCGGGCGGACGGTCTTCTTCAGTGCCGTCACGGTCGCGGCGTCGATGGGCTGCCTGCTCGTCTTCCCGCAGCAGTTCCTCTACTCGATGGGGCTCGGCGGCGTGCTCGTCGCGCTTGCGGCCGGGCTCGTCGCGCTCGTGCCGCTGCCCGCCTTCCTCTACTGGCTCGGCCCGCGGATCGACGCGCTCGCGCCGCGGCGGCTGCAGCAGGTTCCCTCGGGCGGTCGCTGGGGTCGGCTCGCCGCATGGGTCATGCGCCGACCTGGAAGGATCGCGGCCGTCTCGGCGACCGTCCTCGTCGTCCTCGCGCTTCCCGCGCTCGGCGTGCACTTCGTCGGCGTCGATGCGACGACGCTTCCCTCGTCAGCGAGCGCGCGGCAGGTGACCGAGGCGCTCGACCGGGAGGGCGTCCGCGGGAGCTATGCGCCGATCACGGCCATCATGGACGCGCAGCCTCCGGCGAACGTGGTCGCGCGCCTCGCAGCGGCACCCGGGGTCGCGGCCGTGCTGCCGGCGCGCGAGATCGTCCCCGGCCTCTGGCGGCTCGACATCCTTCCCGCCGAGAAGGGGCTCTCCGACCGCTCGCAACAGCTCGTCGGGACGGTGCGCACTGCGTTGCCCGCCGCACGCGTCACCGGGCAGACGGCCGGCTTCGTCGACCAGCAGGCGTCGCTCGGCGCCCACCTGCCGTGGGCGCTCGCCATCCTCGCTCTCACGACGTGCACGCTGATCTTTCTCTTCACGGGCTCGGTCGTGCTGCCGCTCAAGTCGCTGCTGATGAACGTGCTCACGCTCGGCGCCTCGTTCGGGATCCTCGTTCTCGTGTTCGAGTGGGGCCAGGGTCTTCCGGGGCTCGAGTCGACACAGCCGATCCTCCTCTGCGCGACGGCGTTCGGGCTGTCGACGGACTACGCGATCTTCCTGTTCTCACGGATCAAGGAGGGGCGCGACCGCGGTCTTCCGAACCGTGAAGCCGTCGCGGACGGCCTCGAGCGCACGGGGCGGCTCGTGACCGCGGCGGCGCTCCTCTTCTGTGTCGCTATCGGCACGTTTGCGACGTCGGGGATCTCGTTCATCCAGGAGCTCGGGGTCGGCACGGCAGTCGCAGTCGCGCTCGACGCGACGATCGTCCGCGCTCTCCTCGTTCCGAGCCTGATGGCGCTGCTCGGCGAGTGGAACTGGTGGGCGCCGACACCGCTGCAGCGGTTGCACGCCCGGCTCGGGCTCGCCGACTAGGGCCGTCGGCGTCCTGCGGGTTGCGCCGCGAGCCAGTTCGGGGCGGTGCGCCCGGCAACCAGACAGGATCGGGCTTCCACGCGCTCCAGTCGCCCCACCAGGAATCGTCCGCGTCGAGAGCGGCCCCGATCGCCGTGCCGACCGCTCTGATCTCCTCTGCCTCCACGGGTGTGAACCGTCCCTGGGAGACGCGAACGTCGAGGAGATCGTCGTCCTTGAGCACCCATCCTCCCGCCACGGGTGCCCAGACGTCGAGCTCGAGATCCTGTGTGTCGTAGCCGAGCGTCGTGCGACGAAATGGCTCCTGGATGTTGAAGTACCAGCCGGCGAAGTTCCGGTCCGGCCCCTCCCAGAAATGCCACACCGCATAGCTCTCGCCGGGCTGTTGCAGCATCAGGGCGCCGTGGCCCTCCCACGCGGTCCGTCCGGCCCATGGGTGCGGGCCGAGCGGATGGTCGTCGGTGAAGACGAACTCCGCTCCCTCCGGGAGGTAGGTGACGAGCAGGTCGGGGTCATCCGCGACGACGACGACATTGAATGCCGCCCGTGGGTACCCACGCCAGACCTCGCGGCGGACGATCGTCTCTCCCGGGAGCCAGGTCATGGTGCCCGCATTTCGGCGGCGGCGCGCCACAGCTGCGCTGCGACGAGCTCGGCCACACCTGTCTCGACGAGCGCGGTCACCGTCTCGTTCACGGGCGTGAGCGGGACGTGAAAGGCCGCGCCGTCGATCGCGGCCCCGACGGCGATCACCGGAGACGACCGCGACCGGGCCCATTCGAGGACGTCCTCGTCGAACGGCGATCCGCGGTACAGCAGCGTGCGGTAGCCGCCGCGCTTCGTCTCCTCGGGATGGGTGCCCGGCCGGAGACGCCGGTAGCACTTGAAGACCACGCGCTCTCCGAGCACGACGGAGGAGTTCGACTGGTCCGCGTTGAGTCGCCGGGCGCCGCTCCCGATCGGCGGAAGGTCGGCCGTCGTGCACGGCTCGCCGGAGAGCCTCCCGGCCAGGCCGTCGATCGAGCCGCCCTCGATCGAAAGGCAGGCGAGGGCGGGCCACAGCGGGTCGTCGGCCCCGGCGCCCCGCATGCCGCCCGTATGGGATCGGAGAGGCAGCGCGTAGTGCTCCACCATGCCGTCTCCGTATTCGGCAGCGACGATCGCGAGCGTCCCGCCGTCTGCGCCGGGAACCGCGAGACGATCGATCGCCCGGAGCGCGAGCAGCGCCCGTCCCTTCCCCTGGAACCAGCGGGACTCCTCGATCTCGGTGCGAAGCGTCGAGGCCAGGGCGGCATCGAGGGCCGGATCGACGCCGGTCACGCCTTGACTTCGCCGGGTGAATCTCGTAGCTTCGCCCTCCACCGATCGACCTCCCGCCTGCCGGTTGCGGACAGTACCGCAGTGGTCGGCAGATCTCCCCTCCGTGAGCCACGCCGCCACCATCGTCTTCTTCCCCGAAGGGGCCTACGGCCCGACGAACAACTGCGTCGGCATCGGGCAGGTGCTGCGCGAACGGGGCCACCGCGTCGTGTTCGTCGTCGAGGAGTCGTTCGCCGGCAGCCTCGAGGCCCAGGGCTTCGAGGAGCGGTTGATGCGTCTCGGCCCGGCGCCCGAGGTGGAGGAGGCTCCCGGCCAGTTCTGGAAGGACTTCATTCGTGAGACCGCGCCGGTGTTCCGGACACCGACGATCGAGCAGCTCGAGTCGTTCATCGAGCCGACCTTCCGGGCTCTCTGCGACGGCGCTGCCTACGTCGACGACCGTCTCCGCGAGATCTTCGACGAGCTGCAGCCGTCCCTGATCGTCGAGGACAACGTCGTCTGCTTTCCGGCGATCCACGCGAGCGGTCGACCGTGGGCCAGGATCGTCTCCTGCAACCCGCTCGAGATCCACGACCCGGGGATCCCGCCCGTCTTCTCCGGCTATCCGGCGGGTGACCGCTCGGGCTGGGAGGCGTTTCGTGCTGCCTCCCTGCGCGCCCACCGGGATCTCCACGCAGAGTTCTCGGCGCTGTGCGTCGAGCGCGGCGCGCCGGCGCTGCCCGAGGGAGCGTTCATCCACGCATCCGACCGCCTCAACCTCTACGTCTACCCGGAGGAGATCGACTACGCGCGCGAGCGGCAGCTCGATTCGACGTGGCACCGCGTCGACTCCTGCGTTCGTGACGTCGAGACGGCGTTCGACCTGCCCGCGCAGCTCGCCGAACGGGACGGGAAGCTCGTCTACCTCTCGCTCGGAAGCCTCGGTTCCGCCGACGTCGAGCTGATGCGGCGCCTGGTCGACGCGCTCTCCGGGTCGCCTCACCGGTTCATCGTCTCGAAGGGGCCCCAGCACGCCGAGTTCGAGCTCGCCGACAACATGTGGGGCGAGGAGTTCCTGCCCCAGCCGGCGATTTTGCCTCTCGTCGATCTCGTCATCACGCACGGCGGCAACAACACGACGACGGAATGCCTCCACGCCGGCAAGCCGATGATCGTGGTGCCGCTGTTCTGGGATCAGATGGACAACGCTCAGCGCATCGCCGAAACGGGGCTGGGCCTCAGGCTCGCGCCGTACACGTTCGAGCAGGAGGAGCTCACCGGAGGGATCGACCTGCTCCTCGACGATCAGGGGCTCCGCCGGCGCCTGGACGAGATGGCGACCAGGATCCGGCTCGCCGACGGGCGAGGCCGTGCCGCGGCGCTGATCGAGCAGGCGGCGGTCGCTCCGCGCACCTGAGCGGTCGGCGCGTGTCGGCCAGGGCGACGTCGACGCCGCCCGAGCAGTCGGGTGCGGATCCTGGTCATCGCGGTTACGCTGATCAACCGATGTCAGCGATACGCCCGCTTCCCACGACCGAGCCGGAGGCCGGAGGAGAGGCATTGCCGGAGCTGTCGATCGTCGTCACGCTCTACGACGAGGCAGCCTCGCTCGCCGAGCTCCACCGCCGTACGATCGCGTCCCTCGAGGGCCTCGGCCGACCGTTCGAGGTCATCTACGTCGACGACGGCTCGACGGACGGAACGTTCGCGATTCTCGAGCGGCTCCATGCAGGCGACCAGCGCGTCGGCGTGATCCGGTTCAAGCGGAACTTCGGTCAGCATCCAGCGATGCACGCAGGCCTCAGCCGGGCGCGGGGGGAGACGATCGTGACGATGGACGGCGACCTCCAGAATCTCCCCGAGGACATCGCAAAGCTCGTGGCCGCGATCGACGCCGACTACGACGTGGCGAGCGGGCGACGCGCGGCGCGCAACGACTCGTGGGGGCGCACGCTGCCATCGCGGTTGATCAACGGGATGCTGCGACGCTTCACGCGGGTCGACATCTCCGACTTCGGCTGCGCGTTCAACGCCTACCGGCGAAGCGTCGTCACACCGATGCTCGGCTCGATCGGGCGGCAGAAGTTCACGAAGGCGTTGATCCTCTCCGGTGGAGCCTCGGTGGTCGAGGTCGACGTGGGGCACGCTGCGAGGCAGGGCGCGTCCCGCTACTCGCCGCTGCGGCTGACCCGCCTCGCGCTCCACGTTCTCGCCGGATTCTGGCCGCAGCCGATCCAGTGGGCCGGCGTCGTGCTCGGGTTCGTCTGCACCCTCGCGGCGACGGCCCTCGGGATCTACGCGGTCTCCTACTGGATCGGTCGGTCCGACTTTCCCGGCCCGCTCTTCCTCGGCGCGGCGGTGATCTTCGTGCTCGGCGTGCAGGGATTCGTCCTCGCCCTCGTGGGGGAGTACCTGGCGCGCATTCAGCGCGAGGTCGAGGGCCGGCCGCTGTACGCGATCGATCGTGAGCTGTAGAGGGACCCGCGGCTATTCTCACCGAATCGTGAAGCGCGTTCTCGTCACCGGCGGCGCCGGGTTCATCTCGTCGAACGTGATTCGCCACCTGCTGGCGAGCACCGACCACGAGGTGCTCTCGCTCGACTCGCTCACGTACGCGGGGAATCTCGAGAACCTCGCCGACGTCCTCGACCACGATCGCCTCTCGTTCGTCCACGGGGACATCCGGGACGTGTCTCTCGTCGCCGACCTCGTCCGCGGCGTCGACGTGATCGTCAACGCGGCGGCCGAGTCTCACGTCGAGAAGTCGATCGAGGAGGGAGCCTCCGAGTTCGTGACGACGAACGTCGAGGGCACCCAGATCCTGCTCGACGCGATCCGCCGCACGCCGGTGGAGCGGTTCATCCTCATCTCGTCGAGCGAGGTCTACGGGACGGCCGAGACCGACCCGATGGACGAGCGCCACCCGCTCGAGCCGCGGAGCCCGTACGCCGCGACGAAGGCAGGCGGCGATCGGCTCGCGTACAGCTACTACGTCACCTACGACCTTCCGATCGTGATCGTGCGGCCGTTCAACAACTACGGCCCCCGGCAGCATCCGGAGAAGGTCGTGCCGCGCTTCATCACGCAGGCGCTCAGCGGCGAGCCGTTGACGATCCACGGTGACGGCCACGCCAGCCGGGACTGGCTCTACGTCGACGATCACGCCGAGGCGATCGAGGCGCTGATCGAGGCGCCGATCGAGGCGCTCGCGGGCGAGGTCGTCAACGTCGCGACCGGCATCGACATCTCCGTCGCCGACATCGCCGACCTGGTGCTCGACTGCGTCGGCGAGACGTCGTCGACGAAGGTCAACCTGCCCGAGCGACTCGGACAGGTCGATCGCCACATCGGCTCGACGGACAAGATGGTCGCCCTGACCGGCTGGACGGCGCGCACGAGCTTCGCCGACGGTCTCGAGCAGACCGTCGCCTGGTACCGCGAGAACGAGGCCTGGTGGCGGAGCATCGCCGATCCCAGCCGGCACGTCTCGTCGTCCTAGGCGCCGGGGCCGCGCAGCTCGGCCTGCTCGAGGCGGCCGCAGCCCGCGACCTCGTCGTGATCGCCGTGGATCGCGATCCGCTCGCACCCGGGTTCGCCTTCGCGACCGAGCGCGCGGTGCTGTCCTCCGAGGACGAGCAGGGCGTCGAGCGGCTCGCGCGCGCCCGTGAGGTGGACGGTCTCGTCTCCCCCGGCGCAGACTGGCCCGTCGGGATCGCCGCCAGGGTCGCCGAGCGCATGGGGCTGCCTCACCCGATCGACGGTGCGACGGCGGTGCTCGCCACGACGAAGACGCGACAGCGGGAGCGGTTCGCCGCGGCCGGCGTCCTCCAGCCGCGGACGTTCTCGGCCACGGACCCGGAGATCCCGTTTCCGTGCGTCGTCAAGGCGCCCGACCGCCAGGGCCAGCGAGGGCTCACGCTCGTCCGTGAGCGATCCGAGCTCGTCGCTGCCGTCGAGGCCGCTGCGGGCGAGTCCCGTGCCGGAGGCGCGCTCGTCGAGGAGCTGATCGAGGGCCCCGAGCTGACGGTCAATGCCGTCTCGCTCGACGGCGTCTTCCACCCACTCACGGTGACCGACCGGCTGCTCGCCGATCCGCCCGCATTCGGCGTGGCACTCGCGCACGCGTGGCCGAGCGTTCAGGCCACCGACCGTGCCGTCGAGGCGGCACGCGCTGCCGTTCGTGCTCTCGGGATCACGAGCGGGCCGAGCTACACGCAGCTCCGGATCGGCTCCGACGGCCGTGCCTACGTGGTCGAGGTCGCCGCCCGCCTCGGTGGAGGCCACGACGCCGAGCTCTGCCGGGCCGCCGTCGGCGTCGACCTGAACGACCTCGCGATCGCCTTCGCCCTCGGCGATCCTTGTGACACTTTGTCACAAGGAGATCGCGCCGGAGGGGCCTGCGTCGTCTTCCTCGTGGCACCCGAGGGGGTGCTGCTCGGGGTCGAGGGCGTCGAGGAGGCGCTCGCGATCGAGGGCGTCGCCTGGGTGCGGTCGTATCGACAGCCCGGCTGGCGCTTCGGGCCGCTGCGGCGTGGTGCCGACCGGGCGGGGGCGATCCTCGCGACCGGCAAGGACCGCGACGAGGCCCTCGCCCGTGCCCGTCGTGCGGCGGAGACCGTACGCTTCCTTGTCGATGCGACCCCCGCGTAGCACCCGGCTCGGCTTCCAGCCTCCCGCGATCGGGGAGGAGGAGATAGCCGCCGTCACCGAGACGCTCCGGTCCGGCTGGCTGACGACGGGGCCTCGCGCCGCGTTGCTCGAGGAGCGGATGGCGGCGTATCTCGACGCCGAGCACGTCCTCGCGGTCGCATCGGGGACGGCGGCATTGCATCTGGCGCTCCTCGCGGCCGGTGTCGGTCCCGGAGACGAGGTGATCACGAGCCCGATCACGTGGCCCGCGACCGCGAACGTGATCGAGCACTGCGGTGCCACTCCCGTGTTCTGCGACGTGCGTGAGAGCGACCTGAACATCGATCCGGCGCTCATCCCGTCACTCGTCGGCGAGCGGACGAAGGCGATCCTGCCCGTCCACCTCGCGGGCCAGCCGGCCGATCTCGACCCGATCGCGGCCGTCGGCCTGCCGGTCGTCGAGGACGCGGCGCACGCGGCCGAGAGCGCCTACCGCGGACGCAAGATCGGCGGGCATCTCCGACGCCACGTGCTTCTCGCTCTACGCGACGAAGAACATCGCCGCGGGAGAGGGCGGTCTCATCGCGACGAACCGGGACGACATCGCGGAGTCGATCCGAAGCATGCGGCTGACGCGGCGCGGTGAGGGAGCGCTCTACGACCAGGTCACCGCCGGCTTCAAGGCCAACCTCTCCGACGTCCTCGCCGCGATCGCTCTCGTCCAGCTCGACCGGGTCGAGGAGCACGCGCGGATCAGGCGGCGGCAGTTCGACCTCTACGACGCGGGGCTCTCCGGGCTGGCGGGCATCACCCCTCTCGCGCGCGACACGCGCGACACGCACGCGCGGCACCTGTACGTCGTCCGGATCTCGGCCACCGACGCCGGAGCGACGAGGGATGCCTACCAGCGGGCACTCGCCGACGCCCTGATCGGCACCAGCATCCACTTCCTCCCCGTTCACCGTCTGACGTGGTTCCGCGAGCGGTACCCGGGCCAGCCGTCGCTGCCGGTGGCGGAGCGTGCGGGAGACGAGGTGCTGTCGCTGCCGCTCTCACCCGCGCACTCGGACGACGACATTCTCGACGCGATCGACGCCGTCTCCCGCCTGCACGCGCGGTTCACCGCATGAGCGCTCCTCGCGTACCGCGGCTGTCGCACGTCAAGCGCCCGCTGCGGATCCTGATCGGCGTCATGCTGACCGTCCTCGCCGTCACCTACATCCTGCTCAAGATAGACCTCCAGCAGACGTGGGAGACGCTCAAGGCCGCGAACCTCTGGTGGTTCGCGCTAGCGGTCACGATCATGATCGTCACCGCGCTACCGATGGCGCTGCGCTGGAAGTGGCTGCTCGCTGCCCAGGATGTGATCGATCGCTTCTGGTGGCTGACGCGCGCGTACTTCGTCTCGTACACCGCCGGGCAGATCCTCCCGACCTCGATCGGAGGGGACGCCGTGCGGATCTTCGAGGTCTCGAAGCGGCACCCGGGGCGCTCGGGCGACATGACCGCGATCGTCGTCATCGAACGGGGGCTCGGCGGCGCCGCGACCGTGCTGCTCGGAGCGATCGGCTTCGTCCTCGCGATCGGCCACTACGACGTCAGTGCGTACCTCTGGATCGAGGGCATGTTCGTCTTCGGCACGCTCCTGCTGCTCGTGCTCTTCTTCTCGCGCTCGGCCCGACCCCACCTGGCCCGCCTGCGCCCGCTGCTCCTGCGGTTGCGGCTCGAGCGACCGATACGGGCGTTCTACGACGGGGTGCACCACTATCGCGGCCACCCGGGCCTGATGATCAAGGTGTTCGTCTTCACGACCGTGATCCAGGCGGTCCGGATCCTCTCGATCTGGGCCTCGTGCCGGGCGGTCGGCATCGACCTCGGCCCGCGGATCTACTACGTGATGGGGCCGCTGTTCTTCCTCGTCCTGCTCGTCCCGTTCACGCTGAACGGCTTCGCCGTCCGCGAGGCGTTCTTCGTCAGCTTCCTCGGCAGCGTCGGGGTCGGCGCCGACGCGGCCTTCGCCGCCGGATTCCTCTTCTTCCTCGTCACGGTCGCCCTCGCCGCCCCCGGAGGCGCCATCCTTCTCTGGGAGTCGATCCGAGGCGGCGCACGGCCCGAGGTCGAGCATGGATGACGTCGTCGCCGTCGTCACGACCTACAACGCTCTCCCCTGGATCGAGCAGTGCCTTGCCGGCCTGGACGGGACGGCCACTGTGGTCGTCGACAACGGCTCGAGCGACGCCACCGTCTCGTTCGTCCGCGAGCGATTCCCCGGCGTGCGGGTCGTCGAGCAGGCGAACGTCGGGCTCGCCGCGGGCTGGCAACGCGGCCTCGAGGAGTCACCGCCGAGCCGCTGGGCGCTGATCCTCAATGCCGATGCGTGGCTCGTCGGTGATGCTCTCGAGCGTCTCGTCGCGGCCGGGGACGCCCACGCGGACGTCGCCGTCGTAGGCCCCCGGCTCGTGAACCGCGACGGGTCGCTGCAGCGGTCGGTGCGTGGCTTCCCGACGCTCTGGCGCCTCGCGACGGAGTACCTCTACCTCCGCAAGCTCGGCCCGCGCACGGCGGCGCTGAACGCGTTCTACGGGGGCGGGTTCGACCACGCGTCCGAGCGCGAGGTCGAGTGCCTCATGGGAGCCTGCCTGCTCGTGCGCCGTGCCGCGATCGACGAGGTCGGAGGCCCCGATCCGGCGTTCTTCCTCTTCAGCGAGGAGGTCGACTGGCTCTACCGGTTCGCGGCGGCAGGCTGGCGCACGCTCTTCACGCCCGATGCGACGTGCGTGCACGTCGGCGGAGCCTCGCACGGCGGGCGCCTGTTCCGCGAGAACCTCCGCGGTCAGCTCCGCTTCTTCCACAAGCATCACGGGGACGCGGAGGCCGAGCGTGCGCGCGCGCTGCTCCGGGGCTCGCTGGCGCTACGGGGAAGGCTCGTGCGCGGCGAGCGTGGCGCGATGTACCGCGACGGGGCCCGCTGGCTCGGAACGGGCGACGTGCGGTCGCTGATCGAGCGATGAACTCGCTGTTCCTGCTGCTCCGCCTCGCGCTCGCGACCGGAATCGTCCTCGCGCCGGGTGCGATCGTCGCGCGTGCGGCGGGCGTGCGGAGCACGTCGGCAACGCTCGCGTGGGGGCTTGGAGTCGTCTTCGGTGCGATGGCGGTCGTCTTCTTCGTCCATGCGTCGCTGACCCTTGCGCTCGTCCTGCTCCTCGTGACGGCGGCATGCGCCGCGCCGTTCGCGCGTCGGCACCCCGTGGTGCCGCTCATCCCCGGTCGGGCGATGATGTGGGCGGGCGGGATCGTTCTCGGCCTGCTTCTCTGGCACGTCGCCGGGGAGATCGGCGGGGACGGCATCTTCCATCTCGCCCGCGTCCGCAAGCTCGCCGAGTTCGGCGACCTCTCGCTCTCGTCGGTGAACGAGTTCAGCGACGGGGGCCTCCATCCCGGCTACGCATTCCCTCTGTGGCACGCGTTCCTCGCCCTCGTTGCCACGGTGTCGTTCGCCGACCCCTCGGAGGTCGTGCTCCACGAGCCGACGGTGCTCGCGCCGCTCGCGGTGCTCGTCGCCTACGAGGCGGGTTACGCGATCTTCCGCCGCGTCCCGCCCGCCGCAGCCTCGGCAGCCGCGGCCGTCGCGATCGTCGCGATGGCTCCGGGGCACGGCGGCGCGTACACCTCGCTGGCGCTCCCCGCGACGGTCTCGCGTCAGATTCTCGCCCCGGCTGCGCTCGCGCTCGCGCTCGCGGCGATGCGGACTCCGACGCGCGGACTGCTTGCCAGCGCCGGCGTCTCATCCCTCGTCCTCGCGGTCGTTCATCCGACCTACGCGATCTTTCTCTGGATCCCCTTCGCCGGCTTTCTCGTCGTCCGCTGGGCATGGCGGCAGGACGGGGTGCGCGACGGCGTTTTTGCGCTCGCCGCGCTCGTCGTCCCCGCCGGTCTCTTCCTGGCGCTGCTGATACCCGTCGTCAGGAGCACCAAGTCGGTCAGCCCGGACGCGCAGGAGCGGGCCCGTGCCTTCAAGCAGTACGCCGGGCAGCTGAGCGGTTCGGTCGACCATTTCTCGCTCGCGCCGCAGGTGTTCGGCCGCTCCGGAGCCGTTGCCGTCGCGGCGCTCCTCTTGATCCCGCTGACCGCGCTCGCCTCGCGGCGCCGGTGGGCGGCGTACGTCGTCGGCGGCTCGCTCGCGATCTTCGCCGTCACGCTCCTCCCGTGGCTCTTCACCCCGTTCGCCGACGTCGTCTCGCTCTCGCAGGCGCGTCGCGTCGTAGGCTTCCTCCCTTTTGCTTTCGCGCTCGCAGGCGGGATGGGTGTCCTGGCCGCCCTGATCGGGCGGCTCGCCGTGCCGCTCGCGCTCGGCGCCGGAATCGTCCTGCAGTGGCAGTACCCGGGCGACTTCGGCTACACCCTCGAGCAGGGCGGGCCCGCCTGGGCGACCTGGGTTGGCGTCGCGGGTGCTCTCGTGGCGCTCGTCGTCGGGATGAGGCGGCCGCGTTCCGTGGGAGCGACTGCAGCGCTCGCCTCGGCGCTCGTGCTCCTGCCGACGTTCGTCTCGGGCCTCGCGGACTGGTCGCCGTCCTCCGAGCGCCGCGCAAGCCCGCTGACTCCCGGCCTCGTCGACTTCCTGCGACGGGAGGTACCTCGCGGTGACGTCGTCTACGCGGATCTGGAGTCGAGCTACCGGATCGCCGCCGCCGCCCCGGTCTACATCTGCAACGCACCTCCGAGTCACGTCGCCGACACGAAGCGCAACCGCCCCTACGTCCGTCGGGCGCGGTGGCTCCGGTTCAACCGGACCGGCGAGCTCGGCATCCCGAAGCGCTGTGGGGCCACGTGGCTCGTGATCGACCGAAAGCGGTTCTCGACCGCACCGGATCTCGCGATCGCGTACCGCGACGGACGCTACGTCGTCTACAGGGTGCCCCGTGCGTGATCTCGCTCCAGGCGCGCCGTCCCGTCGTCGCGGGGGTGCCCTGCTCGCGGTCGGCATCGCCTCGTCGCTGTTCTTCCTGTGGCTCGTGTTTCGGAACGCCGATCTCGACGCCGTGTGGGCCGCGCTGCGGAGCGCCGACATCGGCCTGGTCGTCCTCGCTGCGGTTGTGATCCAGGGGGTGTACGTCGCCCAGGGCGCTCGCTGGCGGCTCATTGCCAACACGTTCGAGCACACGGTGCGGCGCTTCTACGCCCTTGTGCTCGGTGGGATAGGGGCCAACAACATCCTGCCTCTCCGGGTCGGCGACCTCCTCCGAGCACGCTGGCTCGCGAAGCTCGCTGCGATCCCTTCCGGGCGAGCCTTTGGCTCCGTGATTCGCGATCGCGCCTGCGATGTGATCACCCTTGTCGTCGCGCTCGCTGTCTCGCTTCCGATCGTTGGGGACCCGGGCTGGGTCAAGAGGGTCGCTCTCGGGGGACTCGTCCTCGTCGCAGCCCTCGTTCTCGCGATCGCCGGTGCAGTGATCTACACACGCACGCGACCGCGGGATCGACGGCAGGGGCGGAGTCGAGCACGGCTGCTGCTCCGCGACACGGTCGACGAGGTGGCATCGCCGATCGGCCGACGTCGGCTCTATCTTGCCCTCGTCCTGAGCGTCGTCGCATGGGCGGTCTGGGCCGTCGCCGCCGGGCTGGTCTGTCGCTCTCTCGGCTTCCGGCTCTCACCGATCGAGCTCGTCTTCGTCACCGCGGTCATCAACCTGGGCGTCGTGATCCCGAGCTCACCAGGGTTCATCGGCACCTATCAGTGGCTCGCTGTCTCGGCGCTCGGCGTTGTCGGCGTCGATGGTGAGGTCGCGATTGCGTTCTCCATCCTCATGCAGGCGATCTGGTTCATTCCGACGACGATCGCAGGGGGGTTGATCGCCGCGCGCGAGGTGCACAGAGATCCCCAACGGTTGTCGCCGGCGAACGAGCCGCCAGTACCATCGCCCAGGTGAATGCGCTCCGAACCCATGAGCTCACGCAGCCCACCCCGGGCAGGCCGATGGCGTTGTTGAGGCCATTGTGCTGAGCCGACGACAACCGGTCGTCGACAGCCTCTTCTTCGCCACCGTGTTCACGGTCACGTTCGCGAAGATCCACTGGAGCTTCGGCTCCGACCTGTCGCTCTCCGACGTCCTCACCGTTCTCTTCTTGATCGCGTTCGCTCTCGGCCGGATCGAGCGTCTCGACGGTCGCTTCTCGCGCTCGGCTGCGATCACGTTCGGCTTCTTCCTCGCGTTCCTCGCCGTCTATCTCCTCGGATTCTTCAACCTCGACACCGCGACCGCCTTGTCGCAATGGGGGAAGGGGATGGTCAAGTTCGTGCTCCACTTTCTCTTCCTCTTTGCGGCCGTCGCGCTCGTCGCTCGACGCAGCCAGCGCTTCTACTGGTGGGCGCTCGCTGCGTTCTGCGGGGGCATCGTCGCGAACGCCCTCTACGGCGTGCTCCAGCTCGGGGTTGCCCAGGCGACCGGTGGCAACCTCGATGCGACCCTGCTCGCGCCGCTGACCGGTGGTGCGAGCCAGATCAACATCTACGGCGCCATCGGGGGCGCGAACGTCTACCGCCCGAACGCTCTCACCGGCGATCCGAACCACCTCGGAATCGAGCTCGTGATCCCGCTCCTCGTCCTGCTCCCGATCTACCTCCGGCTCGAGCGCGGCCACCGGCTCCGCGTGCCGCTCATGGTGACCCTGATGTTCCTGCTCGTGATGGAGCTCGCGACGCTCTCGCGCAGCGGCATGCTCGGGCTTCTCTGCGGCCTGGTCGTGCTCGCGGTCCCGTACCGGCACCTGCTGCTCTCGGCACGCTTCCTGCTCCCGCTCGCCGGCGTGCTCGTCGCCATTCTCGCCTTCGTCGCCCAGCGGGCGGACTTCTTCCGGACGGTGCTCAAGTCGCGCGTCGATACGAGCGGCGCCGGCTCGTCGACGCACTTCGCCGTCTACGAGTTCATTCCGCAGGTGCTCTCCCTGCATCCGTTGCTCGGGCTCGGGCTCAACAACTTTTCGGTCTACTACGAGTTCGTAACGGGGCGGACCAATTTCGGGCCACACTCGTTCTACGTGGCACTGTTCGTCGAGACTGGCATCGTCGGGGCGCTCCTCTTTCTCGTGTTCCTCGGCTACCTGTTCCAGCGACTCGCGGTCGGTCGGGCGATCGGACGCTCGCTCGCGGACGCCGGCGACGCTCTTGCGGCCCGCGTGCGCCCGCTCGAATGGGGCCTCACGGCCGCGCTCGTCGCTACGATGGCCGCGAACCTCTTCTACCTGACGATGAGCTTCTACTACTTCTTCGTCTTCGCGATGCTCGCGATTGCCGCTCCCGCGGTGTTCGGACGGCGGCACTCGTCGGCCTGACGCCGGTCAACACGTATCCGGGCCGATCCTGCGCAGGACGCGGTAGCCGGTGTCGGTGGCGAAGGCCGTCTCCCAGGCTGCGGGGCAATGTCCGATGTCGTGTTCGGGCGCCTCGACGATCCATTCGTCGTCCATCGCTACCGGCGCCTTCTCGGAGAGGAAGTGAACCGTGCGCGTCAGATGTGGACCGAAATAGGGATATGAGAACTCGTCGATCCCGAGCGAGAGGCCGATCGTGGCATCCGACGGCACGTGTTGCGCCACGTACGCCACGACCTCGTCGGTTCCATCCTCCCGCGTCCATGTCTGGACCTGCCAACGCGGCTTGCCGAAAACCGAGGCTGACGTGGCGGGCGCAACGAGTCGGATCCCAACAGGCTTGGTGTAGCTGTTGACGACCACGAGCACGAGGGTGACGACCGTCAGGCCGACCGAAGCCCAGGCGAGCGCCCGCAATCGGTACGCGAGCCCCCACACGGCGGTTGCGAGCGCGATCGGAAACACGAAGAACCGCCCGCGCCAGGGATCGAATGGAACACCGGCGGCGAGCACGACAAGGAAGCAGAGCGGGGTGACGGCGAGAGCCACTCGAAGCGCGCGCGACGGTCCGGGGGAACGCAGTGCCAGAACGACCCCCCCGATCACGAGCAGCGCGCCCACCGGCCCGAACCAGGTCGACGACGAATCGGACAACGTCGACAGCCGAAATGGCTCCAATCGGTTCGCCAGGTCGTCGCGACCGACGGCACCCCATCCTGTGCGCCATCCCCAGGAGAGCCACCGCCCCGTCGCGACAAGGAGAATCGGAACGAGGAAGACGATGATGCTCGCGATCCCGAGTGAGGTGCCCGTCTGCCGCCTGCCGCGCTTCACGGCAACCACGGCCGCTCCCGCGAGTCCCGCGCCGACGACGTAGATCAGCGCCAGGTTGCGCCCCGGCGATGCACCGGGCAGCTCGATCGATTCGATAATCATCTGGTACGCCCTCGTTCCGATGAGGACGGGCTCGCGGTCCGCGCGCTGACCGGTCAGGTCCGTCATGCCACCGTCGAGCGCTCGCGTGTGCGCGAGGTTCAGCACGTACCACGGGGCGCCGAGACAAAGGCCCAGGATGACGATGACCAGCTGGTCGAGGATGCGCCGGGACCGCGCCGCCAGCACGACGAGGAGATAGATCGGCAGGAGCAGCGGTGCGGCGATCTTGGTCCCGAAGGCGAGGCCCAGGGCAAGGCTTGCTCCGAGCGTGCCGACGCTGCTCTTGCCGATCGCGAAGTAGGTGGCGACGACGAAGAACGAGGCAACGATCAGATCGTTCAGAGCAGTAGAGGACTGGAGGACGACCAGAGGTAGGCAGGCGAACACGAAGGCCCCGAACAGCGCCTCGCGGGCGCCGGATCCCGCGCGCCGAGCGATCCCGAAGATCCCGAGCATGAGGGCGGGGACCGCCGCAAGTGAAGGGAGCGCCACGAACCGGTCGCCCCGGGCGAGCAGCATCGTCCATGCCTGTGCGATCTCGGCGTTCGGTGGGTTGCCGTTGATGCGGACATCCGTAACGTCGGGCACATACGAGACAGCTCCCTGCTGGATCCAGAACGCTGCGCGGGTGAGGTGATACGTCAGCGAGTCCCACTCGTTCTGAGCGGTCGCGACACCGAGCACCGCGGCGAACACGGCGACGAGGAGTGCTGCACCTCCGAGGATCACGAGCACGGGATCGTCCATGTCTGCGCGGAGCGACCGAATCGAGGAACCGAGCGCGGGCGGCCCTGGTCGTCCTCGGGCCGACCAATGTCCCGCGGCCGCGAGGAAGACGACGAGCGATCCAACGAGGAGCCCGGTGCGGCTGAAGGCATGGAATGCCGACAGCACGAGCGCCACGGCAACGATCTCCGTCCACGCGACCGTGTAGACCCCGAGGAGGAACGACACGGCGCTCGGCCTACCGAGCGTCGACACGAACATGGCCGCGGATGAGATCACGAGTGCCCCGCCGACGACGAGAAGCGCGGTCGCCATCAGCACCGGTTTCCTGGTGGCACGACCTCGATGATACAAGACGAGGCGTCGGTAGCCTGATCCCGTGCGCGTCACGGTTCTGACAACGTCGTACCCGCGCCACCCAGGTGACATCGCGGGACTCTTCGTCGAGGACGCTGTCGTTCACCTTCGCGATGCGGGCGTCGAGGTCGATGTCGTCTCGCCCGCATCCTTCCGGCACTTCGGCATCGCGTACGGCGACGGGATCGCCAACAACCTGCGTGCCCGGCCCTGGAAGCTGCTGCTGCTCCCGCTCTTCATGCTCTCCTTCTCGCGGGCAGCCCGTCGCTCGTCGTACCGGGCCGACGTCGTGCACGCCCACTGGCTTCCTTCCGCTCTCGCGGGGCTCGCCACGGGGAAGCCACTCGTGCTCCAGGCGTGGGGGTCGGACGTCGAGCTCGCGAAGCGACTGCCGAGGCTCTTCCGGCCACTCCTCCGCCGGGCACGGGTTGTCGTCTGCGCCTCGTCGTCTCTGGCGACCGATGCGCTCGCACTCGGCGCTCGGAACGTTCGCGTGATCCCGAGCGGCATCGAGGTGCCGGTTGCCGTGGAGGCGCCGGAGGATCCTCCGCACATCCTCTACGTCGGCCGGCTCTCCGAGGAGAAGGGCATTCGTGAGCTCGCCCGGGCGGCAGTCGGACTGAAGCTCGTTGTCGTGGGAGACGGCCCGCTGCGCGATCTCGTCCCGGAGACGTGCGGGTTCGTCCCGCACGACGAGCTCGGCCCGTACTACGAGCGCGCCGCTGTCGTCTGCGTGCCGTCACGTCGCGAGGGCTACGGCGTCGCCGCGCGCGAAGCGATGGCCTACGGCCGGCCGTCGTCACGACCGGCGTCGGGGGCCTCGCGGACGCGATCGAAGACGGCGTCACGGGTCTCGTGGTGGCGCCGGGCGACGTCACGGCTCTCCGCGAAGCGCTCGAACGGCTGCTCGCCGATCCGGCGCTTCGCGAGAGGCTCGGCGCGGCTGCGAGAGAGAAGGCGCGGGATGCGTACGCGTGGCCCGCGGCCACGGCCGCGACGATCGCGGCCTATCGAGAAGCCATCTAGCCGAATCTGCAGCGCACGAGCGTTCGCAGCACGCGAAGGCCGTCGACGGCCGTCAGCTTCTTCCCCTCGTCGCGGGAGCGCGCCGCGTAGCGCGATCGGGACCTCGAAGATCCGCTCGCCCGACCGAAGCACTCGAGCCGCGATCTCCGGCTCGATCGCGAAACCGCGCTCCCGGAGCCGGAGGGAACGGAAGAGCTCCGTGCTCATCGCCTTGTGGCACGTCATCACGTCCGAGATCCAGCAGTTGTAGAGAACGTTGGTCGCGATGGTGACCGACTTGTTGCCGATCACGTACCAGAAGCTGAACGACGACTGCGACGCCCAGGCGCGCGTGCCGAAGACAACGCGCGCCTCGCCCGCAAGAAGCGGCTCGAGGACTGGCCCGAGGTCGGCGGCCGCGGTACTCCAGGTCGGCATCGAGGATCGCGGCGAACGTCCCCTGTGCGTGGTCGAGTGCGGCCCGAATTGCTGCGCCCTTGCCCTGGTTTCTCGCGTGCAGGACGACTCGGACGTTCTCGGGCAATGTCGGCTGCTGCCGAGCCATTCGCGGGAGCCGTCGGTCGAGCCGTCGTCGACGACGATCAGCTCACGCTGAAGTACGGACAACTCCGCAGAGAGCGCATCTCCAATCGCCTCCTCCAGAGTGGAGAGCTCATTGAACACGGGCATGATGATCGAGAGACTCGTCAATGTCCGGATTGTAGTTCGCGGATCTCTCGTTTCCTCCCGCGCTCCGCTCGGCCGATTGCGGCAGCGGCCATCCCCATCGGCCCACACCCTCTCCGTGCGGCGAACTGTCGATACGTGCGCCGGTGCCTAGCTGGCCCGGGCGTCCGCCACCGTGACTCCCTTCGACTGAAGGAGCGAGCGGTAGAGCCGATCGACGTCATCGACGAGTCGCGGAACGGCGTAGCGTGCCAGCGTGCGAGCCTGCCCGGCAGCGCCCATGCTCGCGCGGAGCGCCGGGTCGCGTGCGAGTCGTTCCAGCCGCTCTGCGCCTGCTGCCACGTCACCGAATGGCACGAGAAAGCCCGAGACGTCATCCGTGACGACGTCCCGCGTGCCACCGACGGCGGTCGCGACGACGGGCCGACCGGAGGCTAGCGCCTCGATCGCGCTGACGGGCGTCCCTTCGCTTCGGGACGTCAAGAGCATGGCGTCGAAGGCATGGAACCACGGGCCGACATCGTTCTGGAAGCCGACGAAGTAGATGCCCTCGACCAGCCCGAGCTCGCGTGCGCGCTCCTCGACCATCGAGCGGTCGGGGCCGTCGCCGACGAGAACCAGTGCCGCATCGACGCCCCGCTTGCGCAGCTGCCTGATCGTCAAAAGGACGTCCTCCGGTTGCTTGACGGCCGTCATCCGTGCCACCCACCCGACGCAAAACCGGTCGGGCGGGATGCCGAGTGACGCACGCAGTGCCGATCCGCCGGAGCCACGCGCGATCCGTTCGGAGAGATCGATACCGAGACGGACGACGGCGAACTGTGAGGCGGGTGCAACGCGCGCTTCGACCAACTCGTCCCGTACCTCGGGGCTGACGGCGATCAGAGCATCCGACGTGTGAGCGAGGGCGCGCTCGATGGAGCCGAAGGCACGCGTCCGGGCAGGGTCGAACTGCCCCTTGAGGTTATGCCCATGGAACGTGTGCACGACCAGCGGAGGCCGCGCCTCACCCGCCAGGCGAGCCGCGATGCGACCCACCGTCCCCGCCTTCGCAGTGTGTGTGTGGAGGATGTGGGGACGGTCGCGGCGGATGATCTCGCGAAGCCGCATCATCACCGCTGCGTCCGCGCGTGGTGAGAGCTCACGCTGCAGCCCCCGGATCGACTCGACCGCCACTCCTCGTTGCTCCGCCACGAAGGCCATGGAAGCCTCGCCCGCGGAGATGGCGCCCGCAGCGAGCGTGGTCGTATACCCCCGGTCAGCGAGGCCCTCGCTGAGGTACGAGACGTGCAGCGACGGGCCGCCGACGTTCAGTCGAGCGATCACCCGCAGCACACGGATGGGGTCGTCGGCGGTTCCGAGCACGGGTGCGAACGGTACCGGCCCGGCGCGGTGGAGCGTACACTGCGCCGGTGCCCGTACTGAAGACGGTTTTCTGGGGCTCGCTCGGCGCTCTTGCGTGGACGCATGTCGGCTACCCCTTCGCGACGGAGATCGCGGCGCGGCTGCGCTCACGACCGGTGCGCAAGGACGCGACCGCCGAGCCGTCGGTGGCGGTGATCGTCGCCGCCTACAACGAGGAGCCGGTGATCGAGCGACGGCTGGAGAACCTTCTCGCGCTCGACTACCCGGCGGGAAAGCTCGAGATCGTCGTCGCGTCCGATGCGTCTACCGATCGGACGAACGAGATCGTCGCGGCCGTCGCCGCGCGCGAGCCTCGCGTACGGTTGCTCGATTGCCCGCGCGGCGGCAAGGTAGCCGCTCAGAACCGGGGCGTTGCCGAGACGTCGTCGGACGTCGTTGCGTTCTCCGACGGGAACGCGACCTGGGCTCCGGACGTGCTCCGGCACCTCGTCGCGAATCTCGCCGACCCTGACGTCGCTTACGTCTGCGGCCAACTTCGCCTGGAGGCTGCCGCCGGAACGAACCGCGAGGGGACGTACTGGCGGTACGAGATGAAGCTCCGCGAGGCCGAGTCCCAGCTCGGATCGATCACGGGCGGCAACGGCTCGATCTACGCCGTCGAGCGGGAGAGCTACATCGACGTCGATCCCCGTTGGGGTCACGATCTCTCGTTTCCGTACCGAATGGTTCAGGCGGGGCGGCGCGCGGTGTACGAGCCTGCTGCCCACGCGTTCGAGAAGCCGACCCCCTCGAACGAGACGGAGTACCGGCGCAAGGTCAGGATGTTCGAGCACTGCTGGGAGATCACGCTTCGAGGCTCGATGTTCCGCGGCCTGCCGCCGACCTACCTCGTCGAGGTCGTCTCGCATCGGCTGTTGCGGTACGGCAGCGGGCTTCTCCACCTCGCGCTGCTCGCCTCCAGCGTCGCGCTCGCCGCCGACGGCTGGGCATACGGGATCGTCCTTGCCGGGCAGCTTGCGTTGATCGCGGCGGCGGCGGCGGGGATCCCGATCGCGCGGTACTACGCACTCGTCACGTGGGCGACGGTCGTCGCGCTCTGGAACTACGTGCGGCGGGGGGTGCCGGCGACCTGGGAGGCGGCCGAGGGTACGCGATGAACCGCGCGTTGGACATTCTCTCCGCGGGACTGGGCCTCGCTCTCGCGAGCCCGCTTCTCGCCGCCTCCGCGCTCGCCGTCAAGCTCGAGGACGGCGGCCCGATCCTGTTTCGACAGACTCGAGTCGGGATGGACGGAGTCGACTTCGAGCTCCTGAAGCTCCGGACGATGGTTGCCGACGCCGAGAGCAAGGGCGCGGGATTCGCGGTCGACGTCGGGGACAGCCGGATTACGCGCGTCGGCCGCGTCCTCCGCAGGACGTCGATCGACGAGCTTCCTCAGCTCTGGAACGTCGTTCGCGGCGACATGAGCCTCATCGGGCCACGACCGACGCTGCGCTATCAGGTCGAGAAGTACACCGCCCGCCAGAGGAGGAGGCTCGACGTGCTTCCCGGGCTCACCGGCTGGGCGCAGATCCATGGCCGCGCGACGCTGCCGTGGAGCGAGCGCATCGAGCTCGACGTGTGGTACGTCGAGAATCGCTCCCCGGCCCTCGACCTGAAGATCCTCCTCCGGACGCCGCTCGCGCTGTTCGGCGGGACCTACAAGGGCTCCGGCGGGGGTTGGCGCACCGACGGCGACCGCCGCTGACGTTCCCACCTGCTGCCCGCCCACGCTCCGGATGCTCGTCGTGCCCTCCACTCGCTACCCTCTGCCCCCGTGACCGCCGTTCTCTTCACCTGCGCCGGGCAGCGTGTGGACATCGTCAGCGCCTTCGGTCGTGCAGGGGCGGTGACGGTTGCCTCGGATGCCGACGTGCTTGCGCCCGCGCTCTACCACGCCGATCATCGAGCGATCGTTCCCCGGATCACCGAGCCCGACTACATCCCCGCGCTCGCAGCCCTCGTCGCCGAGCATGACGTACGGCTGATCGTCCCGCTGACGGATCTCGATCAGGAGATCCTTTCGCTCGACCGGGCTCGACTCGCGCCGGCTCTCGTCCTTGCGCCACCGCCCGAGGTGTGCGCGACAATGGGTGACAAGTACCTTGCGCATCTCTTCTTCGAAGAGCGAGGTATTGCGAGCCCGCGAACGTGGTTGCCCACCGACCTACCGGCGGAGCCGCCGTTCCCGTTGCTCGTCAAGATCCGTGAGGGATTCGGGTCGCGTCACATCTACCGCGCCGATGATGCGCGAACGCTCGAGTTCTTCCTCGCGCACACGACCGTGGACTCCATGGTGCAGGAGATGTGCCGCGGCGAGGAGTTCTCGATCGACGTGCTCTGCGATCTCGAAGGGCGGTGCCTGAATGCGATCCCTCGCACGATGATCCAGTCCAAGGGGGGCGAGTCGATCAAGGGGATGACGATCCAGGACGCAGAGCTGATCGCGCACGGCGCGCGCGTGGCCGAGGAGATAGGGATCGTCGGCCCGGCGAACATCCAGTGCTTCCGCGAGGAGGACGGCTCGCTGCCGGTCACGGATGTGAACCCCCGCTTCGGCGGTGGTTTCCCGCTGCCGCTCGCCGCAGGGAGCCGCTACCCGGAGCTCGCGCTCGCGCTCGCTCGTGGAGAGCGGCCCGAGCCGCGCCTCGGTGACTTCCGTGCGGGCGTCGTGATGACGCGCTTCTTCTCGGACATCTGCCTCGTCGAGGACGGACGGCGCCCTGCGCCCGCTCTAGCTCTCGTACCGGATCAATACGCGCGACCGGCCCGCGTGTGGTGCGAGCTTCAGCACGATGCCGGCGTACGGAGCCGGCCGCACGAGCCAGCCCTGCCGCTGGCTGCGAAGCGCTACCGCCGAGCGCGACTTCGGGATCAGGCGTCCGTCGATCGTTACCTCTCTGCGGAGCCCGCCTGCTCAGCAGTACGACCTGGGTCTCGCGCCGGGCCCTTGAGAGTCGCAGCGCCGAGCGCTGGCCGTTGGTCGTCAACCTGACCGTTCCGTACTCCGCAGAAGACCCCTTCGACGGCTCCGCGCCCGGCCGCGACGAGCCACCCGCCCCGTCCCGGGCGGAACTGGTCGTTCAGCCCCCACTTCGCGCTCCAGACGTCCGGGTCGCGGAGATTGAACGGGATCGCTGCTCCCTCACGGAGGAAGAGCGGCAGCTCGTCGAGCGGCGTTGTGCGGGCGAATGTGAGCGGCCCCTCCCGCGTGTCGCCGTTCCCGAGATCGACCCAGCGCCCGGGCGGGAGGTAGACGGCGGCGCGCGTCCCCGCATGCGTGACCGGTGCCGCGAGGAGATCCTTCCCGATCAGCAACTCGCGTCCGGCGCCCCGGCTCCACGAGCCCTCGTCGGTCGGATGCGCGAACGCGAGTGGACGAAGGATCGGCACACCGGTTGCGGCAGCTCTGCGCGCCAGTGCGTAGTGGTACGGGAACAGCTCGTAGTGGAGTATCGCCGCCGCCCGCAGGCCCCCCATTGCGACGGCACCGAGCCTCCAGGGTCGTTGGTTGAGCCCGGACCCTCCGACCTCGAAGACCGGGGAGACGGCACCGAGTTGGCTCCAGCGGACGAAGACCTCGGCGCTCGGAGAGCCGATGTAGCCGCCGACATCGGACCCCCACGTCGAGAACCCCACGAGACCTGCGGTCTGGGCGCTGCGAACCGCGTGCTCCAATCCGTTCCAGTCTCCCGTCAGGTCGCCGGACCAGGTACCCGTCATCAGATGTTGTGAGCCCGTGAAGCCGGCCCGGAAGAGCGTCGGTATCGGTTTGCCCCGCACCGCGCGTGAAGCGCTGTCGATCGCCCGTGCGAGCAGGACAGGGTAGGCGTTGTGCGCCTCCGATCCGCTGGCATTCGCGAGGGACTGAAGTTCGAGGTCGACCTCGTCGCCCCGATCGACCTTGAAGCCGTCCACTCCGCTTGCGAGGAGGGCGCTCAGGCGCTGAACGAATGTCGCCGCGACCGATTGATCCGTCAGGTCGATGGACTGATAGAGATCGGGGCCGAGCAGGCGCGTGCCCGGATACAGACCTCGCCCGCAGCCGGCCTTGACGGACGGTGAGACCCACATCATGACCCGCACGCCGCGAGCGTGCAGCCCGGCAATAGTGCGTTGCGGCGCGGGAAAGAGCTTCGGGTCGAACGTCATCGAGCCGGCGCACTGACCTACCTCCCAGGGGTTGTCGACGATCACCCAACCGAGCGGGATGCGCGCCTTCGCAAACCGGTCGACGTCGTCAGTGAGTTCGCGTTCGCTCACGATGTGATCGCGCCACTTCATGAGCGCGAACTGTTGTGGCTCGGGCATCGGCGGCTTCCCCGTCCGCGCACTGTACGACCGGACGATCTGCTCGGGTGAGCCCCAGTAGATCTCGTAGGCGAGCGATGTCGTCTTGAAGCACGCCTGCACCACTGGTTGGAACGAGGCAATCCGGCACGGATTGGTTCCGAATTGGCAGTGAGAGCCTACGGCCACGGGCCCGAATGCCAGCCGTCCGACCGCGGTCGTTGCAAACCGCACGCCGTACCCTTGGGAGCTCAGGAAGAACGGTGCCGGTTTCGCAGTGCCACAGTCGTGCCACACTTTGATCGGAACGATCCTGTTCCGGAGATCGACGTAGTCTCGGCGCTCTCCGGTGCCGAGGAAGTGCTCCGCCGACACGTTTTCGAACGACTCGAAGATGGTCCTCACAGTCGTCGTTGCCTCGCCGAGCACGAGTGCGACGCGAACGCCGGTGTTCGTATGGGTGATGGTCACGGACGCCTGCCGATCGGGCTCGCTCGTTGCAACCGTGTAGATCGTCCCACCCGTTGTCGGCTTCTGGCTGACGAGCTTGCCGAGGGTTTGCGGTACGTCGCTCTCGTGGATTCGGTAGCTGAGCCGCGATCCAGGACCGGGAGCTCCGAGGTGCTCGCGAACCAGCACCGCGCCGTTTCTGTAGACCGTGATTCGGAACGGGGACGGATCGACCTTCCAGGTGAGAGCCGGCGAGGCCGTCGCGTCAGGGCTTCCGCCGATCAAGGCGATGCCGGCGGCTACGAGGAGAGCGAGGACGGCGGTCCGCACGGAGATCGCACGGTAGCTGACGGATCCAAGGGCTCGCGACGGAGGAGAGCCGGCGCCACGGCTTGCGCCGCGGGCCTTCGAAGCAACGAGCCGCCATCTTCCCGCTACCCTCGGGGCTTGCGGATCTCACGCGCGGCCAGAAACGAGAGTTCGATCGCGGGGCTCCGACTCTGAGCACCCGGCGTAAAGCCTTGCTCGCGGCTCTTGGCGCTCTCGGTCTCGTCGTCGCCGGATCCGTGGGATTCGGCGCCGGCTACTACGTCGCGAAGCAGGAAGCCAGCACCGACGTTCAGGGCAACGCGACCCAGGAGTTCATCGAGACCCAGGCGCCGGTGGTCAAGCCGCCGCCGCTTCCCGGCGTGGCCTGGCCGATGTGGGGGTTCGACGCCGTCCACAACCGGATCTCGCCCTACGCCCACCGGCCGCCCTATCGGATCGCGTGGTCGTTCGGGGCCAAGCAGCTCGTCGAGTTCCCGCCGGTCGTCGCCTACGGGAGGCTGACGTTCACGAACAACCCCGGCGTCACGTTCTCGGTCGACACGAAGACCGGCAAGGAGGTCTGGAGGCACCACTCGGGCCGCTGCGTTGCCGCGAGCCCGGCCGTCGAGCGGCAAGCTCGTGATCCAGTCCTTCCTGAACCGGCCGCCGTGCAACTCCGGCCGCTCGCCCGCTCAGCTCACGGGCCAGGTCGTCGCCTTCGATGCGCTCACCGGCAAGGTGCGCTGGAGGACGGTGATCGGTCCGTCGGAGTCGTCGCCGCTCGTTCATCAGGGACGGGTGTACGTCGGCGACTGGCGCGGCCTCGTCTACGCCCTCGACGCAAGGACCGGCCGCATCGTGTGGCGCTTCCAGACCGGGGGGCGCGTCAAGGGCGCGGTGGCCGCACTCGGAAACCGCGTCTTCGTCGGTTCCTACGACGGTCGCCTCTCCGCGCTCGACTCCCGCACGGGTGCGCTGCAGTGGCGCTCTTCGTCGCAGGACAGGTTCGGCGGCCGAGGCCGCTTCTACTCGACGCCGGCCGTCGCCTACGGCCGCGTCTTCATCGGCTCGACGGACGGCAAGGTGTACGCCTTCGGCGCCAGCACGGGCGACCTGCTCTGGTCCCGGTCGACCGGAGGCTACGTCTACTCGTCGCCCGCCGTCTGGGAGAAGCTCGTGCTCGTCGGCTCCTACTCCGGGAGCTTCTTCGCCATCGACGCGGCGACGGGTGAGGTGCGCTGGCGCTTCGCGGCAGGGGCGCGGATCTCGGGCGCGCCGACCGTGATGGCCGGGAACGTCTACTTCGCGACGCTCTCACGCCGCACGTTCGCCGTCGAGGCGAGGACGGGCCGCCGCGTGTGGACGTTCCCCGACGGCCAGTACTCGCCACTCGTCGCCGACGCTGATCACGCCTATCTCGTCGGCCTCGCGCGCATCTTCGCGCTGACCGAGAAGAGCTAGGCCCGTGGAACGACTCGACTAGAGTTCCCGCGATGCGATACCTCGTCACCGGCGCTGCAGGCTTCATCGGCTCCCACCTGGCCGACGCTCTCCGTGATGGCGGACACGACGTCGTCGGCCTCGATTGCTTCACGGACTACTACGACATCGAGCTCAAGGAGGAGAAC
Source organism: uncultured Thermoleophilia bacterium (assembly GCA_963727515.1). Lineage (GTDB taxonomy): Bacteria > Actinomycetota > Thermoleophilia > Gaiellales > Gaiellaceae > Gaiella. The sequence continues at coordinate 29,372 of CAVSGN010000001.1, read as the reverse complement.
GCGCGCGGTCAGGAGATCCTCCGGGTCGACCTCGCCCGCGACCCGATCGACCTCCAGGGTCTCGACGGCGTCTTCCATCTCGCCGGGCAGCCCGGCGTGCGCAGCTTCGGTGACGTCTTCGAGACCTACCTCGACCGAAACGTCCTTGCCTCCCAACGGTTGTTCGAGGCGGCAGCTCGCGACGGCGTGCGTGTCGTCTTCGCCTCCTCGTCGTCGGTCTACGGAGACGCTGAGGCCTACCCGACCGCCGAGACCGTGCCTCCGAGGCCCGTTTCGCCGTACGGGATCACGAAGCTCGCGTGCGAGCATCTCGCGCGCGCGACCGCACGGAGCTTCGGGCTCGACGTGGTCGTCGCCCGGTACTTCAACGCGTACGGGCCTCGTCAGCGGCCCGATATGGCGTTCACGCGGATTGCGATGTGCCTTGCCGAGGGCCGGCCGTTCGACCTCTTCGGCGACGGGCACCAGTCGCGCAGCTTCACGTACGTCGGCGACGTCGCCCGGGGGACGATCGCGGCCATGGAGCGAGGGAGTGGGACCTACAACATCGGGGGCGGCGAGGAGGCGACGATGCTCGAGACGATCGCGATCTTCGAGGAGCTCGCAGGACATCCGCTCGAGATCCGGAGCCACCCTGCCGTACCCGGGGATCAACGCCGGACGAAGGCCGACACGTCCCTGATTCGATCCGAGCTCGGCTGGCGGCCGACGACGACGCTCCGCGCAGGACTCGCCGCCCACTGGGAGTGGGCCGCTGGTAGGGTCGCGGCGCAATGAGCAGCGTCCCCCACACACCCGATCGCCGAAGCGGAGAAGGAGGTCGATCTCCGCTCGGCCTGGGCGCGGATCACCGCGCACTGGTGGCTGCCGGTCGCCGGCCTCGTTGCCGGCGCGGTACTCGGGGTCCTCGCCTCGGTGGGCGGCGGCGACGTCTTTCGCGCGACGACGCTCCTCTACCTCGGTCAGCCGTTCACGACCTCGGGCGGCGGCCAGATCCAGAGCCTCGCGACGAACCCGAAGACCGTCAACCAGATCATCCACTCCGAGGCCGCGCTCAAGCGAGCTGCGACCGTGAGCGGCATGACCCTACGCCAGCTCCGCGGGAACGTCTCGTCGGTGGCGATCGTCACCGCCGGGCAGGCCCGGAACGTCTCTCCCCTGGTCGAGATCACCGTGAAGGGACCGAAGCCCGACCAGGCCGAGAAGGCATCCGCCTCGCTCGCCAACTCCGTTGTTGCCGTCGTCTCGCTCTACGTCGACCGGAAGATCAAGCTTCTCAACGAGCAGATCGTCGCGAGCAAGAAGGAGCTCGCCAAGGTCGACGCCCGGGTCTCCGCGGCGGTCTCCCAGCAGCAGGCCACCCTCGCCGACAAGACCCTCTCCTCGATCGAGAAGCTGACGGCGGTCAGCATCTACAACAACACGATCAGCTTCTCCGAGCAGCGCCGCGGTACGGTCCAGCAGGAGCTGTTCCAGAACCAGCAGCTGCTCTCGCTGGCCGAGAACGTCGAGGTGAGCAGGATCGTCCAGCCGGCGGTCGCGACGAAGACGACCGCGACGAGCCGACGCAACGCCGCCGCGATCGGCGGGTTGCTCGGCCTCCTGCTCGGCGCCCTCGGCGCGGCAATCGCCGATCCCTTCCTGCAGAGAAGGAACGCGCGGAGCCAGGCGTAGCGGGGCAATGGTCGAGGGCAAGCGCGTAGCCGTCGTCGTTCCCGCGTTCGAGGAGGAGCACCTCGTAGCCGAGACGCTGCGCGGCATCCCCGATTTCGTCGACCGCATCTTCGTCGTCGACGACTGCTCGACCGACGGGACGGTTGCCGAGGCGCGCGGGGTCGGTGATGCTCGCGTCGAGGTGATCGTCCACGAGCAGAACGGCGGCGTGGGGGCGGCGATCGTGTCGGGTTATCTCCGGGCGCGTGAGGAGCGGATCGACGTGACCTGCGTCATGGCCGCCGACAACCAGATGGACCCGGACGAGCTGGCCGGGCTCGTCGGGACCGGTCGCCCGGGGCGAGGTCGACTACACCAAGGCGAATCGCCTCATCACCGGCGAAGCGTGGAGCCTGATCCCGCACACGCGCTACCTCGGCAACGCTGTGCTCTCACTGCTGACGAAGATCGCCTCCGGGTACTGGCACGTCGCCGACTCGCAGGCCGGGTACACGGCGCTCTCGCTCGCTGCGCTCGACCGGCTCGATCTCGAGCGCATCTACCGGCGCTACGGGTTCCCGAACGACATGCTCGTGCACCTCAACGTCATCTCGCGCCAGCGTGCGGGATGTCGCCTCGCGGCCGATCTACGGCGTCGGAGAGCGCTCCGGCATCCGGATCCGGCAGGTCGCGCCCGCGCATCGCCTGGCTTCTCTTCAAGGGCTTCTGGTGGCGAATGAAGGAGAAGTACGTGATTCGCGACTTCCATCCGCTCGTCTTCTTCTACGTCCTCGGCACGCTGATGACGACCCTCGGCCTGGCCCTCGGTCTTCTCGTCGCGTGCTCACGGATCTTCTTCGACAACGAGATCACGACGGCGACGATCGTGCTCGTCGCGCTGCTCCTGATCTCCGGCACGCAGTTCACGCTCTTCGGGATGTGGTTCGATCAGGAGTCGAACAAGGAGCTGCGCTGATCTCGCCCGGTGCGCGCAGTCCTGTCTCGGAATGAGCATGCCGTCGGTTGGCGTCGTGCGGTTCGACCGGAGGTCCCGGTGACACGGCAGAGCAAGGGGGCAGGGTGGACGGTCGCCGCCGCGGCGATAGCGATCTTCGCCGCAGTCACCTGGCACGGGATGCGGGACTTCGGGCCGACGAAGGGATACGACGGCGTCGCGTTCGTCGCTTTTGCCGAGACGATCGAGCAGACGGGGCGCCTCCCCCGCGCCGGCGATACCTACGAATGGGCGAACCCGCCCGCCTACTACCTCGGCGCCGTGTATCTGCAGCAGTTCGCGCGTTGGGCCGCTGCGGATCGGGGGAAACGCGCCACGGCTCGACCGGGCCTCCCGGGAGCGATCCTGTGGATCGTGCTCGTCACCGCAGGAGTCGCGGCCGTCGCGTGTCGGCCTCGTCGATCGCTCAGAGTAGGGGGGCTCGTGCTCGGCGCACTCGCCGCGGTCTGGGCAATCGCAGCTGTGCTCTCCTTCTCCGCCGAGGAAGCATGGAGGTCGGGGCAGGTCATAGCTCTGTTCTGGGCGTGTGTGCTCTTGATCGCCGCCGGTCTCCTCGCCCGGGAAGCCTGGCCGGGAAGTCAGGCGATGATCGCCGTCACCGTCGTCGTGACGGCTGTGATCCCGAGCGTGATCCGGATGGCGGTGATGTTCCATCCCGAGACGCAGTTCGCCGCTCTCGCGGTCGTGTCGATCTGGCTCGTCACGCGGGGCTGGTCGAAGGGGTGGTCGCCAGAGCTCGGGGTAGCGCTCGGGGTCGTGCTCGGACTGGCTGCACTCACGCGGCAGACCGCCGCCGTCCTCGCCGTCGGCACGATCCTGGCAGCGCTCGTCATCGGGGGTCGCCGGGCAGGGAAATTCACCGGTCTCGCGCTCGTGTCCCTCGGTGTCGTCGTAGGCCCGTGGTGGGTGTATCAGACGATTCGAACGGGCAACCCGCTCCTCTCGTACCTGGATCGGCCCGGCTACATGCTCGATCACCAGCCTCTCTCATTCTTCGTCTCCTTCCCGATCCGCGATCTCATCTTCCACCCGTATCGGGAAGCGTTCAGCAATCAGCTCCTGCCACGGTTTCACGCCGACATTTGGTCGGACTGGACGGGAGGCATACACGGCTTCTGGGCAGACCCGTCTCTGCCGATGCGCCTCGATGCCTCGACGCAAAGCGGGTTGGGGCTGTTGTTCGACGCTCTCAGCATTGCCGGCCTGGCCTTCTTCGGAGGGCGTGGTATCTCTCGCGCGCGCGCGCATACCGAAGGCGCGGAGGACGCCGTCCTCGCGACGGCAGTCATCGTGTCCGTCATCACGTGGCTTGCGTTCGTCACCACGCTCGTACGGTTCCCCCAGATCGACGGCGATCCGATCAAGTCGACGTATGTCCTCTTCCTGGCACCGTTGTTCGCCCTCGGAGCCGTCGCCGCGGGCAGGAGCCTGTGGGCACGCGGCCCTGTGTGGCGCGTCATGCTATGCGCGTGGGCCGCGCTCTACGGCGTGAGCTTTGCCGTCCACGTGGCGACCGCGTTCTAGGGTGCCCACCGGCGTGGTTTCTCCGCCCGGTCAGCGGACGCGGTTCGAGGTACGCGTTCTGTAAGCGATCGGTTTGACCGCCGATCTTCCGGCTAGCATCACGCGTGATGTCGACCGCTGTCGTCACGGGCGGAGCCGGTTTCCTCGGCTCGCACCTCTGTGAAGCCCTTCTTGCGCGAGGCGATCGTGTCGTCTGTGTGGACAACCTCGAGACCGGTTCGCTCGCGAACATCGAGCATCTCCGAAGCGACACCTTCGTCTTCCATCCCCACGACCTGACGCGGCATGTCGAGATCCCGGAACCCGTCGATTTCGTCTATCACCTCGCGAGCCCGGCGAGCCCGATCGACTACCTGCGGCTCCCGTTGCAGACGTTGAAGGTCGGGCTCGTACGGCACGCACAACGCACTGGGTCTCGCGAAGGTGAAACGTGCCCGCTTTCTGCTTGCGTCGACGAGCGAGGTGTACGGGGATCCCCAGGTGCACCCTCAGCGGGAGACGTACTGGGGACATGTCAACCCGATCGGCCCGCGGGGCGTCTACGACGAGGCCAAGCGGTATGCGGAAGCCCTCACGATGGCCTACCATCGCCAGCAGGGTGTCGATACCGCGATCGTGCGGATCTTCAACACCTACGGTCCGCGTATGCGTCCCGCACGACGGTCGCGCGATACCGACGTTCATCCGCCAGGCGCTCGAGGAGAAGCCCCTGACGGTCTTCGGGAGCGGAGCGCAGACACGCAGCTTCTGCTTCGTCGATGATCTCGTACGCGGGCTCGTCCTCCTCGCCGAGTCCGGCGAGCACCTCCCCGTCAACATCGGGAACCCCGCCGAGATGACCTTGCTCGAGCTCGCCGAGGCCGTCGTGAGCACGACAGGCTCGTCGAGCCCGATCGTCTTCGAAGCGCTGCCCGTCGACGATCCGCAGGTGCGGCAGCCGGACATCACTCGCGCCAGGCAGCTCCTCGGTTGGGAGCCCGAGATCGAGCTCGACGAGGGCCTGCGGCGCACGCTCGCATCGCTTGGCAGAAACGCAGCCGTTGCGTAGCCTGGGCCTGATCGTGGCTGCGGCAGCTCTTGTCGCGGCCCTCATCGGTGCGTCCGCCGTCGGCACTGCCGACACCGCCAGCGCCGCCGGCAACGTCACCGGATCGAAGTTCATCCAAAAGGGCATCTACGACGACGCACAGATCCTGTACGGCAATCCCGACAAGGTCTTCCCGATCCTGCAGCAGATGGGCACTCAGCTGATCAGGGTCAACCTCTGGTGGGGCGGCCCGAACGGCGTTGCCCGCAGTAAGCCGTCGAAGGCGGCGAACCCCGCGGACCCCGCGTACAACTGGGACACGTACGACCGCACGGTGCGGTTCGCGAAGACGTTCGGGATGTCGGTGATATTCACCGTGATCGGGACGCCGACCTGGGCGAACCCCGCCGGGTGGAACACGGCCCCGAAGCGAACCGCCGATCTTCAGTTGTTCGTGAAGGCTGCCGCGCGACGCTACTCCGGTACCTACAAGCTCCCGGACGGCACCACAAACGCTCGCGTCAGCAAGTGGCTCGCGTGGAACGAGCCCAACAATCCCGTGTTCATGAAGCCCCAGATCGTGAGGCGTGGAAGCAAGTGGGTTCTGCAAAGCCCGATCGACTACGCCAAGATCTGCAACGCGGTCGTCCGGGGCGCGAAGTCCGTCAACGCGTCGAACAGGGTTGCCTGCGGCGTCACGGCTCCTCGTGGAAACAACCAGCCGGGGACGATCCGGACGTCCATTTCTCCGCTGGCCTTCCTCCGGGGGATGGCCCGGGCCGGCGCGAAGGGCTTCGACGCATACGCGCACCACCCGTACTACGGCTCGCCGTCTCAGACGCCGTCGACCAAGCCGAGCCCGGGCAGGCGGGGCCAGCCGTCGACCTCCGTCATTCTCGGCAACTTCGACACGCTCGTCAAGGAAGTCTCGAGGCTGTACGGGAACAAGCGCATCTGGGTGACGGAGTACGGCTACCAGACCAATCCCCCGGACAAGCAGTACGGCGTCTCGTGGGCGAAGCAGGCGATCTACCTGCAACAGGCGTGGAAGAAGCTGCGGGCGAACCCCCGAGTCGACATGATGATCTGGTTCCTGCTCCGCGACGAGGTTCGGGTCCGGTCGGGCTGGCAGTCGGGGCTCTACACGGCCCGTGGGGCGAGGAAACAGGCTCGAGAGGTCTTCGAGCGACTTCGTGCGTAGACGCCCGACCCGGCGACCCTGATCATTCGTCGGGAACGACGAGGATGCTGTCGATCGTTCGGCGGAGACCGTCGGCGAAGGGGACAGCGGGTTCGTAGCCGAGTAGCCGGCGCGCCTGCGAGATATCCGCAAGAGAGGCACGAACGTCCGCAGGCTGGGCGGCAACGAAGGTCCTCTCCGCCGGCCGCCCGATCATCTCGGCGATCAGGTCGGTCGCCCGGTTGACCGTCTCCGAGACTCCGGTCGCGATGTTGAGCGAGACCCCGCTGACGTTGGGTGCTTCCGCGGCGAGCAGATTCGCGCTGACGACGTTGTCGACGAAGGTGAAGTCTCGGGACTGCTCACCGTCTCCATGGATGCTGACGGGGCGGTCGTCGGCGATGAGACGGATGAAACGAGGCAGGACTGCCGCATACTGCGAGTTCGGGTCCTGCAGCGGGCCGAAGACGTTGAAGTACCGGAGTGACACGGTCTCCATGTCGTACACGCGGCTGAAGCTCGTGCAGAATCGCTCGGCTGCGAGCTTGGCCACTGCGTAGGGCGAGATGGGATCGGGCGCCTGATCCTCGGTTCGCGGCAAGACACCGCCGTTGCCGTACACCGACGACGAGGATGCGTTGACGACGCGGCCGACGCTCTCGTCACGGGCCGCGAGGAGCACGTTGAGGGTGCCCTCGATGTTGACTGCGGTGGTCGTCAGGGGATCCTGAACCGAACGTGGGACGGACGGCAGGGCGCCCTGATGGAAGACGACCTCGGCGCCGCGGACTGCGGCGTGGACGCGCTCGTACGAACGGAGATCGCCTTCCACGAGCTCGACGTCGCCGAGGAGCGATGCCAGGTTGTCGCGGCTGCCGGTGGAGAAGTTGTCGAGAACGCGAACGCGGTCGCCCCTGTGCAAGAGCGCGCGTACGAGGTTCGACCCGATGAATCCGGCCCCGCCGGTGACGAGGACGACCCTGGAGCTCATGGCTGCGCCCACTCCTCATTCCCCTGGCAAGTCGCCCTCACGGGGCAATGCTACTGCGCCGCCGATGAAGAGCCACAGAAGTGCGGTTGCCGGGACGCCGGGGACGAGGCCCAGCGCGGCCCATTCGGCCGCGCAGACCAGGATCCCGGCCGCGAGCCCGAGTGCCAGCGGCCCAGGCGGCGCGGTTCCCCGGATCCCGCGGAGCGTGGCTCGGAGAAACGCCGTCGCGAGCGTAACGAGAAGCACGATCAGGCCGCCGATGCCGAGATCGGCAGCCGCCTGGACGTACGCGTTCTGGATTCCGTACCGATGATCGTCAGAGGGCAACGCTTCTTCGGTCACGTCGGGGAACCTGCGTCGGGCTGCATCGAGGTACGGCTCGAAGTTGACCGGCAACTCGGACGCCTGCCAACCAACCCCGGTGAGAGGATGATCGAGAAAGATCCTGAGCCCGATGTACGCGAGGACCGTCCGCTGCGAGTAGCTCTGAACGTTCCCGCTCGCGCTGTCCTGGTTGCCGAGGAAGCCCACGAAGTCGGCAACGTCTCCGCTCCGAAGCGAGAGCGTCCCGAACGTGACCGCCAGGATCAGCGCACCGATCGCAAGGGCACGTCGAAGCGAGAACGTCCGTCTCGCTGTCATGAAGACGACCGTCAGGCCGGCGGCGAGGATCAGCGCGAGGACGGTCGCCATCGCTCCGGCGATGACGACCCCGACGACACCGGCGATCGCCGCTGCCGCTCCGAGGAGCCGCAGGGCGCGCCACGTTCCCGACGCTATCACCGCCATCGCAACGCCGAGCGTCGTGCCTGCGAGCGCGGCGAAGTCGTGATACCCGACGAAAGACGGCATGCGGCGTCCGGCCGGGACGTTGTCGAGGTTGCCGACGAGCCCGATGATCTGAAGGAGCCCCACCAACGCGGCAAGCGACGCGATCGCGGTCAGTGCGATCGCCACGGCGACAGCATCTCCGCGACGCCTGACGATCAAAGGGACTGCGACCGCGAGCGCGCCGTACTCTGCGAACTTCGCGGCGCTGACGAGGCTCCCGGCCAGGGGGTAGCCGTCGGTGAGGACCGGTCCAGCGAGCGTGGCGGCGAAGACGATGGAGATGAGAGCCGCCGCCCCGATCAACGTCCAGCCGCCCCGGCGGAGGGGCTCGACTCCGAGGCGTCTCGCCGCCCGCGCTGCGGCAAGCAGGACGATCAGCACGGCCACGTCTGAAACAGCGATGTTGACGGTCGTTGATCCCACCGCGATCGCGACGTCGGGGTTGTAGCGCTCGTGAATGCAGAGCAACGGAACGCAAAGTGCGAGGACGAGTGCCTCGCCGGAGCACGAGAGTCTGCGAGGAGCGTCCACGGCGCCTCCTATACTGATCGTTCCGATGGCCTCGCGGGACTTCAGGCGTCGGACCGTCACGGCTGCCGCGCTCTACGGTGGAACGGCGGCCGGCATCCTCGGAACGCTCATTGCGGTCCGCGTCCTCGGGCCGGATCAGTTCGGGCTCCTGACGATAGCCCTCGCAACCGCAGGGTTCGTCCAACTTCTGCTCGACACGACCGTCGAGGAGGCGATCGTCAAGTACGGGATCCGTTACGCGGCTACCGATGATTGGGGCCGGCTGCGGGGGTTGTTCCGCGCGGGCATCGCGATCAAGTGGGGAGGCGGTGCGCTCGCGACGCTCGTCATCCTCGTTCTCGTGCCGTTTGCCGACACGTTGTTCGGCGAGCCGGACCTGACAGCACCAATGATCGTTGCCGCGTTCATCCCGGTCGCGCAGGCGCCCGAGGGAATCGCGGGAGCGGCGATGATCGTCGCCGGCCGCTACGACCTCAGAGCGATATTCGGTGGTCTTGCGATGGTCTGCCGCCTCGTCGGTGTCGCGGTCGGTGTGCAGTACGGCATCACGTGGGCCGTGGTCGGGATCCTCGTCGGCCAGATCGTCGGCTCCTGCGCGTCAGGCCTCGCCGGGCATCGACTCTTCTCCCGTCACCCGGCCGCCGCGGCGACAGGGATACGTCGTGACCGCGCCGAGCTCGCGCGCTTCGTTCTCAAGTCGGGTATCGGGACGTCGCTCGTCTCGATGCGTAACACGCTCTCCCCACTCGTCCTCGGCGTCGTTGCCTCCGCCACCCAGGTCGGGTACTTCCGCGCCGCGCAGGCGCCGATCACCGCCTTTGAGGCGCTCTCAGCGCCCGTCCGACTCATCCTCCTGACCGAGCAGACGCACGACGTCGAGAGGGGCCGCATCGCCGAGACGTACCGCTCCTTGCGCCGCTACGTCGTTGGCGCGACGGCGGTTGCGGCGGCCATCGTCCCGATCGCCTGGGTGCTCATGCCGTGGCTCGTGCGCGTCGTGCTCGGAACCGACTACGTTCCGGCCACCGACGCTGCGCGGATCCTCCTGCTGGCCGCCGCACTGCGGCTCGTGCTTGGCTGGACCAAGTCGTTTCCCGTCTCGATCGGGAAGCCCGGGCTGCGGATCGTCGCACACGCGGTCGAGATCGCCGTGCTCCTGCCGCTGATCGTGATCCTCGGGTCGCGCTGGGGTGCGACGGGCGGGGCTGTTGCCGTTCTCTTTGCGACGGCTGCGTTCGCCGTTGCGTGGGCGGTGCTCCTCTTCCGTTTGCGACGCGAGCACCGTGGCGCGCGTCTCTCGGATGCTGAGATGCTGAGCCCGTGAAGGTGCTCATCGTCACCGGAATCTGGCCACCGGATGTGGGCGGCCCGGCGAGCCATGCGCCAGAGGTTGCGCGATTTCTCGCCGCGCAGGGCCATGAGGTCGAGGTGGTTACGACGGCCTCTCGATCCCCCTCGCCCGAGAAGTACCCGGTTCGGTTCACGTCACGTCGAATTCCGGTCGGGCTCCGGCATCTTCACTCGGTCCTCCTGATTGCTCGGCGCGCACGGAGCGCGGATGCGGTGTACTCGACCGGCATGTTCGGGCGGAGCGGGATCGGGTCGTCGATCGCAGGACGCCCCTTCGTGCTCAAGCTGACCGGCGACCCGGCCTTCGAGCGGCTCCGCGCGCGGGGCGTTGTGCACGGTGACGTCGACGAGTTCCAGCAGGAGGAGGGTGGACCGTCCGCGCGAACGTTGCGTCGGCTCCGCGATCGGGTCGCGCGTCGTGCCTCGCACGTGTTCACGCCGAGCAGCTACCTCCGCGAGCTCGTGATCTCGTGGGGTGTCGCTCCCGCTTGCGTCAGCGTGATGCCGAACCCTGCCCCGGACACCCGACCCTCGGCGGCGCGAGAGGTGCTCCGCTCGCGGTTCGATGTCGACGGGACAGTCCTCGCCTTCGCGGGACGGCTGACCGCGCAGAAGTCGCTCGCGGTGCTCCTCGAGGCGGTGTCGCGGGTCGACGGTGTCTCGCTGCTGATCGCGGGTGACGGAGACGAGCGGGAACGCGTCGTCGGCGAGATCTCGAGGCTCGCTCTCGGTGATCGCGTCCGCTTGCTCGGTGCTCTCCCACGAGACGAGATTCTCGATCTCTTTGCCGCGGCCGACGCGACCGTGCTCTCGTCGAGTTGGGAGAACTTCCCACACAGCGTCGTCGAGTCTCTCGCCGTCGGGACGCCGGTGATCTCAACGGAGGTCGGAGGCGTCGCCGAGGTCGTCGTCGACGGGTCCAACGGCCTCCTCGTGCCCGTCGGGGATGTCACGGCTCTCGCCGCCGCAATCGAGCGGTATTTCACGGACGAAGGGCTGCGGGAGACGCTCCGCGGGAACGCGGCTGCATCGGTCGCGGAGTACAGCAGCGAGATCGTGTTCGGAGCCATCGTCGACCGACTCGAAGAGGCGATCCGATGACGCCCCGCGTACTCTTCGTCGCGCGGACGCGCTACACCGCTTCCCTTGACGCCGACGCTGCAGCGTCGCTTCGACGCGCTCTCGGGTGAGATGAACTGGCGTCAGTTCGGTACCTCCGCGACGGGCGAGGAGGTCACCGATGAGCGCTTCACGCTTGTCGGGCGCTTCCCGGTCGCGCGCCTCGACGGTGCGGCGTTCTACGGTGCGCTCCCGGTGCGGCTGGCGCGGGAGATTCGAGCCTTTCGCCCCGACGTGCTCATCGTCCAGGGGGCCGAGGACACCGCGCTCGCGCTCGTCGCCAGGCGGCTCGCACGGTTGAGCGTCCCGGTGGTGTTCGACGTGCACGGCGACTGGCGCAACAGCACGCGCGTGTACGGATCGCCGGGCCGAAAGCTGGTCTCTCCGGTGGCAGACGCCCTTGCGCGGCTCACGCTCCGTCGCGCCGACGCGGTGCGTACGGTCTCCGGCTTCACGAGCTCGCTCGTCCGCGAGCAAGGGGTCGAGCCGGTCGCCACGTTCCCCGCCTACATGGATCTCGACCCCTTCCTCGCATCGTCGCCGACCACGTTTCCGGCGCAACCGGTCGCACTCTTCATCGGCGTGCTCGAGCAGTACAAGGGCGTCGACGTGCTCGCGGCTGCGTGGCGCCAGCTCGTGGCCGTTCGTCCCGGTGCGCATCTACACGTTGTCGGCTCGGGGCGCCTCGAGGGCATCGTCCGTTCGCTCGCCGACGACCCGAGCCTTGGTACTCGCTGGACCGAGAGGCTCGACACCGTGGGCGTCTCGAACGCGCTCGACGAAGCGACTCTCCTCGTTCTCCCCTCTCGTCGCGAGGGGATGGGACGCGTTATCGTCGAGGCCTTCTGTCGAGGCCGTCCCGTTGTCGGGACGGATTCGGGTGGCATCCCCGATCTCGTCGAGGACGGCGTCAACGGGTTGCTCGTGCCGCCCGAGGATGCAGAGTCTCTTGCCCGCGCGCTCGATCGGGTCATGGGTGACGCTGTCCTCGCTGAGCGGCTCGGCGGTGGTGCGAGTGCCACGTCGAGAGCGTGGGTCTCGACGCCAGAGGAATTCGCTGGCCGCATGCGCGGGCTCGTCGACGCAGTGCTCGCGCGCGCGAGTTCCTAGACTGCAGCGATGCCCAACCACGCCTCCAAGCAGCGGATCAAGAACACGGTCTACCGCGCCGTGGGCGAGGTCGGAAGCCGTTCGCGGAGGCGTGCCCGCCCCTCGCTTCGTGTTCTGCTCTATCACAAGGTGAACGATCTGGACGACAACCCTGGAAGTGTGCCCGTCGACCTCTTCCGTCAGCACATGGCAGCCCTCGATTCGCTCGGATACCGGCCCGTCGGACTCGGTGACGTGCTTCGGCACTTGGGAACCGGTGCGAGCTTGCCGTCTCGGGCGGTATTGATCACGTTCGATGACGGGTACAACGACAACGTGCTGAATGCGGCGCCGATTCTCGCCGAGCTCGGATACGAGAGCGTCGTGTTCCTTCCCCTCGCGTACGTGGGGGCCGCGCGCGCACTCCCCCACGATCGACGCCTCGGCGTGAGCAACCCCGTTGTCGACTGGGACGGCGTTCGGGTAGCCGAGAGCCTCGGAATGCGCGCCGAATCGCACGGGATAGATCATGTTCCACTCGCGATGCTGTCAGATGACGACGTGCGGCGACAACTCGTCGACTCGAAGCGGATCCTCCAGGAGCGACTCGGCCGGCGCATCGAGGCGTACGCGTTCGTCAAGGGCTCCCGAGCCGACTTCAAGTCGCGGCACGTCGCGATGCTCCGCGAGGCGGGCTATCGGGCAGCGTTCACGACCCTGACCGGCTCGAACGCAGTGGGCGAGATCGACGCGTTCGAGATTCGACGCTACAACGTCGAGCCGTACCCCGTCCGCACGCTGGAACTGGTCCTCTCGGGGGCGTGCGACTCCATCGCGGTGAAGGACTCGGTTGCCGGGAGCGCCGTGAAGCGCGCCTTCAACCGTCTCCTCGGGTCGGTGCCGAAGTGAGCGTCGAGTACCCGTCGTACGACGAGTCGCACAGGCCCGGTGTCCTGACGCTCATGAAGGACGTCTGGGGGGCAGCCGCGGATCCCGACGAGTTCCGCTGGTGGTTCGAGGAAAGCCCGGCCGGAGAGGCGATCGTCACGATCGCACTCGACGGCGACCGGGTCGTCGGTGTCGCGGCGATGGCGTGGCTACGGTTGCGCATTGCGGGGGTCGAATCGCGTATTCCGTTTCCCCAGTCCGTTGCCACCCATCCGTCCTACCGCGGGCAGGGGATCTTCCAGCACCTTCAACGTGAGAACGAGCGACGCGCCAGTGCCGACGGCGCGGAGCTCGCGTTGACGTTTCCGAACGCGGCAACGGCTCCCATCTTTCTCGGCTCGTTGGGGTGGACCGCTCTCCGCGGGCCGCGGATCTGGGTTCGCCCGATCAAACCGGTTGCGTTCGTCCAGGCCCTCGTCCGGCATGACGTGAAGACCGCATCCTCATGGCCCGAAGGCGATGGAGGAGCGAGGCTCGGCGGGATCGAGGTGTCGCGACTCCGCGCGTGCCCGGAGGACGTTGCCCATCTGGTACCGCCCGGCGATCGGCCGGTTGCCGACGAGGCGTACCTCCGATGGCGCTATTTCGAATCGCCTCGCAGGTACCGGTGCTTCGGGGCTTTCGAGGAGGGGAGGCTGCGCGGGTTCGCTGCCATCGGGCCGGCGACGTTGCAGCGGGTATCCGGAATGGCACTGACCGAGCTACTCGTGGCCGAGGGCGACGTAGCGGCGGCGCGCGCACTTCTCTCTGCCTGCTCCCGGGAGACCGGGCGGAACTTCGCATGCATGTTCGCTGCGGAGCCCGGGCCGGGCCTTCGGTCGGCTTTTGTGCGGTCAGGCTTCGTGCCCACGCCCCGCCGTCTGCGCTTCCTCGGGAAGCGCATCTCCGGTGTCGGGTCACTGCCGTCCACGCTCTCGTTCACCCTCGGCGACCTCGACTTCGTCTGATCATGCGCCTCGTGTTCGTCACCCAGCGCCTCGACCCGGACGATCCGGTCCTCGGTGCGACGTCGGCGAAGATCACGGCACTCGCAGCCCGCGTCGACGAGGTCGTCGTCCTCGCCGGCAGCGCCGCCGCCGAATCGCTGCCGGTCAATTGCACCGCCTACTCGTTTGCCTCCGGCTCGCGCGTCGGCAGAGGCGTCAGATTCGAGAACGCTCTCGGCCACGAGCTCGCCCGCCGCCCTCGACCGGCGGCAGTCATCGCCCACATGTGCCCGATCTATGCCGTGCTCGCCGCACCGCTCGCGCGTCCCGTTGGCACGCGGGTCCTGCTCTGGTACGCGCACTGGAACCGGACGAGGATGTTGGAGGCTGCGGTTCGTGCTTCGAACGTGGTCATTTCGGTTGATCGGCGTTCGGTTCCGGTCCCGTCCCAGAAGGTCGTCGGCATCGGCCACGGGATCGATGTCTCGGACTTCGTCTGTACGGAGGCACCGCCCGACGGCACGGTGCTGCTGACGGCACTCGGCCGATACTCGGCGGCCAAGGGCGTCGACACGATGATCCGCGCCGTCGGTCGAGCTCGAGCGGCGGGAGTCGACGTACGGCTCCGTGCTCACGGGACGACCTCGCACCCGCGTGAGGGGGAGAACCTCACCCGACTCCATGCCCTCGTCGACGAGCTCGAGCTTGCGACGTCGATCGAGCTCGGCGGCCCTGTTCCCCGGCACGAGGTTCCCGCTCTGCTCGCCACGTCGACTGCGCTCGTCAACAACATGCGCCCTGGCGCGCCGGACAAGGTCGTTTACGAGGCTGCGGCGGCGTGCCGGCCCGTACTCGTCTCGAACCCCTCGTTCGGGGAGCTGCTGGACGACCTCGGGCCGCAGCTTCGCTTCGACGTCGACGACGTCGAAGGGCTTGCCGCGAGGATCGCTTCCCTTGCGGCACTCGACGTCGAGGAGCGGAATCGTATCGGGCGGGTCTTGCGCGAGCGGGTGCTTGCCCGCCACTCCGTCGCGTCGTGGGCGGACGCCGTCGTCCGGCTTTGCTCCCGCTAGCTCGGCGGCGTGGCGAGGGCGGCTTCGTAGACTTCGATCGTCCGTTCCGCCATCGCCGCGACGGAGAACTCGCCCCGCGCTCGGGCGAGGCCTGCCGCGCCATAGCCACGCGCCAGCTCGGGGTCGTCGAGCATCCTGGTGAGAGCATCGGCCAGGCGCGGCACGTCGTCGGGCGGGACGAGCAGGCCGGTTGATCCGTCCTCGACGATCTCCGGAATGGAGCTCACCTCGCTTGCCACGACCGGGAGGCTCGCCAGCATCGCCTCGAGGAGCGCGAGCCCGAATCCCTCCCATCTGGCGGGATGGACGAACACCTCGGCCTGGCGCAGCCATTCGCTCACGTCGCCGACGCTTCCTGCGAGAAAGACGGCATCCGCCACGCCCTCCGCCTCCGCGAGCGCGAGCAGCTCCTCCCTCCGGGAACCGAGCCCGAGGTCGACGAGAATCGCGTTCGGGTGTCGCTTGCGCACCTTCGCGAGCGCTCTGATCGCTACGTCCAGCCCCTTCTGCTCCTCGAGTCGCGAGATGGCGAGAAGCACACGTGCCTCCGAGCGCAGGCTCGGACCGCCCGGGGGCCCCCATGCGGCGGGGAGATCGTCGAGGCCGTAGTGCACGACGGAGACCTTGGCGGCTGGAATGCCCACACGCTCGACGTTGAAGCGCGCAAGGGCGTCGGTAATGCAGATGATGTGCTCGGCGCGTCTCGCGCAGAGCCGCTCGATGTACTTGAAGGTCCCCTTCCTGAAGGGATCATCGTTGTGTTTCGTCGAGATGACGGTCGCGCGCCCCGCGGTCGCTGCGCCGTAGACATCGGCGTGCACGAGGTGTGTGTGGACGACGTCCGGACGGGCCCGTCGGACCGCCTTCCTGACACGGAACGCGAGCGCAGGATCGAGATCGAATCGGCCACGGAGTCTCGTATACGGCACGTCGAGAGCGTCCAGCTGGGCGTAGAACGGGTCGGGCTCGGCATCATCGAGCCCGATAAAGGTCGCATCCACGCCCCGCTCCCGAAGTGCTGGGAGGAGCGTCAGCAGGTGGCGCTCGGACCCTCCGACGCCGCGGAGGCGGTGCATATGGACGACTCTCACGTCGCCGCCCTCGCCGCGCGGAATCGTCTCTCGACGACTTGCGCGATTCTCGCGAGCCCGAGCGCGGCCGGGATGCAGATCAGGAAGTCCCAGGGAGCGCGATAGCGCACGGTGCCGGCGAACACCATGGCCATGACCGTCTGATACCCGAGGAGGGCGATCACGAGGACGAGGAAGTGCCGGGGCAGTTTCGCCAGGCCGAAGACGGCGAGCCCGAAGAGCAGGAGGACGTAGACGGGGTCGACGATGTCCCGGGCGATCCCGGCAACCCCCGAGCTCGGGCCGCTCTCGTCGACGGTCACCGTGGGGTTCCAGAGCATCCCGACAGCCTGGAGCGAGAGCCTTGCCTTCGCTCCGGGGTGCTCGCGCCAGAAGTCGGTGACGAGACCGCGATAGAAGCGCATCTGCCCGCACTCATCGACCTCGACGACGCGGCCCGTGCGCTCCGTGATGTCCGCCGCGAGCTCGGGCCACGGGGGCGCTCCCGGGGGCTCCGGCACCTGATCGATCCACTCACCGCGGGCGAGGATGCTGTAGGTCGAGAGGTTGTTCGCCTTCCACAGTGCCCGGGCGTCCGTCGTCAGTGCGAGGCAGCCCACGGAGATGCGGTTCCGCACGACCCACGGGCTGACGACCACGATCGCCACGGCGACGACGAGCGTTCCGGCGATCACGGCCGTCCGCCGCGGCGTCACAGCCCAGAGGAGATAGAGCGCGAGGACTGCCGGGAGGAGCGCGAGGCGTGCGTTTCCGAGCACGGCGAAGCCGCACGCCACCCCCGCCGCGGCGGCGATTCGCACGGAGTTGCGCTCGGCCGTGAGCACGATGAGCAACGTCACGAGCGCTGCGAGGAACCCGTCGACGATCTCGCGATTCAGATGCACGTCGTGCCAGACGAGGTACGGGTGAAGTGTCGCGAGGAGGGCCGCGATGACGGCGATGCGACGCGACGCGACACGTTCGCCGATCGCGTACACGAGCAGCGCCGTCCCGGCAGCGATCAGGATCTGCAGGACTGCGATTGTCACCCAGTTCCTGCCGACCGTCGCGTACAGCGGCGCAAGCACGAGGGAGTACAGGGGTTGCGTGAACGCCGACGGCCGTCCCGCTATGAACCCGAACGTTCCGCTGTCGACGAGCGTGGTTGCGAATCGATCACTCTTCTCGGTGAGCCCTTCGAGCAGGCGATCGCGCTCGACGAGGACGACGATCAAGCGAGGGACGATTGCGGCCGCCGCCACGATCGAGAGCGCGGCGCGACGGCTCATGCGGCGCCCACGTCGACGTAGCGCCGTTGCCAGAGCTCGAGCATGAGAAGCCCCCAGATGGCCTCCCCGTGGTCGGCGTGACCATCTGCGTGATCGGCCAGGACGCTCTCGACGGCTACGGGGTCGAACTGGCCGCGCCCCGCCGTCGACGGGTCGAGGAGCACGTCCGTCGCCATCGAGCGCAGCTCGTCGCGGAACCACTGCGAAACGGGGACGCCGAAGCCCGCCTTGCCTCGGTCGAGGATCTCCTGCGGCAGGTCGTTGGCAAAGGCCCGCCGGAGCGCCACCTTCCCCGTCGAGCCCTGCAGCTTGAGGTGGTCGGGCATACCAAGCACCAGCTCGGCGAGGTGGTGATCCAGGAACGGCGCCCGCAGCTCGAGCGAATTCGCCATCGATGCGATATCCGCCTTGAAGAGGAGGTCGTCCGGAAGGTAGGTCTCCGCGTCGATGAGCTGGAGGCCTGCGATGCCTCGCGCCCGGGGAGGACCGAGCAGCTCTCCGGCGGTCCGGATCGGGCCGATCACGGCGCGCGCTTCGGCTGTCCAGAGGTCGGCGCGGGAGCGGTGCGGGAGCATCTCCATCAGCTGCCCGTACCGGTCGGCGGGCCCGAGGCCGGCCGTATCGAGGAACCGGGCTGCGCGGAAGGCCGCGGAGCGAGGGACGGTGCGTGCCGATGGGATGAGGCGGAGCGCACGGGCCCCCACGGCGGATAGCGCCTGCGGGAGACGATCGAGCCGTTCGGCGAGTGCATGAGCCCGATAGCGCTCGTAGCCGCCGAAGACCTCGTCTCCGCCGTCCCCGGCGAGCGCCACTGTCACGAACTGCCGTGCGTGCTCGCAGACGAGGAAGGTCGGGAGCGAGGAGGCGTCACCGAACGGCTCGTCGTAGGCCTCGACGAGGCGGGGGATCAGCGCGGACGAATCCGGCTCGACCAGCAGCTCCTCGTGGACCGTCCCGTACCGTTCGGCCACGAGACGCGCGTAGCGCCGCTCGTCGTAGCGCTGGTCGGTGAAACCGACCGAAAATGTCCGCACCGGCTCCGAGCTTTCCTGCGCCATCGCGGCAACGACGATGCTCGAATCGATCCCACCCGAGAGCAGCGCGCCGAGCGGGACGTCAGCGACGAGGCGCCGGCGGACGGCGCTCCGAACGCCGTCGCGGACTGCGGCGATCCACTCGTCATCCGTCAGATCGCGGGACTGCGCGGTGAGCTTCCAGTAGCGGTCGATGCTCGTGCTGCCGTTCTCGACCGTCAACGTGCAGCCGGGCGGCAGGCGGTTGATTCCCTCGAGCGCGGTCCGGTCTCCGATTACATATCCGAGCGCCAGGTACGAGTCGATGCGCTCGAGGTCGACGCGTCGCTCGACCCCGGGGAACCGGAGAAGTGCCTTGAGCTCCGAGGCGAACGCGACCGTCCCGTTCGCGAGCTGCGTCCACAGGAGCGGCTTCTTGCCGAAGCGGTCGCGGGCGAGGACGAGCCGCTGGCGTGGCGCGTCCCAGAGTGCGAGCGCGAACATGCCGTCCAGTCGCTTCACGAAGTCGACGCCGTGCTCCTCGTAGAGGTGCGGAAGCGTCGCCGTATCGCCCTTCCCCTGGAGGACGTGGCCGTTCGCGAGGAGCTCGCTTCGGAGCGCGTCGAATCCGTAGATCTCGCCGTTGAAGACGACGGTGATCTCGCCCGACTCGTCCGACACGGGCTGGTCGCCCGTCTCGATGTCGACGACACGCAACCGGCGGTAGCCGAGCACGCAACGACCAAGGTCCCGCACGGCGCCGTGATCCGGGCCCCGATGGCGGATGGCAGTGCAGGCCCGCTCAACCGTCTCGACCGAAACCCCGCCTGACGCAGGGGAAACGGCGCCACAGATTCCACACATGCCGTAACGGTACGTACATCCAGTTCGCGAAGGGGCGCGTCAGCCTCGCAGGGTGCGATTGACTTCTGTGCGGGTGCTGGTCGTCGTCGGCGTTCCGGTCGGCTCGGCCGAGCGGATCTCGGCGTGGCGCTCCCCCATACTGGCGCTCGCGGTACGGCCCAGCGGGAGAACCACGCCGGAGCAACCACTAGAATGTCGGGCCTGTGGATACGAAGCAGGCTCCGCTGCCCGAGCAGCGGCCCGAGTTGGTGGCGGTTCCGGATCCGCCCGACCGCGATGTACGGTCGTCCCGACTCTACGTGTTGTCGCGTCGCACGCTTGGGCGGGCGGTTCGGCGGGCTCTCAGCATCGCCGTGCTCGTCGGCGTCGACATTCTCGGCCTCGCGCTCGGGCTCTACATTGCGCTCGTACTGCGAACGCTGCTGTACGGCACGACCGTCTACTGGTCGATCCTGTGGCAGAAGGGCGTGGCGGAATGGCTGCCGTTCCTCGCGCCCATCACCGTACTCGTCTTCCTTCAGGCCGGCCTCTATTCCGTGCGCGAGCGGCGTGCCGGTGCCGGGCGCATCGTGGCGTCCCTCATCCTCGTCGCGCTGATCGTTCTCGCATTCGGCATCGGGACGGGCTACGAATTCAAGACGACAGGTCTCATCCCGACCGCGGTGGTCGCCTGCGCGATCTCGATCGGCGTCCTTCGGGCGGCGTACGAGTCGATCTCGCTCGACCTCCTTCGGGCGTCGGGTGTCCGGCGCCGTGTCATCCTCGTCGGCGAAGGTGCCGGTACCGCACGCCTTCATCGAGCCCTCCAGTCTGCGAAGGGGGGAATCGGCTACGAGGTCGTCGGCACGATTGCGCCCGTGAGGCTCGACGAGCTTCCCTGGCTCGGCTCCTCGCTCGCCGAGTTGCCCACCATTCTTGCCGAGATCCGCCCGGACGAGGTAATTCTCTCCGAGGCAGAGATCGACGAGCGAACGGTGCTCGATTTCGTCGAGCAGGCGCACCGCGCCGGCGTCAAGGTGCGCCTCGCGCCGGCCACCACCGAGCTCCTGGTGCAGAAGGGAGAGTACGCACCCGTCCAGGGAGTTCTCCTGTTCGACATTCGCCCGCCGATCCTGACCGGTTGGGACTGGGGGGTGAAGCGGGTGTTCGACGTGGTCGGGAGTGCGTTGATCATCGTTCTCGGACTGCCTCTCTGGTCGCTCGTGGCGCTTGCGATCAAGCTCGACTCCTCCGGGCCCGTGTTCTACGTCGACCGCCGCGTCGGCGTGGGTGAGAAGGAGTTCAACATGCTCAAGTTCCGCACGATGGTCGTCGACGCCGCGGCTCGGCAGGAGAGCCTCGAGGAGGCGAACGAGGCGACCGGAGCACTGTTCAAGATCCGCGATGATCCGCGTGTCACGCGTGTCGGGCGCGTCCTGAGACGGTTCTCCATCGACGAGCTGCCGCAGCTCGTCAACGTGGTGCGTCGCCAGATGAGTCTCGTCGGGCCTCGTCCGTTGCCCGTTCGAGACTACGTGTTGCTCGAGGACTGGCACCGTGCGCGGTACCTCGTATTGCCGGGGATGACCGGGCTCTGGCAGATCTCGGGACGGGCGGGGCTCTCCTTCGACGATCTGGTCCGGCTCGATTTCGCCTACGTCGAGAACTGGTCGGTCTGGCTCGACCTGACGATCATTCTGAAGACGATTCCCGCTGTGGTGTCCGGGCGCGGCGCCTACTGACGCCGAGGCATTCCACGAGCATTGGCACGGTCGCGGCTGCGCCGAGTACGACGCCTGTCGTCACACGATCGGCGCTGAGCCGCAAGTATCCTTCGAGCTCGAGCGGCGAGATCGTGTAGACCCAGGTCAGACCGGCCAGAGCCACCGTGACGAAGATCAGGACGAACCCGCCAACGTCGCGGCGACCGACGATGACCGCCACAACCGCGAGCGCGACGGCAAGCGGGAGGAGGATACCGACCCGTCCCGTCTCGGTCACGTACCCGAGCAAGCCGCGCGCTGCCTCCGCGGCGCGCGAAAGGCGATCGTCGATGCTGCCCGAGCCGACCGGCCTCCCGAGGTCATAGTCGCCGCTGCCGCCTCGTCCGATGGAGTCGGCGCGGACATGCAACCGCCAGGGGAGCGCGACGAGGCCGAGAACAACCGCGGCCGCGACGACATGAAACCTGCGTCCTCGAGCCACGACCATCAGGCCGATCAGAGCGGCAACCGTGTAGAGGAGCCCCTCGTTTTTCGTCAGCGTCGCCGCCGCGAAGAACACGACGGCGAGTGCGAGCCACGCCGTATGTCGGTCGACGAGCCAGCGGGTTGCGGCTGCCGCTCCGGACGCGACGAAGATCGCGAGCGGAACATCGGCGTAGGCCGTCGCGAGTTGGACGAAGAAGACCGGCGCTGCCGCGACCGCGACGATCAGAGGCATCAGTATGGCCGGTCGCACGCGGTCTCGATAGATCGCGAATACGGCCAGGAGTCCGGCGAACCCGAGCATGAGTGCCTGGAGGATGACGAGCCTGCCCTCGAATGTCCCCGCCGAGCGAATCCCGACCGCGTTCAGGACCGGCAAGACGAGGGGATACTCGGGATGCGGTCCAGTCGAAGAGGTTGCGCGTGAAGACGGACGGGTCAGCCCATCCGAGCGCCGCCAGGGCACGACCCTTCATCGCCCACATCGCCCATCCGTCGTACTCGGCTAGAGGCTTGACCCTGAACGTTGCGATCGCCGTGGCGGCCACCACCCCGACGGCGATGACCGAGGCGACCACGGCGGCGCGATCGAGTGTCGTCCACGCCGGAGCGCTGGGCGGCGACCCTTGCTCGAGCCGCCAGAATCCGGCCGCGATCGACGCAGGTGCAAGCACGAGAAGTGCGACAGGCCCGATACCGATGTGGAGCGGCTCGACCGTTGCGCCGAGCACGCCCACCGCGGCCATGCCCGTCAGCGGCGCGAGGGCCGCACACCGGCGTAGATCTCCCGCCGTCGGGGCGACCCCGAGGACGACGAGCAGTCCCAGGCCGACGAGCGCCACGAGCGCATCCGCGCTGAGAAGCCCAATGATCGTCATCGGACTCTGCGCACGCAGACGGGACGCGGGCTCGGAAAGCAGTCGGCGCCGGCCGGGGGAGTTGTCGGCTTGAAATAGACGAGCACGTTCGCGTTCTCGGGGGCGCGTACCTGTATCGCGGGAAGCAGCCAGAACGACGCGTAGGTCCGAGCAACCAGGTTCTCGATTGCGGCATCCTGGCTCGTCTCCGGCTGACCGATCACCGCGTAGCGGTCTCCGCGGTGGATGCGCGCGCGGAGCTCGTCCCAGCTCGCCGCATCGAAGGCGTTGAGCGTTCCGGCGGTACGCTCGCGCTCCAAGGCGGTCAGCGGCCCGTAGGCGCTGCGGTACGCGCCGAGCTGATCCCAGAGCGGTCCGGCGGTCAGCCCGGTTGAGATCACGAGGGCGACAACCGCAGCGACCATCACGACGCTTCTTACTCGAGGAGATGTGCTCGCGGGATCGTCGCTGGGCCTGGTCGGGACATGATCCACGGTCAGTGAGGATATGCGACGGTCGTGGCGGTACGCTTTCGTGCTCATGCGCGCTCCGAAGATCCTCGCGGTCGCCTCCGCGGTCGACCTCGACTTCCGTTACGGCTGCACGCCCGCGTGGTGGCAGCTCTGGAAGGGGATGGACGAGGCGGGCAGTCGACCTCGTCGTCACGCCGTACCGCGGCCGGCCGTCGAGTCGCCCTGGTGGCGGACGGCGCCGAACCCGACTCTACCGCGAGGCGGAGTCGTTCGCCGCGCTGCGCGCGGCGTCGTCGCGCGGCTGAAGGGCGACCGGTACCTGCGCCGCGCCGAGGACGCGCCGGAGGACACGCGCGCCGACCGGCTCGTCGCGCGAGACGATCTGGCGCATCGGTGACGCCGCGCTGGCAGCGGCACCTCGAGCGGCTCCTCGAGCGCGAGCGGGACCGTCGACGCCGTCGTCGTCTTCACCGTGCCGATGAGCGCACTTCCGCGGCATCCCGACGGCGCTGCGCGAGCGCTTCGGGGTGCCGGTCGTCTTCTACGACGGCGACGTGCCGATGAGCCTGCCGGAGTTCGGCGGCATGGACACGGGCTTCAACTACCTACCACGGCGCCGACCCGTCCGAGTACGACCTCGTCCTCTCGAACTCCGAGGGCGGGCTCCCGCGTCTGCTCGAGCTCGGCGCCCGCCGCGCGGAGGCCGCTCTTCTGGGCGATCGACCCCGAGTTCTTCGCGCCGCAGCTCGGTCGAGCCCGAGCACGGACGTGTTCTTCTACGGCTACGGCGACAAGTTCCGGCGCGAGTGGATGCGCGGCGATCGTCGGCGAGCCGAGCCGGCCGCCTGCCGGATGCGACTTCGCGCTCGGCGGCGAGGACTTCCGCGGCGACATCGGCGCGCGCGCGCGTGCTCGGGCGACGTGCCCTTCAACGTCTTCCCGCGGGCGATCTCGGCGGCGCGGATCAACCTCAACGTCACGCGCCGCTCGCACGCGACCGTGCCGCGTCGTCGACGTGTCGCCCGTTCGAGCTCGCCGCCGCGCGGCGCGGCGATCGTCTCGAACCCGTACGAGGGGATCGAGCGCTGGTTCGAGCCGGGCAGCGAGCTGCTCGTCGTCCACGACGCCGACGAGGCGACCGACGGCGTACCGCGAGCTGCTCGCCGATCCGGCGCAGGCGGAGGAGCTGGGCCGCGCGCGCGCGCGAGCGCGTGCTCGACGAGCACACCTACGCGCACCGCGCGCGGCGGCTGCTCGAGCTGCTCGGCCTGGGGGTCCCGGTGGCCGCCGGTGTCTGAGGTCGCGGAGCAGCCGGTCGCCGCGGCGGCGCCCCAGGGCTCGCCGCGCTGCGGCGCATCGCGATCGTGCCGGCGCTAAACGAGGAGGTGACCGTGCGGCGCGTGATCGACGAGCTGCGCGCCTTCGACCCGGGCCTCGACGTCGTCGTCGTCGACGACGGCTCGACCGACCGCACCGCCGACGTCGCGGCCGCCCAGGGCGCGCACGTGCTCCGGCTCCCGTTCAACCTCGGCATCGGCGGCGCCGTCCAGACCGGCTTCCGCTTCGCCTTCGAGGGCGGCTACGACCTCGCCGTGCGCGTCGACGGCGACGGCCAGCACGACCCGGCCCAGCTCGCTGCCGTGCTCGCGCCGGTGCTCGCGCGGCGAGGCCGACATCGCCGTCGGCTCGCGCTTCGCCGCCGACGGCCCGGACGGCTACCGCTCCTCCGCTCGCCGCCGCGTCGGCATCCGCATCCTCGCCGCGGTCGTCTCGCGGATCGTCGCGCCAGCGCGTCACCGACACGACCTCGGGCTTCCAGGCGCTGAACCGCAACGGCATCGCCCTCTTCGCCCGCGACTACCCGCACGACTACCCCGAGGTCGAGGCGACGGTGATGGTCTTCCGCCACCGGCTGCGGCTCGCGGAGGTGCCGGTGACGATGCGCGAGCGCGAGCAGCGGCCGCTCCTCGATCACGGCGCTGCGCTCGATCTACTACATGGTCGAAGGTGCTGCTCGCGCTCTTCGTCGGCGCTCTTCCGCCGCCGCGACCTCCTGGACGAGGCGCTCGCGGTGACGCCGCTAAGTCGTCTCGATCGTCGGCTCGATCGCCTCCTTCGCTGCTGCTCGTCGTCGGTTCGAGCTGATCCGCTGCCGGCGCCTGCGCGAGCGCTACGCGCTGCTCTGGCTCGCGACCGGCGTCGTGCTGCTCGTGCTCTCCGCCTGGCGGGAGGGCCTGAACACGATCGCGGGCTGGGTCGGGTGTGCGCAGCTACCCGCCCGCGGTGCTGTTCGCGTGGGGATCCTGTTCATCCTCGCGGTGCTGCTGCACTACTCGACCGTGATCTCGCAGCTCTGCCGACCAGAACATCGTGCTCGCGCAGCGGCTGGCGCTGCTCGAGTCCCGGCTCGACGTCGCACGGGAAGCTGATGCCGAATGAGACAACAGCCCGCGGCGGGTCTCGGTTCCTCGGTTCCTAGGCGGCCGGGGAGATATGCCTGTTGTCACCGTTCCCGAGTGGATGTCGCCCGCGCGCGATCTGGACGACGCAGGCCGCGGCGAGGATGCCGGCGAGGGCAACGACCAGCATCTGGATCATCCGCGAGGCGAGATGGGGCGTTTCCGTCACGAGAGCGACGAGCTCGTTGTCGGTGAAGCTCCACCAGGTCGACCGTAGAACAGGATCGTGGTCGCCGAACCATGTCGGCGGTGGCCAGCTCGACGCCGCGAGCAGCTGGACGGCGACCGACCACGAAGCGGTGACTCCGAACGCCCACCGGAACCAGCGCTCGGTTGCGAAGTGATCGAGGGCGGCCGCGAGAAGGACGATCAGGAGCGGGAACGTCTCGATCAGGAGACGGGGCCCGAACGTTTCGCCGCCCCACCAGTCGATGAAACGCGACATCAACAGGAAGTACGCGATCGGCCGCGACCGCTGACCAGCGCACGAGCGGTCTCCGCCACCCGACGAACGCTCCGACAGTCCCGAGCAGGAGGACGGGGCTATACCAGATGAGCCCGCGGCCGGGTGAGACGAGCAGCCCGCCGAGGCCGTCGAGCAGCGAGCCGCCGAAGCGTATGCTCGCCGCCCGGGCGGTCACCGGTCGTCGTATCCCTGGCGGAGCGGGCCACCCCACACGACGCTGTTGAACGTGCCGAGCGCGACGGCGACCGGCAGGGCGCCGAGCGACGAGCCGGAGCCATGCCAGCCGGTCCGCCGCCCGACGAGCGGGCAGCAGGCACATGACGATCACGGGGGCCGAGGGCCGAAATGCCACCATTGCGGCCAGCGCCACCCCGGCCAGGATCGAGCCTGCGATCGACGAGCGCGAGAAGCCCCACCGTGAGCGCGAGCATGGCGCCCGAGTGCTGCCACAGCGCCTGACCGGCGACCGTCCAGGTCAGGGTGCCGAAGGCGTACACACCTGCGCAGAGGAGTGCTCGACGCCGGGTCGTTATGCGGGTGAGCAAGGAGGAACAGCACAGCGACCGAGAGCGCCGCGGTGATCGCAGCGGTGAGCATCGCCGCCTCCATCCATGCGTCCCAGTCGCCCGCGTCGCGCTCCGGCGAGCGCGAAGAGCGCCACGGCCGGCAGCGCCTGCACGCTCGGCGCCGCCGGTGTCCTGCTCACGACGTGGCCCCGCCTCGTGCGGGAGAGCATGTAGGGCTCGCTCCCCGGAGCGCTCGCCTGGATGAAGGGGAGGTAGTGATCAAGCCAGATCGTCTGCCGCTCGACGAGGGCGACGGCGGTGTAGACCGCTCCATACGTGTCACCCGACGGCTTGCGGTTGAACTGGCCGTAGTAGGCGACCGAGCATGCGATCACGAGAAGCGCGACGAGCGCGAGGACGGGCGCCGTGTCGACGGCGCCAGCCGATTCTCGCTGGCAACCCGACGCGCGGGCCTGTCGGCTCGAGCCTTGGCATCGACGAGCGGACGGCATGCTCGCGATACCAGCCGACCGTGCGCTCGATCCCCTCGACGAGCTCGACCTGCGCCCTGAACCCGAACAGCTCTTCGGCGCGTGTCGTGTCGAGCTTTCGCCGCGGCTGGCCGTTCGGCCGCGACGTGTCCCAGACGATCTCGCCGTTGTAGCCGGTAGCGTCCGCGATCGAGCTCGGCGAGATCGCGGATCGAGATCTCCTCGCCCGTACCGAGGTTGACCGGCTCGTCGCCGTCGTAGCGCTCGGCCGCGAGCACAGACCCTCGACGCAGTCGTCGACGTAGAGGAACTCGCGGGTCGGCGAGCCGTCGCCCCAGAGGTATCGACCTCGTCCCGCGTTCCTGCGCCTCCACCATCTTGCGGATCAGCGCCGGGATGACGTGCGAGGTCTCGAGGTCGAAGTTGTCGCCGCGGCCCGTACAGGTTGACGGGCAGGAGGTAGACCGCGTTCGTCCCGTACTGCTCGGCGGTACGCCTGCGCGCCGACGAGGATGCGCCTTCTTGGCGACGCCGTACGGCGCGTTCGTCTCCTCCGGGTAGCCGTTCCAGAGATCGTCCTCGCGGAACGGCACGGGTGCGAACTTCGGGTAGGAGCAGATCGTTGCCGGCGATCACGAGCTTCGCGTCCCGTGCAGCCGCGCCTGCTCGAGCACGTGGGCGCCCATCATCAGGTTCGCGAACCAGTAGCGGCCGGGGTTCGCCTGATTCGCGCCGATGCCACCGACCTCGGCGGCGAGGTGGAACACGAGCTCCGGCCGGACCTCGTCGAAGAGCCGCGCGGTCTGCGTCATATCGGTGAGGTCGTAGTCGGCGCGTCGCGCCACGCACCTCGTGGCCGTCGACCGCGGAGCCGCTCGACGAGGTGGGAGCCGAGGAAGCCGGCGCCGCCCGTGACGAGGATCTGCATCGGGCAAGGGTATCGGCGAGCGTGCTCCCGTGGCGAGACGGATCGATCGCTTGCTCCACGGCCTGCCCGCCGCGTGGCTCGGGCCGCCTACGGCGTGCTGAGCGCGGGCGCCCCGGTCGAGAGCCAGTCGACGCGCCCGATCCATCGCGCCCGGTTCTCCGAATACCAACGGATCGTCTCCAGCACACCCTCTTCCCACGACACCTTCGGCACCCAGCCCGTCTCGCGCTGAGCTTCTCGTAGCCGACCCGCAGCGCCATCACCTCGCTCGCGCCGGGCCGGAAGCGCGTCGGTGTCGTCGCGACCGTGCGGCCGGCAGGCCAGAAGCCGCGCTCCTCCCCGACGCGCAGGATCATCGCGACCCAGTCGGCCATCGAGATGTTCTCTGCCCTGGCCGTAGACGTAGACGTCGCCGGGCGTGCCGTGCGCGGCGACGGTGAGGTGGCCGCGCACGCCGTCGGTGCAGAAGCAGAAGTCGCGCAGCGGGTCGAGCTGGCCGAGCTCGATCGTCTCGCGCTCGAGCGCCTGCGTGATGATCGTGCCGGTCACGTAGCGCGGGTTCTGGCGCGGGCCGTAGTTGTTGAACATGCGCGTGACGACGCCGGGAACGCCGAACGCGTCGTGGTAGTTCATCGTCAGGAAGTCGGCCGCGACCTTCGCCGTCGCGTAGATCGACTTCGGGTTGATCGGCGAGCGCTCGTGCAGGATCAGGCTGCCGCGCGTCGTCGAAGTCGTGGTGGTGCGCGACCGACTCGCGCACGTTGCCGTACTCCTCCGAGGTGCCGGCCGTGTCGAACTTCTCGAGCTCGACGCCGTGGTCGACGACCGACTGGAGCAGGTTGAGCGTGCCGATCGTGTTCGCCATCACCGTCTCGTAGGGCCGGTGCCACGACTCGCCCACGTGGGCCTGCGCGCCGAGGTGGAAGACGTACGGCCTGTCGGGGCGCCTCCTTCAGCTCCCGCATCAGGTAGTCGATCGAGGTCTTGTCGGTCAGGTCGGCGAAGACGACGCGCAGCCGGCCGCGCAGGTGGCCGATGTTGTTGAGCGCGCCGCGACGAGGTCGCGCGCACGAAGGCGATCACGTCGGCGCCGAGCTCGACGAGCGCGTCGGTCAGGTGCGAGCCCATGAAGCCGTCGGCGCCGGTGACGAGCGCCGTGCGCCCGGCGTAGGCGTCACCGAAGTCACGGCGCAGATCCTTGAGCGCGTCGGCTGTCCAATTTCCGTTGTCGTTGGCGTCCACCGCGGAGTAGCCTAGTCGATCCGCTCTACGTCCCGCGCCGGCTCCGCGGGGAGCCGGCGACGGCACGGCCGAGTACCTTTTCGCTCGATATCAGTCCCGCGGAATCCAGGACTTGCGCGCGGGATAGGGCCGATTGCCGTGCGGTGCGCGCCGGGTCGAACACCAGGTCCCGTGGAAGAGCTCGCTGGCGTGACTGGCGACGGTCGGGAGTGGGGACTGTAGCTTCGCCCCGCGGGCGTCGAGCGGCAGCAGCTGTTGCGTGTGCTCCTTG